>JAZUQO010000001.1:0-54477 GCA_045605725.1 Elusimicrobiaceae bacterium
CAAAGCGTGCAAGTAAAAACAAAAGACGGCAAACAAACTGCTCAAATAAATACTTTTGTTAATCCGCAGGGTTTAATAAAAGTATTGCAAAACCGCAAATTTGCACTAAGCGAACAAAAAGATAAGGTTAAAGATTTGGAAAACAAATTAAAATCTTTACAAGAGAAAAAATAATTTTATTGTGAAAATGTTATATACTGATAAATATGAAAGATAAAATTACTCATAATAAAAAAGACGAGTGGGCTTATACTACCACATCTTCCGTTGCGCGTAAAAAAGTTAAAAGAGCGCGAAATAAAGCCAAGCGTTCAATAGTTAAAAAAATAATAAAAGAAAGTTTATAAGCAAAAACTCCCGCTCTAAAAAAGAACGGGAGTTTTTGATTTGTTGTGAAACAAAGAAAACTATTTCTTTGCAGGGGCTGCGGCAGCAGCTGCACCTTCTTCTTCCTTCTTACCTTTAGAGGCGGAAAGTTCAGGTTGGGCAGCAGTTGCGGCGGCAGCAGGTGCAGCAACAACTTCTTCTTTAGGAATAATGACGTGAACGATCATTCTGGTCGGTTCATCAACAAATTCCACGCCTTTGGGGGCTTTAAGATCGCTGACACAGATATGTTTTTCCAAAGAAAGTTCGGTGATATCGGCTTCAATATGGTGCGGGATATCGCTCGGTAAACATTTAACGCGGACTTCGCGGACTGCGTGGTCAACGATACCACCGTTTGCTTTAACTGCGGCACTTTCACCAACGAGAACGACGGGAACCAATGTTTCAATTGCTTTATTCATTGAAACTCTTTGAAAGTCAACGTGAATCGGTAAATCGGTTACAACGTGATATTGAACTTCTTTAATAATTGCAGGTTCTTTCTTTTTGCCGAGGTCAATTTCAACCAAGGTATTGCTACCTGCTTTTTGAATTGTAGCCAAATCTTTCTGAGAAAAAGAGATTGAAACAGGTTCTTCCCCTGCGCCGTAAATAACGGCAGGAATCATCTTTTGTGCTCTGATTTTGCTAAGTTCGCCTCTAACGCCGGCTTTTTCTCTGGCTTGGGCTGTGATTTTAATTTTTTCCATTTTTACATCCTCTCATCTTCTATTCTATTTTTTGAAATTTTAACTTTCTGCTTTTTGCAAAATAAAATTTCTTATTTATCTTTAAGCAAAAAGGTTGGGGCTTTTTGCAAAAATCTGTTTTTTATTTAAACATTTCACTTATTGAGCGGCCGTCATGATTTCTCAAAATAGCGTCTGCTAAAATATGTGAAATGGTTAAAACTTGTATTTTATCACTTGCTTTGCGTTTATCTGTCGGCAAAGTATCAGTAATAAAAAGTTTTTCTATCGGGCTGTTGTCCACTTTATCAACACCGTCGCGGGATAAAACACCGTGAGTACAAACAGCATAAATCTTTTTTGCGCCGGCTTCTTTAATTTTGCTTGCAACAACAGTTAAAGTACCTGCCGTATCAACAATATCATCAACGATAATTACGGTTTTATCTTTAACATCACCGATAACATTATAAACTACTGCCTCATTTGCTTTGGGGCGGCGTTTATCAATAATAACAAGACCGGCGTCCATACGGGCGGCAAATTTGCGCGCCCTTTCCACACCGCCGACATCGGGGGAAACAATTACCAAATTTTCCGGTTTATTCTTTAAAAAATACTCCAAAAACACACTGCGCGCACGCAAATGGTCTACGGGAATATCAAAGAAACCTTGTATTTGACCGGCATGTAAGTCCATTGCCATAACTCTATCTGCACCGGCCTCGGTAATCAAATTTGAAACTAGTTTTGCTGTTATAGGAACACGCGGATTGCTTTTTCTATCTGCTCTTGCATAACCATAATAAGGCACAACTGCCGTAATACGGCCCGCACTTGCGCGGCGCATAGCATCAATAGCAATTAAAAGTTCCATTAAGTTTTCATTCACAGGTGTGCAAGTAGGCTGAATAATATAGCAATCAGCACCGCGCACGCTTTCTAAAACTTGGACATCAACTTCACCATCGGCAAAGTGTTCTACTTTAATATCGCCCAATTTAATTTTTAAGTGTTGCGCGATTTTTTCTGCCAAAGGGCGGTTGGCATTACAAGTAAAAACTTTTAATTCACGGGTACACTGGCAATGACTCATTTCTTTTTTCCTTTTTTGTCTAAATTTACCTGGCGATTTCTGGCTATTGCTAAAACGCCTTCAGGTATATTTTGCGTTATGGTGGAACCGGCTGCGATTTTGGCATTGTTTTCCACCTTAACGGGTGCTACAAAATTGGTATTTGAGCCGACAAAAACATTATCCCCTATAATAGTTTGATGTTTGTTTTTGCCGTCATAGTTGCAAGTGATTGACCCCGCACCGACATTAACATTTTTACCCATTTGGCAATCGCCGATATAAGTTAAATGTGGCACTTTGGAGCCTTCCCCTATAACAGAATTTTTTATTTCAATAAAATTACCAGATTTTACTTTTTCTTTTAAAATACTTTTCGGTCTTAAATGGGCATAAGGCCCGATTTGGCAATTATTTGCAAGAGAACTTTCTTCCACATAACAACCGCTTTTAATATGACAATTATCGGAGATTGTGCTATTTATTATCCAATTGGAAGGTTCTACTATACAATTTTGACCGATAATTGTATTGCCTTCAATAAAAGTATTGGGATAAATTACGCTGTCTTGCCCGATTTTTGCTTGTGCGCTGATATAAGTTGCGCCGGGGTTAATAATAATTACGCCGTTATCTAAATGTTTTTTATTTATGCGCTCTTGCATAAGGGCTTGGGCCTGGGCAAGTTGCGCTTTAGAATTGATACCCATAGCGCAAATATAATCTTGCTCGCTCATAACTTCGGTTTTATCAAACATAGCAAGAGTATCGGTTAAATAATATTCGTGTTTCGGGCCTTGCGGTTTTAATTTGCCAAGTGCTTTGGTTAAAGGTTTAACTTCAAAAATGTATATGCCGGAATTCACTTCTTTAATAGCGGCTGTTTTTGCATCCGTATGGGCCTGTTCCACAATTTCTTTAAAAAGGCCCTTTTCGTTCTTAACAATACGGCCATAGCCAAAAGGATTTGGCTGAATAACACTTAAAACTGTGCAACTTGGATTTTTTGCTTTATGATATTTGACTAATTTCTTTAAAACTTCGGCCGTAATTAAAGGAGCATCGCCCGCTAAAATTAAAACTTGGTCATATTTTTTAATAAAGGAAAGGCTATCTTTTACCGCTGTTCCGCTGCCGGTTAAGTTTTTCTGTAAAAGAAAGTCTACCGGTGTTTTAATACCCCAGTTAGAAAGATTATTTTTTATTGTTTCTCTGACAAAATCAGATTGATGACCGGTCAAAATACCGATAGCGGCCGGTTTGAGTAAAGAAACTTCTCTTAAAATATGGGAAATAAGCGGTGCGCCGCAAATTTTATGCAGCACCTTAGGAAGGGCGGATTTCATTCTGGTTCCTTGCCCGCCTGCAAGTATTAGAACACAGAGATTTTTTTTGGCTACCATTTTTTCATTAACTCTTGCCGTAGAATCTTACTACTAAATATATTATAACAAATTTGGCTTTTTTTTGCTTACAAAAGCGCGCAAAAAACCTCTTCGCCTTTTACCTCTTGGACGAGAACTTTAAAAAGCCCTTGCGGTTTTTGATCGGTTTTTATTAAAACGCGCTGGAAGTTTGAAGCCGTTGCGCGCAAATATTCTTGCTCAAAATCTTCCCCTATCACTTCTAAAATTTTGCCTTTTAAACTTTCGGCGGCACTTACGCGCAACTCTTTATCAAGTTTATGTAAAATAAAACTTCTTTCCTTTATTGTATTCGGGTTAAGTTGCGCCATTTGTGCGGCGGGGGTGCCTTCTCTTGCGCTATAACTAAAAACATGAAGGCCGGCAAATTTTGCTTTTTTTAAGAAATCAAAACTTTCCTTAAAATTTTCTTCCGTCTCGGTAGGGAAACCGGCAATAATATCGGTATAGACAAATAAATCTTTTATTTTTGTGCGGATATAATTTAATCTTTCCAAAAACTCTTCGGCAGTATAGTGACGGCGCATTTCTTTTAAAACTTTAGTTGATCCGCTTTGTAAAGGTAAGTGTAAATAAGAACAAAACTTTTCCCCCGCTTTGCTTAAAACTTCTATTAACTCACCACTGATTGTGTTAATTTCTATTGAAGAGAAACGGACTCTGAAATTACCCGGCAAAGCAAAAATTTCTTTACATAAATCAGCAAGATTTGCTTTTGTTTTAGGACAGGAATAATTGCCGATATTTATGCCCGTTAAAACAATTTCGCTATAACCGTTTGCTATTAAATCTTTGATTTCTTTTAAAACAATTTCTTTTGGTTTTGAAGTTTTTATCGGGCGGGTATAAGGGACTATACAATAGGAACAAAAACAATCGCAACCGTCTTGGATTTTAATAAAAGCGCGGCTATGCCCGCTGTGTTCTTTGACGGACCAATCAATTTCCTTATCAAAAAGTGCTTTGGAAAGATCTTCCTTAAAATAAATTTTTAAAGTAGGATATTTTTGTAAAAGATAATCTTTTTTAACACGCGCAAAACAACCGCTTACAACAATTTGGGCGGAAGGGTTTTGTTTTAAAAGTGTACGGATAAATTTTTCGGCCTCTTTATCGGCATTACTTGTGACGGAGCAGGTATTTATAAAACATAAATTTGCATTTTTGTAATCTTGGGTTATTTCGCTACCTTGCGCTAAAAACTGTTCTAAAACGGCCTCACTTTCCACTTGATTTACGCGGCAGCCGTAAGTTTTAATAAAAATCTTCATTGCATGGCACCCCAAACGGCGGCAAAAGCGGCACTTTGCGCACGCAAAATAAAATCGCCGAGACTGACGGAAATTATATTGTTTTGTTTGGCAAGGGCAATTTCCTCAGTTTCATACCCTCCCTCAGGGCCAATAAAAATTGTTAAGTTTTTGGGGTTCATTTTGTTAATTTGTTCAAGCAGCGGTAAAGTATGCTCGTCTTCATAACAAATTAAAGCGGGTTCTTTTGTTTCTTTTATTGCGTCAGCAAAGTTTTGCGGCTCTAAAAGTGTCGGTAAATAAGGCGTGCCGCATTGTTTGGCTGCTGATAAAATAATCTGCTCCCAGCGTTCTTGCTTGGTGTGCCATTTTTTAATTAAATCTTTTTCGCACCTTTGGGAAATTACCGGTTTTATAGCATAAACGCCTGCCTGCGTACAAAGATTTAAAAGGTCCTCTGTTGCAGGGCGCGAAATGACGGAAAAGCATAAAGTTATTTTGCGTTTTGGCGTGAAAGGTTTTAAGGTTTTTAAAATTGTTCCGCTGGCTGATTTATCCGTAAGTGTTTTAATTTTACCGACCCAAAGGCCGCCTTTGCCGTCAAATAAATTAACTTCGTCGCCCACTTTAAAGCGGACAACTTTTAAATGGCGCGCTTCATCCTCATCCAAAACCCAAGTGTTATTATTAACTTTTGCTATAAATTGCATTTTTAGTTATTACTGTATCTTTCGTACACTTTTAGATCAAACACAGAAATAATTGATAAAAGATGGTCAAAAATATCTGCTTGGATACCTTCGTAAGAAACCCAGTTCGTATCATTGGAGAAGGCATAGACTTCCAAAGGCAAACCTTCGGAAGTGGGTTCAAGTTGGCGCACCATACAGGTAAATTCCTGCGTGATATTTTTATTATGTCTTAAATACTCTTGGCAATAGGCCCTAAAAGTGCCGATATTGGTTAAACGTCTTGTATTATAAATATTCTCACGGTGTTCCACTTTTTTATTATAATCGGCAAGTTCTTTTTCTTTTTTGGCAAGATAATCTTTTAATAAAGAAATGCTTTTTAATTTTTCAATTTCTTCCGGGGTTAAAAATCTAATTGAGTGTATATCAATATTGACGGCTCTTTTTATTCTGCGGGCGCCGGATTCGCTCATGGCTCTCCAGTTTGTAAAAGAGTGGGAAACAAGGTCATAAGCCGGGACATTAACAATAGTATTATCCCAATTTTTAACTCTGACGGTGGCAAGCAAAATATCCACCACTTCGCCGTCTGCGCCTTGGCCGGGGATAACAATCCAATCGCCGACTCTTACCAAATCGTTTAAGGAAAGTTGAAACCCTGAAACAAGACCTAAAATAGAATCTTTAAAAATCAAAAGTAAGATAGCAGATAAAGCAGTTAAACCGCCGAGCAAATAAACCGGTTCTTTATTAACGATAATTGACACCATTAAGATAATAGCAACAAGCCAACAAACAACCTGTATGGCCTGAACAATACCTTTTAAAGGCATTCTAACGGAACGGGAGTATTTATCGCCGAAAACGCTTAAGCAAGCAACAATAAGCAAAGTAAATTCCGCTATTATAACTATATTAACCAGTCTTAAAATAAAAGTTGTAATTTTAGGAAATTCCGGCATTAAAAAGAAATCATTTACACCAACTAAAAAACAAAGGCCGATAGCAAAGAAGAAATGATTTAAAACTTTATGTTTAATAATAAGGCTTACCCAGCCCCTGCCGATAATTTGTCTTTTGTTTAAAAAATTTTCCGTTGCCCATTGTAAGGTCTTGGCTATATATTTTATTGCTATTACCGCTAAAATGAAAATAGCAACACCTAAAATATATTTTGTGAGAACACTTTCAACAGATAAAAATTTTGTAAAAAATTCGTTTAGCATATTTCCTCCTTTTATGCTATCATATGCTCATAGATATATTGTATAAATTATGGAGGAAATTTAAAAATGAAAAAAATCATTTTAGGCACCCTTGCAATCTTTTTAGTTGCGCAAGCATACTCCTTAAATATTACTGACCCCTTCTATATGCCTAAAAAAGAAGGTTTCGTTTTGGATAGTACTGTTATGAAAACAAATAATCCATATGCTTGGGCTGGCGTTAGAGCATATAGCGTTAAAGAAGTTTTAAACTACGGTGTTATGGATAATTTATCCATCGGTGCAAGTCTTGGTTGGAGCAAGATTAAAGATGGCGATAGCGGTTTAGAAGACCCTACTTTCTATGGAAGATATAGAATTGTTGAAGAAGCAAAAAACGGCGTAATCGTTGACTTAAAAGGTTATATCAGCCCTGAAGTCTTTGATTCCCCCAATAATGGTGATAGCGACGGTGTTGCAAAAGGTTCTACCGATTTCGGTTTTTCCGTTATGGCCGGTTCCAAAGAATGGGTTAAAGACTTTGTTTTCTGGGGTGAAGCAGGTATTGATTTTATCGGTGACACAAAAGTAACTGGTTCCAGCAATGTTTTTTCTGTTTCCGGCAATGCTAAATACTATTTAGACGACCTCAATTCCTTTGACGGTGGTTTATTCTTCAAGCACTATTCCGCCGGTGATGGTTACAACGGTTATGGTATCAGACTTGACTATGCAAGAATCTTAACCGATAATCTTGCTTTAGTTCCTTTCTGGCAAGCAGAATCTCACAGTGATGATATCCCTTCTGCCGTTGAATTCGGTGTTACTTTAAGATGGGTTTTCTAATTTAGTAATCAATCTTAATATAAAAGACCTTTGCAAATATCGCAAAGGTCTTTTTTTTTAGTAAAATTAAGTATATGAAAAAATTTTTGTTTTTTATTTTTGTTTGTCTTACTTTAAGCGCAAACAGCGCAAATATAATTAGAGGGCCTTATACGCAAGACCCAGAGTCAACAACAGCGGTTATCCGCTTTTTTACCGATGAACCTACCCCCGCGTGGATAGAATACGGTCCGCAAGGCCAATGTAATTTGGTAATGACAAATAGCCCCAAACAAAAAAATCACAGTATAACTTTACACGGGCTTATACCCAATACCCAGTTTTGCTATAAAGTCTATGTCCAAAATGCTGATGGAACCGGCGTTCAAGAAGGAATTAGCGGCACTTTTACCACCGCTTACAGTGCAGAAAGAAAAGAACTTAATTTGCTTGTTTTAGGTAATACCTCTGATCCAAACAGCAATACCGGCACAATAAAAAAACAACTTGCCCAAAGTATGTTAAAACACCCGGCAGATCTTTTAATACATACCGGCAATATCGCAACTGAAGGCAAAGCAATAAACGCAAATACCGATTTTTATGAACCTTTTAAAGAAGTGCTTAAAAAGACACCTTATATAGCAGCACTAGGGCAAGATGAATACGGCCCGGATAGAGATAAACAGGAAGGCAAAGGCTTTTTAAACTCAAATTATAAACCCTTAAATTCTATGCCTTGGAGCAAAGGCACACCGAACTATTATTATTATGATAGCGCAAATGCCCGTATAATCGTGTTAGATACAAATAATTTATACGACGCAATTTTTGCCCCCCGACTTGAAAGAGACAGTAAACAATATGCGTGGCTTAAAACTTCCCTTGCCCAAGCAGGTGCGGATAAATGGAAAATTGTTGTTTTGCACCACCCTGTTTATTCAAGCGGAGCAAGCGAGGATAAACTAAGCCAGTTTTTGGCACCTTTATTTGAAGCACATAAAGTTAATTTAGTTTTACAAGGCCACCAAGGCGCATACGAAAGAACAAAACCTATAAGAGCAGCAGAGTCTTCTAAATCAGGGCCGATTTATGTAACTATCGGCGGAGCAGGCAGATCATTTGAGCAGCCCTCTTATAGCAATGAATGGACAAGCAAATATTATGCAACACCGCATTTTGCCCACATCAAAATTGTAGATAGAAAACTTTCTTTAAGAATTTATACCCACGAAGATAAAAAAATTGACGCCTTGGATATTTATTTCTAAAGACCTATATATTTGAAAAACAGCATTATTCCCAAAAGACAACCGACAATAATTAAACTCATAAAAACCTTACTGTTTTTAATATACGCATATTGCTTTTTTATACCCAGATAACATATATAAACAATTGCTAAAGGTGAAAAAACTATAAAAGCGTCTAGCAAACCTATTTTGGGAATAGATCTGAAATTATGAACTATCAGACACGCAAACCAAGCAGTTATTATTGTGTTTACTCCTAGCCAAATAACAGAAGGAATTGTATGCCAAAGCAAAGAAATTTTTTGTCCTTCTTGCTCTTTATTTGTTTCGGTAATGTTTAGTAAAAACAAAGAAAGCACTGATAAAAACACAAAGCCAAAACCCCAAAGCAAAAAAATAAAACCCTTCAAAAACCAATTATTTGTTTCCAAATCCGGCGTAAAATAAAAAAGAGTTAAATAAGCAATAAAAGAGCAAATTAATATTACTATTCTTAAAGTAGAAACTTTTTTATCCGTAGACATAAAAATCCTTTTGTTTATTACGAAAATAAGATATTTTTATTATAACCATTTTAATTTTTTACCGCAAGAAAAATTACCCCCGTATATTTTTGATATACGGGGGTTCTTTTTTACTTAAACAACTAGGTAAAAACCTAATTACTTAAAGAAGTTTTAACAAATTATTTGGTTAACTCCTCTTCTTCGTGTTGCTCTTCTTCTTTTACAACAGGCGCGACACGGGCGATTTTATCTGCTTCGTCAAGTTTGACAAGGCGCACGCCTTGTGCGTTTCTGCCGACGGAGCGGATTTGTTCGCATCTGATTCTGATAGCCATACCTTTTTCGGTAATGACCATTAAATCTTTAGATTCGTCAACAAGTTTAATACCTACCACTTGGCCGTTTCTGGCAGTTGTTTTAATTGTAATAACACCACTGCCGCCGCGGTTTTGAGTGCGGTATTCGCTAAACTCGGTGCGTTTGCCGTAACCATTTTCGCAGACGGATAATACATCAGGCTGGGCACCTTCTCTAGGTGCTTGTTCCATACCAACAACGCTATCGCCGGAAGCAAGTCTAATACCTCTGACGCCTTTTGCCGTTCTACCCATAGCGCGGACTTGATTTTCGTCAAATCTAATTGATTTGCCTTGTTTGGTGGCAATCAAAATATCGCTGTTGCCATGGGTTTCTTGGACGGATATTAAGATATCGCCTTCTTCAAGACCAATAGCAATAATACCTGTTCTTCTGATATGGGCAAACTCGCTTAACTCAACTCTCTTAATTGTGCCCATGCGGGTGCACATTGTAAGGTAAGTTTCGCCACTGTTTTGCGGGTCAAAGTTTCTGAAGGCAACGGCGGATGTTACTTTTTCTTCGCCTGAAATCTGCAAGAGATTTACTATTGCTTTACCTTTGCTTTGGCGGTTGCCTTCCGGTATTTCAAAAGCCTTTAAGGCAAACACTCTGCCGCGGGTTGTGAACATTAAAATTGTAGAGTGGCTGGAAGTTACAAATAAGTGTTCAATAAAGTCTTCTTCTTTGGTTCTTCCGCCGATAATGCCTTTACCGCCGCGGTTTTGTGATTTATAAGTATCAAGCGGAATGCGTTTTGCATAACCGTCATTTGATAAGGTAATAACCACATCTTCTTCTTCAATTAAATCTTCAATAGAGAAGTCGGTAATTTCGTTTGCAATTTCACTCTTTCTTTCATCGCCGTATTTATTTACGATTTCGGTTAATTCTTCAACAATGATATCTAAAATTCTTTGCGGATTAGCCAAAATATCTTGTAAATCTTTAATTGTTTGGGCGAGTTCTTTTTGTTCTTGCTCAATAGCAATTGCGGAAAGTTGTGTGAGTTGATGTAAGCGCATATCCAAAATTGCTTGGGTTTGGGCCTCGCTTAATTTAAAGCGGTTCATCAAAGCAATTTTTGCGGCCGGTGCATCTTTAGAACCGCGGATAATTGCAACAACTTCATCCATGTTAGCAATTGCAACAAGTAAGCCATCTAAAATATGAGCGCGTTTTAAGGCTTTATTTAAGTCAAAGCGTGTTCTGTTGGTGATAACTTCTTGGCGGTGGTGGACATATTGGCGCATAACTTCTTTAAGGCTTAAAATGCGCGGTTTACCGTCAACAATAGCAAGCATATTAACACCAAAAGAGGTCTGTAATTGTGTATGCTTAAATAATTGGTTTAAAACCACTTGGCCGGTTGCGTCTCTCTTTAACTCAATAACAAGGCGCATACCGCGTCTGTCGGATTCGTCGCGGATGTCGGAAATTTCGGTAATTTTTTTATCTTTAACAAGGCCGGCTATTGTTTCAATTAAAGAAGTTTTATTGACTTGATAAGGAATTTCGGTAACGATAATTGCTTCTCTGCCGCCTTTCATTTCCTCAATTTCGGCTTTGGCTTGGATGCGTACAGAACCGCGGCCTGTTTCAAAATAATCATAAATACCTTTTGTTCCGCGGATAATGCCGCCTGTCGGGAAATCCGGGCCTTTAACAATTTGCATCATTTCCTTTGTGGTAATTGACGGGTTTTTAATTAAAGCAATAATACCATTGCAGACTTCTGCTAAATTGTGTGTCGGAATATTTGTTGCCATACCCACTGCGATACCGCTTGAACCGTTAACCAAAAGTTGCGGGATTTTTGCGGGCAAAACTGCCGGTTCTATTAAAGAACCGTCGTAGTTAGGTACAAATTTAACGGTATCTTTATCTAAATCGTTAAGAAGTTCATCTGCTATTGCTTGAAGGCGGACTTCGGTATAACGCATAGCAGCCGGGCTATCACCGTCAATAGAACCGAAGTTTCCTTGTCCGTTGACAAGAGTGTTTCTCATAGAGAAAGTTTGTGCCATACGGACCAAAGCATCATAAACTGAAGAATCACCGTGCGGGTGATATTTACCGAGAACATCACCGACCACACGGGCAGATTTCTTGAAGGGTTTATTATATTTTAAGCCCATTTCCTGCATAGCGTATAAGATTCTTCTATGGACCGGTTTTAATCCGTCGCGGACATCCGGTAAAGCACGGCCGATAATAACACTCATAGCATAATCGATGTAGGAGTTTTTCATCTCCGTTCCGATATCTCTTTCTTTAATATTGCCAAATAAATCAGTTGTTTTTTGTTCTTCCATAAATTCCTCTTATAAACTAAATATCCAAATTCCTTACTTCTAAGGCGTGGGATTCAATAAAGGCCCTTCTGGGTTCAACTTTATCGCCCATAAGCATTGTGAAAACTTTTTCCACATCTGCGCCATCTTGTATAGATACGCGCAAAAGTTTGCGTTTAGATGGGTCCATAGTGGTTTCCCAAAGTTGTTCGGGGTTCATTTCACCAAGACCTTTGTAGCGCTGTATTGTTGCGCCTTGTGCGCCGGCATCTTTAACGGTTTTTAAGAATTCTTGTAAACTGTAAACCAAAATATCTTTTTTGCCGTCATTAACGGTGAAAAGAGGGTTAACTCTCTTCTTTTCATCGCTGATATGCGGGAACTGTTGTAAAGTATAACCGTAAGCGGCAAGTTTTGTATCAAGGGCTAAAAGTTTGCCAAATTCCCTAAGGCTTTGATAATCGGGTTTAATCATTTCTTCGTCTATTTCATTTTCGGGAGTACCGGCAGCAAGCAGTTCTTCGCGTTTTTCGTTTACATAATTGGCTTCATAATCTTTATATTCTTGTTCACTATAGAAGTATTTGTAGCCGCCGCTTTCAAGCGGGATTCTGTAAAGCGGAAGTTGACCTTGTGCCTTAAACTCATAAAATTCTTTAATACCTAAAGATTTGAGTTCAAGTTTGAAGGTTGCTTCTTGCGCTTCTTTTAAAAGATTAAGTAAAGAAGTCAATTCTTCTGTTGAAAGTTCTTTGCCGTCTTTAGTTTTTGCTTTAACGGAAGAAAGTGCTTCTTTAAAGAGCCATGCTTGCATTTGTTCTTCGGTTTGCATATATTCTTCTGCTTTGCCTTTTTTAACTTTATATAAAGGCGGTTGGGCAATATAAATATTACCGTTTTCAATAAGCGGTTTTAACTGCCTGTAGAAGAAGGTTAAAAGCAAGGTTGTAATATGTTGACCGTCGACATCAGCATCTGCCATCAAAACAATTTTGTGATAGCGGAGTTTTGAAATATCAAAACCGCCTTCCCCTTCGCCAACGCCTGTACCGACTGCGGAAATTAAGGTTCTGATTTCTTCGTTAGATAAAATTTTAACAAGTTGTGCTTTTTCAACGTTTAAAATTTTACCTCTTAACGGCAAGATGGCTTGGAAAACTCTGTCTCTGCCTTGTTTTGCTGAACCGCCGGCTGATTCACCTTCTACGATGAAAAGTTCGCATCTTTCCGGGTTCTTTTCTTGGCAATCGGCAAGTTTACCGGGTAAACCGCCGCTTTCAAGGGCGCCTTTTCTGCGGGTTAAATCTTTTGCTTTTCTAGCGGCTTCTCTTGCAACGGCAGCACCGATACATTTTTCGCAAATTGCACGGGCTGTTTTGGGGTTTTCTTCAAAGAAAGTGGCAAGAGTTTCGCCGACTATTGAGCGGACAATACCTTCAATTTCAGAGTTACCGAGTTTAGTCTTTGTCTGCCCTTCAAATTGCGGATGAGGAATTTTGACTGATAAAACTGCGGTCAAACCTTCTCTCATATCATCACCGGTGATATTAAGATCTTTATTTTTCAAAAGACCGTTATTTTTAATATAGTCATTAACGATTCTTGTTAAGGCAGATCTAAAACCGCTTAAGTGCGTACCGCCTTCAATTGTGTTAATGTTGTTTACGAAAGAGAAAACATTTTCGCTATAACCGTCATTATATTGAATAGCAAAAGAAATATAATTGCTTTCAATTTCTTTTGTAATATAAATAGGTTCTGGGTTAATGTTTCTTTTATTATCGTTTAAGTATTTAACAAATTGGGAAATACCACCTTCATATAAAAAGACTTGGGATTTATTTTCTTCTCTTTCATCGGTCAAAGTAATGCGGACACCTGCATTTAAGAAGGCAAGTTCTCTAAGTCTTTTGGCAATAGTATCATAAGAGAAAATATTATCCCCGAAGATTTGATTATCTGCTTTAAAAGTTACTTTTGTGCCGTGTTCTTTAGTCTCACCAATAACTTTAACTTTATCTTGAGGAACACCGCGTTTATATTGTTGGAAATAAACTTTATTATCTCTGCGGACTTCAACTTCAAGCCATTCTGAAAGAGCGTTAACACAAGATACACCGACCCCGTGTAAACCGCCGGAAACTTTATAAGCACCGCTATCAAATTTACCGCCTGCGTGTAAAACCGTCATAACAACTTCCAAAGCACTTTTACCTTTAAGTTTAGAATCTTTAACATTTTTCATCGGGTCAACGGGAATACCGCGACCGTCATCTAAAATTGAACACACATTATCTTCTTTTATTGTTACTTCAATATGGGTGGCATTACCTGCCAAAATTTCGTCTACGGAGTTATCTACTACTTCGTAAATTAAGTGATGTAAACCCGGCGCTCCGGTGGAGCCGATATACATAGCAGGGCGTTTACGCACTGCTTCAAGACCCTCTAAAACTTGTATTTTAGAAGAATCATAATCTTTTTGTAATTCTGTTTCTGTTGTCATTTAATACTCCTTAAATTATTGAAATCTCTTTTATCCACGCCCTCTGGAAATATTTATTTAATTCTTTTATTATTGTTTCTTTATTAAGTAACAGTTCCTGACGGGCGGTTACTACTTTTACTTTTACAAAAATTGTATTTTTTTGCACGGCGTCAAGTTGCCAAAATTTTGATTTAGAACCAACAACTTTAACCCAAATTTTTTCAAGTAATAATAATCGATTAATTTGTGAATTTAAACGATTAAAATTACCTCTTATTTCATTTGATTCATGCCAAATTTCTGGTTGGTTCTGTTTTAACTTCATGCACGTACCGGCATTATTACATATTTATACTGTGTTTTACCTTCTTCTTCTACCAAAACCGGTTGGGAAGCATTATTAAACGAAAATACTGCCTTGCCGGAAATTAATTTTAAAACATCTATTAAATATTCCGGATTAAAAGAAGTTGCAAAATCATTTTTATTATATTCTATTTTGAGTTCTTCGGAAAAATCCATTTTATTTGAACTTGATGTTATTTTTATTTTACCTTCACTTAAGGAATATTTAACTGTTCCGCCAAGGTCACCGGCGCAAAGTGCCGCACGTTTAGTGGAAGATAAAAGTTCCCCCGCTTCTATAGATAAAGAAAATTCTTTTTTAGAAGGTATCACTTGTTCATAACTGGGAAATTTACCCTCTATTAAACGAGAAAGAAATACTGTTTCTTTAAAAGCAAAACTTACCTGATTTTCAGAAACACTTATATCAATAAAATCTTCATCTGTGGGTTTATTTATACTAAGTAATTTTAAAAGTTCATTTAAAATTTTATTAGGAACAATAACATCAAAATTTTTAACACCTTGTAAAGGTGAATTTGTTGCTAAAGCAAGACGTCTACCGTCAGTTGCAACAATTTCAAATTTTTCCGTAGTGGAAACCCAATATAAACCATTCAAAACATATCTTGTTTCTTTTGTTGAAGCAGAAAAAATTGTATGCTCTATCATTTCCTTTAAGTCTTTACATTTAAGTGTAAAAGATTTTTCTTTTTCTATACCCGGAATAATAGGATATTCTTCTTTAGGGGTTCCAATAACCCAAAATTTACTTCTACCGCTTTTAATATGAAGTTTATTTTCATCATCCGTTTCTAAACTTATTTCTTTACCGGAAGGAAGATTTTTTAAAATATCGGAAACTTCTTTTAAAGGTACTGTTATAGATCCTTCTTCAATAATTTCGGCATTTATATTATGTATTGTTGCCATTTCCATATCTGTTCTTGTAAGTTTAACTTTACCGTTAGATACTTCCATAAGGAAGTTATATAGTATTGGTAAAGTTGCTCTACCCGATACTCCTGAAATTATTTGAATACCTTCCAAAAAACTTTCTTTATTAATATTTATCTTCATATTATTATCCTTATTATTATATTATGTTAATTGTGTTAATTTTGTTAATATTCCTATACAAATTTTTATTTTTTTGTGTATAACTTTTAACAATTTATTAACATTATTAACATTAAAATCTATTTTTTGTTTTTGTTAATTGTTATCAACAGATTTAACATCACTTATCAACTGGTTGATAACAGGTACAAAAAACGGATTATTTTCTATTTCTTCCTTTACTTTTTGTTTAGCGTGTAAAATAGTAGTGTGATCTCTATTAAATTCTCTACCTATTTCTGTTACGGGTAAAGTTGTAAGTTCGCTTGCTATATACATCGCCACTTGGCGCGGCCAAGCAATAGAGTTACTTTTCTTTTTAGAATTAATATCTTCAACACTAACTTTAAAATGTTTACAAACTACTTTTTTAATCTGACTGATACTGATACTATATTTTTCTTGTTCAGAATTTATAATATCTGCCAAAACTTCTTTTGCGATAGAAACAGATGCTTGAACCCCATGAATACTGCAATAAGCGGTAAGTCTAAAAAGGCAACCTTCAAGTTCTCTTATATTTGCCTGAACACCGCTTGCAATAAAAGCCAAAACATCATCGCCTATATCAAAATTATTAACATCTCTTTTTTGTCTTAAAATAGCAAGGCGGGTTTCAAGATCAGGTCTTTTAATTTCTGTAACTAAAGAATTTAATAAACGTGATTCAAGACGCTCGCTTAAACCAAGTTGATTTGGTGTTTTATCTGAAGTTAAAACAATTTGTTTTTTATTATCAAATAAACTATTAAATGTATAGAAAAATTCTTGTTCTGAACTTTCTTTACCTACAACAAATTGTATATCATCAAGTAAAAGACAATCTAAATGACGATATTTTTTTCTAAAAGCATCAGCAGTTTTATTTTGCAGGGATTCAATATATTCTGAAACAAAACCTTCGCCGGACATATATAAAACTTTTGCATAAGGATTATCTTTTAAAATTTGGTTTCCTATTGCGTGTAAAAGATGGGTTTTACCAAGACCGGGTGCACTAAAAATAACAAAAGGGTTATTGGATCTTTCCCCTAATTTTTTTACAACTGCTTGGGCGGCTTTATAAGCAAAACGATTTGAAGGACCTTCTATAAAACCGTCAAAAGTAAAATAAGAATTTAAGTGATTTACAAAAGTATTTAAAACTTTTGGTTTTTCTTCAAAAACTTCCGGCTCTATAAAACGGGGTGTTGTGGGTTTTGTTTGAACTTGTATAATATATTCTAAAGTTAAAGGTTCATTTATTAATTGATTTAAACCTTGTAAAATTTGGGTTTCATATCTTTCTTTAATCTTACGAAGCCAAACCTCATTGGGTAATTCTATTTTAAAAATACCGTTTTCAAAGGATATGGGCTTCATAGGTTTTATCCACATTTCACAAATATCTTCACTAAGTTTATTTTTAAGAAAAATTAGAAGATTTGCCCAAATTTCGTTTATATTGAAGTTTTCCATAAAAACACCTTAACTATGCTAAAAAACAAAAAAATGATTTATAAGTAAATTTTAGCAGTTTTTCGTTAAAATAGCAAGAAAATTAAATTTCTTGTTTTTTAATTATAAAAAAAGAAAGTAATAAAAGCAATACTTAAAAAGAGTTATTTTTTGCATTTTATATGGAAAAACCATTATTTTTAAATATTTTTTGCAAAAGGCAATATCTTTTTTATATACTATTAATATATGGAGGTTTTTATATGAAATCATTAAAAGGAACTAAAACAGAAAAAAATATTTTAACAGCATTTGCCGGGGAATCCCAAGCAAGAAACAGATATACTTTTTTTGCCAGCAAAGCAAAAAAAGAAGGGTATGTTCAAATTTCAAGAACTTTTGAAGAAACCGCTAATCAGGAAAAAGAACACGCAAAAAGACTTTTTAAATTCTTAGAAGGTGGCGACGTAGAAATTATGGCTGCTTTTCCGGCGGGTGTTATTGGCACAACGGAAGAAAACCTTTTGGCCGCTGCCCAAGGTGAAGACCATGAATGGCAGGAAATGTATCCCGAATTTGCCCAAGTAGCAAATGAAGAAGGCTTTCCTGAAATTGCAGCCGTAATGTTAAATATAGCAGTTGCGGAAAAACAACATGCCAAAAAATACAAAGGTTTAAGAGATAATATTTTAAATAAAAAAGTTTTCAAAAAAGACCAAAAAGTAAGATGGGTTTGCTTAAACTGCGGTTTTGTTCACGAAGGCGACAGTGCACCTGAAAAATGCCCTGCTTGCGCCCATGAACAAGGCTACTTTGAAGTCTTGGCTGAAAACTGGTAAAAAAAGTCAAATATAACTTGGGGGTAGTTATGTTAAGACATATAAAAGTAAAAGGACGGGATACCGCCCTTATAACTAAAATGCTTGAAACAGGTAAAAAAGCACCTGATTTTAAGTTAGTCAATACGCATATGAATGATGTGCCCCTTAGTCATTATAAGGGACACATCATTATTTTAACGACAATACCCTCTTTAGATACGCCGACTTGTTCACTGGAAGCAAGTAAATTTAATATGGCAGGCTTCTTTGTTGGGCAAAAAAGTAAAAATAATTGTCGTTAGTAAAGATTTGCCTTTTACACAGGCAAAATGGTGTCTTGCTAAAAGTGCGGAAAATCTGATAACACTTTCCGCCTATAAAAACAATAATTTCGCAAAAGATTAAGGTGTTTTTTTAGAGCATTTTGAACTTTTGGCAAGAGCGGTTTTTATAATAAACAAAGAAGGTATTTTAAGATATATACAGGATGTAAAAGATATTGAAGACGAGCCGGATTATGAATCCGTCTTAGAAGCAGTAAAAGAATTTTTAAAGGAGAAAACAAAATGAAATTAAACAATCTGTATAAATGCTCGGTTTGCGGTAATGTTGTGGAAATTGCCCACGTCGGTGGTGGGGAACTGGTTTGTTGCTCAAAACCTATGCAATTAATGGTAGCAAATACCCAGGAAGCCTCTACGGAAAAGCACATCCCCGTAATTGAAAAGACAGAAAAGGGGTATCTTGTTAAAGTCGGCTCGGTTGCTCACCCGATGGAAGAAAAACATTATATTGAGTTTATTGAAGTTTTCTCCCAAGATGGTAAAATAGGGCGCAAATACCTTAAACCCGGAGATAAACCCGAAGCGGAGTTTTTATCCACCGGTGTAGAAATTGTTAAAGCAAGAATTTACTGCAATCTTCACGGTTTGTGGGAGAGCAAATAAATGCAGGCCATAAAAATTACAGATAAAGTCTATTGGGTAGGCGCGATTGATTGGAATATTAGAGATTTCCACGGATATACTACCGACGGAGGCACAACTTATAATGCTTTTTTAATTGTGGATGAGAAAATCGTTTTAGTTGACACGGTAAAACACGGTTTTTTTGAGCAAATGGCCGCGCGCATTAAAAGTGTTATAGGCGATAAAAAAATTGATATTCTTATTTCAAATCACTCCGAAATGGACCATACCGGCGTTATCCGCGAAACTATTGCCAAGTTTAAACCAAGTAAAATTTATGCTTCTATGACAGGTGTTAAAACCTTGCAAGAGCATTTTGGTTCTTTTGAAAATTTAGAAGGTGTTGCCGATGGCGCAGAAATAAATATCGGCAAAGAAACTTTAGTTTTTATGGATTCTAAAATGCTGCACTGGCCGGAAAGTATGATTTGTTTAATGAAGAACGAAAACCTTCTTTTCTCTAATGATATTTTTGGTATGCATCTAGCCTCAAGCAAACTTTTTGACGATGAAGTCTCTTCTGATATTTGGTTCCGCGAAGCAAAAAAGTATTATGCCAATATTATTTTGCCTTACAGCAATATTGTTAAAGCCTTTTTGGCAAAAGTTAAGGCAAAAGGTATTGCACCCAGAATTATTTGCCCGGATCACGGCATAATTTGGCGCAAAAATCCGCAACAAATTGTTGATTTATATGCAAAATTTGCCGAGCAAAAACCCGCCAAAAAAGCGCTTGTTATTTATGATACCATGTGGGGTAGCACAGCAAAAATGGCCGCTGCTATTACCGACGGTCTTTCAAGCAAAGGAATTGAAGTTAAAGAGTTTTCATTGCGCGCTACAAACAGAAGCGAAGTTGCTACTGAAATTTTAGACAGCGCGGCTTTAATCGTCGGTACGCCGGTTTTAAATCAGGAGATGTATCCATCACTCGGGGATACTTTAACTTATTTAAAAGGCCTTAAAAAAACAAATCTTTTAGGTATGGTTTTTGGCTCTTATGGATGGAGTCCTATGGCAATTACAAATTTACAAAAATTTGTTGAAACTATGGGCGTTAAAATTGTTAAAGAACCTATAACAAGCAAATTTGTTCCTACGGAAGAAAAACTTAAAGAATGTTTTGACGGCGGTGTTTTTATGGCAGAGGAAATAGGTAAAACTTTATGATAGACACCCGCGCTTTAACAGATATGACTTATGGATTATTTATCGTCGGCGCACGAGAAGGCGAAAAGTTTAATGCTATGATAGCAAACTCCGTCTTTCAAGTTACAGCAGAACCGCCTAAAATTGCTATTGCCTTAAATAAAAACTCTTTAACTCACGACTATATTAAGGCAACAGGTCTTTTTTGTGTTCAGCCGATAGCACAAGGGGCAGATATGCTATTTATTGGCAATTTTGGCTTTAGAACAGGCAAAAACTATGATAAATTTGCTAAAGTATCTTATAAGTTAAGTGCGCAAGGTTTGCCGATAGTTTTGGAAAACACTTTATCTTGGATGTCGGTAAAAGTTAATCAAACAATAGATTTAGGCACACACACTTTGTTTATCGGTTTTGTGGAAGATACCCAAGTTATCAAAGAAGGCAAACCTTTAACTTATGATTATTATCAATGCGTTTTACGCGGCAAAACACCGCGCGGCGCAACAACATTTAAAGAAAATAAGGAGAAATAAATTATGAAATATGTATGCGAAGTTTGCGGTTATGTCTATGACGAAAATATAGGTGATCCGGATAACGGTGTTCCCGCAGGCACAAAATGGGCCGATGTTAAAGCAGATTGGCATTGCCCCGTTTGCGGTGTAGATAAAACCCAATTTAAAGCAGAAAATTAATTTTTTCTTGTTTTAAGAAGAAAAAAGAGCGCAGGGTATTTATTAACCTTGCGCTTTTTAAATAATCGGTGGAGATCCCCGATAAAAACCTTCGGGGAAGACGCCTCATTTTTTCTTTGTTGCCAAATAACCCATTAAGCGATATAAGAGTTTTGAAACATTAAACTCGGTTATATGCTGGCCTTTAATGGGTGCTGTTTCAACAATATCAACGGCAACGATATTTTTCTTTTGGCAAACGGCTTTAAATAATTTAAGACCGTCATACCAAGTAAAACCGCCCGGTTGCGGGGTGCCTGTTCCCGGCACTACGCTTGGGTCAAAGCCGTCAACATCTATCGTCATATAAACGGTATCGGTTAAATTCTTTAACACTTGAGGTATTAATTTATTAATATCCAAGTTTTCGTGCATAAAGAAAGTTTTAACATTACCTGCATTGACATATTGTTTTTCTTCTAAACCAACGCTTCTGATACCTACTTGCACAACTTTAACCTTGCGTGAGGCAGGATATAAAGCACAAGCGTGGGAACGTGTATCGCCAAAGTATTCTTCTCTTAAATCAGCGTGTGCGTCAAAGTGTAAAACGGATAATTTTTTGCCGTATTTCTTGATATAAGGGTTGATCAAGGCTTGCGAAATAGAATGTTCCCCCCCCAAGTAAAAAGGCAGGGCTTTTTGTTTGTCCATAAAGTTTTGGACATATTTTTCTATTCTTTTAAAAACGGCTTCTTCAGACCCTTTACAATCAATAGGTTTTAAGGTGTGTATGCCTTCTTTATAAGTTTCTGTTTTTGTTTCTTCGTCCCAAAGTTCAATCTGCGGTGAAGCATCAATAATGGCCTTTGGTCCTAGTTTTGTGCCTCCGCCGTAAGAAACGGTCCTTTCATAAGGCACGGGTATTACAGCAAAACGGGAAGACTCTAAAGGAGTCTGTCCCGTTTCAACTTCTAAAAAATACTTCGCTTTTGGATGTATCATAAAAGAAGAAAAATCTTACCTCACAAAAACAGCGGCTGCCACAACGGTTGTCCAAACGCCGTCAACGCAGATGGCAGATTGGGTAATGTTTGTACTCTTAACGATTTTGCCGCTCATTTTCCAAATTTCTTCTTTTTGGTTCCAGGTGGTATTGTTATCAAATTCAATACCAAGGGTGGTAGATAACATCATAGCAGCCAAATCTTCGGCATAATCGCCGGCTTTTTGATCTGCTTCACCAAAACTGTGGTGTTCGGAAATATAACCGTGTGTGTTTCTATCCTTAGGAATTGCAAGACCGACTGATGCGGAAATTAAACGTCTGTTTTCATTGCTGGTATTGCGGCTGATAACACAGTGCAAAATTTGACCGGGATGTAATTTTTCAAGACCTTTATTTACCGTTACAACTTTGCAGCGCGGCGGAAAGATACTTGATACCGGCACCAAGTTAAACTTTGCGATTTTAGCATCTCTGAGGGCTTCCTCAAAACTTGCTAATTTTTCTTTATGTCTGCCAACACCTTTTGTAAGGAATATTTCCTTAGGAACAAATGCTTCGTACATGTTTTCTTTTCCTCTTGTTTTTATTATCTACCCTTTTAAAAGGGATAATTTATTTTATAAAATATTATAACAAAAATATAAGGAAGTTAAAATATGAAATTTTTAAAATTTGTTTTACCCTTGTTTTTGACAAGTTTTTTAATGGCAGGAGAAAATGTTATGAATATGTATAATCCCGACGGTACTTTGCACTTTAATTATAAAGCAGAAGATCTTGAACCAAGCGAAAAAGCAGCAAGAGAAAATTTGGAAAAAGACCTTGCAAAAATTGTTGCTTTACCAAAAGAAAAAAGAACTTTTGAAAATACTTTGCTTGCGTACGACGAGGCTTTTGATAAATATTCTAAATCACTCGGGCAGGCAGGTTTTCTTGCTTATGTTTCCACCGACGAGAAATTAAGAAATGCTGCCCTTGCACTTGAAGAAAAAATCAGCAATTATATGGTGGAAGTTGCAACCAGAAAAGATATTTATCAGGCGTTTAAAGACTATGCGGACACTAACCCAAACTTGCCTAAAATAGAAGCAAAAATGTTAAAAGATGCAATGATTGGTTTTAGAAAAAGCGGTCTTATGCTCGACGATAAAAACCTTGAGATTTTTAAAGATTTACAAAAAAAGAAATCAAAAAACGCAATAGAATTTTCTAAAAATATAAGGGAATATAAAGATAATCTTGCCGTGTCAAAAGAAGAATTATCCGGCCTTGGCCAAGATTATATAAGCCGCCTTGAAAAAGACGAAAACGGCAAATATATTATTACTTTAAATTACCCGGATTATGTTCCGTTTATGTTGAATGCCGACGACGATAACGCAAGAAAACAACTTGAGGAAAAATACTCTAAACGCGGTGGCACTCAAAACATTTCTTTGCTTGAAGATAATTTGTTTTTGCGTTATCAGACGGCAAAACTTTTGGGTTATAAAACCCACGCCCACAATCGCCTTGATACACGTATGGCAAAAACGCCTGAAAACGTAATGAATTTCTTACAAGATTTGGAGAAGAAATTAAAACCTCTTGCCAAAAAAGAACAAAAAGAACTTTTGAAATATAAGACGGAAGAAACCGGTCAAAAAACAAAAAAAATAGAAACTTGGCAAAGCGGATACTGGTCCAACAAATACAAAAAAGAACACTATGATATTGACGCAGAAAAAATAAAAGAGTTTTTCCCCACCAACTATGTAATTGAAAACATGCTTGAAATTTTCGGAGATTTATTTGATGTGAAATTTCAAAAAGCAAATATCGATACCTGGCATAAAGACGTGGTTGCTTATAAGGTTTTTGATAATGAAAAAAGCCAAACAATTGCTTATGTTTATATGGACCTTTATCCTCGTGACGGCAAATATAAACACGCTGCTTGTTTCGATCTCGTTGCCGGTAAGGAATTAAAAGACGGTACCTACCAAAAACCGTTTACAGCAATTGTTGCAAACTTAAATCCCCCCTCTAAAGATAGACCTTCCTTGCTTAAGCACGACGAGGTTGAGACCCTTTTCCACGAATTCGGCCATGTTTTACACAATGTTTTAACAGAAGCAAAATATTCCTCAATTTCCGGCACGGCAACAAGTATGGATTTTGTGGAAGTTCCTTCCCAAATGCTTGAAAATTGGGTTTGGCAGCCGGAAGTTTTAAAGAAAATTTCCAAACATTATAAAACAGGAGAACCTTTAAGCGACGAAACAATAAATAAAATGATTGCCGCAAAACATTATTCGACGGGTTCTTTTTATTTAAGGCAAAATTTCCTTGCGCAAATTGATATGCGTTATCACCTTGCTAAAAAGAAAATCGATTCCACTGACTATTGGTCAAGATATTCCAAAAAAATCAGGGGTGTTCCTTTAAGAAAAGGAGCCTATCCTCAAGCGAGTTTTGACCATATTATGGGCGGTTATGATGCCGGCTATTACGGTTATTTATGGGCGGAGGTTATCGCGCAGGATTTCTTTAGTGAATTTGAAAAACACGGCATTTTTAATAAAGATATTGGCAAGAAATACCGCAAAGAGATTTTAGCCGTCGGTGGTAGTTATGAGGAAGAAGAACTTGTTAAGAACTTCCTTGGCCGAAAGGTATCAAATGAACCTTTCTTGAAAGGTATCGGCTTTTAATTTTTCGAATAAAAAACACTTGCTTTTTATCTCTTAAAGTGGTATAACATTTTTAGAGAGAAAAAAGGGGTGTCGAAATATGAGAACCAATCCTCATGTTTTAGAAGTAAACGCAAAAATCTGGTTTCATCAGATGAAAAGAGATTTCGGCCGTCATATAACCTTGGCCGATATCCCGGAAAGTTATATCGTAAAACTTAAATCAGACGGATTTGATGCCCTTTGGCTTATGGGCGTGTGGGAAGAAAGTTTAACTTCCCGCCAAATTGCCCGCACCGACGGTCCTATCAATAACTATCTTAAAAAAATTGTGCCTAATTATACGACGGACGATGTCTTTGGTTCGCCTTATTCGATTTGTTCTTATAAGATAGACAAATATTTAGGTACAAAAGAAGATCTTTTAAAGTTTAAAGCAAAACTTAATGAAAACGGCCTGGCCTTAATTTTAGATTTTGTAGGGAATCATTTTTCCGTCGATAATCCCTTAACCTGGCAAGAGCCGGAAATGTTTATTTCTTCCAAGGAAGACCCCGGGGATAGAGAACTCTTTTATCAAAACAAAAACGGTGTTTGGATTGCCCACGGTAAAGACCCTTATTTTGCCCCGTGGACAGATAGTGCCCAATTAAATCTTTTTAATCCGAAAACAAGGCAAATGTTAGAAAATTCCTTAATGGAAGTTTGCCCCCTTTGCGACGGTCTTAGATGCGATATGGTTATGCTTATGCTTAACAGTGTTCACAAAGATATTTGGGGCAAATATATTAAACTTGATACTCCGCGTGAGGAATTTTGGCCGAGTGTAATACAAAAAGTTAAGGAAAAAAACCCTTCATTTACTTTTATTGCCGAAGTCTATTGGGGACTTGAGGCTGAAATTCAATCCCTCGGTTTTGATTTTTCCTATGATAAAATCTTGTATGACCGCCTTTTATTCTCTAATCCGACGCAAATTGCTGCCCATTTAGGCGCAGAGCATCTTTATCAAAAAAGAACCATGCGTTTTATTGCAAACCACGACGAAGAAGCCCCCCTTTCCGCTTTTGGTTCTAAAGAAAGGTCTTTTGCGGCAGCAGCCGTTGCTTATACTTTATCCGGAGCAAGATTATTTACTGTCTCTCAAATTCGCGGTGATAAACATCGCTTACCTATCCAATATCAGCCGTTAGTCAGGGATGTCGATATAGAAGTTAAAACTTTCTATATGAAGTTTCTCGATATTATTAACCATCCTTGCTTCCACGGTGGGCAATGGGCCTTAAAAGCAGCAAAATCTTGTGATGGCAAAAATATGTCCTACCAAAATATTCTCACTTGGACTTGGACACAAAATACTACTTGTAAAGTTGTAGTAATAAATTACAGTGCCGAGCAATCTAAATTTAGAATTTGTATAGATAAACTTCCTAAAACAGAAAATATTTTGTTAAAAGATGAATTTACGGACAGTTTTGTTTCTTCTTCTTACGAAGAATTAAAAAATAAAGGCCTTGAAATAGAACTTGCCCCTTATGAATTTAAAATATATTCTGTTGATTTTTAAAAAAACAAAAAACATCGGTTTTTCGGTGTTTTTAGAACATAGGTTTAAATTATAAGTTAGGAGAAACAATGGAGCAGACTCTTTTTATCACCGGTATCATTGCTTTTATTTTTGCAAAAATTTCTAAACATCTACAAAAGAAACAAAAATTAGAAACAAATAAAATATTAAGAATATGGTCTTTTCTGGCTATTATTTTAGCGGGCGCTTTGACTATATATATTTTTAACTTTATGGCTACAAACGGGGTAAGCGGTGGCATTTCATCCAAACTTCTCCTTTTTATTTTACTTATAACGGCAGGCCTTTTATTTTGGGCAAATAATTTATTAAAAAAAGATAGAAAAAAACTTTATTCAATAATTTTAGATTGGGCAGAAACAATCTATTTTGCTGCTTTTTTTGCATCCGTTGTGATGTTCTTCTTTATACAGGCATTTAAAATTCCTTCCGCTTCCATGCGTAATACCCTTATAGAAGGAGATAATTTGTTTGTAAATAAAATCGTTTATGGGTTTAGACTGCCTTTTATGAAAAACAAACTTGTCGAGTTTCGACCTATAAAAAGGGGCGATATAATTATTTTTAAATTCCCCGCGGAAAACAAGGAACAAATAAATTGCGGAGAGCCTCAATATGGCAGAGATTTTGTAAAGAGAGTTATTGGCTTGCCAGGTGAAAAAGTAGAAATAAAAAATAAACAACTTTATATAAATGATACCTTAATGCCTCAAGAAGATTATGAAGTTTACGATAATCATATTAGACAAGAATTTTTTGTAAATATCCCTCAAGAAGAATACCAAAGAATGTGGGAAGGAAGATATCTCGAACATAATTTAGGTTTGTATTTGAGAGATTATTTCGGGCCTGTTATTGTTCCGGAAGGACAGTATTTAGCACTAGGAGATAACAGAGACCAATCTTGCGATTCCCGTTTTTGGGGTCCAGTTCCTAAAGAGAATATTAAAGGCAAGGCGTGGTTCTTGCATTGGCCGTTGAATAGAATGAAATTTATAAAATAAGATATAAAGTTTTCATGTGAAAACTTTATATTACCAATTTTTTATCCCCCCTTTTTTTTGTTTATAAGTGTTTTCACATGAAAACTCTTTAACAAGTCTTGACAAAGTTTATTTTTTTTGTTTTAATAATGGTAAGGAGAAAATATGACAGAGATAGTTTGTGTAGCAAATCAAAAAGGTGGTGTTGGAAAAACAACCACTTCTGTAAATCTTTCTTACGCTTTGGCTTGTCTTGGTCAAGAAGTCCTTCTCGTGGATCTTGACCCCCAAAGTAATGCAAGTTCCGGAGTCGGTGTTGTGGTGAAAGAAGGGGAAAGATCTGTTTATAATTTCCTTACAAAAACAGCACCTTTTCGCGAAGTTGTAAGGCAAACTAGCAATGAACTTCTGGATGTTTTACCCGCCAGTAAAGATTTGGCCGGAGCGGAAGTTGAATTTGTTAATATACAAGGTAGAGAAAGAATTCTAAAAGAGGCTTTGGGCAAAATAAAAAGCATGTACAATTTTATTATTATTGATTGCCCCCCTTCTTTAAGCCTTTTAACAATTAATGCTTTAGTAGCAGCGGACAGCGTTATAACACCTATTCAGTGTGAGTATTATGCTATGGAAGGTCTTGCTCATTTTATCAATACAACCGGTAAAGTTAAACAATTTTTAAGCCCTAATTTAAAAATTGACGGTGGTATCTTAACGATGTACGATGCAAGAATGAATTTGGCAAATCAAGTTAGGGAAGAGGTTTCTAAATTCTATGGTAGTAAAGTTTATAAGACCGCTATCCCTAGAAATGTCCGCCTTGCGGAAGCCCCAAGTTTTGGGCAAAGTATTATAGAATATGATCCTTCTTGCAGGGGGACAAAAGCCTATATAGAACTTGCAAAAGAGTTTTTAGTAAGGAGAGGCTTTAAGGAAGAAGATTTTAAAGATTATACTTTGGCTTCTTCGCAGAATGCAGGATTTGATTTTGGAGGTTAGTTTTTTATGAGACAGGCTTTAGGAAAAGGTTTAGATGCTTTATTAAACGGGGGGAATACAGAGAATACACAAGATAATGGTTCTAATACCAGAATGCAAAAGATTCCTTTGGATAAGATTATCCCGAACCGTTTTCAACCACGCAAGACTTTTAACGAAGAAAGTTTACAGGAACTTGCCCAATCTTTAAAACAACACGGCCTTACCCAACCTATAGTTGTAGTATACGACGGCGGTTTAGATAAATACGAAATCGTGGTGGGGGAAAGACGTTTTAGGGCTGCAAAAATTGCCGACTTTAAAGAGGTTGATTGTGTTGTACACACTAAACTTGATGATAAACAAATGTGTGCTTTGGCTTTAATTGAAAATATACAAAGAGAAGACTTGAACCCCATAGAAACGGCTTTAGGATATAAAAGTCTTATTCAAAAGTTCATGATTTCTCAGACGGAACTTGGGCAATACTGCGGAAAGTCAAAGGCTGCGGTATCCAATTCTTTAAGACTTTTAAATTTAGAACCTAAAATACAAGATGCCTTAAGAAATGGTACTATCAGCGAAGGCCACGGCAGGGCTTTGTTGATGTTGCCAACTGGCCCAAAGAGAGATGCCCTTTTTAATAAAATTATTACTTCTAATATTTCTGTTCGTCAGACGGAAAAGGCTGCTCAAAATCTTTTAGAAGAAAAAACTCCCAAAACAAATAAAAAAGATTCTGATATTCTTTCTTTTGAACAAAATCTGCAAGAGATTCTGGGAACTAAGGTTGAGTTGAAGACTTCCGGCAAAAACGGCCAAAAGGGAACTTTGGTCATACACTATAACAGTTTGGAAGAACTGGATAATATAGCCGAAAAATTAAAAAGTAAACTTTTATAGTTTTTTGTTTTTTAATTTTCTCCCAAAACCGCTTTTTAAATTTAAAAGGCGGTTTTTACATTATTTTTTTGTTTAAAAAAGATTTTTTAGGCTTTTTATACAATATTTCTCGTCTGAAAAATATCAAAATAAATAAAAATAGCCCTAATTTTTGTTTTTTAAAAAAGAAGAACAAATTCCTTGTTTTTTTAATAAAAATCAAAAATAAAGGTGTTTTTGGTTAAAATCGGCCATTTTTTGAGATTTTTTGTAAAAATTTTATCCAAAAATATAAAAAAAGAACCGAACAAAAGTAAAAAATTGAAATTTTTTCACAAATTTTAAAAATTTTGAAATTTTAAACAAAGTGAAAAAATGTCCTATTTTAAAAATAGGTCTAAAGACCCTTGTTTGTTTTTATAACAAAAGGTATCATAAAAATATGAGGAAAATCCTTTATATTTTCACAATAAATATTTTTTGTTTCTTTTTTCTGACGGGAACAATGTTTTCTTTTACATGGAAGCCCTACCAGGTATTTATTGATAAAAATTCCTCTCAGTTAAAAATTATCAAAAAAATTATTAATCAAGAACCTATAACATATTGTATCGACGAAGATGATACTTCCTTTGAAGGAAGTTCTATCATTTTTTCCAAAGTAAAATACGGCGTTGTTGAACAAGATAACTCTTATAATACGATAGAGCCGGAACTCTTTTTTCAAAATTGGTTTAAAAATGTTTTAAAGAGGGGAAACAGATATCCAAAATTTGAAGAGGTTTTTGCAGATATTATTCCTATTTTAAAAAACAATAAAAAGATGAAGAAAATTTCTTGCGGGCCTAACCAGAAGGAATATTCTTTCGAAAAATTAAAAACCAGTAATAAAAATTTTCAACCCGGCTCGGAGACGGAAGATTTAAGAATCGTTTTTTCTTCTAAAGATTTACTTGTCGAAGCCTTACAAAAACTTACTGAATTTGAAGACGGATCTGGCTTTTATGTGACATTATCCGACAGAAAACTCATTTGGGCTCCAAAGGTAGGTTCCCATATCGAAAAGTTTGTATTAATCCACGAATTCGGACATATGCTTGGTCTGGCGGATATTTCCCACGATACCGATAAGCAGGCAAAAGAATATGGTTCTTCTTCAGAAAAAAGCATTATGGCAGATGGTTATCTTTCTCTATCTTGTGACGATGCGGATGCTCTTGTTTCTATGTTATATCTTGCAATGGAAAAGGATAAAATCTTCAGATCTTTTTGCAATCCAAATGTTTTTTATGATAACGGCAAAATGATTTCGCAGGAAAAAGCCTTCGTAAAAACTCTTCAAACATTAGATTGGGAACAAATGTTTAAATTATATCACATGCCAACGGCGATAAATTTTTAAAATTTGTTCTGAAATGTCTATTAAAAAACTATAATATAGTATGGGTAAATTAGAACAGATACAAGCAAACTTTGGTATAGGTCTTTCTTCTTTAAAGGATGATTATTCCTCTCTCAAAGGTTTAAAATTAACAATGATAAGTGCTGCTGCTTACGGTAGCGGAGTAAGTGAAAACGCAAGAACTTTACAAGAGTATTTTACCGAACTTGGATTAAAAGTTTCATGGCAGACTATCGAAGCCTCGCAAGAATTTTTTGATCTCTCAAAAAAAATATCAAATTCTCTTGCCGGTGTGCAGGAAATTTCTTTAAAAGAACTTACAGATTTTAAGAAATTATCTTCTGAAATTAAAATTGATACTGATTGCGATGTTTTATATTTGCACGATCATCCTGCTTTAATTGCTGCAAGTTTTTTTACTCATATCCCCAAAATATATCGATGTCATTTTGATATTTCATGTTCCTTTTTAAACACTTGGCAATTTATAAAACCCTATATTCAAAAATGCCAAGCAGTAATTTTCACTTTGCCAAATTTTCATCGTGATTTAGAAAAAATAAAAAATAAAATTTATTATATTTTACCGTCGATAGATCCTCTTTCTCCCAAAAACTTACCTGCAACAAAAGAAGAAATAAAAGAAATTTTTAACAAGCATAAAATTTCTCTACAAAAACCTGTTATTTTGCAAGTTTCCCGTTTTGACAGACTAAAAGATCCTTGCGGATTAATTGATGTTTTTGACCTTGTTTGCAAAGATTTTCCTTCAGTCCAACTTGTTATTGCCGGGGCTCTTGCACCCGATGATACAAATGCTTATGAAATTTATCAAGAAGCCTTGCAAAAAGGGCAAAACCGTGAAAATATAAAAATACTTTCACTTAACCGTCAGGATAGACAAATTTCCGCTTTGCAAACAGGATCAACAATTATCGTCCAAAAATCTCTTGCTGAAAGTTTCGGCCTTGCCATAACCGAAGCCCTTTGGAAATCAAAACCCGTTGTCGCTAGTAATGTGGGTGGGATACCTTTACAAATTACCGATAGAAAAACCGGCCTTTTATGTAATGATATAAAAACTTGCTCACAAGCGATTTTGCGTTTGCTAAACGATAAATCTTTATCTTTACGCCTTGGCAAAAACGGACATGATTTAGTAAAGGACAAGTTTCTCATTACGCGCGAACTGAAAGAGTATTTAAAAATCTTAAAAAAAATACTAAAATAGTTTTAAGATGACAAAGAGAAGTTTTATCAATAAAAAAGATTTTCTTTTGATAAGCATTTTGGGTATAGAGTTTGCCTTGATAATGAGTCTTGGTGCTTTCGGCGGGCGTTGGCTTGATGAAAAACTAAATACTTCTCCTTGGTTTCTTTTAATTGCCAGTATATTTGCTTTTGCTTTTGCGATGTTCATCTTAATTGTTCACGCAAAGGCCGCAACTAAAAGACCCGATAAAACGGAAATAGAAAATAAAAAATGATACAGGAAATTTTACAGCATCATATTTTAGACCACGCAGTAAACTTAAAGTTTTTTGGTTTGGACATAAGTTTAACCCAACACACTTTGTTTATGCTCGGCATTTCTTTGTTTTTATTAATATTTCTTCCGATAGTTGCAAGTTTTAAAAAAGGCCGTTTAAAAACTGCTTTAGAAATGTTTGTCTCCTTTGTTCAAGACAGTATTGTTTTACCTAATATCGGCCCCGACGGCAAAAAAATGGTTCCGTTTTTTTGCACGATGTTAATCTTTTTGCTTTTCGCAAATTATCTTGGAATGTTGCCTGAAGCCCGTACTATTACGGGCAATATTTCTGTTACGGCGGGTATGGCAATAGCAAGTTTTTTATGTATAGTTGGTTTCAGCATTAAAGAAAACGGATTCGGTGGTTTCATAAAGACATTCGTACCCGGCGGTGTGCCTTTATGGCTTGCTCCTTTTATGTTTGTTTTAGAAGTTTTCAGTTTATTTACAAAAACATTTGTCTTGGCCATTCGTTTATTCGCAAATATGACGGCGGGGCATATCATTTTGATTTGTTTGTTTTCTTTCATTTTTTTGATGGGGGAGGAAAGTATTAGAAACGGTCTTCTTTCCAGTATTCCCGTATTAGGGATGACACTTTTTGTTAGTATTTTGGAGTTGCTTGTAGCCGCAATACAGGCCTATGTGTTTACTTTACTTACGGCCATATTTGTCGGTTTGCAAAGCCATTCGCATTAGGAGGATGTTTATGGAACTTGAAGCATTAAAATATATTGCAGCCGGTCTTGGTGCCGGGCTTGCTGTTATCGGGGCCGGCATCGGTATCGGTAAAATCGGTCAGGCTACACTCGAATCAATAGGCCGCCAACCGGCAGTTTCCGGCGATGCCAGAACAACAATGATTATCGCCGCTGCTTTGGTGGAAGGTGTTGCCTTATTTGCTTTGGTTATTTGCTTTATGATGGCTAAATAATATGGATAAATTACTTGAACCAAATTTCGGTTTAATTTTTTGGACAATAGTAAACTTCCTTATTTTAGTTGTTTTACTTGCAAAGTTTGCTTGGAAGCCCGTTATAAAAACGCTTGATGAAAGGGAGAAAAAAATAAAAGAGGATATTTCTTCCGCTCAGGAAGCACGTGCCGAAGCCCAAAAAATCAAACAGGAAATGGAAGCAAAACTTGAAGACCTTTCAAACCAAAGTGTCCAGAAGTTAAAAGAAGCCCAAAGTTTAGCCAACGAAGAAAAACAAAAAATTCTTGAATCTGCCGCTAAACAGGCAAATGCTATAGTGGAACAGGCCAAAGCCGAAATAGCGGGCCAAACCCAAAAAGCAATTGAAGCCCTTAAAGTGCAAATGGCCGATACAACTCTTCTTGCTTTAAAAAAGATTATAGTCAAGCAAGAAGATGAAGCCTCTTCCCGTAAACAAGTGGAAACGGTTTTAAAAGAAATAGAAGAAAAAGCAAACAAATAAAATGAAAGATACTATTTTTCTTGCGCAAAAATATGCTTTAGCCTTTGATGCTTGTGCTAAAAATACCGAGGAAGCAAAGTCAAATTTCGCTTCTTATCAAAAGGCTTTAAAAAATCTTGCGCAAATTAAAGATATCATAGAAAACCCCGCGCTTGCTTTTAATCAAAAAGAACCTCTGTTAAAAGAGGTTTTAGGGCAAAATATAGGGGCAAGTTTTATTATGTTGCTTGTGCAGGCAAAACGTTTTTATTTAGCAGGGAATATCGAGCAGGAACTGCTTTGCCTATTAGATAAAAGACAAGGTTTTTCACGTGCTCAAATTACAACGGCTTTTGCATTTAACGATCAAGAACAACAGCAGATACAAAAAGTACTAAACGATTATTTTAAAACAAAAATGTATCTTTCTTTTAAAGAAGACAAAAGCATTCTCGGCGGAATAGTTATTAAGAAAGATGATATGTGTATTGATGGCAGTATTTTAGGCCAACTAAAAAATTTAGAACAAGCATTAAAGAGGTAATTAAAATGGCAATCAGGCCCGATGAAATAACAGCAATAATAAAAGAAAAAATAGAAAATTGGAACACTGCAACGGATATAAAAGAAGAAGGACAGGTTATCAGTGTCGGTGACGGCATTGCCCGTATTTACGGTTTAAATAAGGCTGTTTCCGGTGAATTACTAGAATTTGAAAGCGGGGAAAAAGGTTTAGTTCTAAATTTAGAATATGATAATATCGGTTGCGTTTTAATGGGTTCTGATACAGACGTTAAAGAAGGTCAAAAAGTTTTCCGAACGGGCAAAGTTATGAGTGTCCCCGTAGGGGAAGAACTCCTCGGCAGAGTAGTAAATCCTCTTGGCCAGTCTCTTGATGGTAAAGGTGCTATAAAGACGACGCAAACAAGGCCTCTTGAAATTATTGCCCCCGGTGTTGTGGAAAGACAACCTGTTAATGAACCTTTGCAAACAGGTCTTAAAGCCATTGATGCTATGGTACCGATAGGTAAAGGCCAAAGGGAACTTATTATCGGCGATAGACAAACCGGCAAAACCGCTATTGCATTAGACGCTATTATCAATCAGAAACAACAAGGTAAAGAAGTTATTTGTATTTACTGTGCTATCGGTCAAAAACAAAGTACCGTGGCAAATGTTGTTCAAACTTTAAAAGATTTCGGTGCGATGGATTATACAATTGTCGTTAGTGCTACTGCTTCTGATCCGGCTTCTCTTTTATATGTTGCGCCTTACGCTGCATGCGCTATGGGTGAATATTTTATGTGGCAAGGCAGAGATGTTTTGGTTATTTACGACGATTTGTCAAAACACGCTCAAGCCTACCGTCAGATGTCCTTACTTTTAAGGCGTCCGCCCGGCAGAGAGGCCTACCCCGGTGATGTCTTTTATTTGCATTCAAGATTGCTTGAACGTGCTTGCCGTTTAAATAAGGAAAACGGCGGCGGTTCTTTAACTGCTTTGCCGATAATTGAAACACAGGCAAACGATATTTCCGCTTATATTCCGACAAATGTTATTTCAATTACGGACGGCCAAATTTATCTTGATGCAAACATATTTCGCTCGGGTTTTAAACCGGCTATTGATGTCGGTTTATCAGTTTCCCGCGTAGGCGGAAGTGCGCAGAAAAAGGCTATGCGTAAAGTAGCAGGTACTTTACGTATTGATCTTGCTCAATATCAGGAACTTGCAAGTTTCGCACAATTCGGTAGTGAACTTGATAAAGAATCACAATTCCAACTTGCACGCGGGCAACGCTTAAGAGAACTTTTAAAACAGCCGCAATATCAACCTATGCTCACGGAAGAACAAACTTTAGTTTTATTTGCCGGTACAAAAGGTTATCTTGATGATATTGCGGTTAATAAAATTTCTGAATATCAGACAGAATTGCTTACTTTTGCCCGTTCAAAATATGCTGCTTTACTCAAAAAAATCGCCCAGGCAAAAGCCCTGGATGAAGAATTGGAAACAGAAATAAAAACAGTATTAGAAGATTTTAAAACGATATTTAAAGGAAAATAAAAAGGAGAAAATTATGCCACAAAAAAAATATTTAGTCACAGGCGGAGCCGGCTTTATCGGCAGCAAGATTGCATGGGAACTTGTAAAACAAGGCCATGCTGTTACTATTGTTGATGATTTTTCTTCGGGACATTTTAAAAACTTACTTGGCTTTAAAGGTGATATTATTACTGTAAACTTGGCCGAGAATTTGCCCCCGGCAGATTATTATGATGCCATTTTCCACGAGGCCGCTATAACCGATACTGATATTCACGACCAAAAGAAAATGATGGAAGTTAACGTCGAAGCATTTAGAAAAATTTTAGATTATGCGGCAGAAAACGAAATTAAAAGAGTAGTTTATGCATCTTCCGCAGCAACTTACGGCAACGGTGCTTGCCCGATGAATGTAAACCAAACACCCACACCGGAAAACATTTACGGCTTTTCCAAAGCAATTATGGATAATGTCGCACGCGAATTTGCGGCCGATAACCAAGATATGAAAATTGTTGGTCTTCGCTATTTTAATGTTTATGGTCCGGGCGAATATTATAAGGGCAAAACTTCAAGTATGATTTATCAACTCTATAATCAAATGAAGAAAGGCCATAACCCTAAAATCTTTAAAATGGGTGAACAACAAAGAGATTTTGTTTATATCAAAGATATTGTTAAAGCAAACATGTGCGCGCTTACTGCAAAGGACAGTTGTGTAGTCAATGCCGGTACAGGCGTTGCAAGAAGTTTCAACGATATAGTTAAGTGTTTAAATGCCGAACTTAAAACAACTTTAGCTGCCGAGTATATTGATAATCCGTATAGTTTTTATCAGTTGAAAACAGAGGCAGATATCGCTTTAAGCAAAGAAAAAATCGGTTATACTCCCGATTGGACACTTGAACTTGGTATACAAGATTATGTCAAAGTTTTAGAGGCAAGGAATAAATAAATGGAATCTTTACGCGATATTAGGCAGGAGATAAAATCAACCAAAGCCACGCAGCAAATTATGCTGACGATGAAGATGATATCTTCTGCCCGTATCCGCAAAGCCCAGCAGATGATGCTTGACGGTCGTCCTTTCGCACATAAAATGGCCGAAATGATTGACAGCCTTCGCAAAGATATTCAGGCGCCTGATAACGAACTTCGCAAAAATTCCGCATATCGATATTTTGATAATACGGGCACCGATAAAAACAGCGTTATGCTTATTTTAATCACGGCAGATAAAGGCCTTTGCGGTTCTTTCAACGCCAATGTTTTAAGGGAAACCTTAAAGTGGTTAAGAGCAAACGAAGAAAAAGAAAAATATGTCTTTATCGTCGGCAAAAAAGGGCGTGATTTTTTAAAGCGTCTAAAGATACCGCGTTTGCATATTATCGGTGAACTTATCGGAATTTTTCCAAAGGCGTCTTATGCTCATGCGACAATGATTAAAGATAAAATTTTGCAAGCCGGCACGCAGTATAATATTTCCAGCGTGCATTTGATTTACAATGATTTTAAATCAATGGCGAGCCAAAAATTAGTCAGCAAAGATTTTCTTCCTTTTGATTTTGATGAAATTGAAGGGGATAAAGATATTTCCAATATCACTTTTGAACCCGGCATGTTAGAAGTTTTTTTAATTTTAATACCCCGTTATTTAGGTGCAACTTTGTATAGTTTCTTACTTGAAAGCCAGGCAGCCGAACTTGCCGCCCGTATGAATGCTATGGAAAGTGCCAGTAAAAATGCGGGCGAAATCGTGGATACTTTAAGTGTCAAATTAAACAAAGTCCGTCAGGCGACAATTACCAATGAACTTACGGAAATTGTCAGCGGGGCAAATGCTTTAAATTGAGGTTAATTTTATGAATACAGGCAAAGTAGTGCAAATAATAGGACCGGCGGTAGATGTCCAATTTGAAAAAGATTTACCGCTTATAAATAATGCTCTTGAAATCAAATTAAACGAAAAGGATATTTTGGTAGCCGAAGTGGCCCAGCAACTTGGCGATAATATTGTGCGTGCAGTTGCTTTAGGTCCGACAGATGGCCTTGCCCGCGGTGCCCAGGCCGTTGATACAGGTAGTCCTTTAAAAGTTCCTGTTGGGGAAGCCTGTCTCGGGCGTCTGCTTGATGTTTTAGGCCAACCAAAAGACCACAGAGGCCCTATTAAAGCAAAAGAATATGCCTCAATTCACACTGCTCCGCCTTCTTTGGAAGATCAAAAAACCACGCCTGAAATTTTTGAAACAGGTATCAAAGTTATCGATTTAATTGCCCCTTATATGAAAGGGGGGAAAGTCGGCCTTTTCGGAGGGGCCGGTGTCGGCAAAACCGTTATTATTATGGAACTTATTAACAATGTCGCCAGACAACATCACGGCAGTTCTGTTTTCGGAGGTGTCGGTGAAAGAAGCCGCGAGGGTAATGACCTTTGGCTTGAAATGCAGGAAAGCAAACTCGCTGATGGTTCCACCGTTCTTGATAAAACAGTTCTTGTCTACGGCCAAATGAATGAACCTCCCGGCGCAAGAGCAAAAGTTGCTTTAACCGCTTTAACCCAGGCAGAATATTTTAGAGATAAAAAAGGCCAAGATGTTCTTTTATTCTTGGATAATATTTTCCGCTATGTTCTTGCCAATTCGGAAGTTTCCGCGCTTTTGGGCCGTATGCCATCAGCCGTCGGTTATCAACCCACTTTAAATACAGAAATCGGCGCCTTGCAGGAAAGAATTACCTCCACTAAAAAAGGTTCTATTACTTCCATTCAAGCGGTCTATGTTCCGGCCGATGACTTAACTGACCCCGGTGTTGCTTCCACCTTTACCCACTTGGATGCAACAACAGTTCTTTCCCGCCAATTAGCAAGTCTTGGTATTTATCCGGCTGTTGACCCGCTTGATTCAACTTCGCGCATTTTGGATGCCAGAGTTTTGGGTGAGGAGCATTATCAAGTAGCCCAAGAAGTCCGCAGAATTTTACAAAAATATAAAGACTTACAGGATATTATCGCAATACTTGGTATGGATGAATTAAGTGACGAAGATAAAACAACCGTTGCCCGCGCAAGACGCGTGCAAAAGTTTTTATCCCAACCGTTTTTCGTGGCGGAAAAGTTCACCGGCGTGCCCGGCAAATATGTCAAAATTGAAGATACGATTAAAAGTTTTAAAGGCATTATTTCCGGCGAATATGACCATATTCCCGAGCAGGCCTTCTTCAATTGCGGCGGCATAGAAGATGTTTTAAAGAATTACGAAAAGATGCAGCAAAAAGATGAAACAAAATAAAAAACTTCGTTTACAAATAACAACTCCGCAAAAACCTGTTTTAGATACAGAGGTTGATTTTGTTGTTTTGCCCGCTTACGACGGTGAAATCGGAGTTTTGCCTGGGCATACGCCTTATGTAACAACTTTAAATTTTGGTGAACTTCGCTATACTATTGACGGTAAAGAAGAAAATTTTGCCTTAATGGGCGGACTTGCTGAAATTGCAAAAGATGAAGTCAGTGTCTTTGCCGAAGATATCGCTCTTGCTCGCGAAGTTGACGAAGAAGCCGCCAAACAAAAAATAGAACAAGCCAAAGCCTCTTTATCGGCCAAAGGTGCTGATATTGATATGGAACTAGCCGAAATAGAACTTAAAAAAGCCATTTTAATGTTGAAAGTTAAAAAAAACAAGAGAAAAAAATGAAAAAATTATTTATTTTATTTTTAGTAAGTTTTATTTTTACTGCTTGCGCAACTTTTCAAAAACAAGAAGAACCCGCAAAAGAAACCGGCTTTGTTATAAGCCAAGAAGAACTTGAAGAGTTTTTCCCGACGTTAGATCCTGCCGAAACAGGCCACTGTACCCGTTGCGGTATTGTGAATAATCAGTATAATAAATAGATTTCTTAATTTAATAAAAATGCGCCCAGTTTAAAATAAAACAGAGCGCATTTTTTTATAAAGCAAAATTATTTCCTTATCGGTCTTTTAATTCTGCTTGGCTCAAGTTTAACAACATCTCTAAAGTATTGCGGCCATCTGCCAAGTCTTCCTTCTTTACCCACGCAAGCAAGGGAAGTTGTTCCTTCCGTCAACAATTTGCCGTCTTGATTAAAAATTTGATATTCATAAACAAGTCTGACGGGGCTCATTTCAATAGGGTAGGCCTGCACATCAATAACGTCGCCGTACATTGCAGGGGCGCGGTAAAAAATCTCTTGATGATTAACAACAAAATAGCAATTATCTTCCATCAGTTTTTTTACGGTTAAACCCATTTTTTCAAGTTCTTCGGTTCTTGCTTCTTCAAAAAATCTAAGATAATTTGCGTGGTAAACAACACCGCCGCAGTCGGTATCATAATAGTATATATTTCTTTTCATATACTCCCCCAATAAAAAATATCTATTAGATATAATATCATTTTATGCTAAAATAATCTTATGAGTAAAGAAACATCAAATAATTTCATAAATATATTAATAATACTTTTCATGGCTTTGCTAATTGCCTATCCTGTCAGTTTATTTATAAAAAACAGGAGTGATCTTTCCACCGCTATTACAGAAGAACAAAGGAATTCTTTCATCTCTGATCAAGAGATGAAGATCCCTTCCAAAAATTATATTCCTCTTGAACCGGGTGTTCAAGTAGGCGAAGGTTATAAAAGTGTTTCTTATGCCAATACCGGCAGTGCAATTATCAGAGTTTCCATACACAATGTCGCCAATCTTACGGAAGATCAGTTCCGCCAAGTTGGTAGCACTCCGTATAGTTTGCTTAACACGGTTCGTTCCAATATTAATACACCGCAGGTTTTGGATGTCGTTTTTAATGATGATATTATTAATCAGGCTTTTTTTGATAGGGAGACAACCCGTTTATTAGTCAATCAGCCGGAAACATTGGTAGATATGATTAAAAAACAATCTCCGGAGATTTCGGAATTTATTAATCATCCTGCTGTTCAAGATTCTTTAAATAGTAAAGAAGTTTTAAATGTTCTTGCCGGCAGCAAATTAATGGGAAATATTTTAGAAAGTCCGACAGGCCAATATTTTTTAAATAATCCGCAGGAAGTTAAAAGTTTAATTGCACAAAACGAAGATTTAAAGAATCTTTCCCAAAACGAAAATCTCCGTTTTCTTTTATTAAATTTTGAACCGACAAAGCATGCCGCCCAAATCGCTCTCAATTAGTTTTTGCTTCGACTTTTTGGTAAATTTTAATTTTTTTCAAACTTCGGATACATGGGGTTGCCACCCCGTGTGGTATACCTCGTTTGAAAGAAACGCTTTTTCTGATAGAAAAATTTAATTAAAATTTCCGCAAAAATCCTAGTAAAAACAATATACTCTATTACATTTGTCTTTTTCTAAATTTTTTACTGGTAATATATTTTTGCTAAACTTATAAAAATTTGTTATAATAAATTTATACAGATTTTGCGGGCGTGGTTCAATGGTAGAACGCGACCTTGCCAAGGTTGAGACGAGAGTTCGATTCTCTTCGCCCGCTCCATTTAAAAGGCCTCTTTTAAAAGAGGCTTTTTGTTTTTATATAATTTATATATGGGAATATTCAAACTTGTTTCTCCTTTTAAGGCAGCGGCAGACCAGCCAAAAGCGATAGAGAAACTGTCTCAAAACATCTTAAACGGCGTAAAACAGCAAACATTGCTCGGCGTTACGGGTTCGGGCAAAACTTTTACTATGGCAGGTGTTATAGAAAAGTTAGATAGACCTGTTCTAATAATGTCGCCAAACAAAGTTTTAGCAGCGCAACTTTACGGCGAATTTAAACAATTTTTTCCCGAAAACGCGGTAGAATATTTTATTTCCTATTACGATTATTATCAGCCGGAAGCCTATATTCCACAAACAGATTCTTATATAGAAAAAGACGCCTCTGTCAATGAAAATATAGAAAAACTCCGTCTTAAAGCAACGCATTCTTTACTGACCAGAAAAGATACTATTGTTGTTGCTTCTGTTTCTTCAATTTACAATATCGGCTCGCCGGAAAGTTTTGAAAAGTTAAGAATTTTCCTTCAAAAAGGCGCAACACTAAACCGCACAGCACTAACCAAACACTTAATTAAGATTTTATATGAAAGAAGCGAAATGGAATTTATACCCGGCACTTTCCGTCTGCGCGGTGCTTGCGTGGATATTTTCCCGCCTTACAGCCAAAGTGCCTTAAGAGTGGAAATTGAAAATAACACTATTAAATCTTTAAGTGAAATCCACGCTATTACAGGCCAAATTATTCAAGAATTAAAAGATGTTTGGCTATCTCCCGCAAAACAGTTTGTTTCAGAAGATGATAAATTATCTCAAGCCCTTGAAAGTATCCGTGCCGAAGCCAAAGAAAGAGAACAATTTTTCCTTTCTCAAAATAAACTTGTTGAAGCGCAAAGAATCAAACAACGCACCAATTATGACCTTGAACTTTTGGAACAAACAGGTTTTTGCAGCGGGATAGAAAATTATTCGCGCCAACTAGAGTTAAGAGCGCCCGGCAGCCGTCCGAATTGCCTTTTAGATTATTTTAGAATTTTTAAAGATTTTGTTGTTTTTGTTGATGAATCACACGTGGCAATACCGCAAATACGCGGTATGTTTAACGGTGATCGTGCGCGCAAACAAATGCTTGTTGATTTTGGCTTTCGTTTACCAAGCGCGCTTGATAACCGCCCTTTAAAATTTGAGGAGTGGGAAAGTCTTGTCCCAAGTGTTGTTTTTGTTTCGGCAACGCCAGGTCCTTATGAGTTAAGTGTCAGTAAAAACAATATTGTTGAGCAAATTATCCGCCCCACAGGTCTTATTGATCCCCCTGTTAAAGTTCTAAAAGCAGAAGGACAAATTGAAGATTTACTTGAGAGAATAAAAGCAAAAACAGCAGCAAAACAGCGCAGTTTAGTGCTTGCTTTAACTAAAAAAACGGCAGAAGATTTATCATCTTTCTTGCTTGAAAAAGGTGTTAAAGCGCGTTATTTACACAGCAGTATAGAGGCTTTAGACAGAATTGAAATTTTAAGACAATTTACCGCTGGTGAATTTGATGTTTTAGTCGGTATTAATTTGTTAAGAGAAGGGCTTGATATTCCGCAAGTAGGTTTAGTCGCAATTTTAGAAGCCGATAATGAAGGTTTTTTGAGAAATCAAACAACCCTTATTCAAATTGCAGGCCGCGCTGCCAGAAATGTGGAGGGGGAAGTTATTTTATATGCCCAGCGCATAACACCCTCAATGAAGCAGGCCCTTTTTGAAATGGATCGCAGGCGCACTATCCAGCAAGCCTATAATAAAGAGCATAATATCACGCCGCGCACAATTCAAAAAGCGCAGGTTAAAATGGAAGAATTTGAAAACATTTCAAAAGGCAGTGCTTTAAATGCTATTCATAGCGTGGAAGAGGCTCTTCCAAGTGCCAAAAACTTGCCTATGTTTATTAAAGATTTAGAAAATCAGATGAGAGAAGCGGCCGATAACCTTAACTTTGAACTTGCCGCTACTTTAAGAGATAAACTTTTTGAACTAAAAGATATGATGGTCCAAAACAAGAAAACCAAAAAAGGAAAAAGAAAATGAATTTTAATTTTAACTTATCCCAAATAATAGAACTTGAGGAAGTTCCCTCAACTCAAGATTTAGCAAAAGAACTTGCTAAAAAAACAGCCTTAACAGATAATCTTGCAATTTGTGCTCAAAGTCAAACAGCGGGGCGTGGCCGCTTTGAACATACTTGGCAAAGTAACAAAGGCGGTTTGTATATCAGCCTTTTATTAAAACCTTCTAAAAAAACCGCTTCTCTTTCGGATTTAAGTATTAAAACCGGCCAAGCCGCCGCCCTTGCGCTTGAGGAAATGTATGATTTAAAAACTTCAATAAAATTGCCTAATGATGTCTTGGTTAAAACGAAAAACGGAGATAAAAAAATTTGCGGAGTTTTGATTGAAAGTGCCGTTTCAAGCGATAAACTTGAATGGCTTATTATAGGTGTTGGTGTAAATCTTAATAATACGGTAGATAAAAACTTAAATGCCACAAATGTCAAAGAATTAATCAAAAAAGAAGTTGATATTCTGGCTTTTCGCGAAGTTTTCCTTAAACATTTTGCTACAAAATACATAGAATGGCAACTTTCCTCTTCTTTATAAATAAAAAACGCCCTCTATTTTTTAGAGAGCGTTTTTTAAAACAAGTATCTTTAATCACCCATAACTTGTTTAACTTTTTCAAGTAAGGCTTTGGGACTAAAAGGTTTAAAACAAACACCTTTTATCATCGGTTTACCCATAAACATGTGCCCGGCGGCTTCCAAAGCGGAAAGTATTAAAACCGGAGTAGTGCTTATATCTTCGTCTTTTTCCATATTTTCTACGATACTTTTCCCGTCCATACCGGGTAACATCAAATCAAGCATGACAAGATGCGGTCTGATTTTCTTAATAGCGGCCAAAGCATCGCGTCCGTTTTCGCATACGGTAACTTCATAGCCTGCTTTTGTCAGCAATATGTTAAGCAATTCCAAAATATCCATATCGTCTTCAATTACCAAAATACGTTTTTTCATTTTCTTTTTCTTCCCCTTGCTAATCTTCTAATATTCTACTAAAATAAAAAGTAATATGAAAGACCCAAAATTTCAAGCAACTGTTTGGCAAACTTTAGTAAATTTTGCGAAAGAAAATAAATTTTTTAAACCGAAAGATAAAATTTTAGTCGGCCTTTCCGGCGGAGCAGACTCTGTTGCGCTATTGCATTTTATCTGTCAACTTGCCAAAAAACAACAGTTTTATGTCTATGCATGTCATGTAGATCATCAGTTAAGAGCAAATTCTAAAGCAGATGCCTCTTTTGCCAAAAAATATGCGCGGTCTTTAGGGGTGGAATGTGTCGTAAAAAAAGTTAATGTAAAAACTTTAGCAAAGAAAGAAAAGAAGAGTATAGAACATGCTGCCAGAACTTTACGTTATAAGGCTTTTGAAGATGTAGCAAAAAAATTTAATTGTTCTAAAATTGCTCTTGCTCACCATGCCGATGATAATGCCGAAACTTTCTTTTTGAATATTTTACGCGGTACGAAAGCCAAAGGTTTATGCGGTATTCCCGTAATGCGTGCATTAGGTAAAAGACAAATTATCCGTCCTTTTTTATGTATAACCCGCAAACAAGTGCAGCAGTATTTAAAGCAATATAATTTAAAGAATGTGGAAGATGAAACCAATCAAGAAGATTTTTATTTGCGTAATTGGATCCGTCTTAAATTATTGCCGCTTATGCTCTCAAAGCAACCTTTACTTAAAGAGCATATTTTATCTGTTACAAAAGAACTTTCTAGCCAACTAAAGTAGAAATAAAACTTATCAAAAAGATAATAGAGGTTATTCCCGCCAAAAAAGGCATAGCGAAAGAAAGCATAAAAACCAAAAAGGAAACACCTTTTGGCAACTCAAAAACTTTTTTCATAGAAGATAATACAAAAGATATTTGCGATAAAATAATAGCAATTATCAATAAAGGTGTTAAACTTGCCACTTGGGGAAAGGCTTGCCTAATTAAAAACCAAGGAATAAGCAATGTTAAAATTAATTGCGATATTCCAAGCAGTATGAAAAGACCGGAAGCGCTAGTATTTTTATAACCGACAAATTCCAAGAAGATATTTGCGATAGCGGCTAAAATAAAATTAAAAATAATATCAAAAACAAACCATAAAATAAAAGTAGCAAAAAACGCACCTAGTGAGGCTTGCTCAAAAGAACTTAATTTTATTGCAAAATATAAACTTATTACGCCAAAAGTATAACCCAAATAAGCCGGAGCGAAGTTTCGTTCTCTGATATTATTTATCAAACAATTTTTTGGATCTTGTGCAAATTGATTTAAAAATGTTTTCATATTAATAAGTCCACAAGTAAGAAACTTTCGGTGTAGAAATTTCATCTATTTTTATATTTAATTTGCTTTGAGCAGAACTTAAAAAAGAACTCAAACCGGATAGCCCCGTTGAATTAATGCTTTTTACTTGTATTTCTTTTTGTCCGGTAAGTTGTTCCAACATTTCTTTTGCTTTTTCCATTCCACCGAGTTCGTCAACAAATCCCAGGGCTTTTGCTTGGCTTCCGGTCCAAACTCTGCCGTCGGCGTAAATGCGCAATTTTTCTTCGGGTATGTTTTTGCGAGATTCTTTAACTGCATTAAAAAATTGCATATAAGTATCACTTATCATATCTTGTAAAAGTTGCTGTTCTTCTTCAGTCATTTCTCTGTAAGGGGAACCTATATCTTTATGTTTTGCGGATTTTATGGGCTTTACGGTAATGCCGAATCTATCAAGTAAAGGTTTGATATTCATTCCTTGCATAATTACCCCGATAGAACCGGTTATTGTTCCTGGTTGGGCAATAATTTTATCTGCGGCCGTTGCGATATAATAACCACCACTTGCGGAGACATCTCTAAATAAAGCAACAACGGGTTTTCCTTTGCTCTTAAAGTATAAAAGGGCATTGTGAATATCTTGTACAGAAGCGACAGTTCCTCCCGGGGAATTAATATCCAGCAATAGAGAGTGGACATTCTTTTCATCAGCCAATTCTCTGATTTTTGCAGCAATACTGCTGGCATTTTGGTTTGTATTCCAAGAGTTTGTGTTTTGCGTTTCTTGTATGACACCGCGTATTTTTATTAAAGCGGTTATTGCTTGTCCGTTTTTTACATTATCTTTAAAACCCATTTTAAAAGAAGATACTATGCCGGGTTCTTTTTCCTGCACGGTTGTAATTCTTTTTGCCGGGCTAAAAATTATAAAAGCCGCACTTATAAAAGAAAGGCTGAAAACACAAATTAAAAAAGTAATTAAACTGTTTGTAAAAAGGCTGTTTTTAAAAGAGCCTTTTTCCTGATAAAAAACTTCTGGGCTAGGTAAGGGTTTTGCTTCTAGTGGTGTTGCTGCCGGTTCCTGGTTAATTGGGTTCTTAAAGTCTTCCATAAAAATCCTCCTATCTTAATTATATCAATAAATGATACAATTATCTTGTAGAATAATGGGAGGTCTTTTTTATGATTAAAGGTGTTTTAACGGCAATTGTTACGCCGTTTGAAGATAATAAAATTGATTTTCACTCTTTAGAAGTTCTAATTGAAAAACAACTTGTCGCCGGTGTTAGCGGTTTTGTTGTTCTTGGTACTACAGCAGAAACGCCCTCTTTAAGCATGCAAGAGAAAGAAGAAATAATAAAATTCTGCACTGAAAAAGTAAATAAAAGAGCAAAAATTATTATAGGCACAGGTGCCAACAACACGCAAACAATGCTTAAAAACAGTGAAGTCGCCTGCAAGTATAATCCCGACGGTCTTTTGATAGTTACTCCCTATTATAACAAACCCAATTTAAGCGGTATGATAGCGCATTATACCCTTGCTTCCCAGTTTAATAAACCGATAGTTTTATATCATATTCCGGGCCGCACCGGTCAAAAACTTTCCATTAAATTTTTTGAGGAACTTTTAAATAATGTTCCGCAAATTGCGGCGGTCAAAGAATCTTGCTATGATATTACTCACTTAACGGAAATGTCTGTAAAATTCAGTCAAAAGCGCATAAATTATATTTGCGGTAATGACGATTTGTGGCCGGTCTTTTTAGGGCTTGGCTCACGTGCTATTATCAGCGCGGCAGCCAACACGATGGCTCCGTTTTTCGTGAAGGTTTATGATTTGTTTTGCGAAGGTAAAACGCAAGAAGCGATGGCATTTTTCTCTCAAGGCTATTCCTTAATAAAAGCGAGTTATGTCGAGGTCAATCCAACTTGTGTAAAATATCTTTTATCTTTGATGAAACTGGCAAGCGATGAAGTCAGGCTTCCGCTTGGTTCTATCAGCGATGAAAACAAAAAAATGCTTGAACATCTTTTCGAACAAACTCCCAAGGAAATACTTTTATGAACAAACAAATTTGTGTTTTAAAATTTGGCGGTAATACTCTTGCCAATAAAGAAAAAATTTTACTTGCCGTTAACCTTATCAAGCAACGCTGGCAGGAAGGCTTTTTACCGGTTATTGTTGCTTCAGCCAATGGCAATTTTACGGATATTCTTTTGGATAATGCCTATTCTTTAAGTCCCGATCCAAACAAACGCGAACTTGATATGTTAATTACTACAGGTGAAAGAATAAGTGTTGCTCTTTTGTCTATCGCTTTAAATGAGGCAAAATTGCCTTCCGTTTCTTTAACGGGTTCGCAAATCGGTCTTATAACAACTTCGACTCACGCATGCGCGCAAATTGTGGAAATTAAAAGTGACCGCCTTAAACGCGAACTTGAGCAAGGGCATATCCCCATAATAGCAGGTTTCCAGGGTATTGGCCAGAACAAAGAAATTACCACTTTAAAAAGGGGTGGCTCTGATGTATCAGCCGTGTTTATTGCTTCTTTTCTCGGTGCAGACCATGTGGAAATGATTAAAGATGTAGACGGCGTTTATGATAAAGATCCAAACAAAAACAAAGATGCACGCAAATTAAACCTTTTAGATTTTGATGTTATGTATAAACTTGCCCTTGAAGGAGCAAATGTTTTGCACCCCGATGCAATAACTTTAGCCAAAGAAAAGGGTATTGAAATTAGAATAATTTATTATAAAACAGGTGTGGCAGGCACGATAATAAAATGATTAAAATAGCAATTTACGGAATAAACGGCCTCGTCGGGTGTTTAATGGAAGAACAGTTAAAACACTTAAAAGAGCCTTATGAACTTTTAAGAATCGGCAGTAAAGACGAACCCGTCCAAAGCGATATAGCAATACTTTGTACTGATGATGAAATCAGTTTTAATCTTGCACAAATTTTAAAAAACAAAGCAAAATTTATTGTTGACATGTCGGCAAAATTCCGCCAATATCCAAATGTTCCTTTGGTTATACCTGAAATTAATTCCCACGCTATAAGCGCTCAAACGCAACTTATTGCAAGCCCTAATTGCACGACGACAGGTCTTGTTATGGCGCTTAATCCTTTAAAGGAAAAATATACTCTTGAAGAAGTTTTCTTTTCTTCTTATCAGGCAATCAGCGGCGGCGGTAAAAAACTTTTGGAAGATTTTAAAAACCCCGATTCTTTATATCAGGCAAACTGTGTCCCGCAAATCGGCTCTATTAAAGAAAATCTTTGGACATCCGAAGAACTTAAAGGCTTAAATGAAACGCGCAAAATTTTGGAACTTCCTAAAATAAAAGTGCGCTCGCATTGTGTGCGTGTGCCTGTGGAAGTTTCGCACAGTTTATGTGTTTCGCTCCGCGCAAAGGAAGAATTTGACTTGAAAGAAATACCTTCTCTATTTGCCACGCAAAAAGGCCTTATTTATGATGGACAAATTCACACTCCAAAAGAAGTTGCCGGCAGGGAAGAAGTTTTTATCAGCCGTCTTAGACTAGACCCGGAAGATAAAAATTATATCCACTTCTGGATAACTTTTGATAATCTTTTAAAAGGTGCTGCATTAAACGGCAGGCAAATAGTCGAATTTTTAATGGAGAAATTTTTATGATAAAAGTTTTTTTAAACGGTGCAAGTGGGCAAATGGGCCAACTTATTGCCAAAAATATTGCTCTTTACGAAGATATGGCAATTGCCGGCAAAAAAGATAAAGATGTTTTTGAAAAGGGCGAACAATTTGATATTGTAATTGATTTTAGTCTGCCGGAAGGTGCAAAAGAGGCTTTTCAAATTGCTAAACAAAATAAGGCTGCTTTTCTATGCGGAACCACGAATCTTCCGCAAGGTTTTATAGATGTTTTAAAACAAGAAAAAGAAATACCTGTTTTTTACTCGGCAAATGTTAGTATCGGTGTATATCTGTTTGGCCAGATTTTAAAAGAAGCGGCGCAAAAATATCAGGGTTATACTCTTGCTATGCACGAGGAGCACCACGCCAAAAAGAAAGATGCTCCAAGCGGAACAGCCAAATCTTTAGCCTCTTTAATAGATTTTCCGCAGGAAAAAATTACTTATTTGCGTAAAGGAGATTTGCCCGGTACGCATAGTTTAAAAATAACTTCTTCCGTCGGAGATGAAGAAATATTTTTACAACACAAGGCTTTAGACCGCAACTTGTTTGCCTCCTCTGCAGTTAAAATTGCAAGGTGGCTTGTTAATCAAAAAGGCGGATTTTATACAATGGAGAATTTTGTAAAATGAAAATACATTTTGTTGGTATCGGTGGCGTCGGTATGAGCGCACTAGCGCAACTTCACGCAATGAATGGCGATGAAGTCACCGGATCAGACCGTTTAATAAATAACGGCTTTACACAACTGCCTATTTGGCAGGCTTTAATTAAACTAGGTGTAAAAGTTTTCCCGCAAAACGGCAGTGCAATTACGCCGGATACGGACGCTGTTATTTTAACTTCGGCAATTGAACCGGATAATATAGAAATTAAAAAAGCGAAAGAATATGGCATACCGGTTTTGCACCGATCCGAACTTTTAGCAAAACACGTTAAAGAACATCACACAATTGCCGTTTCCGGCACAAGTGGCAAAAGTACAACAACGGCCATGCTTTTTGAAATTTTACGCCAAGCCGGCAAAGAACCTTCTTTAATTACAGGCGGCTTTTTGCTTTCACTCCAGAAGGAAGGTTATTTTGGCAATGTCTATAAAGGTAAAAGCGATATTCTTGTTATTGAGGCTGATGAGTCAGACGGAACACTTGTCAATTATCACCCCAAAATTGGCTTAATGCTTAACCTTGCCAAAGACCACAAGGAACTTGAAACATTAAAAGGTTTCTTCAAAAAGTTTAGAATTAACTGTGATAAATTTATTTATAATGCAGACCAAACAGATTTGGAAGAAATCGGCAAAGGATCTTTAACTTTTTCTTTAAACGACGCAAGTAATATCAAAATGGATGGTTTTTGTTCCACTTTTGAAGTTGACGGCGTGCCTTTTAAAATCAATTTGCCGGGTGTGCATTATATAAAAGATGCCCTTGGCGCAATTGCTGCCGCCCGTCAGGAAGGTGTCAGCCTTGAAGACTGCTCTAAAGCGCTTGAAAACTTTAAAGGTGTTTGGCGCAGATTTAATTCTATCGGAACTAAAAACAAAATTGAAGTTATTGATGATTTTGCCCATAATCCGCATAAACTTGCCGCCACTTTAAAGGCAACACACTTGCGCGGTAAAAGAGTTTTAGCGTTTTTCCAACCGCACGCTTTTACAAGCGTTCAACTTTTGCTTAAAGAATTTATTGACGAGTTTAGCGCAAATATCAAACAGCAAGATCACTTGTGGCTTGGCGAAATTTATTATGCCGGTGGCACTATTCCACCCAATATTTCAAGTAAACTTATTTATGAAGGGCTTAAACATAAAGGCACCCCCGTCAGTTTTTTAACCGGAAGGGATGACACTGCCAAAGATATTGCAGCCAGTGCAAAACCCGGTGATGTTATTTTAGTTATGGGTGCGCGCGATCCTACTTTGACCGACTATGCAAAGCAAATTTTTAATATGTTAAAATAAGTGAGAGGTTTCTATATGAGTTCAAGAAGATTAGCCAGAGAATATGCCTTACAAACTTTATATTACAGCGAAGCCGGCAAACTTACCCAAAATGATGCCGTTATGTTCGTTAATAGTTTTTTTGAAAATTTAGACGTCCAACACTTTGATTTCTGTAAAGATATCGTGCAAGGCGTAAATAAAAACGCAAAAGAAATCGATAAAATTATTTGCGAATTTTCAAAAAACTGGTCGCTTGAAAGAATGTCAAGCGTGGATAGGGCAATTTTAAGAATGGCCACTTACGAAATTGTTTTCAGCCCTGATAAAACGCCCATTGCCGCTATTATTGATGAATCTGTAGAACTTGCCAAAAAATATTCTACCGAAAATTCCGGCAAATTTCTAAACGGAATTTTAGATAAAATTAAAACCAAACGCAATGGATAAAAAAGAAGAACTTGAAGCGCTAAAAAAGCAAATAGAATATCATAATAACCGCTACTATAATTTAGACTCGCCGGAAATTTCCGATTATGATTATGATATGCTTTACGCCCGCCTAAAAACGCTGGAAAAAGAACTTGGTGTTCAAGCGTCAAGTCCAACACAAAAAATAGGTGGGGTTGCTTCTTCTTCTTTTGAACCTGTTGAGCATTTAACGCCGATGCTCTCCCTTGATAACAGTTATAATGCCCAGGATATTTTGGCATGGCACGAGCGTTGTTCTAAAGCACTTGGTCGCAGTGATTTTGAAATGATTGTTGAAAGTAAAATTGACGGCGTTTCTTGTTCTTTAAAATATGAGGGCGGTATTTTGGTGCAAGGTGCAACGCGCGGTGATGGTAAAATTGGCGAAGATATTACAGAAAACCTAAAAAACATTAAGGCTATTCCGCACGAACTCAAAACTAAACCGCAAGGCATTTTGGAAATTAGGGGCGAAGTTTTTTTAGATAAAAAAGATTTTGCTTCTTTAAATGAAAGTCAATTAGATAAAGATTTACCGCCCTTTGCCAATGCTCGCAATGCGGCCGCAGGTTCTATCCGTCAGAAAGATCCTCTTATTACAAAAAGCCGTCCTTTAAAATTTTTTGCACACTCTTATGGCTCGGGCATAAAAAACATTTCTTCTTTCAGTGAGTTCATAAAAGAGTGCCAAGAGTTCGGTTTTCAAGTTTCACCCGTCAGACATACCTTTAGTGATATTAATCAAGTAATAAAATTTTACGACGATTTTAAAGAAGAATTAAAAAAACTTCCTTTTGATGCAGACGGCCTTGTTGTTAAAATAAACGATTTTAAATATCAGGTAGAACTCGGCCAAACAGCCAAAAGTCCGCGTTGGGCCGTTGCTTTTAAATATCCGGCCGAGCAAGTTAAGACAAAAGTTAAAGATATAATTTTTTCAGTCGGCAGAACAGGCATAATTACGCCTGTGGCCTCGCTTGAACCGGTTGCCTGTGCAGGGGTGATAATTTCCTCTGCCACGCTTCATAATTTTGACGAAATCAAAAGACTTGGCGTTCAAGTCGGCAGTGAAGTTATTATTGAACGCGCGGGCGAGGTTATTCCAAAAGTTGTTAAAGTTGTATCAAATGCAAATACGGCAAAAGATATTGTGCCAAGCATTTGCCCCGTCTGCGGAAGTCCTGTTTACAGAGATGAAGAAGCCGTTGCTTACCGTTGTCCAAATCCTGCTTGTCCTGCGCAAATTAAGGGTTCACTTGAGCATTTTGTCAGTCGCGATGCTATGGATATAGAAGGTTTTGGCACTAGCGTTATAAATCAACTTGTTGATAGTAAAAGAATAACAAGTTATAGCGATATTTATTCACTCACAATTTTTGATTTAATGCCGCTAGAACTTTTTGGTGATAAAAAAACAGAAAATCTTTTAAACGCAATAGAAAAAAGCAAAAAATCTCCGCTTGATAAATTTATTTTTGCTTTAGGTATCCGCCATGTCGGCGCTAAAACAGCGGAAGTTTTAGCAAGGCACTTTAAAAATATAGAAAATTTACAAAACGCTAGTTTGGAAGATTTACAAAAAATCGGCGATATCGGTCCTATTGTTGCTACAAGCATTTTTAATTTCTTTAAGACGCCTAAAGTTCTAAAAGATTTAGAAAACTTAAAAAAGTCCGGTTTAGTTTTAACAGCGCCCGCCGCCAAACAAAGCGCAATTTTAGAAGGTAAAACCTTTGTCTTTACCGGCGAACTTGAAACTTTAACCCGCGCTGAGGCGCAAAATTTAGCCAAGCAAAACGGCGCAAAAGTATCAGATAGCGTTTCCGGTAAAACTTACGCTGTTGTAGCAGGTAAAGATGCCGGCAGCAAACTTGCCAAAGCGCAAAAACTCGGCGTAAAAATAATGAGCGAGCAAGAGTTTTTATCTCTTCTTAATAAAGAGGATTAATTTATGCCAAAGGACTCCTCTCAAAAATTAGATATTTTAAGTCTTACGCAAGATCAGTTTAATCAAGTTTATTATAACCAAATTGTTAAATCTCTTTTAGCGCAGAAGAGTATTCTCTTGTCAGGGGAATCCCCAATCTCTAGTTTTATAGAGGATTCTTTTTTCTAACATTACTTTTCTTCTGTATTACAAATATTACTTTTGGGTTTTACAGGAAATTAAGGATCTTTTGAATATAGTTGATACCCTTAAACTGGATCAAGATATCGGTATGTAACATTAAAAATAATGTTATAATATTCAAAAATATAAAGGAGGTTTTTATGGAAGCAATATTAGTATTATTAGTATTAATAGTTTTTGTAACAGCAATAGTTTTATATTCAAGTTATGTCAAAATTATTAAAAGCGGTAATGCCGTTAGAGAGGCAAAATCAAGTATAGATGTTCAATTTAGAAAACGCTATGATTTACTCCCTAATATCTTAACAATTGCGCAAAGATTCATGACGCACGAAAAAGAAATTTTTACAAAAATTACCGAACTTCGCAGTCAGGCACTTAAAACCAGTGCCGGCACTAAAGAGGCTTTTGACTGTAACCAAAAACTTGATACTTTAATCGGTCAATTAAAAGTTTCAATGGAAAATTATCCTACTTTGAAATCCGATACCGCAATGATCCAAGCAATGAAAACCTATAACGAAGTAGAAGAGCATATCGCCGCAGCAAGAAGATTTTATAACTCCGCCCTTACCCAACTTAGAAACTATGTAATGATCTTCCCTACAAGTTTATTTAAAGGCTATGTGCAGGGAGAAATGCAAAATGCTTACTACGAAATAGAAGATAAAAATATGTCTAACGCCGTTAATGCTGCCGACTATTTAAAGTAAGATTTATTTTATAAAAACAAGTAAAGAACCACGGGCTTCCGCCCGTGGCTTTTTGTCAAAGCTCAAACAGCGTTGCTGTTTGCTCTTCCTCTTCTTTTCTCTGCTCTTCTATATATTTCTTTATTGCGGCCTCATCTATTCCTACTGTTGATACAAAATATCCTTCCGACCAAATACCATCACTTTTAAAATATATCCTGTCT
>JAZUQO010000002.1:0-9421 GCA_045605725.1 Elusimicrobiaceae bacterium
TTTTAAAATTTCCTTAAAGGACTGCTTTTTATTGTATAAGATAATATTATCTATAAACGGGGCGCGTTCAATAACCGGTGCACAAACAGGAGAAGTTAGAATATCCACTTGCGCTTTTGGAAAATTATATTTTAAAACTTCTGCCATGGGCCCTGTTAAAAGAACATCACCCATATCTTTGATCATTACCAAAAGGATTTTATTTGGAGTTTTTATCTGCACGGTTTAAATCCCACAGTTTTGTATATTTTACAACCTTATACCAAGCATTGAAAAGTGCCCACAAAAAACCTTGAAAGCCGTCTAAAAACCCAAGGCGTAAAATATAAATTTTTATAAACTCAAAAGGTGCTCGTAAAAGATGAACAACACTAAATTTTTTATGCTTTTGTTGCATAGTCATAGCGGCCAAAGTCGAATAGCGGTTAAACTTTTCAAAATATTGCTCTATACTTGTGTAGGTATTATGCATGAAAGTATTTTTTAAGGTGGAGGTTTTACCTTCTACTACAAGTTCTTCATGAACAAATCCGCCGACATATTTTGCTTTTTTTGTTTTTACAAGGCGCAACCTGGCCTCACTAGCAATACCGCTATGTTTCATTTCTCTACCTAGGAAAATATTATTTCTAATTAAAAAATAACCGTCAAAAGTTGTTTTTTTATTTAGAGTTTTTTTGATTTCACTTGCTAAAGCGGGGGTTAAATATTCATCTGCATCTATATTCAAAGCCCAAAGGCACGAACATTTATTTAAGGAAAAATTCTTTTGTTCCGTAAAAGAAACGAAATTTTTATGAAAAATCTTTGCACCGTATTTTTTTGCAATTTCTAAAGTCTTATCAGTTGAACCGCTGTCTACCACAACGATTTCATCAGCAATGTCTTTTATGCTGGCAAGACATTTATCAAGATTTTTTTCTTCTTGTTTAGTAATTAAGAATACAGATAAATTGTTTTCCATTTTTACATTTTAACAAAATTTGCTAAAGTATACAAAAGGGAGGGTTATGTTATGAAAAAAATATCAGTATTATTTTTTACAGTTTTACTCGCAGGATGTTCTGCTTTTGGACCTAAAACCTCAAACGATTATCTTGCTAAAAGCGAAATGTATTATAAAACAGGTAATTTAAAAGCCTCTTGGAATAATGCCCAAAAAGCCTTAAAAAAGGATCCTTCTTCTGCATCTGCTTATGGGATTTTGGGAAGCATCTTATATGACAAAGGTGATTATGATGAGTCAATAAAGTATTTTGATGCTCTTTATAAAGCCGGAGATAAAAGAAGTGAAGTCTTATCTGCACTGGGGGCTGCCTATGCCGCAAAGGGGGAATATGATGTTGCTCTGCAAGTTTTAGATGAGGCTTTAAAAATGAATCCTTCTAATTTAGCCGCACTTATAAGTAAGGGCGGTGTTTATTACTCTTTACAGGAATATTCTAAAGCCGTTGATATTTACACTACTGCTTTAAATATTGTTCCTTCTGCCCCGGTTTACAATATGCGTGCTGCCTCTTATGAACAACTTGGCGAAATTGAAAAGGCTTTGCAGGATTATAAAATAGCCGGTATTGAAGTCGAAATAGTACCACAAGATAATTAAATAAAACTTATTTGTACTTCATTGTTTTGGCAGTTTTTGTGCGTGTAAATTGCATAGCGCATCGCATCAAGTGCATGATCATTTAGTTTAACAGGATCTTCTGTAATTTGCCCGTTTAGGGTTGTTTTCCATGAATAACTTTGTATTTCTTTTAGCAGATTTGGAGATTCTTTTATGATATTTAAAGCACAACTTTTGATAAACATAATACCGTCCAAGACACTTTTTAAAGCGGGGCGGATATTAAAACCGGCGGATGAAATTTCGGCAATTCTATCAGGTTCGGCACTATCGGCGTAAATTGTTTGTGAACGATTTTGAACAGGTATTAATGTTTTCAGTTCCTCAATTAACAAAGTATTAGTTAAGCGTGTTTTATAAAGTTTTTCTTCTATAAAATAGATTTTATCTTTCAAAAAAATTTTTACAAGTGCAGTAGGATTATTAAAGCCAAAATCAAGTCCCCAAAAAACTTCATCGTAAGAAGAAGGTTCACTTTGACACATTTGCCAATTTGTATAAATTAAAGTATCACTTGCGCCCCACTCGCCAAGGGCAAAAATCTTATAAGCCTGCTGATTATAATCTTTTAAGGAAAGTAAAGTCCGGATATAGTCTTTGGATAAAAAATTATTATCCCTGTAAGTACTTTTTATTACGGAAACTTCCTTTTGTTTTAAAAGATATTTTGCTATCCAACAATTTATATCCGTTGGGTTTAAAGTTAAAAACATCTGATTTATAAGATTTTGCGCTGTCGGTGCAGAAAGGCGAGTTAATAAAACCAAATAATCTTGGTAGGTAAACTCTGTTGCTTCTTCCAGCCATAAATAATTAAACTCACTTGATTTAATTTTTTCCGGATCGTCAAGCGAAAAGAACTGCAAACGACTTTTATTTAACTGATAGTAGTTTTCCGTCTTATTAAAAGCAGAAGTTCGGTAAAGGCCGTATTGTTTAAGCAAATCTAAAACAAGGCGTCTTGCCGTCATTTTTAGTGCCGGCATAGTTTTGCGCGTAATACCGATATTTAGGCCTTCAAAATTAAGGGCTTTCATTATTAAAAGTTGTGCCAGGGCATAACTTTTACCGCTTCTTGCACCGCCGATATTTAATACAATTTTGCTTTTTGCATTTATTGTTTTTTTAAATACTTTGCTGACTTTTATTTTTAAATCTCTACTCATTTTTGTTTTCACTAGAAATATCTTCTTCGATATAAATTATTTTTGTCGGCATTGTATTATCGAAGGAATTTTTTTCTTCTTTTTTTGTTTTATTGTATTTTTTAGGCAGACGATTTATCAGCGAAAAAGACAAAATACCCGCCGCTTTAGATTTTAAGGCACTTTCAAGTAAAGCAAGTTCGAGTTTTAAATTTATAATTTTATCGAATTGTTTTTGAAAAGTTTTGTCTTCTATTAAAAAACGGCATAAATCACCTTGGTCTAGGGGAGATTCTTCCAGTGCTTGGGTTAAAGTTAAAGATTTTTGTAAAGTTTTTAGAAAATTTTCTTTGGCAAGTTTTTCTGTTTGCATAGAGCGTTTAAGATTTATTTTTTAAACGGCTATCCAATTAAAATATAGCAAATTTCAGACGGTAAGTCAATTTTAAACAATAAAAAACCCGCTTAAAATAAAGCGGGTTTTAAAATTTTTAATTTTGTTTTTCTGGAATTATATATTCCGGACATTTGCAAGTTTTATCTCTTTTGCAAGTTTCTGTTTCTATAGAGTAACTTACTTTTGTCGGAACAAATTCTTTTCTTTCTATGACTGTTGTTCTGGGGCAGGAACAATGATTATGATCTTGGCAATCCGGTTGATGATTAACAACTGTGTATGTTTCATAATACGGAGAAGAGAAGGTAAAGGTATTTAAATCGATTTGTTTGCCACAGGTGTTTGGCTCTGTATCTAACACATAAAATTTGTCGGCTCTGTAAATAGCATTTACAGCCAAATTGGTATAGAAATTGCCTTCATCCGTGATGGCTGCATTAGCAAGTTCTATAACCCCTGCAAGTTGCTCTTGGACAAGGTTTCTTCCCTTAAATAATTTCAAAAAGACATTATAGATGTTTGTTCTGTGCGGATCTAGATTTTTATCATTATTCTTATCGGCTACAACTTCAAGCGTAAAAGCATCAAAGTTTTTATTTGTTTGAAGGTGAAAGGTTATATATCCTTTGTGTTGTATTAAGGAAAAATTAGGAGTATTATTATGTTTTACTAAAGTTGCTTCACCTGTATAAAGCAAACCTGCGATGGTGTAATTGGTTTTTATATCTTCAACACTTTCCTGTAAAAAGCCACGTATTTCCTTTAGTAAATTTTTATTTTCTGTTATTCCTTCTAAAGGAAGGGCATTTAACTGTGTTAGAGAAAGAAGTGCAAATAATGCAATAATTATTTTTTTCATATATTTATTCCTCCGTTACTAAATATATTTTAGTAGTATATTAGAAACAATACAAGGGCCAATAGGCCTAGATTCCTCTAGGTCTATTGGCCTATATTCATATTTAGTCTTTATTTAATTCTTTTAACCAAGAATCAATTTCCGCCTTTAGAGCGGGGTAAGTTTTTTTTGGTTCGCTAGGGGTGGCCAAACTTCTTGGATCAGCCGGTATTGCTACCAAACTAATTTCATATATCTGTGCCAAAGTTAATTGATTTTGGTTTTGAGGATTTTCGTAATGGAAACGTCCAGCAATACTGATACCTTTTGCATGCCCTTCTTTATAGATTTGTCTTGCGTGTGCGATAGTAGGGTGGTTTGAAGCAGAAAAAAGCGCTTTAAAATAAAGCCCTTTTTCATCTTCGTAAATTTCCACAACGGAACCGGCAAGGTGATCTAATTTATTAACGTGGTCGATTAATAAAACAGGATTTTGTTTAAACTCTGTTAAGTCATAAACATAATTTCTTTTTTGCGGATATGCGGCGGGAATATCGCCGTATCTATCTGCGATATTTTTTGTATTTGCGTAACCTTCAATAAACAAAAAATCATCTTGCTGATTTATTTTTGCTTCTTTTAAGGCAAGTATTTTAAAAGCAGGTTTTTCGGGACTGCCTTTGATTAAATAGTTCATTTTAAAACTCCTTTTTTATTTTTTGTCGGTGATAATGGCAAGCCTAATGCTGTTATAATTTCGTTTTTATTAAAGCCCATTTCATAATATATTTTTGCTGCTTGAGCACGTTGAAGTTCATCTTCTTTTAAGGCGGAAATATTGCTTGTATCCTTATCAAAATACATAGTACAGGTTTTATCAAAGTGGGGCAGTAAAAACTCTGTTAGAGTTTCAAGCATTAAAGTCTGTTTTGGGTGTATACAAGTTTGCCAAAAAATTCTTTGTTGTTCTTTTGTTGTAAATTGCGGTGAGTGTTCAAAAACGCCCACTAAAGCCGGCGGAACATGAAAGACGGCAAGGATAGTTTCCCTATTTAATTGCATAGAAGAAATAAAGTCCATATCCTTCTGACTGATAGAGGTATTTTGCCATTTTAAACCGCCTTCAAGCAAAGCAACTTGGTGTGCTTTTGCAGCGGAACGGTATTTGCTATTCCACGCATTCATCAGACGTGTTCTAGAGGCATCATCAAGTTTGTTTTCGGTAGATAATATCCCGCTTAAAGTGCCGCAATTATCAAAAAAAGCACGGTTATAAGTTTCCGCTTTATCAAGATTTTCAACACTTTTACGCGCCGCTGCAAGCGGTGCAAGTCCGTAGAAAAAATCAAACGGATTAAAGTATTTAAAGTGGATAATATCCGTTGCTTTATAATAGGCGGTTTTTGCACCGGCGCGGTATTTATAACCGGCGATCGGCTCTTGGGAAGATTGGCCCGGTATAACTTCCACAAGTTGGCTTAGCAGGGGGAAAAGTTCCTGCGGTTCTCCTCGGGAATTTAGTTTATCTTTTAAGACATAAGCATTACCGGTCAACTCTAAACTTGCAATAATCCACTGGCGCAAACTTCTGCCACTCATAAAGTGATTTGGCCTATAAAGCAAATCTAAAACGGGATGTTTTAAAATTACTTCTCCGTTTTGATTTTTTAAGACGAAATCTGCTGTGGAAGCAGTCTCTGCAATAACATTTACGCAAGCATAAACCCAGGCTTTATCGCCGTAAGTTTCGGTGTAAGGTGCAAAATTGTGGGAACTTGGTGCCGGTAAAATATTATCGTTTAAGGGGCGCAAATCCATAAACATATTCAAGTTTGTTTGCGCTGGGGCAGATTTTTTATCTGTTTTTGTCAACAATTTTTTTATTAAGTTCATTATTTTTTAATTTTGGCGGACGTGTTTTTAAGGCACAAAAGCGGGAAATAAATAAAAAAACGCGGCAGCCAATTTTTTTGGCAAAACGCGCTCTCCCAGACGGCAAAAGTATAGCAAATAGCAAAAATAAAGTCAACCTAGGGGGGATATAAATAGGTATGTATTAATTAATATTATATCTATTATTATATTTATTATAATAATAAATAAACACTTGACAAAATTATATTTGTGTGCAATAATATAAATATGCGTAAGTAGGATTATAAAAATACTTGTAATTTTTCTTTACAAATGTGCTATAATCTTTATATGTGTAATTAATATAGATTTTTTGTAGACGATAGTTAGACTAAAAAAGATTTGTAAAAAAGGAGAGTTTCAAAATGAAAATACGTAATAAACGAGGGTTCTCTTTAATAGAACTTTTAGCATCAGTATTGATAGTAGCAATACTTGCTGCTATTGCCTTGCCGATGTATGAAAAAGTTGTAACAAGATCACGCACGGCAGAAGTTAACAATTTGTTATCGATGGTTCGTACAAGACAAATTAAAAAATTTGCTACAGATAAAGAATATGCAACCCTTTTTACCGACAACGCTTTAAAGAAAATCGCCCTTGGTCCCAGCGATTACGAAATAAATAACTTAAATAAAAAACTTGTTAATAATAACTATGAACTTGAACTTATCGACACCGTCGATGAAAACAATGTTCCTCAGCGTTGCGTAATCGGTCGTTATAAACCCGATAACGGGCAAGCACAATTTGCTTTTGCTATTGCTTATGATAAAAGCGGTCTTGCCTGCGAAGACGGCAAAACCAATGACGAATATTCTAAAGACAGCGTTTGTTCTATGTTTGGAACGGTTACAAGCGATGATATTGACGCTCTTTGCAGTGGCACAGCCGCCGGTATGGAGGAACTTTGTGAAGACGTAACATGCGGTCCTTGTGAATATCTTAATCCAGATACCTGCACTTGTTCACAGAATATCCCGGAACTTCTCCACAATCACGTATTTAACCCCAATAATTCACCTGCGTGTCAATCTTGCAGATATGTTTCCCAAGAAAATCCTGAAGCCCCTTTCCAACAATGGTCTAAAGAAACAAATACAAACACTCATACTATTGTCGCAGTGCCAAATAATATCGGTGATCAAGAGTTCTCTTGTTCTAATGTAGAGGCAACTTTAGGTAATCCCCAATTTGAGGCTTCTATTGAAGGTGTTACATATTATTCTAATTGTCACAGTGCTTATTTTAAGGAGTGGAATGATGCTTTGTGCGATTGGACTTGCCCTGAAACTGGCGAAGGCCTTTGTAAAGAAGGTGAATTTTGGAACCGCAATTTATGTAAGTGCGTTTGTATCGGTACATGTCACTGCCACGAAACACAAATTCTTGTCGGCGGTGAGAATTGTGAATGTATAGCCCCTTCAGACGAAGTTGAAAATACAGGCCTTGGCGGTTGTGTTTGTAAAGCCAGACCTGGCTATGGTGAACTTGATAACGGTGATAGAGTTTTAAATAATGATAACACCCACTGCCAATGTAACACAAGCCGTAAACCTGTTTTCTACGGAACGATAACGGATAAAAACAAAGATGAACATATTATCCATATTGAAAGTGCAGATGACCTTGCCACGAAGTATGAAGAAGATTCCAATAAGAACTATTGGTTGGCAGCCTGTTGTTTACATGATCATCTTTGGAAACGCGGTGATGAAGGCTTTGCCTTCAATCATGATGCTTGCTGCCCTTATACAGAATACACAGAGCAAGGAGAGGCAACTGCCAAACATATCCAATTTAATGTTAACACAGAAAAATGCTGCCCTGCTGATGAATTATTCTATAACAGTGAAGACTCTGCAGATAAAACAGATCCTAATTCCCAGTATGAAAACAGACCTGCGGGCACTTATCAAACAGGAATTTGCCATAAGTGTAAAGACTGGTACCAAGCATGGGATCAAAGTACAGGTTGTTATACTTGCCCTGGCAAAACATTTACAACTTGGAACGATTCTGCAAAAGTTTCAGAATGTTCCTGCCCTACCGGCACAGACGGTGATAATACTATAAGTGCCACCGGCGAAAATTGCCAATGCACAAAACCCAATACCCATTGGGATACTAATATCGCTTTTGTCAACTATACGGGTAACCAAGGTATTGGCCCCGATTATTCTACGGTTTGGCACGCTCATAACGGTGCTTGCCAATGTAATACTCCTGATTATGTTGATACTTATTGGGGTATGCAATTAGCAGATGCAAACGCAACAAGCGGTGCAACAGTTTCTTATGACGACGGTTATTGCTGCCCCAGCGCTTTGAAAGCCAGTGTTTATGATGATAATAACACCGCTACCGGTGAAACTGCCTGTTGCCCTGCCGGTAAGAAATTCTTCCACAACACCACCTATGCAAGCAATACTTGCGGTGTTTGTCAAAATCAATATGATACAGTTGTAAACGGCGAATGTCAACCTTGCCCTGGTAATATGGTACCCAGATATGATTCTGACCTTGGTTACTCTACTTGCGAATGTCCGCAGGGTATGAAAGTCAATCCAAATGCAAGTGTTGCTACTGGTGTTCTTGTAGATACCTGTATCTGTAATTTGGAAAATGCCGAATGGGATGCCCCAGCAAATACAGACTGGAAGACCTCTTACGTTAATAACTATATTACCAATACTTCAACAACTTCAACAACTATGCCCGGTTCTTGGGATCAAACCCACGGCTACTGTAAATGTATATCCCCTGATTATGTATTTGCGACCTACGGTAATATAAACACGCAAAATGGTACAACTTCAGGTACGACGGTTCCCTCAACAGGCTATTGCTGTCCTTCTGATCAATGCCATGAATCTACTAATTATAACCCTGCAAGAAGTTACTGTTGCGATGCAGGAATTGCTTTCAACCCCGATAATACAGAAAACGGCGGTTGCTGCAGTTCTCCTGCTCAGTATTATTCCTATACTTTATCGCAGTTGGCTTCCTACGGCTTAACAGAGTCTGGCAGAGCAGGTAAAGATGCTAATGACAACGTAATTGATTCTCAAGCCACGGTAGGCGGTTGTGCAAGGTGTAATAATCCGACATATGATGAAAATTGTCACCCTTGTAACGCTAGCCTTGCCAATAAGACAAATGCTGTTCCCAGAGTTCCTGTTTGGAACAACAACGGCAGTGACGGTTACTCTACTTGCGAATGCCCTTCCGGTACGCAGGAAGAAGAACCCGATTGGTGGGACAGATTCTTAAGTGCCATTGGCGTGAGAACTTGGGACCCTGATTGTTATTGTACAGTTCCTAACTCTACTTGGCAAGATGGTAAATGTGAATGTCACACAGGTTATACCTATTCCACTGCGGATGATCAAGAATCATACTGCTGCCCTAATGACGAACCTGTTTACTCTGGTTCTTCAGAAGACGGGCATGATTGTTGCCCCACAAGCAAGCCTCATTACTATGAAGGTGAATGTCAC
>JAZUQO010000003.1:0-5881 GCA_045605725.1 Elusimicrobiaceae bacterium
ATATGTATATTTTACAAAATTATGGTATAATATATATAGCCAAAAAACGCAGGCCGCGCAAGCGGCTACTTTTATCGTTAAAGGCGAAATAAGTATGTATTCAATCATAGAAACAGGTGGAAAACAATACTGGGTAACCCCAGGCCAAAATCTGAAGGTTGAAAGACTTGAAGCAGAAGTCGGCGCAACAGTTGAGTTAAAATCACTTTGGGCCGGTTCTGAAGAAGGCACCTCATCAGATACCAAAGCAGGTAAAACTGCCAAGGTCACCGCTGAAGTCGTAAGACATTTACGCGGTCGCAAGATAATTGTATTCAAAAAGAGACCTAAAAAAGGTTATGAAAAAACCCAAGGTCACAGACAAAATCTTACAGAAATCAAGATTAAAGAAATAATCTTATAAGGTAGAGACTATATATGGCACATACAAAAGCACAAGGTTCCTCCTCTAACGGTAGGGACTCCCACGGTCAAAGACTTGGGGTTAAAAGATATGGCTCACAATACGTTAATGCCGGCGAGATTATTCTTAAACAACGCGGCACCAAAATATTGCCGGGCAATAATGTTTCAAGAGCCACAGACGATAGTTTATTTGCAAGAATCTCAGGTATTGTTACCTTTGAGTGGGCCAAAAAAGGCAAACAGCAAGTATCTGTCTATGCTCAAACAAGCGAAGTTAAACCCGTAGCCAAAAAGGAAGTTAAAACTGCCCCTAAAGCAGTCAAAACAACCACTGCAAAACCTGCTGCCAAAACAGCAACCAAAACAACAAAAGCAGCGGCTACAAAAAAGGAAACAAAAACTTCCGCAAAAGCCAAATAAAAATTTGGTAGCAAAAAGGGCGGCTAACAAAGCCGCTCTTTTTCTTTTGTCTTTTTTGTTAATTCGGTAGCAAAAAAATAAAATATTAGTTAACATATACTATGACATCCTGCTGTCATAATAGTTTAATAAAATGGCTATATGCTTTGCTAAAGTTTGTAATAAGTATAGAGATTTCAACTTTACTTTAAAATTTTATAGAATATATACAAGTTAAGAAGGTGTATTATATGAAAACATATATAAGTCTGTTTAGTAGTGCTGGTATAGGTTGTTATGGCTTTAAAAAAGCCGGATTCGAATGTATTGCTACTAATGAACTTATAGAAAGAAGATTACAGATCCAAAAATATAACAATAAATGCAGGTATAATACAGGTTATATCTTGGGCGATATTACACTCCCAGAGAATAAAGATAAAATTTTTAACGAGATAATTAAATGGAGAACAAATTTTAAAATAAAAGATGTTGATGTTGTTATAGCTACTCCTCCCTGTCAGGGGATGTCAGTAGCAAATCATAAAAAAAAGAACGAGGAAAAGAGAAATTCTTTGATAATAGAATCAATTTTCTTAGTAAACAAAATAAAACCAAGATTTTTTATTTTTGAGAATGTTAGGGCATTTTTAAATACTTTATGTAGAGACTTAAATGATAACATTATTTCAATAAGAGAAGCAATTGATAATAACTTATCTAATAATTATAACATTACTGGAAAAGTTATTAATTTTAAAGATTATGGGTCAAATTCAAGTAGAACAAGAACGCTAGTTATAGGTGTTAGAAAAGATATTTTAAATGTTTCTCCGTATGACTTATTTCCAAGAGAAGAAAAAGAAAAAGTGTTAAGAGATGTTATAGGAAAATATAAACCATTAAATGATATGGGAGAAATTTCAGAAGAGGATATTTTTCACTATTTCCGTTCGTATAATAAAAAAATGTTGCCTTGGGTAAAAAACACTCCAGAAGGAAAGTCTGCTTTTGACAATGTTAATCCCTATTATAGGCCGCACTCCATAAAAGGAGGTAAAATAGTCTCTAATGTTAATAAAAATGGAGATAAATATACGAGATGTGAATGGAATAAAGTAATGCCTTGCATTCATACTAGAAATGACATTTTTGCGAGTCAATCTACGATACATCCAAGGGATAATAGGGTTTTTAGTATCAGAGAGCTTATGGAATTAATGACTATACCAAGAGATTTTAGATGGTCTAAATTTACTGAAAAAGAGTTAAATCAATTATCTGTGGATGAAAAAATAAAATTTTTAAAAAAAGAAGATATAAATATTAGACAATCTATAGGAGAAGCTGTTCCTACAATAATATTTAGTAAGATAGCAAAAAATATTTTATTTTATGACCGAGAAAATATAGAAAAAGAGGTCTCTAACATTATAAATAAATATTCGTTAACAGATATGACTAATGTTAAGAATTTTATAGTTAAAACTAAAGATTTACTGCCATTAAGCTATATACAAAAAACTTTGGAAACAATAAATGTAAATAAGGAAAAATATTCTTCTTTCTATACCCCACCTAATATTTCTTTTTCCTTGATAAATTCTTTGCCGGACATAAAAAAAGACATTATACATATTTTAGAACCATCTGTAGGTATAGGTAATTTTATTCCTTTGATTGCTGAAAAGTATTATGATAAGAAAGTGCTAATAGATGTAATTGATATTGATACAGATACCTTGAGATTACTTAAGTCTTTGAATTTATCACAAAGATATAAAAATATAACTATAAAATATATAAATGAAGACTTTTTGTTATTCAATACTGATCAACGGTACGATATTGTTATTGGAAATCCGCCATTTGGGAAAATAGAGGATAAGGCTTTGCTAAAAAAATACAAAGACAATGCTTTTAATAAAAAAACATACAATTTATTCTCTTTTTTTATAGAACATTCTTTAAACTTCGGAGATTATGTTGCATTAATAACCCCTAAAAGTCTTTTATCTGCCCCAGAATACAATTCTACTAGAGATTTGTTAGAAGCCAAAACTACTCTTTTAAAAATAATTGATTTTGGAGAAGAAGCTTTTTGGAATGTTAAAATAGAAACTATAGCAATATTATTATCTAGTAATAAGCTAAAAGAAAATAATGAAGTTTTAATAGAAAGCTATATTACGAAGGGAAAACATCTATTAAGTGAAAAAGATATTTTTGATAAAGATGTCTCTATGTGGCTAATATACAAAAATGATTTCTTCAAGAAAGTTAAAAAATCTCTAAATTTAGATATTTTTAGCGTGTATAGAGATAGAGCTATAACAAAAAAATATACAAAATCTAAAGGAAAATATCGGGTCCTTAAATCAAGAAATATCGGAAATAATAAAATCATAAATATTGAAGGATATGATACTTTTATTGATAATATAGATCAATTCCCGATAAAAAAGTTCGTTAATTCAAATGCTATACTGGTTCCAAATTTATCTTACAATCCTAGAGCGACTTTTTTGCCTAAAAATTCAATCACTGATGGATCCGTTGCGATATTAAATTCAAAAAAAGAATTAATCATAAAGGAAGAAGATTTGAACTATTTTGCAACGGAAGAATTTAGGAAGTTCTATTTAATTGGTAGAAATTACGGGACAAGAAGTCTTAATATAGATACAAATTCTGTGAGATTATGGGGTATAAAAAGGAGAACAAATGATTAATAATTGTGAAATAGATAATTTCTTTAGTAATAAAGATATGAGCACCCGCAAAAAAGGTAATAATCCTAGATTTATAGATCAAAAATGTACTCCAGATGTGATTTCTTTTATAGCGGATTGTATTATAAATCTAGATAAGGAAACATTTGATAGAAATGATTTATGGAAATCGTCCTATTTTGCCAAAAATGCAACTTTGATTTTTGGGAAACCTAGTCCTAAAAATGAAAATGTAGCTAACGAATATGATAAATTTATATCTCAGCCATTAGATTTACTTGCTTATGCTGAATTAATAGAAAAAGAGAAAATCGGCATTAAAAATCATTATAGAGTTATAAATTACGAAATGCTAGAATTTATAGCTTTGAAAGATATGAATGCTTTAGTGTTTTTGCATAGTTATTTATCAAAAATTTTAAAAGATAGTGGTTTTTATAAATATATTGAAAATTTTTTAAAAGCCCAAGATAAAGACTCTTTTATCATGTTAAAAGAAAAATTTATTAAGTTTCTTGTAGCGACATATAATTTAGGAGTAAGAGGCAGTAGTAATGGTGGAGAAGTTGAAGCTAGAAGAATATTTTCAAAAGTTGTAAATGTCTTTTCGTTTTTTAATTCTTCAAAAGGAAGTATTAAGGGGAATTTGTCAAAGAGAATTATTTTATATACGGATTTAGTTTACAATAGGACTAATTTTAGAGATATTGATAAATTAAAAAATGTTGCGAGAAAAGAAAAGAAAGGAACACCCTTTAAAACAGCATATAAATATAATGAGTTCTTGATAAACAAAGCAAAACAATGGATAAAGAAACATCATCCTTTGAGTGAAATTAAGGACAATTTATATGCTAATGGGAAAACAGATTCAGTTCATCATATTTTTCCAAAATCTGATTTCCCAGAAATATCTGCATATATAGAAAACCTTATTGCTCTAACATCAGGACAACACTTAACGAATGCTCATCCTAATGGAAAAACGAATAAAATATCCGTGCCTTATCAAATGCTTTGTTTAAAAACAAAAAGTAAAGATATAGAAAAAGATATAAAAAATGGAGTTATTGGATATAGCAAACATAATTTTATTTTTGTACTAAACACAGGTTTTCAAAATAAAATTTCGGGTATACCACTAAAGGCAACTTTCAAGGAAATAAATAATTATATCGATTTGTATTATAAAATATCATAAGAAAAAATTATGCTACACTAAAATAAGAGTATTACAACATATATTTTTTCTTTTTTCTCTCTATCCCCCTATACATCCGCACCCTTTTTATTTCATAAATCGTGCCTCCCTCTTATCCTCTTTCCCCTATACTCCGCAATTTTTTAACATTATAGATTGTTCTTCTCTCCTTATCTTCTATCTCTCCATATTCCGCACTCACTAGTTTTTGCTATATTTATATAATACAAATTAACTATTACGCTAGAAAAAGAAATATGAGTGGGAAAGGAAGATGCTAAAGAGAAAAAGAAGTCAAAATTATAAAAATATGAGGAGATGCCCGACAAAAGCACTCGGGCATGACGAAATATAATCAAGCAAATATTTTGCAGTTAAATTTTACCTAAACAGAGCAAATATTTTTGCAAGGATTTTTGTGGAAATTTTAATTAACTTTTTCTAGTAGAAAAAGTGTTTCTTTCAAACGAGATATACCGCGAGGGGATGGCAACACAAAGTTTGTGCCCACGGCCCCGCATATCCGAAGTTTGAAAAAAAATAAAATTTACCAAAAAGCCAAATCAAAAATTATGCTAAAATATTCTATATGCAAGCAAATAGTTTTATTGATAGAGTTAAAGTTTATGTCAAAGCCGGCAAAGGTGGCGATGGTTGCCTTTCTTTTAGACGCGAAAAGTTTATTGAGTTTGGCGGGCCAAACGGCGGCAGTGGCGGCCGTGGTGGCGATATTGTCTTTAAAGCCGAGCCAAACCTTACCACACTTCAAGACCTTGCCTACAACCCCCATATTGAAGCAATGAACGGCGAAAAGGGCGGCACTTATAATAAAACCGGTCTTAACGGCAAAGATAAAATTATTCTCGTTCCGCTTGGCACAATTATTAAAGAAAACGACAATATTTTGGCCGACCTTACCAAACCTGGCGAGGAAGTTATTATAGCAAAAGGCGGGCGCGGCGGCAGGGGAAACCAAAGTTTCAAAAGCCGTTTTAACACCGCTCCAAGAATTGCCGAAAACGGCCAACCCGGCGAAGAAAAAACTCTTATCTTAGAATTAAAAGTGCTTGCAGATGTGGGCCTTGTCGGATTCCCTAATGCGGGCAAAAGCACTTTTTTGACGGCCGTTTCCGCCGCGCGCCCA
>JAZUQO010000004.1:0-19577 GCA_045605725.1 Elusimicrobiaceae bacterium
AGGCAAAAGCAGAAGTTGACCTTTTAACAAAAGATGTTGAGGTCGGTCAAATCTACAAAGGTAAAGTTGTTTCCATACAACCCTTTGGCGCATTTGTTGAACTTTTGCCGGGCAAAGATGGTCTTTTACACATTTCTGAAATTGAAAAACACAGAATTAACAAAGTAGAAGATGTTTTGCAACTCGGTGATGAAGTGGAAGTTAAAATTATTGAAATTGACAATAACGGCAAAGTCCGCCTGTCGCGCAAAATTTTGCTTAAATAATTTTTGAGCAAACAATTTAAGCCCCTATTTCTTTTTGAGATAGGGGCTTTTTTTGTGGCTTTGTCTTTTGGGCAAATTTTAATTTTTTTCAAATTTCGGATACACGGGGCCGTGGGTACAAACTTTGTGTTGCCATCCGCTCTAGGTATACCTCATTTGAAAAAGCGTTTTTCCTTAGGAAAAACTAATTAAAATTTCCTCAAAAATACTATACCTTTATTTACTTTTGTTTTGGGTTCTGATTTTCATTTTAATATTCCTTTATTATCTATAAATCTTTTTGTTTCATAGAAAACTATATCCGGAGTTAAAGATTTCATACAAATATTTTTATTATTTCTGCGCGGGCAGCGGGTCATCCAGTCATTTGTAACCCATTCGCAAGGTTTTAAACAAGATTTACTTCTTAGATTTAAATTTTCTGTATAGCCATAAATTTTTGGATTAGTTGGCCCGAAAAGGACAACAGAAGGGCCCCCTTTTAAAGCATGGCGCAAATGAATAAAACCGCCTTCAGTATCAATGTGAAGCAAAGAATTTTTTAAAATAATTTTTATATCTTCTAAAGAAGTTTTATTGCGTAAATCAATATCAATATCTTCAAAAATGCGGAAGATCCTTTTTTTGTTTATACCAAGTAATACTAAAGTATAATCAGGATATTGTTTTTTTAAATTTTTAATTAAAATTTGCCAATATTCTTCAGGCCAAAGTTTATTATTAGTTAGAGCTTTTATTCCTATAGGTCTACCTAAATGAATAGTAATATACTTAATATTTGAAAGGGTAAAATTTTTAAGTATGGCAGCTTCATTTTTTATAGGTATTTTATACTCAAAAGCTTCACTTAAATTAAGAATACCTCCAATATCTGCTTGATTTATACGTTTAAGTTCTAAAATTTCTGCATAATCGTTTGCAAGTCCATCAAAATTTGGCTGAGTGTCGATAAGTTTATGATTATAAAAGAAAAAATTATGCCAAGTATTTAAAATATTATTTAAACGAGGATTTTTTGTTTTTATTTTTAAAGGAACTTTGGGAAAGCGGTTCAATTCTATTCTTAAATTGGTTTTAATTCCTTTGGTATTAGTGTGTAAAACGATATCTTTAGGTAAGCCACTAAAAATAGTGTCTATAATTTCTTTGGAGTTATAAATAATTTTTATTTTTATATTAGGGTCTTTAACGTAATTATAAAAACAATTAATAAAATTACTTGCGATAATAGCATCTCCTAAACCTCCTTTTACATCAAAGAGTATTATAATATTATTTTTATTAAATTTTATGTTTTCATTTATAAATAAGGCTAGTATTGAAGATAAAAACATCCTGAAAGCGCAATATAAAGGACTATTGGGATATTTTAGTTGGAAATGGACCAGTTTTTTTTGTAAATAATTCAATTTATTCATTTTAATCAATCACTCCTAAAATTGTATTTTTGAAACCGCGGTGTTTTATGCGGATATAAAATTTGGGTTTTAAAAAACATAAAGGATATCTTAGCCAATATTTAAAAGCAATTTTAAGCAAATTTATAAAAGAAAAATCATCTTTTGGGGTAAATTCTGCCCAAGGGGAATTTTGCATCATTTCAATATATTCTTCTCTAAACTCACTTATATTATTTTGTTTCCACGGTTTAAAATGGCGCACGGCAGGGTCTTTTTGAGCGGTAATAATTTCTGCTTTATCAGCTTGTTTGTTAACTAAATAAGGGTCATAACAATGGTTGCGCATATTCCAAGTTTGGCTTATTTTTAATATTTTTGAATGCAAGAGATAGTTTATGCAATCTTGGTCTGCGTAATGTAAATCTTCGCTATGTGTGCCGGCATATTTAAAAAGAGCATCGGCAATACTTTCCGTCTTCCATTTTTTGTTATTTATCAGTAAAACTCCTGTATTTAAATAGTTTGCGGGTAAAGTTTTATCTTTAAATTTTGATAGAAGATAACTTTTCTTTATAGCAAAATCAACTGCGCCTGCCATATAATAATTTGAAATATCTAAGTTAAATAAAGGAGCAAGTGATTTACGAACAAAAATATCGCAATCTAAATAAAGCAGTTTATCAACTTCAATTAACCAAGGCACAAGAAAACGGGCAAAAGCAGTAAGGCTTAAACCTGTTTGATTTGCGTGGCAATTTTTAAACATTTCATCATTTACAGGAATATAAGTTATTTCAAAATCTTTTATTTTTTTAAGGGAAGCGATTTTATCTTTTTCTTCCTGTTTTATTTGATTATCCAAGATAAAAAAGTGTAATTTATCTTCTTTATTTGCACTTTTTAAAATTGACATTAATGCAAGGCCCATATATTTTGCATAGTTATTATCCGTTGCAAAGCAAATATTTATTGTTTCTTTCATTTTTTCTCCTATATGGAACCTTGCAAAGGATGATATAAATAAAAAACGGCTGTCGTATAAGGGCACTAAGCGGGACACCCGAATACAACAGCCGCGGTCTGCCGCTCTTAGTAATATAAGAACGGCAAACACTCGGCACGCAAAAACAAGGGGATCAGCCAAGTCCTTGCGTGCCTGATAACGTGCTGTTTTTGGACCGCTTAGTTCTTTTGATTTCTCAAAAGTTCTCCTTGTTCTAAAAAAACAAGGTTCCAAAAACGCTTAAAATTGTTATAAATTATCTTGCGATAACTTATATTTTTATTATAACTATTTAACAAATATATTGCAAATATCATTTAAAAGCAAAATTGCCCCACTTTATATGAATCTTATTTCTTCTCTTCTCATTCTATCTCTCTATAGTCCGCGATAAGAAAGAGCGGTTTAAGAGTTTCCACACTGGATAAGAGTATTTTTCTTTTTTTCCTTTCTTCTTATAGTCCGCAATAATTAGTTTACACTATTTTATATAACTATAACTAACTAATAACTCTCTATAATAAATACGAGGGAGAAAGGAAGATTTTCAATAAAAAATAAAGAGAAATTGTAAAAATTGGTGGAGATTCCCGAGTGCTTACCGCACGGGCAAGTTCTGGTATAGCGCTTCTTTGTTCCCTTCCTTGCAACTTGTTGCGGGGGAGGGGACTTTATATTTTCTCCCCTTGATTTTTTTGTGCGAAGAACAAAAAAATAGGGGGAGAATACAAGAGGGGACATAAAAAAAGACTCGGCTAAAAAATAACCGAGTCTTTTAAAAGTTTCAAATAATTAAAACTTATTTTGCTACATTTTTCCAAGCATCAGCTTCTTCTTTGATTTGTTTTTTTGCTGTTTCGATTTGTTTGTTAACTTGGTCTTTGATACCATCAGTAGCATTTGTTGCTTGGTTTGCGGCTTGGGCTGCGTTGTAAGCTGCTTTTGCGTCTTCAACTTGGCCTCTTAATTCTTGGGAAGTTTTTATTACATTTTCTAAAGTAATATCTTCCGGGTTGATTTTTGATTTTTGTGTTGTTGTTTGTTCTGTGCCGGTTGTAGCGCAAGCAGCAAAAGCAAAAACACAGGCTAAACAGAATATAAGTTTTTTCATAAAATAATCTCCTTTTAAAATCTTATAAATATATTTTAGCAAAAAAATAGCAAAGTGTTTTTATCAAACTTTTTATAAATTTGATAAAATATATACATATTTAATATATTAGGAGATTTTATGAGCTGCGAAAAATGCAATCCACACATAGCAAGTATGTGTAGCGTCTGCAAAGGCGCAAAACATGACCCGGCCCCTATTCCCGAAGAAGGCAAATGGGTTAAAGCAAAACAAATTGGCGATATCAGCGGTCTTACCCATGGTGTCGGTTGGTGCGCACCCCAACAAGGTGCTTGCAAACTTACCTTAAACGTCAAAAACGGTGTTATTAAAGAAGCCCTTGTTGAAACTCTTGGCTGCAGCGGTATGACCCACAGCGCCGCTATGGCAGCAGAAATTTTGCCCGGCAAAACCTTGCTTGAGGCTTTAAATTCAGATTTAGTTTGCGATGCTATCAATACTGCTATGCGCGAACTCTTTTTACAAATTGTCTACGGCAGAACCCAAAGCGCATTTTCCGAAGACGGTTTGCCTGTCGGCGCCGGTATGGAAGACTTGGGTAAAGGTCTTCGCTCACAAGTTGGCACAATGTACGGCACCCAAGCCAAAGGCCCCAGATATTTGGAAATGGCAGAAGGCTATGTCTTAGAAATCGGTCTTGATAAAAATAATGAAATTATCGGATATAAATTTGTCCACCTCGGCAAAATGATGGACGCCATTAAAAAAGGCGAAGATCCAAAAGTTGCCTATGAAAAAAATGTCAATACCTACGGCCGTTTTAATGATGCCGTCAAAAAAATTGACCCGCGCAAGGAGTAATTTATGATAACTTTTGAAGGCTATGATAGAAGAATAGAAAAAATCACTAAAGTTTTGAAAGAAAACGGCATTTCTTCTTTGGAAGAAGCCAAAGAAATTTGCGATAAAGCAGGTGTTAATGTTGAAAATATCGTTAAAGGTATTCAACCTATCGCTTTTGAAAATGCCGTCTGGGCTTATACCGTCGGTGCAGCAATTGCTCTTAAAAGCGGTGTAAAAACAGCCGCCGAAGCAGCAGAAAAAATCGGTGTCGGCCTGCAAAGTTTTTGTATTCCCGGCTCCGTTGCTGATCAAAGAGCAGTCGGTTTAGGTCATGGTAATTTGGCCGCAATGCTCCTTCGCGAAAACACAAAATGCTTCTGCTTTTTAGCCGGCCACGAAAGTTTTGCCGCAGCAGAAGGTGCAATCGGTATTGCAAGAACGGCAAATAAAGTCCGCAAAGAACCTCTTAAAGTTATTTTGAACGGTCTTGGTAAAGATGCCGCTTATATTATTTCCCGTATCAATGGTTTTACCTATGTTGAAACCGAATATGATTATTATACCGGCAATTTAAAAATCGTTAGCGAAAAAGCATTCTCTGACGGCGATAAAGCCAAAGTTAAATGCTACGGCGCTGATGATGTAAACGAAGGCGTTGCCATTATGCGCCACGAAAGCGTGGATGTTTCCATTACCGGCAACTCCACCAACCCAACCCGCTTCCAACATCCCGTTGCAGGTACTTATAAAAAATGGGCTATTGAAAACGGCAAAAAATACTTCTCCGTTGCTTCCGGCGGTGGCACAGGCAGAACCTTGCACCCCGATAATATGGCAGCCGGTCCCGCTTCTTACGGTATGACCGATACAATGGGACGTATGCACGGCGATGCACAATTTGCAGGTTCTTCATCCGTTCCGGCTCACGTTGAAATGATGGGCCTTATCGGAATGGGTAATAACCCGATGGGCGGCGCAAGGGTGGCAGTGGCCGTTGCCATTGAAGAAGCCAACAAATAGTCTTTTTGTTTAAAAAAACTCCTCAAGTTAATACTTGGGGAGTTTTTTTAATGCGTCGGCTTTTTGGTAAATTTTAATTTTTTTTAAATTTCGGATACGCGGGCTTGCCAGCCCCTCTTGGTATACCTCATTTAAAAGAAAAGTTAAAATTTCCTCAAAAATCCTCGCAAAAAGGATTTGCTTTATTTCGCAAAAGTGAACCAAAATATGCTTCGCTCGGCAAGTCTTCTCTAAACGCAAAATCCTCGCAAAACAATGTGCCCTGTTTAGTCAAAATTTGTCTCTCAAAAATCCTCGCAAAAAGTATTTGTTCTGCTTGGCAAAATTTGGCCTAAAATCCTTGCAAAACAATTTGCTCTATAAAATCGTCATTCCCGAGTGTTTTTGTCGGGAATCTCCACCTTTTGTAAACGCTTCATATCACACCAAACAATAAAACGGGAGAGGGAAAAACAAAACACTCCATATCGCCAAGAACCAAGCAAACGGGATTAAGAAAGGCAAAAATCCTTGCAAAACAATGCATCCTGCTTGGTTAAAATTTCTTAAAAATCAAATTTTTTTTAATCTATCAGAAAGAACCCTTTTTGTCGTTTGGTTTTGTTTAGAATTTTCCAAAGTTTATGACCATCTTTGGTAATTGCCAAAAACACATAAATAAGGGGCTTTTTATCGGCTTCGTTGTTAAAATCATCTTTACAAATAGTTAGTCCTAAAGAAGCAATTTCTTTTTTTATTTTTCTTGCCTGTTTGATATTTTTACAAGGCCAGGATTTTGTGTATTCACAAACAATTTTATTTGTGCTTTGGTGTAGTTCTTTTGCCTGTTTTATATTGCTTGTAATAGCGATATGCCATTTTTTGTAAGTATAAGGATATTTAGATTGTATATAAGTAGCAATTTCTTGGCTTATTTTTTCCATATTTCCCTTTAAAATCTGTTTTTGGGAAAATAAAAACGGCTGTTATGGTTAGCCAAATCGAGGCGACTATTCACAACAGCCGTGGTCTGCCGTCCTAAAAGAACGGCAAACACTCGGCACACGCAAGCCGTCGCTATTGTATGCCTAATATCGGCTGTTTTTGGCCTCGATTTGTTTGGGTTACCCCAAACGCACCTTGTTTTTTGCAAGGTTCCAAAAACAGGTAAAATTTTATGTAAGTAAAAAGAATACTTACAGTTTAAGTATAGCAAATTATAAAAATTATTTTTTATCTTTTCTAAGGTAAGATCTTCCTAAAATTTTATTTATTTTTTTAAATATGCTATAATAATATTGCGGGGTAGAGAAGCCCGGTATCTCGCAAGGCCCATAACCTTGAGATCGCAGGTTCAAATCCTGCCCCCGCAAAAAATCCACTTTGAAAAAGGTGGATTTTTTATTTGTTTAAAAAACAAATTCGGGGGAATAAGCCAACTGCTTGGCTTATGTCAGGATTTGAAAGCCGCAGTGTTATGTGAGTTTTTGCGAAGCAAAAGGCGAACATCACGAGGCGGGGCCGCGAGCCACGAGGGTCAACGAGTGGACTTGTGGCCAAACTCTGCCCCCGCAAAAAATCCACTTTGAAAAAGGTGGATTTTTTATTTGTCATTTTGTAAGATAAAAATTTTCATTTGGTAGCGCGCTCATAAAATGCTAAAATTAAATATTATGAATACAAAAGGAAAATTTATCGTTTTTGAAGGCCCCGATAGAGGCGGCAAATCTACTCAGGCCTTACTTCTTGTTAAATTTTTAAAAAGGTTAGGCCATAAAGTCGTTTCAACTCGCGAACCCGGCGGTGATTTAGTGGCAGAAAAAATCCGCAAAATCTTGCTTGACCCCAAAAATAAAGTAAGTCCCATGGCGGAACTTATGCTTTATGAGGCCTCCCGTGCGCAACACACCCAAAATGTTATTATTCCAGCTCTAGAATCAGGCGCAAGTGTTGTTTGCGAAAGATACACCCTTTCCACCTGTGCTTATCAAGGTTATGGCCGCGGTATTGATATGGATGTTATCAACAAATTAAATGATATCGCCACCTTAAATGTTAAGCCCGATTTAAACTTAGTTTTCCTTATGTCAGATAAATATTTTACTAAGAGGGGGGAAAACCTTACTTCTGATAGACTTGAGCAAGAAGCGGAATCTTTCCGCCTAAAAATGCGCCAAGGTTACACCGAACTTGCCCAAAAAGTCCCCAATACAACAATAATTGATGCCGATAAACCTGTGGAACTTGTTCACGCGGATGTTATAGCCAAATTAAAAGAATTTAAGGTAATTTAGATGAGTTTTAAAAAAATTCAAGGTCAAGAAAAAGCAATAGAAACGCTGAAAAACTTTATTAAAAGCGGCAGAATTCCGCCTGCTTTAATTTTCAGTGGGCCGGCCGGTGTCGGCAAAGCAACCACTGCCCTTGAATTTGCCAAAACCCTAAATTGCACCGACGAAAATTGTAATAAAGAAATTGATAATTGCTCGCTTTGTCAAAATTGTAAGCATATTGATGCCAAAACCCATCCCGATATCGCTTTTGCCGATTTTGAATATCAGGCCAATTTGCGCGGTGAAGAGTTAGAAAAACAGCAAAATATCAAAGTTGATACTATCCGCCATTTAACCGCTTTAAGCCAGCAAAAAGCAACACTTGCCAAGTGGAAAGTTTTTATCATAGATAACGGCGAAAAATTACAAACAGAAGGCGCAAACGCGCTACTTAAATTTATTGAAGAGCCGCCCGCAAATACCCTTTGGATTTTAATTACATCTAAAAGGGAAGCAATGTTAAGCACCATAAAATCGCGCTGTCAAATAATAAATTTTGCCCCACTTTCTGATGAAATTTTACTAAACATTTTAAAAGATAATATGGTGGAAGAAGACCTTGCCGGCGAAGCCCTTACTTACGCGCAAGGTTCAAGTGCGATGGCCCTAAAAGCAAGCGAAATTTTGGAAGATTTTTCCGCCTTAAACAAAGGCGCAAGTTTTGCTATGGAAGCCGCGCGTTCTTTACCCAGAACACTTGCGCAAAGCCGCCCTTATGCTTCTTGTATAATTGATATGCTTGTTTTTAAAACACATAAAACTTGGCTTTCCGCAGACACCGAAAAACAAAAAACAGATTTAAAAGAATTATTAAATAAATTAGTCTTTTACAAAAAAGCCCTTACGCGAAATGTCGCCCCATCCTTAGTAGTTGAAAGTGCAATAATTCGCGCTCAGCAAAATCAAATTGAATTTTAAAAGACTTAAACAGGAGAACTTATGACAAAAAAATTTTATATCACAACCCCGCTTTACTATCTTAACTCAGAGCCACATATCGGCCACGCTTATACAACGCTTGCCGCCGATGTTCTTGCCCGCTACAAAAAAACCAAAAACGAACCTGTCTATTTTTTAACCGGCACAGATGAGCATGGCGCAAATATTGAAAAAGCCGCTTTAAATCATAATGTTACTCCGCAAAAATGGACTGATGATATGGCCGAAAAATTTAAAGACCTTTGGAAAGTTTTAGGTATTGAATACGACGATTTTATCCGCACCACCGAACCCAGACACGAGCGTGTGGCCCAAGCCATTTTTGAAAAATTACTTGCCAAAGGCGATATTTATAAAGGCTCTTACAGCGGTAAATATTGCCTTTCCTGCGAGGCTTATTTAGACGAAAGTGAACTTGTTGACGGCAAATGCCCTATCCACAAAAAAGAACCGCAAATTATTGAAGAAGAAACTTACTTTTTTAAACTTTCCGCCTACCAAGATAAACTTTTAAAATATTATGAAGAAAACCCAACTTTTATTTCCCCAAAGCACCGCGCGCAAGAAATTATTAACTTTGTAAAGGGGGGACTTAAAGATTTATCAGTCAGCCGCACAAAAGTTAAATGGGGTATTTCCGTGCCAAGCGATCCTGCCCACACAATTTATGTTTGGTTTGATGCTTTAATTAACTATATTTCCGCCGCCGGTTATTTGGCCGATGAAAATAAATTTAAAGAACTTTGGCCTGCAAATATACACTTCCTCGGTAAAGAAATTTTAAGATTCCACGCTGTTATTTGGCCTGCTGTTTTAATGGCGCTTGATTTACCTTTGCCAAAACAGGATTTTGCGCACGGCTGGTGGACTATTGAGGGGGAAAAGATGTCAAAATCTCTTGGCAATTTTATTGACCCAAGAGATATTACCGCTAAATACGGCGTTGATGCTTTTAGATATTTTATTTTTAGGGAAGTTCCCTTCGGTCAAGACGGTGATTTTAGTATGGAAGCATTTAAGAAACGATTCAATGCCGATCTTGCAAATGACCTTGGCAATTTGCTTTCCCGCACTTTAAATATGGCAGCAAAAAATGTTGGCGAGATTCCGCAAACTTATACAAACGCAAATAGTGCCTTACTTAAAAAAGCAGAAGAAACAAATAAACTTTACGATGATAATATGAACGCTCTTGCTTTTGATAAAGCGCTTGACGCTATTTGGGCTTTAGCCGGTTATATGAATAAATATATTGATGAAACAAAACCTTGGATGCTTGCCAAAACCGACCCCGAAAAAACAAAAGAAATTTTGCTTGAACTTATTTTTGCTTTGCGTTATTTCGGTGCTTGGCTTGCCCCGTTTATGCCGGCAAGCGCAGCGGAAATTTCAAGACGCTTACAAAGCGGTAAAATTGAAAAATACGGCCCGCTTTTCCCAAGAATTGACTAGTAAAATAAAATGGAAATAATCAAACAAATAATAGATATTTTTTTCCACATAGACACGCACCTAGCCGCGCTTGCAGCCAGCATGGGTGCGTGGCTTTACGTCTTATTATTTGTGGTAATTTTCTGTGAAACAGGTTTAGTGGTAACGCCCTTTTTGCCCGGTGATTCTTTGCTGTTTGCCGTCGGCGCACTTTCCAGTGTGGAAGGATCCTCGATAAATGTTTGGGCGGTTTTCCTAATTTTATTTGTTGCGGCAGTTCTTGGCGACGCGGTAAATTATTCTATCGGTAAATATATCGGACCTAAAATTTTCACTAAAGATACAGGCAAACTTTTAAACAAAAAACATCTGCTTGCCGCACATGCTTTTTATGAAAAGCACGGTGGTAAAACAATTGTGCTTGCGCGCTTTATTCCTATAATCAGAACATTTGCGCCGTTTGTGGCGGGTATCGGTAAAATGAGTTACTTACACTTTGCTATCTATAATATAACAGGTGCTTTTTTGTGGGTATTTTTATTTGTTTTCGGCGGGCATTATTTTGCATCTACTCCTCTTGTAAAAAATCATTTTCATTATGTAATAGTTGCAATAATTATAATTTCCGTTTTGCCTGCAGTGTGGGAATACTTTAAAGCAAAAAAAGAAGCAAAAAGTGAGCAAAAAAATGATAAGTAAAAAACCAACAATTTTTATTATCGACGGCTTAAATTTTGTGCGCAGTTTTCTTTTTAAAGGTATCACAAATAAAGAAGAACAGGCAAGCCGTGAATTAATTTTATGGCTTGAAGAATTAACCCACACCGAATTACCCGGTAGTACATTTCGCGTTATCTTTGACGGAACTTTCCGAGATATTTCACAAAGACAATGTCAAAATGTTGATGCAATTTTTACAGAAGATATTACGGCGGATGAATTAATTTACGAGCAAGCAAATTTTTTACACAGTAACGGAAAAAGGGTAAGTGTGATAACTTCCGATAGAGAACTTGCCCAGCAGTTAAGAGCTCAAGAAATAAAAACAATTAATTGTTCAAAATTTTTTAGTGACTTTTCTGTTTAAATTTGTTAGAATATATGTAACAGCATTAGGGCTGGTGGCGGAATTGGTAGACGCGTCAGACTTAAAATCTGATGTTCGCAAGAACGTGGGGGTTCGAGTCCCCCCCTGCCCAAGGCTGTTTTTTTATAGCCCTGGCAACACTCACAATCGGAGGTTATATGTTAGAAGATATTAAAAGAACTTTTGGGGAGGTGTTTGGTTGGGTTAAAACAATACTTCCTATCGGTCGTAAAACTTCACTTATAATTTTTGCTTTATCTTTAATTTTATTAATTGATTATTTTATCTATCCTAATTTTGTTTTACTCTCTTTATTCTTTGTATATATTGTTCTTGGTGTTTTTGTCGCCTTCTTTTTTAGAGATCCTATCAGAAATACAGTTTATGCCGCAAACGAAATTGCCGCTCCTGCAGATGGCAAAGTTCTTTCCATCAAAACGGAAGATGATCCAAATGTTTTAGTTATCCGCATTTTCCTTTCAATTTTCAATGTTCATATCCAAAGAGCAACAATTGACGGTGAAGTGGAAGATACAATTTATACAAAAGGTTCTTTTGCTTTTGCCAATAATCCAAATGCCGATAAGAACGAACGCAATTTAATTAAAATAAAAAATGGCGAAAAATTTGCCCATGTTGAACAAATCACCGGCGCAATTGCCCGCAGAATTGAGTGCTGGGTAAAGAAAGGCCAAAAAGTTAAAGCCGGTCAAAAAGTCGGTGTGATTTATTTTGGTTCACAAGTGGCAGTTTATTTACCGAAAGATAAAGTCACTATTACCGTAAAGGAAGGCCAAAGTGTCCAAGGTGCACTCAGTGTGCTTGGTCTTTGGAAGGATTAATTTATGAATTTAGAAAAACTTAAAAGAGCAGGAATCATTACAATACCGTCTTTATTTACTATCGGCAATATCGGTTGCGGTTTCTTTTCAATTCTTTGTTCTGTAAGCGGTAACTTTTCTAAAGCAGGATGGTTGATACTTATTGCTATGTTTCTTGATGGCTTTGACGGCAGAGTTGCCCGCTTATTAAAAGCCGAAAGTGCTTTTGGTGTTGAAATGGATTCCTTGGCAGATTTAATTTCCTTTTGCACGGCGCCTGCCCTTTTAATTTACTTCTTTGCTTTAAAGGAAATTCCCGTTTGGGGTCAGGTAATTGCTTGTATGTTTGTTTTGTTTGGCGCAATACGCCTTGCCAAATTTAATGTCCTTGCCCACTCGGGTAAAGGTTCAAAAAAATATTTTTCCGGCTTACCTACACCGGCAGCAGCCCTTGTAATAGTTTCCTTTGTTCTCTCTTATAATATCTTTGCTTATGATGCTAATGGCCACATTTTGCCGTTTATGAAGATTTTACTTCCTTATGTTTATAGTGCAATTGCTTTTATTACAATAGGGCTTGCTTTGCTTATGGTTTCCACAGTACCTTATGCCGCCTTTAAAGAAAAACGCAACCCCGCAGATAAAAGAAAAGGCACTATTGCTAAACTTGCTTTAATTGTTATTATTCTTTTCTTGTTTTTCAAATATCCGCAAGATGTTATTTTTATTGTCTTTGGTTTATATGCTTTGATGGGAATTATTATGGTTTTTGTTAGAGCATTTATTAAAAAAGAGGATAAATAAATTATTATGAAATATGCCGGATTTATAAAACGCACCGCCGCGTTTGTTGTGGATTATTTTATCATTGCGGTTTCTTCTTTAGTTTTAGGTGGTATTATTAATAGTTTGGTAAATTATCCTAATGTTAATTTTAGGGGTTTTGAGATATCTTTTTTTAGATTTATTTATTATTCTTGTTTCGCTTTTTTCATATCAATATATTATCTTGTATCAGAAGTGAAATACCAAGCAACTTTTGGCAAACATTTATTTGGTTTAAAAGTGATTAATGATAAAGAAAATAAAATTTCTTTAATAAGCCAAATATTCCGTTTTTTATTTGTTTTGATTTTTGCTGTAAGTATTAGCATACCGCATATTTTCTTTTCTATGGGCGTTAAACTAATAGATTATGATTATGTTTTAATTGATAGATGCAATATAATATCTTATATAATTGCCTTTGTATGTCTTATTTCTTATTTATGTTTATTATTTTCGCAAAAAAAGCAAACTTTATATGATAAGTTAACAAAAACTTTTGTGATAGAAAATAAAGAAAGACCTGCTTTTATTACCAATATTGAAATAGCCGAAGTATTTTCATTTCTTTTTCTTTTACTAATCTTTATACTATATTTATCTAATTTTATACTCTTATTCTTTTGGGAAAAGTTTATCGGTTAATCTTTAATTTATTTATTAAAAATCCCCTGTTTTAAAAAGACAGGGGATTTTTTATGTCAAAGTGAAGTTAAATTAATCTTCGTCTGCCGCTTCTTCTTTGCGGGATGCTTTGCGCCTTTCGTGAATATTTAAGATTTTCTTGCGAAGTCTGATAGAAGTTGGCGTAATTTCCACAAGTTCATCAGGCGCAATATATTCTATTGCTTGTTCAAGACTCATAATGCGCGGCGGGGTTAAAATCAAAGCATCATCAGCGGCTTTACTGCGCATATTTGACAAGCGTTTAGTTTTACAAATATTAACAACAAGGTCATTATCTCTTGAGTTTTGACCGACTATCATACCTTCGTAAACTTTAACGCCCGGGCCGATAAATAACTCGCCGCCTTCTTGAAGACTGTTAATTGCGTATGCGGTAGATTCGCCCGCTTCTTTTGCAATCAAAACGCCGTTTGAGCGTAAGGGGGGAACATCTGCTTTAGGATAATAGCCGTAAAAACTGTGGTGCATAATACCTTTACCGCGCGTAGAAGTAAGATACTCATTTTTAAAACCGATTAAAGCGCGCGACGGAATAACATATTCAAGGCGCAAGCGGTTTTCGCCTTCGCTAATCATATTTTCAAGTTTTGCGCCGCGTTTACCGACTAACTCAAAAACAGCGCCTTGCATATCAGAGGAAATATCTAAAATAAGATATTCCATAGGTTCTAAAATCTTTCCGTTTTCTTCTTTATAAATAACTTCCGGCGAAGAAACGGCAAGTTCAAAACCTTCTCTTCTCATACTTTCAATTAAAATTGTTAAGTGCAGTTCACCGCGGCCGGAAACTTTAAATCTTCCCTCTCCTTCAAGTATTTCCATTTTCAAACCGACATTGGTTTGGGCCTCTTTTTCTAGTCTTGCGCGCAAATGGCGGCTTGTTAAAAACTTGCCTTCTTTTCCTGCAAAGGGGGAATCATTAACAAAAAAGTCCATAGAAATTGTGGGTTCATCAATATTAAGGGCCTCTAGTGGCATGGGGGCATCTGTTTGGCAAATGGTATCACCCACATCAACGCCTTCAAGCCCGCTGATTGCCACAATATCGCCGGCTTTGGCTTGTTCAACTTCGGTTTTGCCAAGACCTAAAAACTTTTCAATTTTAACGGCTTTTGCGGGTTTTTGGGTATTGTTTGCCTTCATCATTAAAACGCTTTGGCCTTTTTTAATAGAACCGTTTAAAATTCTGCCAATACCGATTTGACCGAGGAAATTATTATAATCAAGCATGGTTATTTGAAGTTGCAAAGGTTTTGTTTCATCGGCGAGTGGGGCAGGAACATGTTCAATAATTGCGTCAAATAAAGGTGCAATATCTTTACCTTTTTCTTCTAATTTTTTGCTTGCCCAACCTTCGCGGCCGGAGGCATATAAAATAGGGAAATCAAGTTGTTTATCATTTGCGCCAAGTTCCATAAAAAGTTCAAAAACTTCATCAACCACGGCGGAAGGGCGCACATTATCTCTATCCATTTTATTGATAACTACTATCGGGCGAAGGCCTAATGCAAGTGCTTTTCTTAAAACAAATCTTGTTTGCGGCATAGGGCCTTCAACGGCGTCAACCATCAAAACGGCGCCGTCCACCATTTTTAAAACACGTTCCACTTCACTACCAAAATCGGCGTGTCCCGGAGTATCAACAATATTTATGGTATGGTCTTTATAATTTACAGAAGTGCATTTTGCAAGAATAGTAATACCTCTTTCCCTTTCTAACGGGTTAGAGTCCAAAACGGTTTCCTGTGCTTCATCTTGTTTAACTTTAAATTGTCCGGCAAGTTTTAGCATTGAGTCCACAATCGTTGTCTTGCCGTGGTCGACGTGGGCGATAATTGCTATATTTCTTACATCTTTTCTAATCATAATTTTATCTATCCTTACAAAAAAAAGCCCCTCTTTTTTCTAAAGGGCTTTTTGCCTTACTCTGTATATTTTATCATATTTAGAGGGTTTTGATAAAGCACTTAAAGGCGTTTTTGCCTTGCTCGGTATTTTTGAAAATAGCGCAATCTTCAAGCATTTTTTCAAAAGTGAAGGCAGTTTCCTTTAATAAAATTTCTTCCGGGTTTTTGTGATAGTCTGGATATTTTGCAATAAAACTTTTAACCCAGTCATAATGTTGTGCGGTGCTGGATAAATCTTTTAATTTTTCCACATCTTTCTTCTTTAGAATCTGTGTAATTTGGGCAAATTCTCGTTCAAGTCTGCCGGGTAAAACAGCAAGGCCAAGTGCTTCGATAAGGCCGATATTCTCCCTTTTGATATTGCGTCTTTCTTCGTGCGTGTGGAAGATAGCATCTTTATTGTTTCTCAAAATCAAATCAAGCACAAAATCTTTATTTTTTTTGCGCGCTATCGGAGTAATAGTGCTATGTTGTGTTTTGCCGGTTTTGCAAATTAGGCCGACTTCTTTATCTGTATAATTACGCCATTTATTCAAAATATAAGCACCTGCCAAAGCCACGGGTTCTTTTTTGCCGATTAGGCGAATAGTATTCATCGGCCATTTAACAATTTGTGCTTTAACTGTTGGGAATTTTTTTAATTTAAAATTATATTCTGCTTTTGCACTATCAAGCGCAAAATTATGTCTGCCTGCCTGGTAGTGATTATGTGTCAAAATACTTCCGCCTACTATGGGTAATTCTGCATTAGAACCGATAAAGTAATGAGGAAACTTTTCCACAAAACAAAGCAGATTTTTTAAAGTTTTAGCGTTTATTTCCATTTGGTAGTGTTCCTCACTAAATACGATACTGTGTTCATTATAATAGGCATAAGGGGAATATTGGAAATAAAAAACTTCGCCGTTTAAATTAAGTTTTATTAAGCGCAAATTCTGTTTAGAGGCATAATTTACGGTTCCGCAAAAACCCTCATTTTCCTTACACAAAAAACATTTCGGCAAAGAATCCGGGTTTTGCGGTTGTTGCATTTGAAGGGCAATTTCTTTTGGATCTTTTTCCGGTTTAGAAAGGTTTACCGCCATTTCCAAAACGCCTGATTTTGTTTTTTGTTTCCATACGATATTTTTGGCAATCCTATCTGTTTTTATGTAGTAGTTATTTTTAAAATATTGATAAAGAAAATCAGTTGCTTTTTTAGGGCTTTTTTTATAAAGATTTAAAAATTTTTCATTAATTTGAGCCGGCGGCAAAGTAAAAATGGACATTAAATAAGTTTCAAAATTTTCCCTGTAAGTTTTAGTGTCGGCAGTTAAAAGATTATTCTTACCCGCCCAAGCGGAAATTTTGCCCAAAATTTCTGATGGATTTTGCGGGGTTTTTCCTTTATAAACAATAGTTTTTGCCTGCTTTTCAAGTTTAAGGGCAAAAAGTAAGTTGTTTCTTACCCAAATTATTTCATCTTCTAAAATTAAATTTTTACTTAAAGCATAAGCAATTAGTTCTTCAACAAGTTTATAAATCATATCAATATTTCCTTTTCAATTCCCACTCGTAAGCGGTTTTTATAATTTTATCTACGCTGTAAGTTGTTTTCCAATTTAAAATCTTTTTTGCTTTTTTGCTTGAAGCAATTAAAATGGCAGGGTCACCGGGGCGTCTTTTATCTTTTACTATTTTAAAAGTTTTGCCGGTTATTTTTTGCACTTTTTTAATAATTTCTAAAACGCTTGCACCTTTAGATGAACCCAAATTAAAATCTTCACTCTTGTTATTTTTTAGCATATACTTAAGTGCCAAAATGTGCGCACGGGCAAGGTCATTTACATGGACATAATCCCTTATACAAGTGCCGTCCGGTGTAGGATAATCCGTGCCAAAAATTTTAATTTCTTTTCTCTTACCTAGTGCCGTTTGCAAAACCAGTGGTATAAGGTGCGTTTCTTTTTTATGTGCTTCACCGATAGTTGCGCTTTCATCAGCGCCGGAAGCATTAAAATATCTCAAAACTGTGCTTTTAAGTCCGTATGCTTTATCATAATCTTTTAAAACTTTTTCAACAAATAATTTTGTTTGGCCGTAAGGATTTATTGGATTTTGCGGGTGAATTTCATTAATAGTTTTTGTTATAGGGTTGCCGAAAGTAGCCGCAGTAGAAGAAAACACAAAATACTTAACATCATTTTCAATCATACTATCAAGCAAGTTTAAAACTTTTGCCAAATTATTTTGATAATATTTTGCCGGGTTCTGTACACTTTCACCTACTTCAATAAAAGCGGCAAAGTGCATAACAGCGTCAATTTTATACTTTTTAAAAACTTTTTTAAGCAAAGTTTTATCAGCCAAATCACCTTTGACGAAAAGTGTTTTTTTATCAACAGCCTCTTTAAAACCTTGCGAAAGGTTATCAAAAACAACGGGGCAAAAGCCCTGCTCTTCGAGCATTTTTACTACGTGACTGCCGATATAACCGGCACCGCCTATAACCAAAATGTTTTTCATCTTACAGGTATTGTATCAAATTTACCCCTGTTTATAAAGCAGTTGAAAATACATCATTAAATGCTATAATAAGTCTATACACACTAAAGGAGAGTCTTTTTATGAAACATCTAAAGTCAGTATTTTTGCTTTTCGTAAGTTTTGTTGTTTTTGCATTATCCGCCAATGCCGCAGGAGCCGGCGTTGCTGCTTGGGGCGATTTTATGAGTTCCAATGCTTCCCTCCAAGAAGCCTTTGAAAGTATGGATAAAGGCACAATGCTTTATAACTTAAGTCAAAAATCTCGCTATAAAGAAGAACTTTTGGGTTTACGTTATTATCAAAACTACAATGAATTTTGGGTTAGAGGTTATACAAAACATGATACTGCTGATGTGAAAAACGAAACAGAAATTGACAGTGATATTTATGGCCTTTATGTGGGTATGGATCAGGCAATAGATCTTGGTTTGCCTGCTGCAACACTTTCCTTCTACATTGCCTATAATGGTGCACATCAAAAATATAAAGACTATTCCTCAACAGTAAAAAGAAACGGCATGATGGCCGGTTTAACTTTGGTTGCTCAAGAAGAAATTCTTTTCTACGGTGCCGCAGTGAACGGTTTTTATAATAAAAATGAAGTTTCTGATACAGTTACCGATGGGTACGGCTTAAATGCCGCTTTTAAAATCGGTTTAAACTTTACTTCGGAAGAAGGTCTTGTAACTTTCCAACCGGCAGTAATGGGTTCTTACAGTATGTTCGGTTATGAAGATATTGATGATTTAAGCCACATTTGGCAAGTTGCACCTCAAGCGACTTTGCTTTTTGACCTTGGCCGCGGTTGTGAACCTTATCTTAAAGTTTTGGGTTCTTATGCCCGTATGATAGAGGATAAAGATAATCCCGGTTCCGAAGATATCTACATAAAACCTTATATCGAATACGGTGGCGGTTTGCAAACCCAATGGATAGGCGCTACTACCTTTATTGAAGTTACATGGCGTTCCGGCGGATTAGACGGTTTTGCTTTAAAAGCCGGTATTAACTTCTAATATTGTTAAAAAAAGGGGAAAATCATGACACAAGAAGAATATAAAGCCCGTTATTATGAAATAGGACCAAACGGACAAGTTCCGCTTTGGAGTTTGCAAAATTATTTTCAGCAGGCAGCCTCTACTGATGCACACACGCTTAGTTTTGGGCTTGAGGAACTTTTCCCCAAAGGGCTTGGCTGGGTTATAACTAAACTTCAGATGGAGTTTTTAAGACCTGTTAATTTAGGGGATACTTTTATTGTTAAAACCTGGCATACTTTAAGCGACCGCCTTCAAAGCAGAAGGGATTTTGAAATTTCAGTTAATGGCCAAATTGTTGCGCGCGGTGCAAGCTGGTGGGTTATTATAGATTTAAATCAGCGCAAAATGGTGCGCACACCGCAGGCATTTTTAGATAGTAATGCAACCAACCCAAAACC
>JAZUQO010000005.1:0-6202 GCA_045605725.1 Elusimicrobiaceae bacterium
TAGATTTACATTTGGTTTTAAACTTTTTTATAGCAATGCTTGCTATTTTGAACCCTATAGGTAACGTACCTATATTCTTGCAGCATGTAAGCGAAGAATCTTTAGACGTGCAAAAAAATCTTGCACGTTTAATGGCGGTTACAATTTTTGCAATTGCAACATTTTTTTATTTTGTAGGACAGCCGTTTTTGGGAATTTTCGGTATTACAATACCTGCATTTAGAATAGCAGGTGCAATTTTGCTTATGATGATCGGTATCAGAATGTTGCACGGTAAGCCGAAATTTGATGATTCTACTTTGCAAACACAAGCCCCCAATTTAAGCCCTTTTGTACGGGCAAAACAAAAACTAGGTAGCATTATTGTGCCGGTGGCAATACCGATATTTGTAGGACCGGGTGCAATTACAACAGTTATTTTGTATTCGCAAAGATGCGAAAGTGGACTAACCACTTTCTTTATGATTATAGCCCTGGCCGCGGCTTGTTATATTATTGGAATAGTTTTATCTTTATCACGCTGGGTAAGCAAGATTTTAGGGCATAACGGTATGCAAATTGTATCAAGAACGATGGGTCTTATTTTGTGTGCAATTGCCGCCCAATTTGCTATTGAAGGTATTGCACAACTTATACCGAATTTATTTGATCCCCAATTTGTGTATACTCTTAAATAATTTTTAACCATAAAAAAGGCCTCTCAAACGAGAGGCCTTTTTATATTCGTCAACTTCTAAAATTTATTTAGAAACTGAAGTCTTTGCTATATCAATGAGTTGTTTGAAAGATACTGGATCTTTAATAGCCATCTCGGATAACATTTTTCTGTTTAAGGTAATGTTAGCCTTGGTAAGACCATTAATGAAATTTGAATAATTCAAACCATGTTCGCGGACTGCGGCATTGATTCTGGTTATCCAAAGGGAACGATATGTTCCTTTTTTATCTTTTCTGTCATTGTAAGCATGGACTAAAGATTTGTCCACCTGTTGGGTGGCCATTCTTAAGCGGCGGGATTTATCACCGTAATAACCGCTTGCTCTGTTAAGAACTTTTTTCTTTCTTGCATGTCTTGCGACGCTAAATTTTATTCTCATTTTTCAACCACTCCAACTTATTTCATAGGAAGGTATTTCTTTAAAGTTCTACCTTCCGCAGAGTTAGGGGCAATAATTCTGGATTGCCTTCTTTCTCTTTTAATGCTAGCCTTTTCAGGGGCGAGTAAGTGCCTTCTGCCGGCTTTTCTGTTTTTGTATTTACCGGCTGCATTAACTCTAAATCTTTTCTTTGCACCGGTATGATTTTTCAATTTTGGCATATTAACTAATTCCTCTTCTTTAAACTTTAGGGACAAAGGTTATTGAAATCCTATTACCCTGTGATTGTATTGTGCCATCAACATCGCCGACGGGTGCTAAACGGGTTTTCATATCGTCTAACATCGTTAGGCCGATGTCTTTATGCTGGTTTTCGCGTCCATAGAACACGATTGACACGCGGACCATGTCTTTCTTTTTAAGAAATCCTTCTATTTGCTTAACCTTAACTTCAAGATCGTGGGGCGCAATACGAGATTTCATTCTAATCTCTTTTAAGGATACTGCTTTTTGTTTTTTCTTTGCGTCCTTTTCTTTTTTACCCTGTTCGTAAATATATTTGGAGTAATCTAATATTTTACAGACAGGAGGCTGCGCCGTTGGCGAAATTTCCACCAAGTCAAGCTCTTTTTCACGCGCTTTGTAGAGGGCTTCTTGCAGGCTTACAATGCCTATCATTTTGCCGTCTGTGTCAACAAGGCGGACTTGCTGGGCGCGTATGTGTTCGTTCTTTCTTAAAAGATCCTTACTACTTCTGTTATTGTTTATTTTCATAACTGTCCCATTGAGGGACTATTATATTATACCAAAATTATTTAAGTTTTCCCACAATTTCTTTAAAAAATTTGCCGCGGTGTTCAAAACTTTTAAATTGGTCAAAGGAAGCACACGCCGGAGAAAGCAGGCAAATATCCCCCTTTTTTGCGTTTTTGTAGATGAATTTTACGGCTGTTTGAAGATCTTTACAATCTGCCATAGGGCAGATGTTTTTTAATTCTTTGGCGATTTTTGGTGCAGCAGAACCGATTAAAATTATATGTTTGCAAGTTTTTTTGATTTCAGGAATAAGCGGTGCGTAAGGGGCGCCTTTATCAAGCCCGCCCAAGATAAGCCAAAGTTTTTTATCCGTTGGCAAAGCCTTAAGAGCAATTAAAGTGGAATCAACATTTGTTGCTTTTGAGTCGTTATAATATTTAATGCCTTTTTTGGTAGCAAAATATTCTATGCGGTGTTCTATTGCTTTAAATTTATCCATTGCTTTTTGAACACTGCTTGGGTGAACGCCGCATGCAAAAGCAACAAGGGAAGCCGCCATAACATTTTCAATATTATGTATGCCAATTAAATCTTTAGGCGGTTTTACACGCGCACCGGAAGCGAAAATAATTTCATCCCCATCGTAAAAGACATCACTTTTAAGTATTTTTTTAGGGGTGCTTGAAAAACTGAAAATGCGGCATTTTGCTTTTTTGGCAAAAGAAGAACAAACTGCGTCAGAGCCATTTATAACCAAAACTTGCGCGCCTTTTTGATGTTTAAAAATTTTTGCTTTTGCCTCAATATATTTTTTGTAAGAACCGTGGTGATCAAGGTGATCGGGCGTGATATTTAAAACGGCAGAAGCATGAGGGTTAAAATAGGTGCTATCTTCTAACTGATAACTGGAAACTTCAACAACAACTAAACTATTTTCTTTTATCTTGCCGATTTTGCTTGCTATCGGTGTGCCGATATTGCCGACAACATAAACCTGACGGCGCTTGCCTTCTTCTTTAGCATATTCTTTTAAAATTGAACCAAGCATTGTAGTCGTGGTGGTTTTGCCGTTTGTGCCTGTAATTGCAAAAATTTTACAACCTTTTGGAAGATAGGAAATCGCCACTTCAAGTTCGCTGAAAACAGGTTTTTTTGCTCTTTTAATTTGTTTTAAAACTTTATTTTGCCAAGAAATACCCGGACTTTTAATAAAAAAATCATAACTTAAAATATCTTGTTTTGGGAAAAGTTTTTTATTTTCATCCCAATAGCAAAATTTTATACCTTTCTTTTTTAAAAGAGCACCGCAGGCAAGCCCGCTTTTACCGGCCCCTAAAATAACGGCTGTTTTATTTTTGTAAAGATTGTGCTTGAACATTTTTTATTGCCTCAATTGCTTCTTCCGTATCGGAAAAATGTATTTTGCCTGTAGGTAAAATTTGGTAATCTTCGTGCCCTTTGCCGGCAATTATAATAATATCATTTTCTTTTGCTTCGGCAATGGCTTTTTGTATGGCAGCGCGGCGCGAGGGCTCTAAAATAACTTTTGATTTATCAGTAATTCCTTTTAAAATATCTTCAAAAATAATTTTTGGGTCTTCTTTGCGCGGATTATCGTTTGTTAAAAAAACTAAATCGCTGTTTTTTGTGGCGCTTGCACCCATTAAAGGCCTTTTTGTTCTATCACGCTGACCGCCGCAACCAAAAACGGTTATCAGCCGGCCTTTTTGATAGGGTTTTAAAGTTTCATAGGCGCGCAGCAAGGCTTCATTAGTATAAGCAAAATCTACAAAAACATAAAAGTTTTGGCCCTCGTCAACCCTTTGCATACGGCCCGGCACGCCTTTTAAATTGTTTAGTCCTGCTAAAATTGCATCCCAAGAAATACCGCGCGCAAGTGAGCAGGCAGCAGCGCCAAGCGCATTATAAACATTATGCGCGCCAAGCAAATTGATATGCGCCTTTTTGCCGTTAATTTCAAAATCAACACCTTCAAGAGAGGGTTTTATATTGGTAGCGTGTAAATCTGCTTTTTCTTTAATGCCGTAAGTTATTATTTTAACTTTTCCGTTTAAATAAGAATAAAGTTTTTTGCCGTATTCATCATCTATATTTATAACGGCGGTTTTTTCTTTTTTAGTATTTTGCGCAGAAATAAGATTATCAAAAAGTTTAACTTTGGCGGCAAAATAATTTTCAAAATTTAAGTGGAAATCCAGGTGGTCCCTTTGAAGATTGGCAAAAAGTGCGATATCAAAATTTATGCCTTCGGTGCGGTGCAATTCAAGTGCGTGGGAAGAAACTTCCATAACAAGCGTGCCACAATTTTGTTTAACGCTATAATCTATCATTTCTTCTAAAATAAGTGGCTCGGGCGTGGTGTTTGGTGCTTGGCTGATAAGTTGGCCGTTTGCACGATAATTTATTGTGCCAAAGACTGCCGGTTTTAAACCTGCTGTAAATAAAATGCTTTCAGTTAAATAAGCGGTGCTTGTTTTGCCCTTTGTGCCGGTAAGCCCGATAACTTTTAATTTATCAGACGGGTAATTGTAAAATTTACAGGCGGCACGCGCCATAGAAATTGTGATATTTTTAACTAAAATTGAAGGGACTTCTTTGAGAGATAAATTTTGCTCGCTTACAACTGCAACGGCACCTTTTTTTATAGCATCGTCAATAAATAAGTGTCCGTCAACGCTATATCCTTTGACGGCAAAAAACACAAAACCCGGTTTTACTTTTGCGGAGTTTTGCGTAAGGCCCGTAATTTCTGTTGCGGGCAAAGTGTTATCTTCAAAGAGTTCGTTTAATTTCATATACATATATGCTAACATTTATTTAATGGACTTGGAAATACTTTATAAAAAATATAACCGCTTTGAACTGATTGAGCCCGACCCCTTGATGTTTGTTTACCGATATAAAAATATCGGCGATAGAGAGGTTGTTGCTTTAATTAGTGCGTGTTTTGCTTACGGTAATGTTAAGCAAATAATTAAAAACTTAACTAAAATTTTTGATATTATGGGAGAAAAACCCAAAAAATATATTTTGGCTAAGACAAAGCAAGATTTTAAAAAAGATTTTAAAAATTTTAAATACCGCTTTACCACCGAAGAAGAACTTGTTAATTTCCTTTTTGCGATAAAAACAATTTTGGAAAAAGAAAAATCTTTGGAAAATCTTTTTTATAAGTTTTATGCGCCAAAAGAGGATTTTTTGTTCGCTTTAAATAATTTTTGTAAAATTTTAAGAGCGCAAGGGAATGTGGCAACTTTAGTGCCTGACCCAGATAAAAAAAGCGCACTTAAAAGAATAAATTTGTTTTTGCGTTGGTGCGTGCGTAAAGATAATGTCGATTGCGGGCTTTGGCATAAAATACCGACGGCGTGCCTTATTGTGCCTTTAGATGTCCATATGCATAGAAACGCACGCGCACTTGGCTTAACAAAGAGAAATCAAACCGATATGAAAACCGCTTTAGAAATTTCCGCTTCTCTTGCAAAATTTTGCCCAAAAGACCCGATAAAATACGATTTTTGTATTACGCGTTTTGGCATACACCCCGATTTTAAAAAGAAAAACATTAAGGAGAATTTTTAAACATGAATTATATTTTTATAGCAGAAGAATTAGAAGCAAAAGAAGTAAAAATACCTAAAAAATTGGAAAACAATTTTACTAAAATAATTACCGGTTTTGGCGAATATGCAACCTTAAGAACCATAATTAAACTATTTAAAAAAGGTGTTTTTAAAGAAGACGATAAGTTTTTTAATGTCGGCTACTGCGGTGCTAATGCTTTTGATGTGGGCAAGGTTGTTATCGTAGGTAAATCGTACAGGGAAAAGCCTTCAAACTTTGCTAAAGATAGAACTTACACCCTTGATAAAAATTCAAAAGTTAAATGCTATACCTCAACTGATTTTGTGGAAAAATCTAAACATAAAGGCATTTTTGATATGGAATTATATATTTTGGCAACGATTTTCCCCAAAATTAAATCAATTAAAGTTGTTTCCGATAATTTAAACTACAAACAATATAAAAAGGTTAGCCTTAAAAAGGCTTGGCAACAAGTTAATAAAATGCTTTTTGCATAAATAAATTAGACCGACATAAAAAACCTTTGCTTTCAAAAATAAAAGCAAAGGTTTTTATTCTACCCGGGGAAACCATAGGCGGAAGCCTATGGAGGAGAGGAAACTCTTCCTCTTCTATGCTACAATTAAAATATGAGTAAGATAGCATACAAAAAACAAGGCCATTGTATATACTATTGTAAGTATCACATAGTGATTACGACCAAATACCGCAAGCGGATATTAAAATGGGGATTATATTGTTGT
>JAZUQO010000006.1:0-2367 GCA_045605725.1 Elusimicrobiaceae bacterium
TTTTGAAGTTTTTTTAACTTCATCAAGCATAGTTTTAAGCATATTTAAAGCGGAGTTTTGCCTTAAAAGTTCTTCTGAGGCTTTTACAAAATTGGCTAAAGTATATTCCTCGCCTGCAATAGGTGCATAAAAGGGAAAGCCGGAAACTCTTGCCACACTTGGCTTTAAAGCAACAACTTTAAAATTATTTTGCGCTGCAAGGGCTACCACGACTTCGCTTTGGGTGCGGGTAAAACCTTCGTATTCTATCATTGCTTTTAACTCGGTAAGACTTTTTAAATAAAAAGGTTGATAGTTAATATTTAAAGAAGTTAAATTGTTTTTTAATAACTCAAAATCTTTTTGCATTTGGGCTTTTTGTTTTTCAAAGTCATCTTCCCTGCCGCCCCAAACAAAAGCCAAAAGTTCAATAGTCGGGTCAAAATAAATTATTGTGCGTTCGTGATAAAAAAAGTGGCCGCAACTTGGGCAGGAAACAAGATTTAACTCCCCCCCGATAAGAGCATCCTTTAACTCTAAATCTTCATCCCCGCGGATAAGTGTCCAAAATTCCGCATCAAAATTTTCTTCGCAATGTGGGCAATTTACGCTGCCCTCGCCTTTAATTGATTTCATATATTATAGTTTAGCAAAAAATTGGAAAGATTAAAAAGATTTTTAGATAAAAAAGGGAACCCCTAGAGTGAGAGAGATTGATGAACTGTGCTCTCAATAAGGATAGCAGCTATGATTTCCTATCCTCTCTAAAGGTTCAACAATAATTAGGGCGACATACGGATTAATGCCTGTTAGTAAAACTAACCCCAAAATCCTCAACGCCCGAAGCGATATGCCGGCCCTAAGAAAGAAACCCTAATTACTCCAGTTAACTTGCTTTCGCAAATGATATTTCATTAGAATTTCTTATTAAATAGTATACAAGTAAATAGCAAATTGTCAATACAAAATAAAAAATGCCCCATTCAGGATTTGAACCCGAACCCTCGGTTCCGAAGACCGATACTCTAGCCAATTGAGCTAATGGGGCTAAACAAATCTACTTAAGTATTTTATTATATTATTAAATATTAAGCAAAAAAATATGCTAGAATATCTTATATTTGATATTAAGGAGTTTTACTATGGGTGGACACTCACACTGGGCCGGTATTAAACACAAAAAGGCCCTCGTTGACGCAAAAAAAGGTAAAGTTTTTACTAAACTTATCAGAGAAATTACTATTGCCGCTAAAATCGGCGGCGGAGATTTGGCAAGCAATGCCCGTTTAAGAAAAGCCGTTGATGACGCAAAAGCAGCAAATATGCCTGCAGATAACGTCAAACGCGCTATTATGAAAGGTACAGGCCAAATCCCAGGCACAATTTACGAAGAAATCACCTACGAAGGTTATGGACCGGGTTCTGTTGCCGTTATCGTTGAATGTACAACAGATAATAAAAACAGAACTTTTGCCGAAATCAGAAAAATCTTTTCCGACAAAGGCGGAAGCATTGGCACAAGCGGCTGCGTTTCTTATATGTTCAGCAAAAAGGGTGTTATTTTAATTAGCAAAGAATCTACTAACGAAGAAACCCTTATGAATATTGCCCTTGAAGCAGGCGCAGACGATATTGTTACCCAAGAAGAAGGTTTTGAAGTTATCACCGCACCGGAAAACTTTGAAGCCGTTAAATCTGCTTTGGAAGCAAAAGGAATTAAACTTGAATCTGCTGAAATCAGTATGGTTCCTTCCAACGAAGTGGAAATTAAAGACGAAGAAACCGCCGGCAAAGTTTTGCGTATGATTGAAGCCTTAGATGACCACGACGACACAAAAAATGTTTACGCAAACCACTCTATTGCCGACGATATTTTAGCCAAAATTGAAGAAAAATAAAATCTTGGGCATAGACCCCGGTTTAGATAGGACCGGCTGGGCCGTTTTAGTTGATAACGGGTCAGCCGGTGCTGTTTTGGAAAGTTGCGGGCTTATACACACAAGCAAAGATTTATCCCTTGCGGCCCGCCTTGACGAAACTTACCGCGAAGTTTTGCGCCTTGCAGATATTTTTCAGCCGACTTGTGCTGCTATGGAAGAAATGTTCTTTTTAAAAAAAGCAACGCGTGTCGGCCACACAATACAAGCGCGCGGTGTTATCTTGCTTGCTTTACATCAAAAAGGAATTGAAGTATCTTCCTATCAGCCAAGCCGTATTAAAGCCACCTTATGTGGCAACGGTGCCGCTGATAAAAAACAAATGCAAAGGATGGTGCAACTGATTTTAAAATTAAAAGAAGTCCTGCAACCCGACGATGTTGCTGATGCCGCCGCCATTGCCCTTTGCCATTTAAAGATGAACCCGATTTTAAATAAAATAAACACGCAA
>JAZUQO010000007.1:0-34223 GCA_045605725.1 Elusimicrobiaceae bacterium
TTAATGACCGTTCACCTTGCCAAAGGTTTGGAGTTTCCTATAGTATTTGTAAGCGGGCTTGAAGAAGGCCTTTTCCCACTTTCCGGCAAAGATGATGATGATATGGAAGAAGAACGCAGGCTTTGCTATGTTGCAATGACGCGCGCCAAAAGCACTTTATATATGACTTATACCACAACACGCAGAATTTTCGGTAAAACCTATTCTAATCTTGCATCGCGCTTTTTATTTGACAGCGGTTTAATTGAGCCGGCTTCATATAGTGGCCCTATGGAAAGGAGCGAAATTGCACCAAACCGTGGGCGCTTTAACCGTTGGACTTCAAATAATAGTGTTTCTTACAACAATGCTTCAAAATATAAAAAAACTTTTGAAGAATTCGGTATTGACCTTCAAAATGAATATGCCGAGCAGACTTATAAACCAAGCACATCTTACCAAACAAGCCAAAGCGAAAGCGCACCAACGGCAAGCGCGGCAAGCGGCGGTGCAAAAGTAGGCAGCCGCGTTAAACACGGCGTTTTTGGTATAGGTAAAATTGTTTCTTTAAGCGGTAGCGGTGAGGCAACAAAAATAACGGTTATTTTTACAAACGGCACAAAGCGCGTTTTTATGCTTAAATACGCCCCGCTTGAGATTTTATAGGGTTTAGTTGTATCTTACTCAAATTTGCTTTTTGTTTTGCCATCATATTGCACTGCTAAGCCCGAGGATAAAAGTTTGTCTGCCATTTTTATTTCTTCTTTTTCCTTTTTAATAAAAACATCGCAAAGCAAACGGAAATATTTATCTCTTTTGCAGTTTCTTAAAATAATTTTCCCGTTAAATAAAAGTTGCTCTGTAAAAAGTTTTGCGGCTAGTGCCTTTTCTTTTTCGCGAATATTTTTTGTTTTTATTTCTGGAGTGTCAATACCTTTGATACGAATAAGAATATTTTTACATAAAATCTTTTCTTTGCAAGGTAAGTTTACTTTAAAAGTGTCTCCGTCATATACAGAAACTAGATTTATTCTTGCTCTATTAAAACAAGCAGTGCAAAACAGACAAATAAATAATAGTAAATATTTTTTAGACATAAAAAACGGCTGTAATATTTGAGGTCTTTAGTCAAGCCCAAATATAACAGCCGTGGTTTGCCGTTCTTATGAACGGCAAACACTCAACACGCTTAGGTGGCCGCCCAAGCGTATTTGAAACGACTGCTTTGGATGACTAAAGACACATTTGATTTCTCAAATGTCTTCCGTATTTAATACGGCTCCAAAACAGATTAAATTTTATGTAAGCGCTTTTGCTTACTCCTCTAGTATATCAAATTATTATTGAAAGTTTTATCTTCTTTTACCCATCCATACTTTGTATAATATATTTATATGGCAATAGCAAATTTTCAAGAAATAGATAGAAGACAGCAAAAAAAATGGCAGGAAGCAAAACTTTTTGCCGCTCCCCGTTTACCTAAAACGGGCAAGAAGTTTTATTGTTTAGATATGTTCCCTTACCCCTCGGGGCAGGGCTTACATGTGGGCCACCCGGAAGGCTATAGCGCCTCTGATATTCTTGTGCGCTATAAAAGAATGAACGGATACAGCGTTTTGCACCCTATGGGCTGGGATGCTTTTGGTTTGCCTGCGGAAAATTACGCAATCGCCACCGGCGTACACCCAAGAATCACAACCCAAAAAAATATTGATAATTTTAGACGCCAAATCAAATCCTTCGGTATGGCTTATGATTGGGATAGGGAAATTGATACAACCGACCCAAATTATTATAAATGGACACAATGGATTTTTTTGCAACTCTTTAAAAAAGGCCTTGCCTATCAAAGCACTGTGCCTATAAATTGGTGCCCTTCCTGTAAAACAGGTCTTGCCAATGAAGAAGTTTTTAACGGCAAGTGTGAACGCTGCCAAACCCCTATTGAAAAGAAAAATTTGCGCCAATGGATGTTAAAAATTACCGCTTACGCTGATAGACTGCTTGAAGATTTAGAAGGCCTTGATTGGCCTGCTTCAACCTTGATGATGCAGAAAAACTGGATTGGCAAAAGTCAAGGGGCAGAGGTTATTTTTAAGGTAGAAAATTCCGCCGAAACTATTGAAGTTTTTACAACCCGCCCCGATACTTTATTTGGTGCAACTTATGTCGTTTTAGCCCCTGAACATCCGCTTGTCGCTAAAATTACAACACCAGAACAAAAAGCCGCGGTGGAAAAATACCAAAAAGAAGCCGCCGCCAAAACAGATATTGAACGCGCCGACGCACAAAAAGAGAAAACAGGGGCTTTTACCGGTGCTTACGCAATTAACCCTTTAAACAATACCAAAATACCTGTTTGGATAGCCGATTATGTTTTGACAGGCTATGGAACAGGAGCAATTATGGCAGTTCCCGCACACGATACGCGCGACTATGAATTTGCCAAAAAATTTAATTTGCCGATAATTGAAGTTATTGAAAGCGAGCAAGGTGTTGAAAAGGAAGCCTTTGTCGGTGATGGTAAACTTAAAAATTCCGGCTTTTTAAACGGCTTAAATGTTGCAGAATCCAAAGCCAAAATGATTAAGTATCTTGAAGAAAACAATATCGGTAAAGCCAAAACAACTTACCGCTTGAGAGATTGGGTTTTCTCACGCCAACGCTATTGGGGTGAACCTATCCCCATAGTTCACTGCGAAAAATGCGGGGTCGTTCCTTTAGACGAAAAAGATTTACCTTTACGCTTGCCCGAAGTGGAAAAATTTGAACCTAGCGGCACGGGCGAAAGTCCGCTTGCCAATATTGATAGTTGGGTTAACACCACCTGCCCTAAATGCGGCGGTAAAGCCAAAAGGGAAACCAACACTATGCCGCAATGGGCGGGCTCTTGCTGGTATTATTTAAGATATATGGACCCCAAAAATGATAAGGCCCTTGTAGATAGCGAAATTGAAAAGGCCTATGGCCCTGTTGATTGTTATATCGGCGGTGCGGAACACGCGGTTTTACACTTGCTTTACTCGCGCTTTTGGCACAAAGTGCTTTATGATTTGGGACTCGTTCATACAAAAGAACCTTATACAAAACTGCGCCACCAGGGTATGATACTTGCATTTTCTTACAGAGATGAAAACGGCAATTATCACGGCTATGATGAAATTGATTTTTCAAATCCCGCAGAACCAAAATTAAAATCAAACGGCGCAAAACTTACTTCTATGGTTGAAAAAATGAGTAAGAGCAAAAAAAATGTTATCAACCCGGATGAAATTTTAAGTGAATACGGTGCTGATGCCTTCCGCTCTTATGAAATGTTTATGGGGCCTTTTGATGCTTCAAAGCCTTGGGATACAAAAGGTATTGAAGGTATTTCGCGCTTCTTAAAAAGAATTTATTCCTGGTCGGAAGAAATTTCTTATAAAGAAATTACCTTACCCAAAGAACTTGAGATTTTAAAACATAAAACAATTAAAAAAGTTTCCCAAGATATTGAAAACTTTAGTTTTAATACCGCAATTTCAAGTTTAATGATTTTCTTTAATGAACTTGTTAAACTTAAAGAAATTGACGAGGAAACTATGGCTGTTTTCTTAAAACTTTTACATCCTTTTGCCCCGCATTTAACAGATGAAATTTGGCAGCGTATGGGCAAAAAAACTTTCCTTTTGCAAGAAACTTGGCCTACTTTTAATGAATCCTTAATCAGCGAAGAACAAAAAGAAATTGCCGTTCAAGTTAACGGTAAAATTAAGGATAGAATTAAAATTAACGCTAGCGCCTCTAAAGAGGAAATGCAGGAAGCCGCTTTAAACAGCCCTAAAATAAAGGCCTTGCTTTCTGGCCAAAGTATAGTTAAAATAATAGTAGTGCCGGGCCGTATGGTCAGCCTTGTAGTTAAACCGGCTTAAGAGGTTAAAAATGAAAAAGTTGCTAATTTTGCCCTTGCTTTTGCTTTGTGCTTGCGCTTCTATAGAAGATGATATTTACTATAAACCAAACGCACAAATACTTCCTCAGTATATCAAAAAAATTCACGTGCGCCCGTTTATCAATAGGACCGAAGTTTTTGCTTTGGAAGACCGTTTGACAATTTCCGTAGTGGATGAGTTTTTAAATAATGGCCTTTATTCTATTGTTAATGAAAGTCAGGCAGATGGTGTTTTGGCAGGGGAAATTATGCGTTATATTCTTTTGCCCGTTCAATATGATACCCAACTTGTGCCGACCGTTTATCGTATGGAAGTTTTGCTTAATTTAAGATTTATTGATAAAACCACTAATGAAACTATCTGGCAAGAACCCGGTTTAGTGCAGGTTTATACTTATTCTGCCTCTACTTTACCCGGCGGTATGAGCGAAGAACAAGCCAGAGAAAAACTTTGGGCCAATTTTGCCAAAATGATAGTCAAAAGAACGATACAAGGTTTTGGTTCCGTTCAAACGCAAACACGCCAAACAATACAATCTAATCCCAACCAAACAACAATTACAAGACAATGAGCGTTAAAGATTTTAGTAAATTAAAAAAAGATATTTCTGAGGGCAGTTTTGCGCCTGTTTATCTTTTTACCGGGGATAATGTTTATTTAAAGCAGGAATATATTGCAAAAATAAAAGAGGCCCTAAATCCTGATGATTTTAATTTTCAAAAGGAAGACGGCTCTTCTTGCGATATGGCAAGTTTAATTTGCCTTGCCAATACAGCGCCCGTTTTTAATCCTACGCGTCTAATAGTCCTAAACAATGCCGATAAATTAAAAAAAAATTCTAATGCCTTAAAAGCGCTTTGCGCTTATCTTGAAAATCCTTGCCCGACCACTTGTTTTATTGTTTTGCATAATGATTCTAAAAAATCTAAAAAAGATAAAACTCTTGAAAATTCGCTTAGTGACCTTGGTGTTTTAATAGATTTTACCGACTTAAAAGGCCTTGCCCTAAACTCTTGGATAAACGAAAAGGCAAAAGAAGCAGGTTTTTCCTTTGAGCAAGAGGCTCTTTTTGCTTTAGTTGACCTAACGGGTGGAAATATGCAGGCAATTAAAACGGAACTTGATAAACTTTTCTTATATAAACAATCTTCCGCAAGCAAAAAAATTATGCAGGAAGAAGTTCTTTCAAGCATCGGTTTTAATAAGGAAGAAAACCCTTACGCCCTTTCAAATGCCATTATGGATGGCAATAAGGCTCTTGCTTTATCCGTAGTGGATAATATGTTAAAAGAAGGGCAAACACCTGTAAGCCTGCTTACCCAAATAACAATGTGTACAGAAAAAATGTTTAGAATAAAACATTTAGTTAATGCAGGACTTTCTTCTAGTGAAATTGTGGAATCTGCTGGGCTTTTCCCCTGGGAAAGCCGCCTTGTTTCTAAAGCCGGTTTTATGCCAAGCGAGCAAACACTTTTAAAAACTTTAGATAGAATAATTGAAGCCGATATGGGTTTTAAAAGTTCTTCCCTAAATGAACCGAGTATAGTTTTAAAAGGTATTCTAATTTCTCTTTTCTCAAGATAAAATATAAATAAAAAAACCTCTCTATAAAAGAGAGGTTTTTAGATTTTTCTTTGAAGAAAAAGATTATTTTAAGTCCTTTATTGCTGTTACTAAAAAGGCTTCTTTTTCCTTCATAACTTTTAATTCATCTTGCGCTTTTGCAACCTGTTCTTTTGGAGCATTATTTAAGAAACTTGGGTTTGCAAGCATACGCTCTCTATTTTTAAGAGCGTTTTGGATATTTAAAAGTTCTTTATTTAAGCGGGCATTTTCCTTTTCAAAATCAATAAGTCCTTCTAAAGGAATATAGATTGTTGTTTCTTCAAATACCGCGCTGGCAGATTGTTTTGGTTTTTCTGCATTTTGACCGACTTCCAAAGTTTCCACTTTTGCTAAAGTTTTTATATAGGAAGAATATTTATTTATAATTTCTTCTTCCGCGGCTTTAGTGTTAAGGATAACTTTTATTTTTAAAGAAGGCGGAACATTAAATTGAGAGCGAACCGTTCTTATCTGCCCGATAATACCTTGAAGCAAAGCCATTTCTTTTACTGCTTTTTCATCTTCTAAAGCGGGGTTATAAACAGGGTAAGAATCTTGTATCAAAAACTCTTTTGAATCTTTGATATAAGGTTTTAAACTAATAGCAATTTCCTCGGTAATAAAAGGCATAACGGGGTGCAAAGCCTTAAGTGTGCCGTAAAGAATATTAACGAGAAGTGCCATAACTTTCTTTTTATCTTCGCCGTTAAAGCGGTCTTTGGCTAACTCAATATACCAATCGCAAAAATCACCCCAAAGGAAGTGATATAAAGTATCAGCCGCGCTTGCCATATCATATTTTTCAATAGAGGCGGCGGCTTCTTTAACAGCACTGTTATAGCGCGCAAGTATCCATCTATCTGCAAGTTCGGTTAAGTTTGTGGGCATTTCTAAAGTTTCTTTTAAATCACCCATATTCATTAAGATAAAGCGCGAAGCATTATAGATTTTATTGCAGAAATTTCTTGCACCGGGAATAGAATCTTCGCTATAGGGAATATCTTTGCCCGGGTTTGCCTGGACAACTAAAGAAAATCTAACGGCATCTGTTCCGTATTTTTCGGTCATAGCCAATGGGTCAACGACATTGCCTTTTGATTTAGACATTTTTTGGCCGGTTTTATCGCGGACAATACCGTTTAAAATAACATCTTTAAAAGGCACTTTGCCTTCAAATTCAAGGCCCATCATAATCATTCTTGCAACCCAAAGATAAATAATTTCATAACCTGTAACAAGAACGCTAGTCGGGTAATAATATTTTAATTCTTCGGTTTGTTCCGGCCAGCCAAAAACGGAAAGCGGCCACAAAGCAGAAGAGAACCATGTATCTAAAACATCAGGATCTTGCACGCAATCAGCACTGCCGCAAATCGGGCAGACGGGTTTTTCCTGTGAAATTATGGGTTTTGCACCGTCTTCAAAGGAAACTTTTACAAGTTGTTCTTTACCTTGTTTATCGGTGGTAAAAGTTAAGCCTTTTTCAGAACAATGGCGGCAATACCAAACAGGGATTCTGTGGCCCCACCAAATTTGGCGCGAAATACACCAATCTTGTATATTTTTAAGCCAATCTAAAACGGGGCCTTTCCAATTTTTAGGGTGAAAGCGTATTTCTTCATTTTCAATTGCTTTAATTGCCGGTTTTGCAAGTTCCTTCATATTAACGAACCATTGTTCGCTTAAATAAGGCTCAATTGCATTACCGCAGCGATAGCAAGTTGAAACAGCATTATTATACTTTTCTTCCTTAACTAAAAGGCCTTGTTCTTCCAAATCTTTAACACTTTCCTTGCGGCAAAGTTCCCTATCCATACCGAGATATTTTTCGGGCACATTTATCATCTTGCCTTTGTCGGAAATAACAGTAATAATTTCAAGGTTATGGCGCTGGCCGACTTCATAGTCTGTCGGGTCATGCGCCGGGGTAATTTTAAGTGCACCTGTTCCGAAATCTTTTTCAACTGCCGCGTCAGCGATAATCGGAATAGGGCGGTTAATTAAAGGAATTAAAACTTTTTTGCCGATAAGGTTTTTATATCTTTCATCTTCGGGGTGAACGGCGATTGCGGCATCGGCAAAAATGGTTTCCGGGCGGGTAGTAGCAATAACTATACCTTTTGATCCGTCTTCCATTTTATAATGTAAATGCCAAAGTTTACCGTTTTGCTCTTTATGTTCAACTTCAATATCTGATAAAGCGGTGGAACATCTCACGCACCAGTTAATCATGCGTTTACCGCGGTAAATATATTTTTTATCCCAGAGGCGTTTAAAAGTTTCAAAAACGGCTTTTGCTCTGGCTTCGTCCATAGTAAAGCGGATATTTCTTTGATCCAAAGCCCAACCCATTTTTTCAAACTGATTATAAATTGCATTGCCACATTCTTTATACCAATCCCAAACGGTTTCAACGAATTTTTCTCTGCCAAGGTCATGGCGGGAGAGTTTTTGCTCTTTGGAAAGTTTCTTTTCAATAACATTTTGCGTAGCAATACCGCCGTGGTCTGTGCCCGGCACCCAGTTTGCGCTGCGGCCGTTCATGCGGTTAAAGCGGATTAGAGTATCTTGTAAAGTATTGTTAAGTCCGTGGCCCATGTGCAAAACGCCTGTAATATTTGGCGGGGGAATAACAATAACAAAAGGTTTTTTATTTTTATCAATTTCGGCTTTAAAGACGCCGTTATCTTTCCATAGTTTAGCGAGTTTTTCTTCAACTGCTTTGGGATCGTATGCTTTAGGCAACATAATTAAATTCCTCTTTACAACATTTAAGTATATATATATTTTATCAATTTAGTAGAATATTTACAGGAGATTTTATGGCAAAACAGGTTATAGAACCGGAAATTATCAGCCAAGGGCAGGTTTCGCCAAAGCAGGGAAGTGAGCAAAAAAGCCAAACAAACTTTCGTTTTTATCACACGAAAAACACTGGTTGTTTGGGATTGATTATTTTTGCTTTTATAACATTTTTTATTGTTCTGCCATCTGTAATCTTTAATTTTTTTAAGAAGAAATAATTATGAATCAAAGAAAAGCAGGTGTAGTTTTATCTTATATTTCAATGGCGCTTGACGCACTGGCCAGTTTTATTTGTTTGCCTTTTTTGGTTAAACTGCTTGGTAAAGGGGAGTTCGGGTTATATCAACTCGTAGGTGCGATAATTGCTTATCTTTTGATTATGGATTTTGGCCTTTCCAATACAACAACGCGCTATTATGCCCGCTATCAAGAGCAGGGCAAGCAAAAAGAAAAGGAAAATATGCTTGCCTTAAGCGCAATTTTTTATGCTTTTGTCGGCATTTTAATTTTGGTTATAGGTTTTAGTTTACTTCATTTCTTTTTACCTGTTTATCAAAACACTTTAAGCGTGCAAGATTTTTTAACGGCAAAAAAACTTTTTACCATAATGCTTTTAAATGTGGCAATAGTTATACCGGCAAATATCTTTGCTGCGGTAATAAATGCAAACCAAAAGTTTATTTTTGCTAAAACGCTTGTTATTTTAACTCTTTTACTTCGCCCGACTACGATTGTTTTAATGCTTCATGTGTGGCCTAAAGCCTTGACGGTAGTTTATATTCACACAATTTTTAATTTCCTTGTAGTTGTGGCAAATATAATTTATTGCTGTAAGTTTTTGGATATAAGAATGAAATTACACCGCTTTGAGTGGAAACTTTTAAAAGAACTGATTTTATTTTCGCTTTTTGTATTTTTGGCAGTTGCTATGGAGCAGACTTACTGGCGTAGCGGGCAACTTATTTTAGGCGCGCTTATCGGCACGAGTGCGGTTGCTGTTTATGCCGTTGCTATGAAACTTGATATATTTTTTACTCGACTTGCAGATAATATAAGCGCGATTTTCCTTCCGCAACTTTCGCAAATAAGTGCACACAAAAGTTTCAAAGAACAAACAAACGAAGTTTTTTTGAAAGTTTCGCGCATTCAGTTGATGGTAATGGCTACTTTTTTATGTGGTTTTATTCTATACGGTAAAACTTTTCTTGATTTTTGGTTAGGGAAAAATTTTGAAGATGCCTACTATTATTCTTTAACAATAATGTTTGCTTTGTTTATACCGCTCACGCAAAGTATAGGTATATGGATTTTGCAGGCACAAAACAAACATTATTTTAGGGCTTATGTTTATACGGCAAGTGCAATTTTAAATATCTTTTTGGGTATTTATTTAGTCAAACATATCGGCGTAAAAGGTTGCGCCGCGGCAACGGCAATTTCTATTCTTCTTGGCCAAGGTTTAGCGATGAATTTGTATTACAAAAAAATCGGTCTTGCCTTAAAAAAATATTTTGTTAATGTTCTAAATATCTTACCTGCTTTTATAATTATGATAGGGCTTGGTTTTATTGGAGAAAGATATTTTATTTCTTCTCATCTGTCTGTTTTCATAATCAAAATTTTTACTTTTATTTTAATATCTTTAGCACTTTTTTACTTCACTTTTATGAACGAGTGGGAAAAAAATTTGCTAAAATCTCTCTATGGCAAGAAATAAGGGCATACAAACAATTTACACAAACCGCAAGGCGTTTCACGAGTTTTTTATTACAACAACTTTTGATGCCGGCCTTGAGTTATTAGGTTCGGAAATTAAGTCTATACGCCAAAAGGAATGTTCTTTGGAAGGCGCTTTTGTCCGCGCGGAAAAAGGCCAGGCCTACATCTATAATATGAACATAAACCCTTATATCTATAATACCCACACCCAACTTGAACCATCGCGCCCGCGCCGTCTTTTGTTAAATAAAAGGGAAATAAACAAACTTATTTCCTACGGTTCTGTTAAAGGCCAAGCGATTGTGCCTTTAGAGATTTTTATTAAAGATGGCTGGGCTAAAGTTAAAATTGCCCTTGCCAAAGGTAAAAAACTATATGATAAGCGCGAAGCCTTAAAAAAGAAAGAAATTGCCCGCAATTTAGACAGGTCAATGAAGGTTAAATTCAAATTATAGTGAGAATTAGGCTTTGTTTAATTCATTGATTTTTTCAATGATTCTCAATTCTTTTTCTTGGAAGTTCTTTTCCAGATAATCAAAAAAATCGTCTATAATATCATTCATCGAAAAAGTTTTGCCGTAGTAATTTTTATGGGCTATATTTCTTAATTCTTCGGTATATTCTAATGTAATATAGTTGAGGAAATCAGGATTGTTTCTTTGATATTTGATAGCAAAATCATAAGGTGTCATTCCTATGGCATTTAACGGTTGGGATAGATATGCCCCGTTTATACGTAAAATCTTGGCTGCGGTTAAATCGCCTTTTTTGCAAGCCAGCATCATTGGAGTATAATTACGAATAGGAGAGACATCATCATTTACCCTATTATAAACACCCCATTGATCGACATTGGGTCTGTAGTAAAGCCCTGCCGTAAGTATCCACTCCATATAACGATAGGCTTTTTGTTCTACCATGGTATAAAGTAAAGTCTTATTGTTTGTTCCTATATAATCGCTAGCACATCTTGAGACATGTTTTGAACAGCATTCTTTAAAAAATATAAAAGTTTCTTCTTGAGCAATATCTAAAGTTGTTATAATTTGGTTCGGCTCATAATATTTATCTTTATAAAAGCAAGTCTTTTTTTGTAACAAAGTATTTAAAGTTTCTATTGTTTCATAAGGTTTTTGCGGTTTTACCGGGGTATAAGATGTCCACGGCCTATAAAAACTTTGGGCAAAGGCAGAAATGCTTCCAAAACAAATAAAAATTAAGAAGATAGTAATTCTTATTGATTTCATAAAAGATTTTCCGGGTTTTCTTCTTCTGATGAAACAATGAGTTTTTCATTTACCATTTTTTTTCTCATCATCTCATTTTCCAAGGCTTTGTTTGTTCCGTTTTTATAAATCTTGCTCGGAAATTGTTGGATTTTGCCGTACATATCTTTTTGTGCTTTATAGGCCTTTTCTATGTAGTCCATAAATCCGGGATCTTTATATTTTGATTCTGTAGCATATTGATAAGCATTTTTATTTTTACCGGACTTTGTAAAATTAATTTTCAATAAACTTGCGCCATTATTAATCAGAAGTTTTGCGCCTTTTAAATCACCTTTGGAGCAGGCAAGCATAAGTGGGGTTTTGGATGTTTGATCTTCTTTTGCTTCTATAAAAATGAAATATGTCGTCTCATTGTAATAATCTTCGGTCATACCGTAATCATCGACGTGCAGTTTGTAATTGTCAGATAAATCAAAAAGAAAATTAGCCACCTCATAAGATTTTGTTTCTATAGCGGTATAAAGTAAAGTTTTATTATCCGGACTGGAGTAAAAGTTAAGACATGCACTTTTATGCACTTTACAACATTTTTCTAATCTGGGTACGGCTTTATCTTTATATGTCCTTATTAATTCACCGATTTCCATACCGCAGGACATATCTCTTCTCCATGAGCCGATACGGTCTATGATTTTTTTCTCTTGTGCAAAACAAGGTACAGTACTTGCAAAAATTAAAAATAAAGTTAAGATATAAGATATTTTTCTCATAAATTTTCCTTTTTCATACCGCGCTGATAAACGAACAAAAGTCTATATTTATAATTTAGGAAAAATTTTTCTTAAAAACAAGGGAAAAAGGTCCTAGGGGCTTCTGGGCCTTTTGTCCTATACAGGTAAAATGCTAAAAGATCACTTTTTAAGAAAAAGTGCTATTTCTTTGGCATTTTTATCTTGTTCTTTAGAAGAATCTTCTTCTTTATTGCGGTTTAATGTTTCTATTGCTGAAATAGCGGTAGAGTAGACAACATCTAAATGTTCCGGTGAAAGTTTAGGATAATAAATTACGGGGATATTTCTTTTTAAATATTCCCTGTATATATTTTCCTCGGGAACGACGTAGATCCTTGTTTTGGTATTATAAAAATCAATAGTTTGTTCAGCATCATTGGGAACTATAACTTTATTTCCCAGGGTTGTTCTTACTGCTATAACATTGAATGTGTCTTTAGGCGCGCGCAAGATAGCATTATCTTGGGTTCTATAAATGAACTCAAGAAAAGGGAAATCTCTTGGAGCACTGGGTAAGTTGTTTTTAGCAATATTTTCGGCCTTTTTAAAAATATTTGTAAAAGTTTCGTTGTTTTCCATTCCCTGCATTACGACGTGAGGGGGAATGCCTTGTTCTTCTATTATGGAAAGGGTGTCTCTATCAATTACGGAAATAGGACAAGTTTGAGTGCTACTGCATTGAAAAGAGTTAGTGTCGTATTGCTTGTTTTCAATACTTTTTGCTGTCATTTGTCTTATTTCTTGGGCATTTTGGGCATCTTCTTTAGTGATAGCCTGTTGTTGAACCAAATATTGTTTTTTACCGGTGTTTGGATTAAAATATTCTATTCTATAAGTTTTAAGATAAACATTTCTGCTTTTCTTTTCTTCTTTTTGGCTTATTTGAAAATTTGTTATATCCTTTATACTGGTGTCAAAACTTTGATAAATATCTTGGTATTTTTTAGTGCCGATATTAGAACTGGAAAAATAATTTTGCCCAAGAGTTCCTTTTAGAGATTTCTTGTTATCAAAAAAGTAAATATCTTCATTCTTATCGGTATTGGCAAATGTGGTAGTATTCGTTTTTTTATCTGCAGAAGCATTATTGACAGCATTTTTAGTTACCGAGTTATTTAGTGCGTCGGGTTGTGTGCTTTGTCTGGAAGTTCTTACTGTTTTGTTTTTTGCAGACATTTGAGTTTGTTTTCCTTGGTAGACGTCCTTTGTATCCGAGATATTATTAGTTTCTTCTTCGGTAAAATAATTATAATCAAAGTTATCTAGATTCAAAGGGGGATTTTGCCCCTGGGCAATATTTTCTGCATTTTGGGTATTAATATTTGTAGCGGAAGTAGCGTTTTGAGTATCTTTTCCATCTTCGTTAGATAAAATTTGTTCCTGCTTTAATTCCTTTGCAAGTTCTTTTTTAGCACTTATTATTCTCTTTAAATTTTCAGATGTTTTTATTTCAGTTTTAGAAGATTTTTGCTGATTATCCTGTTTTTTAAAACCGTAGAATCGGGCTATTTTATCTATGACTTTATAGACAGGCATTTTTCCGGCTAAATCATCGGGCAAATCGGCAATATCCTTTCCCTCCGGTTCAGGAGTAGAAAAGATAAAAGGCAAAATCATCAGTAGTAAAAAAACCACAACTGCAGCCCTAAAAAATTTATCATTTAAAAAGCGCATATAAATACCATATTTTTACCAGAATAAAAATATTCTAGCAAAAAAAATGCTTGCTATGGAATAAAAAAAGACCTATTTTGAAAATAGGTCTTTTGGTCCTTATTTTTCTATTTTAACTTCATCCAGTTTTAAAGCCAAATCGTCAAGTTGTTGCTGGTCCACAATGTTCGGCGATTCTGTTAAGGGGCAGAAAGCAGCCGTAGTTTTGGGGAAGGCAATAACTTCTTTAATAGATTCTTCACCGCAAAGTAGTGCGGTTAGTCTATCAAGGCCAAGACCAAAGCCGCCGTGTGGGGGTGCACCACATTCAAGAGCATTTAAAAGCATACCAAAGCGCAATGCCGCTTGTTCTTTTGAGTGTTTCATAAGGGCTAAAATTTGCTCTTGCAAATCTCTGCGGTGGTTTCTGATAGAGCCGGAAGCAAGTTCCACGCCGTTTAAAACCATATCAAACTGATAGGAACGCACGGCTAAAGGATTTGTTTTAAGTAAAGGTATATCTTCTTCCACCGGTGCGGTAAAGGGATTATGGGCGGTGTCGTATCTATCTTCTTCCGGGATATATTCAAGAAGGGGGAAGTTAACAATCCACAAAGGCGCCCATTTGTGAGAAGGTTTTAAACCTAAAACTTTAATTAACTCTTTTCTTAAAGCACCCATAAATAAAGCGCAAGTATTTGGTTTATCTGTACCGATAAATATTGTAGAGTTTTCTTCCGCTTTTAAAGTTTTAACAAGGGTATCAAGTTCGGCCTCGCTAAAGAATTTGGCACTAGGACCAGTTGCTTTACCTTCTTTAACTTTTAGATAACTTAAGCCTTTTGCGCCGTTTTTCTTAACAAGTTCGGTTAGTTTATCAATAATGCCTCTTGTCATAGTTTCAGCGCAGTTTGGGGCTACTATTGCGCGGATAACACCGCCGTTTTTAAGACTTTCGCTAAACACTTTAAATGCGCTGTTTTTGAAAATTTCACCGACATCACTAATTTCTAAACCAAAGCGCACATCAGGTTTATCACTGCCGTATTTAAGCATTGCTTCTTGGTAAGGAAGGCGTCTAAAAGGTGTGTTTATTTCCTCGCCTGCCATAGTGAAAACTTGTTTCATCATATTTTCGCCGATAGTGAAAATATCGTCTAAATCAACAAAGGACATTTCCACATCAATTTGAGTGTGTTCGGGCTGGCGGTCGGCTCTTAAATCTTCATCCCTAAAAGCGCGCGCAAGTTGGAAATATCTGTCAATTCCGCTTGCCATTAAAGTTTGTTTAAACATTTGCGGGCTTTGTGGAAGGGCGTAAAATTTGCCTTTATGAACGCGGCTTGGTACAAGATAATCTCTTGCGCCTTCCGGCGTAGAGCGGGTTAAAATAGGGGTTTCAATTTCTAAGAATCCGTTTTCGTCAAAATATCTTCTAACGCACTGGGCGATTTTATGGCGCATAGTTAAATTGCGCACCATTCTAGGCGCACGCAAATCAAGATAGCGGTATTTAAAGCGGATTTCTTCGCTCAAATTTTTATCGGTATCAATTTCAAAAGGAAGGGGGATACAAGTATTTAGAAGTTCAATGGTATCCGCGATAACTTCAATTTCTCCCGTCTTCATGTTCTTATTGATATAACCTTCTTTGCGGGCTTTAACTTGGCCTGTTATACAAACAACATATTCGTTACGCAAAGTTTGCGCAATTTCAAAAGCCTTTTTATTTTCCGGCTCTATAACAACTTGCACCAGGCCTGTTCTATCTCTTAAATCTAAAAATAAAACGCCGCCGTGGTTTCTGTAACTTTGCACCCAGCCACATAATGTTTGTTTGGTATCAATAAGTTTGGCGGTGATATCGCCGCAATAATTAGTTCTTTTCATTTTGCACCTTTTTTAATACGGAAATAATTTCGCTTTGCAAAATTTCCTTTTGCTCGGCATTTGTTAAATCTTTTAAAACGACACTGCCTTTTTCAACTTCTGTTGTGCCTATAATTAAGGCCCAGCGGCAGTTATTTTTATCGGCTTGTTTCATTTGGGCTTTAATATTTTTATCAAAAATACCGCCCAAAGTTTTTAAACCTGCCAGCCTTAAATTAGTCATAAGATTAAAGGCTGTCTGATTGCAGGTTTTATCCATAGAAATTACAAAAAATTTATTTTCTCTTGCGTTACTACCTTCTTGCACATTTTGTTCTTCTAAGACGGAACAAACTCTTTGTGCACCAAGTGCCCAACCGATAGCCGGGCAAGCAGGCCCGCCCATAGATTTAACTAAAGAATCATATCTTCCGCCGCCGGCAATTGCGTTTTGCGCATTTGTTCCAGCAACAAATTCAAAAACAGTTTTTGTGTAATAATCAAGACCTCTGACTAGCATCGGGTCAATTTCAAAATCAATTTTGCCTTTAAGTAAGCGCGTAACTTCGTCAAAATGGGCCTGGCAGTCAGGGCATAATTTTTGTTTCGGTACATTGGTAAATTTTGGCCCGTCAATTTTGCAATCTAAAACTCTTAAAGGGTTTCTTTCAAGGCGGTCAATACACTTTTCGCAAAGTTGGTCTTTTGAAGCGGAAAAGAAGTTTATTAACTCTTGCCTAAAAGCAGGGCGGCACTCGCCGCAGCCAAGGGAGTTTATTTTGACTTTATAATTTTTTATACCAAAACTTTCAATGATATCTTTCAACATTAGAATTGTTTGCGCATCTTGGGCGGGGCTTGCATTGCCAAAGCACTCAACACCGATTTGTTCAAACTCTCTATAACGGCCTGCCTGGGGGCGTTCTGCCCTAAACATGTTGCCGATATAAAAGAAACTTTTTAGAGGATTATTTTGCGCAAAACCATTTTCAATGTAAGCGCGCACCACGCCGGGTGTACCTTCCGGGCGCATAGCAATATTTCTGCCGCCGGCATCTTCAAAAGCATACATTTCCTTTTGAACAATATCGGTGGTATCTCCGGTAGATTTAATAAAGAGTTCTTTTAATTCCACCGTAGGTATGCGCAATTCTTCCACGCCGTAAAGGTCAAAAACTTTTCTTGCGCAATTTTCAAGTTTTGTTAAATTATCGGCTTGCGTGCCGAAAGTGTCTTTAAATCCTCTAATTATTTTTGCCATAACTATATTTTAGCATTTTATTAGCATCTTAAAATGGTATAATATAAAAAGTGAGGGCGTGTAGCTCAGTTGGGAGAGCGCTTCGTTCGCAACGAAGAGGTCGTGGGTTCGACTCCCATCACGTCCATTTTTTATTTTTTAAAGAGGCAATTTTATGTCAAGAGTTTATATTAAACATATCGGCGAACATTTAGGTAAACAAGTCGTTTTAAAAGGTTGGCTTTACAACAAACGCTCAAGCGGAAAATTAGTATTTTTACAACTTCGCGACGGAACAGGCATTATCCAATGTGTGGTTTTTAAAGGCGATGTTAAAGAAGAAGTCTTTGCTTTAGCGGATAGTTTAACCCAAGAATCATCTATTGAAGTCACCGGTATTGTTAAAGAAGATAAACGCTCGCCAATCGGTTTTGAAATCGGTGTTAGCGATGTTAAACTCTTGCATGCTTCAAAAGATTATCCTATTTCCCCCAAAGAACACGGAACAGCATTTTTAATGGATAACAGGCACTTGTGGCTTCGCTCCAGCAGACAAGTTGCAATTTTAAAAATCAGAGATGAAATTATTTTCTCTATCCGCGAATACTTTAAAAATAATGATTTTACTTTGGTGGATAGCCCTATTTTAACCCCTGCCGCTTGCGAAGGCACCAGCACCCTTTTTGAAACAGATTATTTTGGCGAAAAGGCATTTTTATCCCAAAGTGGTCAACTTTACGGTGAAGCCAGTGCAATGGCACTTGGCAAAATTTATTGCTTTGGACCTACTTTCAGAGCGGAAAAATCTAAAACCCGCCGTCATTTAACAGAATTTTGGATGGTAGAGCCGGAAGTTGCCTTTAACACTCTTGATGACGATATGGACCTTGCCGAAGATTTTATTTGCTATATCGTTGGCAAAGTTTTGAAAAACTGCCAGGCCGAGTTAAAAACTTTGGAAAGAGATATTTCTAAACTTGAAAATATCAAAAAGCCTTTCCCAAGAATTTCTTATACAGAAGCCATTGAAATTTTAAACAAAAACGGCAACCCAACCGAGTGGGGTGGCGATATTGGCGGTGATGAGGAAACTATTATTTCCCAACAATTTGATAGACCTGTTATGATACACCGCTATCCTGCCGCAATAAAGGCATTCTATATGAAACGTGACCCCAAAGACCCGCGCCTTGCTTTGGCTGTTGATGTTATCGGGCCTGAAGGCTACGGCGAAATTATTGGCGGTAGTGAACGTGAAGAAGATTATGATACCCTTGTTGCCCGCATTAAAGAACAAGGCTTACCGCCTGAGGCCTTTGATTGGTATCTTGATTTAAGAAAATACGGCAGTGTCCCGCACTCCGGTTTTGGTATGGGTATTGAGAGAATGGTTTCTTGGGTTTGCGGTTTACACCACGTGCGTGAAACTATACCTTTCCCGAGACTTATGGATAGACTCAAACCATAATCTTTTTTGCGGTGGCTTTTGCGTTTATAGTGCGTTATGCCTCGCTTACATATGCGGGGCTGTCGCCCGCTTGGGATATGCTTCACTAAGCAAGCCTTCTCTAAACGCAAAAATCCTTGCAAAAAAATATGCTCTACTTGTGCAAAATTTGAATTAAAATTTACCTAAAATACTATGCCGGTATGTGCTGTTTTTGATTAAATTAAAACTCTAAAAATACAATGGAAAAAATTAAATTGTATATTTTGATACTCCTAAAAATCTTTTTGCCAGTTAAACTTAATTTATTCTAAAAAATGTTATAATTATATCAGACGTAGAATTTTCTATCGGTAAAATACTAATTAGGTATAAAGATGAAATTTAAAGAAAAAGGTTATACTTTTTTTGTTTATAGCGCAGAAGTTCCTATTTTAAAAGAATTTGGTTTGGATGAAAATTTTCTAAAAAATCTGCCAAATTATTTTGATAATCACGGCCAAACTATCCATAAAGCCCGTAATGAAATAAAGGTTTTTGATTTAAACGGGCATAAAATCAATGTAAAAAAATATGCAATTGCTCCGATAGTAAACAGAATTTTATATTCTCTTGGTATCCGCAAACCCAAATGTCAAAGAGCATTTTTAAATGCCGAAAAAATTTTAAAAGCCGGTTTTAACACTCCTAAGCCTTTGGCTTTTATAATTCAGCGTAAAAACGGCCTTGTTTATGATTCTTATTTTATCAGTGAACAACTTGAAAATGTTTCCCAGTTAGGCCATAATTGCAAAAATGTTTCTTTGATAAAGACTTTTGCTCTTTTTACAGCCCAATTGCACGAAAAGGGCCTTGAATCAACCGATTATACCCCCGGCAATATTTTATATTCCAAGCAAGATTCTTCTTATAAATTTTATTTAGTTGATATAAACAGGTTTAAGTTTAGGAACAAACCTCTTACCATTTACCAAGCACCCAAGACGCTTTATTTACCGGTTTCAACAGAAACGAGATTGAAATTATTTATTTCCTGTTATGCCAAACATCGTAATTTTCCTAAAGAATATCTTATCAATAAATCTCTTTTTTTAAAACGCTATAACGGCCTTTATCAACAGGTCAAGCGTATATTAAAAAAGATACCTGGTGCCGGCAAGTTAACTGGAAGATCTGTCAAATAGTTTTTATTATACTCCAATTAAGAGCAAATTAAAGTGTGGGAAAAGTAGATTTATTATTAACCCCAAACTTAAAAACGGGCCAAAGGGTATTGCGCTGTTTTCGGGAGTTTTCTTTAAAATCCCCAAAATAGCAAAACAAAGTAAACCAAAAATAGAAGCAATCATCAAAGCATTTGCCATACCCCAGCATCCGCTTAAAGCCCCTATTGCACCTATAAGTTTTATATCTCCGCCGCCCAGGGCTTCTTTTTTTATCAAGGCCGAGCAGAAAATAGCAAGTCCCCAAGAGCCAAAAAAACCAATAGAGGCACCTGTAATAGAACTTGTAAATTTTGCTAGCCAGTCGCCTTTAAAAGCGGGATTTATAAAACATACGGCGAGGCCAAAAAATATGAGTCCGATAGAAAGAATATCCGGTATAGTATAGGTCTTTAAGTCTATAAAGGAAATTACTATCAAGACATATAAACAGAAAAGTGCGCAAAAAGTCCAAGCACTTAAATCAAAATTAAAGAAAAACAAAGTTGTCAAAAGTGCTGTTAATAACTCAACAGTGGGATACTGAAGAGAGATTTTTTCTTTACAATTTCTGCATTTTGCCCCTAAAATAATATAACTTAATATGGGGATATTGTCGTACCATTTTATTTTGCTATTACATTTGGGACAGTGGCTTGAAGGCCATACAATTGAAATTTTTTCCGGTATTCTATATACGCAAACATTTAAAAAACTGCCTATGATAGCACCAAAAATAAAAAACAAAAAGAACATAAAAAATATTTCCATAATTCTATTTACTATTTATCATTTCTAAAAATTTTACAAAAGTCAGGGCTTGTTTTATCGTTAATATAAAGCCAAGCGGTATCTTTGTCAAAATCTTTTTGATTATTTGTGTTTTTAATTTCAAAGATTTCTTTTCCGTTTGCTTTATAAAAAGGTGGAATTTGTTCCAAATAAAAAGGAACAATTTCTTCCAAAATCTTTGGGCAACGCCCCTCATTATCGCCTCTATATACGCTTAAAGCATCATTTAAAGTGGCGAAATTTTTATCATTTAACCCTTGGCGCGCTTGTGTTTTTAAATCAAAAAATTTATCCACACAAAGCACCAAGAGTAAAAGTGTTATTGCTATTGCAATTGCAATTTCTATTTTAATCTTCATCTTCTTCGTCAAAATGCATCAAAGTATGCAAAATAACTTTAGCATCGCACATCGTAAATTTGATACTTGATTTTTCATTAGGGCTATGTGGTACGCCGTATAAGCGGGAAGCGACGATAGCCGGCAAACCCAAGTTTCTTATACCTGCGGCAAAAGTTCCACCACCGCAACCTATAAGTTTGGGTTCAGTATTATTAATTTCTCTTGTTGCAGCGCAGTAGCGTTTAACTAAATTAGAGGTTCTTGATGTCGGTATAGAAGAAATTTTTAAAATGCGTTCTACATTGATTTGAACTTTAAAATCATTTTCTACAGTCTTTGCTATTTTTTTAATTTCGTTTTCAAGTTCTTTTTCTGTATAGCAGGGTAAAAGGCGGCAATCAAGATAAAAAACGTCTACACCAGGTACAATGTTTACGTTTGAAACATTGTTTTCTTTTTTAGATGGTGTAAAAGTGCTCATCGGAACGTCGTAAAGAGGATCTTTTTTATCAAACTTTTTGGGAAGTTCGTCATATAAACGAGCAACCAAATTTGCTCCTGCAACCATAGCATTGATGCCCATTGTCGGATAAGCACTGTGGGCTTGTTTACCGATAGTAGTAATTTTATACCAAAGGGAAGATTTTTCCGCTATTTCAATTTCACTACCTTTTACATCACCACTGTCTTGAACCAAAAAAGAGTCTTCTTTACCAAAAAGGTGTGGCATGTTTTTCAGGACATAAGGTAATCCATAACCTTCGCCTACTTCCTCGTCGGCAATCATCATAATACCAAAGTTAATGGGGGGTCTTTTTCCGGATTCTATTAAGGTTTTTGCAGCAAGTAAAGCAGCGGTAATAGCCTGTTGGTTATCTTCAACACCTCTACCGTACATAGTATCGCCATCGGCATCAATTTGAAGTTTGTAAGGTTTTGTTTTCCATAAAGATAAATCACCTGGAGGAACGATATCAAGATGGGTTAAAAGCCAAAAGGTTTTTTCTCTGTCTTCTCCGAAATATCTTGCAATTAAGTTAGGGCGTACGCCGCCTTTTGCTCTCTCGTCTTGGGAGTTTAATCTGGTAACTTCGTCAAAACCGAATTTTGTAATAACTTTTTCAAGATAATTGGCTTTATCAAGTTCACCTTCACCGCCGTTTGCAGGGGAAATTGCCGGGCGGGAAGTCATATTAGCCTGTAAATCTACAATAAACTCCTTTGAATCATCAATCTCTTTGTATAACTTTTCCATCATTTTTTATCTCCTTTAGAATGGGTTTTGAATATCAATAAATTTTGTTTGAACTTTGAATTTTTTTGATACATAATTCATTAAAGCCTGGATGCCAAGCCTTTCGGAATTATAATGACCCATGGCAATAAAATTTATTTTGGCTTCGCGACAATATTCCGTTATATATTCGTCGCGTGAACCGGTTATGTATAAATCTGCTTTTGCTAACGAGGCTTCTTCAAGCATATCGTGGGCACCACCGCTTACTATGGCAACGGTTTTTACTTGTTTTGGTCCAAAGAAAAGGGCTTCCCCTTTTAAAATTTCGTGTATTTTCTTTATATCACAACTTTTAGTCGTTTTACCGATAAGACCGATTTCTTGCCCGTGATAAGTGCCAAATGGTTTTAGATCTTTTAATTTTAACAGTTTGGCAAGGCAGGCATTATTACCGATTATGGGATGTTTATCAAGTGGTAAGTGATAACCTGCCAAGTTAATATCATTTTTTGTTAAAAAGGCAATTCTTTGTCCGAAAACCCCTGTTATGGTTTGTACTTTATTCCAAAAAAGGCCATGGTGAACAATAATCATATCTGCACCAAAGTTTTTTGCTTCTTCAAATAAAGCCATAGTAGCAGAAACCCCAAAAGCAATTTTATTTACTTGTTTTTTGCCTTGCACTTGTAAACCGTTATGCTCGGGATTTACTGCGACATCAAGATATTTGTTTAGGTCTTTAACAAGAGTATCGCGCTCCACCATATAAATATGGTATCATTTTATGAGTATGAAGAAAAGCCTAATCTCTTTATTTTGTTTATTTTTTTGTGTAAAAGTTTTTGCCACAACGGTTGCGCCCACTTTAATGGAAGCCGATTTAAACCCTCAAGAATTTTATAGCCTTCGTGTGGAATATCCTGTGCAAGATAAGGTTATGCCAGCCAACATAAAAAACATGTTTTTATTCGGCAGAGTATATCAAAAAGATAGCAAATTAAAATTGAACGGGCAGGATATACCCCTTTATAAGAACGGTTCTTTTGTAATCTACCAGCCTTTACACCCGGGGGAAGTAGAGTTTTTATTTGAAGTTATTTCTCCATCAGGGTCGCAAACTTTTAGAAGAAATGTTTTTGTTCCCGGTTTTGATCCCGAAAAATATGAGGATAAATATAAATTTGATACGGATACAGTTTTTCCATCTTCTGATATTAACTTAAGGGATGGGGATAGTGTGATGTTTTCGATTTATGCAACACCTTCAAAAAAAATGATTTTAAATATCGCTTCTCATAAAGATATTTTAATGACTGAAAACCCCAAAATTCCAGGTCTTTACGAAACACTTATAGTGTTTAATAAAGAAGATACAAAATATCGTTCCCAAAAAGCGGTTTACAAGATACTGGGTAGTAATAAAAAGTTTAAAAATAAAATTTTTTCAAGAGGCAAAATTCGTATCTATCCTAAAGAGTATATTTTGGCGATAGGTAAATTGCGTAAACAAAATCAACGTTTAAGACCCGAACCTCAAAAAGGTGAGCATATATTAGAAACACGCTTGTTCGGTAAATTAAAAATTACCGGGCAGTTAAATAATTTTTACAGAATTTCTTTATTAGACGATCAGGAAGGTTGGCTTGAAGAAAAATATATTAAAACGGCATCATATTTTAATGCCCCCAAAAATAATGTTTGGAAAGTTACCGCCGAAGAAGTAGAAAATAAATCAGTCTTGACAGTTTTTAATAATAATAAAACAAGTTTTAAGACGGAACAAACACCTGTTGGATTTGAAATAACATTATTTAATACGCAACTATTGAATACCCCGCAAGAGAATTTAAAAACATCTCTTTTTAGTAACATTTCTTTTGAAAACATAAAAGACGATGCTCAAAAAATAATTCTTAAGTTTGACAGAAACTCAAAATTATGGGGTTTTGATTTTGCTTATGAGGGGGGAAATCTCGTTTTTAATTTTTATCATGCACCAAAATTTGCCATTACAAAAGAGCAACCTTTAAATGGTGTCAAAATAGTTTTAGATCCCGGCCACAGCCCAAAAAGAATAGCACCTTACGATGGGGCCGTAGGCCCAAGCGGTATGCTTGAATATGAGATAAATTATAAAATCGCACTTAAAACAAAAGAAAAATTAGAGGCACTTGGTGCAATAGTTTTTATGTCAAAAGAAGAAAATGAAAATATGCCCCTTGCAAGAAGACAGGAAAAAGTCCTTTCAGAACAAGCACATTTATTTATAAGTTTGCACAACAACGCTCTTCCCGATCAAATAGATCCTTTATCGCAACCTAGAGGTTTTTCTTTCTTTTATTATTATCCGCACAGTTATACTTTTGCTGAAGCAATTGAGAGAAGTTTTGTCAGCAATATCGCTTTGCCTGATGATGGTATTATTCAAAGAGATTTTTCTGTTACGCGCTCAACTCCGCAAGTGCCGGCAATTTTAATTGAGCATGCCTATATGCTCTTGCCTGAACAGGAAGATTTACTTTCCCAAGATAGTTTTATAGATAAACTTGCAACGGCAACCGCTAAAGGAGTAAAAGATTATATTCGCGAAGTCGTTAAAAGACCTCAAATTCCAACAAATAATTCTCAAAATTTGCTAAAATAAAAATATACAGGCCGGGGTGCTGGAATTGGTATACAGGATAGTCTCAAAAACTATTGCCCTTTAGGGCTTAGGGGTTCAAGTCCCCTCCCCGGTAAAAATTTTCTTCGTAAAACGCTTTATTTCGGTGTTGCCAATTTGCTCATATACCTCTGCGCTTCGCGCAATAGTTCTTGGTATACTTCGCAAATTGTCGCCTAGAACTAAAGCGTTTTTCTTTGAAAATAAATATGCTCTGCTTTCATTAGGTTTATGACGAAAGGGCAAGTCTTTCTCTTTTTCGCGAGTGGCGAGGACGAGCGAGCTGACTTGTGACCAAGTCCCGCAAATATAAAACTCTGGCGGTTTTTTAAATTCCTGTGGAGAAGCAGGCAAACTGTTTTTAATATTAAATTTCAGCCTACTTTTTTTGTTGTGACTTACGGAATATTCCCGGGAAGTTTATCATATAATCTTTCAAGGGAATTTCAAAAGAGATTCTTCCATCAAAAACTTTTCTTAATTTTATTTCAAAAGGAGGCCAAAGAATATCGTAGTATTTAATGGTCCAATTATTTGTTGGCCCTTGAAAAACAACTAATCTTGGAACGAAGAAAAGTTCTTGTTCATCTTTTCGGTTTTCTTTTACAAAAGATCTTCTAAACTTATCCTGTTGATATAAAGATATATGGGGTATGGCAATAAAAGGCCCGACAATAACGCCTATAATCAAAAAGAGTAAGGCAAGGTATTTCATAAAATTGATTAAATAAAGTCTTCTAACAAGTAAAAGCATCAGAATAAAAGATATAAAAAAGAAAATGACACTGGAATAAAAAACTCTCAGATTAGCGTTTGGAACAACCCAGAAGGCTAATGCAAGAAGAAAAGCACACATACAAAATAAAGAACTTAGAACAAAATCTTTATCTTTTATAATAGATTTTTTCTTGTCACATAAAATAAGTAAAAGACATATTAAATTTACAATCGGAAGCCAAAAAGTTGCATTTAATAGTTTACTATATTGTCCAATAAATAGGATAATCTTATCTGGCAAAGAGAGTTTTAACCATTCTGCAAGATACAAGGAATTTTGTGCGCGATTTGCTCCTGCCCCGCTGCCAAACATTGCCACAAACCCAAGAACGATACCTAATAAAGTGAAATAATACAATTTCGGTGTTTTGGTCTTTTTGTATTTACAATAAATTAAAAATAAAACCGTTAATCCGAGCATCATAGGGCCTGTATTTTCGTTTGACATACCGGCAGCAAAACCACATAAGGCCATTAAGACATTGTTTAAAAAAGAGTCTTTTAGTGTTTTTCCATCGATTGATTTTCTAAATAAACAAAGCAAAATCAAGGGGGGGATAAATCCCCAAGAATAAACAATAGCCCCAGTTAACCAAAAAAGAGTATTCGAAGGAGATGGAATGACCAGCAAGTACATTAAAACTAATAAAAAGAAAGGGTAAAAATCTTCCTTTGATTTAAAATTAATTTTTCTGCCGGTTATAACAAAAAATATACCCAAAAGAAGAAATAATTGGATGATGGGATTTAATATAGTAAAAAGGATTTTCCATATATTTGGAAAGTGTAAAAGTAAAATATTAAGAGCCATTAAAAGTCTTGGAGAGTCAGTAGTGAAAGTAACTTTAATTTGTTTAAAAACTACTTTCCAAGTATCGTGAGAAAGCCTAAATTCATCCATTGTTTGCGGATATATTGCCGTAAAAAACAGAATAATCACGACAAAGATTGCAATTGTCATCCCAAAAAGTATTTGTGGTTTTATATTAATTTTTTTCATATTTACTAAATTTATTTCCTTTTTTCACTGTCTTTTTTAAGAAAGGCTGACTGATATATTAGCAATTGTTGACTCAAGGGAACTTCGAAAGATATGTTTCCACCGAATTCTCTTTTGAGTTGTTTTTCAAAGGTAGGCCACAAAATATCATAATATATAATACTCCAGTTTTCCGTAGGTGCACTGAAAACGTATAGCCTTGGAACAAATAAGATATCATGTTTGGTCTTACGATTTTCTTTTACAAAAGATCTTCTGTATTGATCCTGCTGATGCAAGGATATATGTGGTATAGCGATCAAAGGCCCGGCAATAACTCCTAAAATCAAAAAGAGTAAGGCAAGATATTTCATGAAATTGATTAAATAAAGTCTTTTGACGAGCAAAAGCATCATAATAAAAGATATAAAAAGGAATACTGCGCTGGAATAATATACTCTTAATAGGACATCAGGGAGTATGCCAAAAACCAATGCTAATACAAAAGCACAGATACAAAATAAAGAACTTAAAATGAAGTCTTTATCTTTCAATACTGTTTTTTTCTTGTCATATAAAACAAGTAAGAGTCCAAATAAGTTTATAATGGGTATCCAAAAAGTGGCATTTAATATTTTACTGCACTGACCTATAAAAAGTATAATTTTATCTGTTATAGGTAGCAAAAGCCAGTCGTAAAGGAAAGCATTTCCTTTTGCACGGTAGGCTCCCGCTCCGGATCCAAACATAGCAGTAATACCCAAAATAATACCGACTAGAGTAAAATAATAGAATTTCGGTATTTTGATTTTTTTAAATTTACAGTAAATCAAAAATAAAATCGTTAGGCCAAACATCATTGGTCCGGTATTTTCATTGGACATGCCGACAGTAAAACCACATAAGACCATTAAGATATTGTTTAAAAAAGAATCTTTTAGTGTTTTGCCGTCGATTGATTTTCTAAATAAACAAAGCAGAATTAATGGGGGAACAAAGCCCCAGGAATAAACCATTGCCCCGGTTAACCAAAAAAGAGTATTCGAAGGGGATGGAATGACCAGCAAGTACATTAAAACTAATAAAAAGAAAGGGTAAAAATCTTCCTTTGATTTAAAGTTAATTTTTCTGCCGGTTATAACAAAAAAAGATCCAAGAAGAATAAACAATTGCACAAAAGGATTTAATGCTGTAAACAAAATTTTCCAAAAAGCAGGATAATGAGAAAGTAAAATATCTATAATTATGGCAAACCTTGGGGAATCTGTAGTTAGAGTTCTTTTGATTTGTCTAAAAGTGCCTGCCCATGTCTCGTGAGAAAATCTCAACTCGTCCATTGTTTGCGGATATGTTGCCGTAAAAAACAAAATAATCACGACAAAGATTGCAATTGTCATCCCAAAAAGTATTTGTGGTTTTATATTAATTTTTTTTGTCATAAAGATGCGTTATTATTTTTATCAATATCAAAATTTTTTATCTCTTTTGTAAATATTTTTTCGGTATATTCATATTTTATCTTAATTTTAAAATCGTGTCTTAATTTTCCATCTAAAAACGGCCATAAGATATCATAATAAAGGGGGGAAAGGTTTTCCGTAGGGCCGTTAATTCGGGCGACTCTGTTTACGTAAACTTCTTTTTTCCCAACTTTAATTCCATAGTCTATTTCTTGTCTTCGTAATTTATCGCTGGTATATAGTGTTATATGAGGAATAGCAATTAAAGGCGCAAGAACAGTTCCTAAAATAAATAAAATTATCGCTAAATACTTAAAGAGATTAACCTTATATAAATCCTTTATAATAAACAACATCATAGAAAAAGATATAAAGAAGAGCATCGCACTTGAATAAAAAGCCCGTATTGATACGGCCGGTGCCATAAATAAGGTGAATGACAAAGCAAAACCACACAAACAAAATAGAGAACTTAAAATAAAGGTTTTTTCTTTTACTATTTTTGATTTTTTATCTACTAGTAAAAGAATTAATCCTAAAAGATTTAAGATAGGTAACCATAAAGTTGCTTCCAAAAATCTATTAAAATTAACCAAAAATAAGAACATCTTTGTAAATGGAGAAAGTTCAATCCAATCAAAAGTCACTTCTCTGGATGCCCTACTTAAAGTTGCCCCACTACTAAACATAGCAAGCAGAGCAATTACAATACCTGTTAAAGTGAAATAATAAAATTTCGGTATTTTGATTTTTTTAAATTTACAGTAAATTAAAAATAAAACTGTTAAGCCAAACATCATTGGCCCAGTATTTTCATTTGACATGCCAGTAGCAAAACCACATAAAGTCATTAAAAATCTATTTAAAGCAGAATCTTTTAATTCTTTACCGTCAATAGATTTTCTAAATAAACAAAGTAAAATCAACGGCGGAACAAAAGCCCAAGAATAGTTCATTGCGCCGGACATCCAAAAAAGGAAATGTGAAGGCTTTGGAGAAACAAATAAATATAACAGAATTAAAAGTAAAAAAGGGTAAAAATCTTCTTTTGAATTAAAACTAATTTTCCTACCTGTGGCAACAAAAAACATACCCCAAATTATAAAAAGTTGAACGAAAGGATTTAATATAGAGAAAATTATTTTCCAACAATTGTAATAGCGTAAGAATACAATATTTGCCAAATTCATAAATCTCGGAGCATCAGTTTGAAAAGTTAATTTCAATTGTTTAAAAACCATAGCCCAAGTATCATGGGAAAATCTGAATTCATCCATAGCCATGGGATATATTGCCGTAAAAAAGCAAATAATTGCAACAAATATTATGATTGTTGTCAGGTAAAGTATTTTGGGCTTTATATTAATTTTCTTCATAAGAAACACCTTTTTATTTACAATGGATCTGTATATGTGTGATCAGGGCTGATAATTTCATAATATAACTGAATTTTATATTTCCTTTCTAGTCTGCTAAAATTCCAATCCCACAAAATGTCGTAATATTGAATAGACCAATTATCCGTAGGTCCTTTTAAAACTGTTAATCTGTTTACAAAAACACCTTGTTTCCCTTCTTTTCGTGCTTGAGCAATAATTTTATCTCTATTATGATTTTGCTTGTATAAATGAATATACGGTAAGGCAATAAATGGACTGATAACTATTCCTACAATAAACATAGTTAAAGTAAGGTATTTTATTAAGTTTACGTGATAAAATTTTTGAATTACTAAAATCATCATTGCAAAAGATATAAAAAAGAAAACAGCACTTGAATAATGTGTTCTTAGTTGTACATACGGTGCCATAACTAAAGCTAGCGTTAAAAGAAAACCGCACAAACAAAATAAAGAACTTAAAATAAAATCTTTATCTTTTATAATGAGTTTTTTCTTATCGTATAAAATAAGTAAAAGACCTATCAAATTTACAATAGGCAGCCAGAAAAGTGCGTTTAAAAATCTATTAAAATGCCACAAAAATACTAGTATTTTATCACTAAAAGGCAGGTGGTTCCATTTGTATAATGATGTGTAAGTATATAATCTTTGTATTCCGGCTCCGGTTGCAAACATCATAAAAACCCCCATAAAAGTTCCGGATAAAACGTAGTAATAAAAATCAGGTATTCTAATTTTTTTAAATTTACAGTAAATTAGGAATAAAACAGTTAACCCAATCATCATAGGTCCGGTATTTTCGTTTGACATACCTGCAGCAAAACTAATAATCAACATTAAGACTTTTATGCCTATGGAAGATTTTAATTCTTTCCCGTCAATAGTTTGCCTAAATAAACAAAGTAAAATCAAGGGCGGAACAAAACCCCAAGAATAAACCATTGTTCCTGACATCCAAAAAAGTGTATTTGAAGGTGATGGCACCATCAGCAAATACATCAAAATGAGTAGTAAGAAAAGATAAAAATCTTTTGTGTCTTTAAAATTTACTTTTCTACCTGTTACAACAAAAAACATACCAAAAATTATGAGTAGTTGAATAAATGGATTTATAATACTAAAACAAATTTTCCAAATATCCATAAATCGTGTAAAAAGGACATAAAATATCATAGGAAATCTTGCACAATCCAGTGTCAAGACTGTTTTAAGATTAGAAAATGTTTCTGGAAAAGAAATACTACTAATACGGTATTCATCTAAAGACAAGGGGTAAATTGCTGTAAAAAATAGAATAGTCGCAAGAAAAACAACAATTGTCATCCCAAAAAGTACTTTTGGTTTTATATTAATTTTTAGCATAACTAAATTATACCTAATTTAAGTAAAGCCCTTCCAATTTTGATATAATATATCTAACGGGGCATGGCTCAATTGGTAGAGTGCTCGGTTTGGGACCGAGAGGTTCCCGGTTCAAGTCCGGGTGCCCCGATTTTACTACAAAAGAGGTACCTTTTATGTCTAACCTCACTTCAAAACAACGCGCATTATTGCCCTGTGCTAATATTCTTCACACAACAAAACAATTTAAAACTTTAAAAATAAATAAAGATATTTCCTTAATAACTTCTAGTGCAGTAAAAACACCTTTTGTTTTTGACAGGCTTGTTTTAAGCGTAAGTGCAAAACTTGATAAAAAAGCAGCCTTACTTTTACAGGCAAGTGTAAAAACCGAAGACGGCTGGAGTTCTTTTTATAAACTCTCTTACATAAGCCAAGACTATAAAAAAAGTTTTGCCGAGCAAAAAGATAAATTTGCCCAAACCCAGGTTGATGAACTCTTAATTAAAAAAGGCGCAAGTTCCTTAAAATATAAAATTACAATTTTAGGAAAGGCAAAAATTGATTTAATTTCCGTTTCCGTATGTAAAAAAGGTGCAAAGTATGATAAAACTTTAGCGGAAGAAACTTTAGATTTAAAAAACTTTGAACTTGATTTAAAACCTATGAGCCAAAAAGAATTTGAAGATAAAAAATTGCGCAATATTATTTGCAGTGCAACTTCTATTGCAATGGTTATGGACTATTACGGTAAATTATCTTCTCTAAAAAATGTCTGCGCAGGAGTTAAAGATCAGCAAACAGGCATTTTTGGCAATTGGCCATTAAATGTTGCTTATGCAAGCCAGCAAGGTTTAAAAGGTGCTGTTTTACATTGTGCTTCCCTTGCCCAAGCCGAAGGTGAGATTTTACAAGCAAGACCTTTAATTGTGAGTATTGCTTTTAAAAACAGTGCCTTAAAAAATTCCCCGCAAAAACAAACCGACGGGCATTTAGTTGTTATTGCCGGTTTTGATGAGAAAGGAAATCCCATTGTTTTTGACCCGGCGGCACCCAATGCAAAAACTGTGCGCCGAGTTTATGACAGAAAACAATTTGCCCAAGCGTGGCTTAAAAATAAAAAAGGTTTGGCTTATGCGATTAGCAAATAAACTTTTTTTACTGCTTTGTGTTTTTTGTATTTGCGCTTGCGCTCAAACTAAACAAGAAAATAATCTGACGCTTGCCTTAAGAGGGGAAGTTGAATCTTTGGATCCTGCCTTTTCCTATGATGGTATCAGCCACGGACTTCTGTTAAATATCTATGACACTTTAATAAAATTTAAAGGTTCTTCTTTAAAAGAATTTGAACCGCTTTTGGCGCGCGAAGTGCCAAGTCTTGAAAATGGCCTTATCAGTCAAGACGGTTTAACATATACTTTTAATATAAGAGATGGTGTCTTTTTTCAGGACGGAACCCCTTTAACAGCCGAAGACGTTGCTTACAGTATTCAAAGATTTATGTTAAGCGATAATCTAGGCGGACCAAGCAGCCTTTTGCTTGAACCGATTTTAGGTATTTCTTCTACCCGTGATAAAAACGGTAAACTTCAAATTGATATTAAAGATATTTTAGAAGCCGTTCAAGCAAAAGATAATCAAGTAATAATAAAACTTAAAAAACCTTTTGCTCCTTTTCTTGGTATTATGGCGCGCTGGTCTTATGTTTTAAATAAAAAATGGGCAATTGAGCAGGGCGAATGGGATCCTTCAAAACCAAATTGGCAAGAATTTAATAACAGAGATAAAAACTCCTCGTACCTTTTTGACCATACAAATGGCAGTGGACCTTTTATAGTTGAACGCTGGGATAGGGCGGCAAAAAGAGTTTACTTAAGCGCAAATAAAAATTATTTCCTTGGTGCGCCGAAACTTGATAGTGTGCTTGTTTTAAGTGTGCCTGAGCAAAGCACAATGCGCCTTATGCTTGAATCCGGCGATGCCGATATTGCTGAAATTGCCGGCAGTTTTGTCGATCAAATTTCTTCTAACCCGAATATTATTGTTTATGATACTTTGCCGCGTTTAAAAACTGATCCTGTTTTGTTCTTTACTTTTGATGTTAACGGTGTTTCTAATCCGGATATCGGTAGCGGAAAACTTGACGGGAACGGTATACCGACGGATTTCTTTAATGATATAAACATCCGCAAAGCGTTTTTGTATAGTTTTGACTATGATGCTTTTGTAAAAGATTCCGCAAAGAACAAAGCACCGCGTGCAGTTGGTGCAATACCACCTGCTTTAAGCGGATATGATGAAAACATGCCGCGTTATGAACTGGACTTAAACAAAGCAGAAGAGTACTTTAAAAAGGCTTTTAATGGCGAGGTTTGGGATAAAGGTTTTTCTTTTACCATAACTTACAGTAGCGGTAATACCCTTGGTCAAATGGCGGGCGAAATTTTAAAACGCAATGTAGAAAAACTAAATCCAAAGTTTAAAATTGAGTTGCGCGCTGTGCCTTGGGCAAATTTCCTGGAAAAAACCCAAAACCACAAAATGCCACTTTGGGTGCGCGGTTGGGTTGCAGATTATCCAGATGCCCATAATTTTGCTTTTCCGTTTTTACACTCTAACGGCAGATATGCTATTGCGCAAAACTTTAAAGATGCTTCTTTAGATAAATTAATAGAGCAAGCCGTTAGCACGACAGATCCTAAAAAAAGAGAGGCTCTTTATAAACAAATCGGTCGTTTGGATTATGAATCTGCCGGCAGACTTTACACTATTTATTCTCCGGGTGTTTGGGTAATGAACAAGAAAGTGCAAGGTTTTGTAGATAATCCCGTTTTTATGGGAATATATTTCTATCCATTGCACAAAGTGTTATAATAAATTTATGGCTGAAATGAAATTTAAAATTTTAGTTGCGGAAGATAATCAGATAATAAGGGAAACTATGGCTGAGGCTTTTTTAAGTCGCGGTTATGAAGTTTTGACCGCGCCCAACGGCAAAATTGCCGTTCATACGGCTCTTAACTACCACCCTGACATTATAATAATGGATTACCATATGCCTATTCTTAATGGTTTTGAGGCTGTTGCCAAGATCCGCAATTATCCTTCTTGCACAAATATTCCAATAATTATTTTAACTTCAGATGAAGAAAAAGATACTAAACTTGAAGGTCTATCTTTAGATATAGATGAATATTTGACAAAACCCGTAGACGAAGACGAAGTCGTTGCCAGAGTTCAACTTTTAATCAAACGCAGTATGCAAAAAATTGACAGCAACCCTTTAACAAAATTACCAGGCAATCCTTCTATACAAAAAAAGATAGAAGAAGTTATTGCAAAAGGGGAAAATTTCGCCGTTATGTATTTAGATTTAAACAATTTTAAAGTTTTTAATGATGTTTATGGCTTTAAAGAAGGCGATAATGTTATAAAACAAACGGCTAAACTTATAGAAACAATTTCTCTTAATTATGATTTCACTTCGTTTTTGGGGCATATTGGCGGGGATGATTTTATTTGTATATGCAAGGCTGATATCGCCCAAGAAATTGCAAAACAGATAATAATGGAATTTAACAATCTTTCCCCAACTTTTTATAATGAATCAGACCGACAAAAAGGTTTTGTCAGTGCTAAAGATAGAAACGGAGATATAAAAGATTTTGCTTTACTTTCCATTGCAATAGCGATTGTTCATAATACAAACAGAAATTTATCTTCATACGGTCAAATTTCTGCTATTGCAAGCGAACTAAAGC
>JAZUQO010000008.1:0-15485 GCA_045605725.1 Elusimicrobiaceae bacterium
AATTTTTGGAGATGAATTTGAACGCGCAAGAGCAACGCGTAATACAGGGGAATATGAATTATCTGTAGAGTATGAAACGGGGCAACTTTTCTGCCGTCCGATAGAACACAAGGTATGTCAAGATTTAAACCTTGAAGAAGGCGAAGAACTTATCAGTTGGCCGCAAAAAGTGGATTGCGAGCCATCTCAATATGGTTATATTAATACTCAACATTATTGCGTGAGAACCTTGTATAAAGATGGCACTAAGAGAGATAGAGTATGCAAAAAAACCAACTCTGCATGTTATACCTATAATGATGCCGGAATAAAAGTATTACAGATAGGTAATTCTAACGGGAAATTGGATGTAATTACATATGATGAAATTACAGGTAATCTCATTTCAGTTTATTATAGAAACGAAAATGGAAACGGTTCTGAAATTACATATAGCTTATATGACCCAGTTACTGGAAAGAGAATAAGTTATGTAAATACCGGATTTGTAAATGGTGTTCTTGCTGATCATGAATCTTATTCTTATGATGATGATTCCGGTAAAGCAACATCATTTATATCTTTTGATGCTAATGGTGTTCCTCAACGTGGAACTCAATGGGATAATAGTACCGGTACTCAAAAAATTGTAGGTAAAATGTATTATTATCCAAGTGGTGCAATGAAAAAATATTCTAAATATGACTTAAACGGGAATCTTCAAGAAAGCATACAATATAATTCTGACGGAACAATTAAAAGTTATACTTGTACCAGCGGACCTTGTACGGAAGAAGGGTATCAAATCCCTGGTCCGGTAAATGTTGAGATAGGATTACCGGTACCGGCTCCATATTGCGATAATGCTGTAGATGACGATGTATTTTGCGAAAGTGGGGAAGATTAAAATTGTTGTACTTGTAAAGTAAAGAACCACGGGCGGAAGCCCGTGGTTCTTTACTGCCTATTCTCACACATCTCGTAATATTATATAATTAATATATATCTTTAATGAGGCAAAAGTATCTTTTAGTGAGAAATTGAAATAAAAAATGACAGAAAATAAGCAACAAAATCAACAAAAAAACAATCAAAACAAAAATAAATATTCTTCAACTGTTTTACTTCCTAAAACAAATTTCCCTATGAGGGCAGGGCTTGCGGCAAAAGAACCTACTTTGCTTAAGTATTGGCAAGATATGGAACTTTACCACAAAATGCTTGCAAAAGCCAGCAAGAAAGAAAAATTTATCCTTGCCGACGGTCCCCCTTATGCAAACGGCAATATACACATGGGCCACGCCTTAAACAAAGTTTTAAAAGATATTATCATTAAAGCCCTCGCTTTAATGGGTTATTATACGCCTTATGTTCCCGGGTGGGATTGCCACGGCCTTCCTATTGAACAAGCCCTCATTAAAGAAATGAAAATAGATAAAAAGGAAATTACCGATATTCCCGCTTTCAGAAAAAAAGCCCGCGCTTTCGCGCAAAATTTCGTCAATATCCAAAGGGAAGGTTTTAAACGCCTTGGCGTTCTTGGCGATTGGGATAATCCTTATCTTACTATGTCACCCATCTACGAAGGCCTTATTGCCGAAGCCTTCTTTGATGCTCTTTTAAAAGGTTATGTCTATAAAGGCAAAAAGGCAATTTATTGGTGTCCCACTTGCGAAACCGCCCTTGCCGATGCCGAAACCGAATATCATGATAAAGTTTCCACTTCTATTTACTTACGCTTTAAAATCAAAGAATACAAAAAGGAAATTTTTAAAGATATTGATACTTCTAAAGATATTTATTTAACTGTTTGGACCACAACTCCCTGGACAATTCCTGCCAATATGGCAGCCGCTGTTAATGCAGACGAAGATTACAGAGTTATGCTTCAAGAAGAAGGTTCTTATATTATCGCCGCAGATAAACTTGCCGATGCTTTTATTAAAGATTGCGATTTAAAAATCGTCTCTTCCACAAAAGTGGCAGGTAAAGACCTTGTCGGTATCAAATACGAACATCCTTTAAACAAAAAACTCAACCCCGTTATCAATACTGATTTCGTGACGATGGATAGCGGTGTGGGTATTGTTCATATAGCACCCGGCCACGGTGAAGACGACTTTTATGCCGGTCTTAAATGGAATCTTGAAATCTTCTGCCCCGTAAATGAAAAAGGTGTCTTTACCAAAGAAGCAGGCGAGTTTGAAGGTTTACACATTTTTAAAGCAAATCCTATCATCATTGAACGTCTTAAAGAACTTGGCTCACTTCTCAAACAACAAGATATCACCCACAGTTATCCGCATTGTTGGAGATGTAAAAAGCCAATCATTTTCCGCGCTACGGAACAGTGGTTTATGTCCGTTGATAAAGATAATTTACGCAAAAAACTTGTCAGCGAAATTGAAAAAGTTCAATGGTATCCTGCAGGCGGGCAAAAGAGAATTACTTCCATGGTCGAACTCCGCCCTGATTGGTGCTTAAGCCGCCAACGCTTCTGGGGTGTGCCTTTGATGGTATTTTACTGCAAGAAATGCGGCAAAGTGCAAGTTGACGCAAAACTCTTTAAATATATCGCCGATAGAGCCAAAAAAGAAGGCAGCGATTTCTGGTTTACCGATACTTGCGAGCAGATTTTGCCTAAAGATTATGCCTGCTCTTGCGGTAGCAAAGAATTTACTAAAGAAAAAGATATTTTGGATGTCTGGTTTGACTCCGGTGTGTCTTGGAAGGAAACTTTAAAATACAGAGATCTCGGCTTCCCCGCAGATGTCTATCTTGAAGGTTCCGACCAACACCGTGGTTGGTTCCAAACTTCTTTAATTGCTTCTACCGTTTTGGAGGGTAAAGCACCTTTCAAAAAAGTTATTACCCACGGTATGATTTTAGACCAAGAAGGTAAGGCCATGCATAAAAGCGCCGGCAATGCTATTTCACCGGACCAAATTATCAATAAAAACGGCGCCGATATCTTAAGACTATGGGTAAGTTTTACTGATTATTCCGACGATGTCCGCCTTTCTGAAAAGATTTTGGAAGGACCTATCGATAGTTATCGCAAAATCAGAAATACTATCCGCTACGCTCTTGGCAATTTATCCGATTATGAACCAAGCAAACATCAAGTTGCTTATGAAAACTTAAACGATCTTGATAAATATATGCTCGGCCGCCTTGATGATTTAATTAAAGAAGTCCGCCAAGATTATAAAACTTTTGAGTTAAGAAAAGCAATCAGAAGTATAACTGATTTTTGCATCCTTGACCTTTCTTCTTTAATGCTTGATGCTTCAAAAGACCGCCTTTATACTTTGGGTGCAAATTCCCAAGCAAGAAGAAGCGCGCAAAGTGCTCTTAGCCAAATTGTCATAACAATTTTAAAACTCTTGGCCCCGATTCTTTCCTTTACGGCAGAAGAGGCCTGGCAGGAAATTAAAAAATTACCGCTTGGCAAGAACTTGGAAGAAAGTATTTTCCTCAGCGATATGCCCGAAAATACGGGCTATCAAGTAAGTTCCGAAATTGTTGAAAAATGGACAAAGATGCGCGAAATCCGCAGCCAAGTTTTAAAAGCACTTGAAGAAGCCCGCCAAAAAGGTTTAATCGGCTCTTCATTAGAAGCAAAAGTCGTCTTTAAAACTTCAGAACCGACCTTAAAAGTATTTTTAACAAACACGCTTAACTTATGGCCGGAAGCGGCAATTGTTTCCCAAGTGACATTGACAGACGGCGCCAATGATAAATTGGATATTGTTATTGAACACGCCGAAGGTTCAAAATGCCCGCGCTGCTGGCAATGGAGAACGGATATCGGCAAAGATTCAAAATATCCTGATTTATGTTCAAGATGCGCTAAAGTTTTAGAGGAAGAAAAAATAAGTGTCCCCGTTTAAAAATAAGAAAACCACAATTTTTTATATCTTGCTTATTTTCGTCTTAGACAGAATAAGCAAGATATGGGTTTTGTCTTATTTAAAACCGAAAACGAGTATCGATATTTTACCCTTTTTTAAATTAACTTATGTGCAAAATACGGGTGCGGCTTTTGGTTCTTTTCAAAACGGAAATACTATTTTAATTTTTGTCAGCATTATTATTTTATTTGCTTTGATAAAATACAGAAAAGAACTTTTTGCTCTAGGCAAACTCGCAAGTTGGGGCTGGCTTTTTATCATAGGCGGTGCTTTGGGCAATTTATATGATAGAATCGTTCTCGGTTCGGTAGTAGATTTTGTTAACTTTGTCGTATGGCCGGTTTTTAATGTCGCAGATAGTTTTATAACTGTCGGTGCAATAATGCTTGCATGGTGTATTTTAAAAGATGAGTATAAAAAAATTAAGTCAAAGAAAAAGGAGTAAATATGAAAAAGTTTTTATTTCCCTTGTTAATTATAACTTTAATTTTAAGTGCCTGTACCTCTAAAAATGATAGAGATTTTGTAAAGGCAACGCAACTATTTAAAGAAAACAAAACAAATGCCGCTTTAAAAATTTATAATGAAATTTTAAGAAGAGATCCCAACTATACTTCCGCCGTAATTAACCGTGCTTTTATCTATGAAAAACTTGGCGAGGCTAAAATGGCACAGGAAGATTATGAACATGCTTTAACCCTTGCTCCAAATCAAGTGGATCTTTTAAACAATGTAGGGGCTTTTTATCTCGATCAAAAAAGGCCTCAACTGGCAAAATATTATTTTACCAAGGCTCTTGATCTTCAGCCCGAATATACCCCTGCCTATGTAAACAGGGCAAGTGCAAATGAAAAACTGGGTAAAATTGACGATGCTATTCAAGATTTAAAGTATGCTTTAAGTTTGGAACCTGAAAATGTAGAAATCATTTTGAGCAAAGCAATGTTAGATTATAAAGATACCAGATTTATTGATGCTATCAACGGTTATAGCGAAGTTTTAGATTCCCGCCCGAAAGATTATAAAACTTATTATAGACGTGCTCTTGCTTTTAAAATGCTTGGCACTTATCAAAATGCCTTTAACGATTTGAATAATGCTTTAAGTCTTAATAACAGTTATATTCCTGCTATTTTTGCCCGTGCGGAATTACTTTTTGATAAAGGTGAATACGAAATGGCTTTAGCAGATTTAGATGTTCTTAAAACTATTGATAATCAATATGCTCCGGCTTATGAATTTTCCGGTGATATTTGGGCTATTGATGATCCTGTTAAAGCGGTTTCAAATTATATTGTTGCTAAAAAATTGGATCCCGCTAATACAAAGCGTTATGATGCAAAAATTAAATTAATGAATTCTGAAAGAGGGCGTCAAGCCGTAATAAAGAAGAAACTTGAAAGGATATAAAATATGGCTAAAGTTTTTGTAAGTTCTGCGTATAGTTTTAGAGGATGGGTTTCTCTAATAGGTATTATTATAATTTTTATAGGTTATTTATTTGATTTTTCAAATACTACGCTTTTAATTACAAGTTCGGTGCTTTTTCTTTGGGGCGGGGATTTGTTTTTGCGTAATGCCTGCAGGGAAATTTCCTCCTTAAAAATCGGTTTTAATTTTTTTATTTCTTTAAATACTTTTGCTTTACTGCTTTTTACCGTTACAAATAATTTGGTAGGCTCAGCAGGATATAAAATTTCCGGTTTATATTTACTTATCCCTTTAACTTTTTGTTTTGCTAATTTTTTAAAAGCAAGGGAAGTTCAAAATATTTCCAGTTCCTTTAACTTCATTGAAAGTTTGGATAATTTTATTTCCAAATCGGCTATTTTAGTTGAAGGTGATAAACAGACAAAAGTTTTCGCTTCTGAAGTAAAAATCGGTCAAAAAATTCTTATAAATGTCGCACAAAGAGTTCCTTTAGATTGTATTGTCGTAGAAGGAACAACTCTTGTTGATGAACATCTTTTAACTGGTAATATAACTTTGGCTGCAAAAGAAAAAGGGGATACAATGCTTGCCGGCAGTGTTAACAAAGGCAGTGCTGTTATTGCCGAAGTTAAGACTTATTTAAAAAACTCAAAACTTGCCTGCGTTCTAAATGCTTTAAAAATAAGCGAACAGAAAAAAATCACATCTAAAAGTTTCTTGGATTTGCATAGTTGTTTTATAACTTTATTTTTTATTGTTTTTGCATTAGCAAATGTTTTTGCGGGGGTTTATATATTCAAGGATATACACTCCTTTTTAGAGGCTGCTAACATTTTTCTACTCTCTCTTGCTTTGAGCGGGCCTGTTATATATATGGCTTGTCTTTTGCTTCCGTTTAAATATATGATAAGAGGTTGTTTAAGCAAAAAAATCAAAATTAATAATCCTCATGCCGTAGAAATGCTTAAAGAAAGTGATATCGTCTATATTGATAAAACAGGCACTCTTACAACCGGCAATTTGGAAGTAGACCAAATTATACCTGCAAAAGGCTATACGCAGGAAAAGGTTGCACTTGCGGCGGCAACATCCCAACAAGGCAGCACGACAATTTTTGCCAAAGCCTTAAAAGAATATTGTCGAACAAATAAAATCACTCCCGAACCGATAATTTCTACAGAATTGCATCCCAGTTACGGCACTGTGGTTCGCACGGAAAAAGATATTATTTTCGCAGGAAGAAAGGCCTGGCTTGAAGGTAAAGGTATCAAAGTAGAACTTGCAAATAATGTCCAGGAATTAAGAAAAACAGTCTTTTATATTTCTAAAAACAATAAATTTATGGGCTGTGTTTATTTTACAGATAAATTAAGAGCCAATGCCAAAGGTGTTATTTCTTACTTAAAAGAGTTAAATAAGAGGGTTTGCCTACTTTCCGGTGATAATACACCTGCTTTAAAAGTGGTTGCCCAAAGAGCCGGTGTAAAAGAATATATAGGTGATATGTATCCGCGCGATAAAGCAGCCCGTATTGCCGCTTCAAATAATCTTGGTAAAAAAACAACAATGATAGGTGATAGTTTCAACGATATCCTTGCCCTTTTGCAGGCAGATGCCGCTTTGGCCTTTGCCCGCGAAGACAGCCCCTTTATCAGTTGGGTTGATATTGTTTTGGAAACAAGGGATTTCGGCGCAATAAAGACAATTTTCAATATATACAGTAAAACACAATTAATTATGAAGGAAAATATTTTACTCGCAATACTTACCGGATTAGTTTTATTTTTCTTTTTAACTCAAAATCAGCAAATGGTATCTTGGTATCAATTGCTATTTTATTTAATTGCTGTTTTATTTATAATTTTTATAAATTCTGTGAGGTTAAAATATGAATGATATAGATTTTGGTTATACCAAAGATCACGCCCGCAAAGGTGCCAATACGGTTTTGCCGGCTATTCAATGTTGGGAAAATCAATATAAAAGAGATTATTTGGTAAAAATCGTCTTGCCGGAGTTTACTTCCGTCTGTCCCAAAACAGGTCTGCCGGATTTTGGCACGATAACTATCGAATATATTCCAAATGAACTTTGTTTGGAACTTAAATCCTTAAAATACTATCTTTTGGAATATAGAGATATGGGTATTTTTATGGAAAATATCTCCAACAAGATTTTGGATGATGTTGTTAAAGCCTGCAAACCTAAATGTGCCAGAATTATAGGCGAATTTACGCCCAGGGGCGGTTTAAAATCCGTTATTACGGCAGAATTTGGGGTTTGGAAAAAATGAAAGGAAAAAATGTAGTTGCTTTGGCTTTAGGCTTAATTTGTGCCGGTTTACTTTGGCAATATTATCTTTATCCAAAGTATAATAAAAAGGTGCAAGATCCGCAAACAATGTCTGATCTTTTTAAAGCAGATAAGGATGTTATGGATGAGGAACTGTCTAATACTCCCGGGGAACTGCTTTACAGAAGTGATGAGACTCCCAAATCTTCCTTAGATAATTCTGAAATTTCCTATATCGAAGATCCACAAATCGAAAAAGAAAGAATTACCATGATAAAAGCACCCGCTAAATATGAAATTATCCAAACAGCGGCAGATTATCAAAGAATAAAAGATTTACTTTCAGAAGATTTAGGAAAAATAGATTTTTCCAAAGATATGCTTATCTTGGTTGAAAGTGCCGGCAATCTTAACGATGCTTTCTTCCAGATAAAAGATATTAAAAATACAGAGAAAGAGATTGTTGTTTCTTATGTTTTCAATATAATCGGAGCAAAAGATAGAGTAGGTAAAATTTCTGCGCAAAAAACTTCTAAAAGCAATTTGCCCATAGTTTTACAACAAGTTTTATAAATGATAGATATTTCATCCTTAAGTTATCACATCGGAAAAAGAAGCATCTTTGAAGATGCTTCTGCCTTTATTGATAAAGGCCATAAAGTCGGTCTTGTCGGCTTGAACGGGTGTGGCAAAACAACTTTATTTAAACTTATCTTAGGGCAATTATATCCTGATGGGGGGCAGATAAATATCTCCAAAGATACGCGTGTTTCTTCCGTAGAGCAGGATATAAAAGATATAAATCAAACAGTTTTAAACCATGTTTTAAATTCAGATAGACAAATGAAGGCTCTTTATGACGAACTTGAAAAGAACCCAACCGGTGTTCGTTTGGCCGAAATATATGATAAACTTGATACCCTCGGCGCGCACAGCGCACCGGCCAGAGCAAGCGCGATACTCGGCGGTCTTGGCTTTAGCGAAAAAGATTTAAACAGACCTTTAAAGGAATTTTCCGGCGGATGGCGTATGCGTGCTGCTCTGGCGGCAGCCCTGTTTATGCCTTCAGATTGTTTACTTCTTGATGAGCCCACAAACCACTTGGATTTGGAAACTTCTATTTGGCTTGAAGACTGTCTTGAAAAACTTGATAAAACTTTAATTATTATCAGCCACGATAGAGAAATTTTAAATAAAATTTGCGATAAAATTATTTTAGTTGATGAATGTAAATTAAAAGTTTTTAACGGTAACTATGATTCTTATGAACGACAACGCCACGAACAAACCGAACAAATAATAAAAGATGCCAAAAGATACGAAGAAACCCGCCGGCATCTTCAAGCCTTTGTTGATAGATTCAGAGCCAAAGCCACTAAAGCAAAACAGGCTCAAAGCCGCTTAAAAATGCTTGAAAGGCTTGGCGATGCTCCTAAAATACCGCTTGAGCGTAGCGTGCGTTTTACTTTCCCGGAAGCACAAATTTTAGATTCTTATTTATTTACCCTTGAAAATGTATCTTGCGGATACGGTGATCAAACGGTTCTAAAAGATATAAATTTAAGTATCTCCCAAGATGATAAAATTGCCTTACTTGGCGCAAACGGTAACGGTAAATCAACCTTTGCCAAGTTATTAAGCGGTCATATTTTTGCCCAAAGCGGCAAAATGACTTATGCCCGCAAATTAAAAATTGCCTATTTTGCTCAACATCAAACCGAACTTTTGGATATTGAAAAGACACCTTATGAACTTGCGCGTGAAAAAATGCTTGAAGCAAAAGAAGCCCAGGTTTATACTCATCTTGCCTCTTTCGGTCTTGAAAAAACAAAAGCAGATACCGTTGTTGAAAAACTTTCCGGGGGGGAAAAGAGCAGGCTTTTACTTTCTTTAATTACGATAGAAAACCCCCATATTTTAATTCTTGACGAACCCACAAACCACCTTGATATTGTTTCAAGGCGTGCTTTAATAGAAGCCTTAAACAATTATAACGGAGCGGTCATTTTGGTAACGCACGATTTTCATATTATTGAAGCCGTCTGCGATAGACTTTTGCTTGTGGAAAATCACGGCATTTCTTCTTATGACGGCGATATGGAAGATTATAAAAATTATATTCTCAGAAACTGGGGTAAAGCAAGTGATAAAGAGCGCGCCCAAGGCGGCGCTCAAGCCCAAAAACGCCGCGCAGCAGCGCAACTTCGCGCCCAAGTAGCACCTATTAAAAAAGAGATGAAAGCCCTTGAAAAGAAACTTGAAACTCTTACAAAACAAAAAGAAATGCTTGAGAAAAGTTTAATTCAAAATTACGATAGTCAGTTAAGTATAGAACTTGCTTTTTTAAATAAGGAGATTAGCGAAACGGAAAATAAGTGGCTTGATTTATCCGGCCAACTCGAACCTTTGCTATAATATATTTATGAAGATAAGTGGCACAAAATTAAAAAATTTAAGAAATTTACTTAAAAAAAATAATCTTGAAGGTCTTATAATATCTGATTTTACGGATATTAAATATTTCCTTGGAGAATTTTTTAACGACGGCGAAGCCGTTTTACTCATCACTTTAAAACAAATTATAGTTATAGCCCGCAGTTTGTATGAAAGCCCTTTTAAAAAGAAATTTAAAGAAGCCCTTTTTATCAGCGAAGATAAAGATCGTCCAAATGCCCTTGTAAAAGAAGCAAAAAAATTAAATCTTAAAAAACTTGCTTTTGATGAAAATAAAGAATTATATTCTGCCGGTAAACTTTATTTACAAGCAGGGTTTAAAGAAACTTCTTCTTTAATTTCACATTTAAGGACTACAAAAACAGAAGAAGAACTTAAACTTATGCGTAAGGCAACGCAAATTTCAATGACGGCTTTTAAAAATATTCAAAAATATATCAAAGCCGGCATTACCGAACTTGAGTTAAGACGCAAACTTGAAGATGAAATGAACAGGCTTGGCGCTCAAGGATTATCTTTTGATATGCGCGTTTCTTTTGGCTCAAATACGGCAAATCCTCACCATGTTTGCGACGGCACAAAATTAACCAAAAATACCGCAATTTTATTTGACTGGGGCGCAAAATATCAAGAATATTGTGCAGATATGACGCGCTGCTTTTGGTTCGGGCCAAATATTCCGCAAGAATACAAAACAATTTTATCTTTAGTAAAAAAAGCAAACGATAAAGTCGCCAAAGAAGCAAAGTATAAAATGACCGGCGCGCAAATTGATAAGATTTCAAGAGATGTAATAGAAAAGGCCGGATACGGTAAATATTTTACCCATAGAACAGGCCACGGTATCGGTATGCAAGATCACGAACTTGCCGATATAAGCCAAATCAATTACGAACCTATCTTGGAAAATTATTGTTTCAGTGTGGAACCGGGTATTTATCTTGAGGGTAAATACGGCGTTCGCTGGGAAGATTGCTTTTATATGACTAAAAAAGGAATAAAACAAATAAAATGAACGAAAAATTAAAACAATTCCAAAAACTACTTAAAAAGGAAAATTTACAGGCATTTTGTGTACTGGAAAATGATAGTATAAGGTATTTTACCGATTTCTTTTTCTACAGTCCCAATGATGCCTATTTATTAATTACACAAAGCAAAGTATATTGCTTTACCAAAAAAATGTATGCAGGCGATTTAAAGCGCAAAGCCCCTTATTTAACTTTAGTTGATAGTCTTGATATTGAAGATGTTTGTAAGAAAGCATCTAAATTTAAAAATAAATTTTTTGATCCGACTTTAGCCTCTTATATTCCGGGGACAGCCCTTGTCAAAGCAGGCTTTAAGACTATGCCTAATTTTCTTGAACAAGCCCAAGATGTTAAGACACAAAGCGAACTTAAACTGATTTCCAAAGCATGTCATATTTCAACAAAGGCTTACGCAATTTTTAGAAAAGAATTAAAAGCGGGTATGACTGAAAAAGAAGGGGCTACCTTGCTTGAAAATATTATGCAAAAACTGGGCGGGCAAGGTCTTGCTTTTGAAACGATTTTGGCCTTTGGCGCAAATACGGCAAATCCTCATCACCATAACAGCGACAGAAGACTAAAACAAAACGAACCTGTTTTAGTCGATTTTGGTTGCCGTTATAAAGGTTATTGTTCCGATATTACAAGAACTTGGTGGTATGGCAGCAAAGTTAACAAAGAGTGGCAAAAAATATATGACTTGGTAAAAGATACCCATGATTATTGCGCAACTCTTGCCAGAGATAAGGTAAAGGCAACTACCCTTGATAATGCAGCGCGTGATTTTATGGATAAAGCAGGTTCTTACAGTGTTGCTTTTATTCATAGCCTTGGGCATGGGCTTGGTCTTAAAATACACCAAAAGCCCTTCTTAAGCCCCAAAAGCCAAGATTTGCTTAAAACAAATTCTGTTTTTACTATAGAACCGGGTTTGTATTATGACGGCAAATTCGGTATTAGGTATGAAGATACTTATGTTTTAACACCGAAAGGTGCAAAAATTTTAACAAAATAAAAAGGAGAAATTTATGATTGGAACACCAGACTTCAGAGAAGGTTTAATTTTTGAAAATGAAAACGGCGAAATGGTAGAAATTATCGAATACCAACATCACCGCAAAAGTCAAGCAAGAGCGGTTGTCCGTGTCAAACTTCGCAATTTAAACACAGGTTCTATTATTGAAACCAGTTATCGCCCCGAAGATAAATTTAAAGAAATTGAAATTGAAAAACGCCCGCACAGTTATCTTTATAAAGAAGGCGATATGGTCTATTTTATGGATTCTACCACTTTTGAACAAATCGCAGTTCCGGCGGAAAAACTTAAACAACAACTCAAATATTTAATTGATAATATGGAAGTTATGGGACTTTTTATTGAAGGCCAACTTTTCAATATTGAACTTCCTATTAAAGTTGATTTAAAAGTTGTTTCCACAGTCCCCGGCGTAAAAGGCGATACCGTTGCCAATATGACAAAACCCGCCACGCTTGAATCCGGTCTTGAAATTAAAGTTCCTTTGTTTATTAACGAAGGCGATAAAATCCGCATAGATACCCGCACAGATTCTTATGTGGAAAGAGTCAATGACTAAACTTTTAATTTTTGTCTTGCTGTTTTTGCCGTCTGTTTCTTTTTCTTTAGAAGTCAGCGCGGTCAAAAAACAGCAAGATAAAGATTACACTGTAACTTTTTGTAATCTTTTTAAGATAGAAAATATCGCTTTGGAGAAAAAATCTTTCGGTTCTGTTTTGCAAATGCCGCGCGAACTTGGCGGTTATAGAAATCTTGCAATAACCTCTAAAGATTTAGATTTAAAAATAAAAGATATTCTTGAAGAAAAAGAAAAAATAAATACAAAAAATATTTGTTCTTCTCCTGTTTTAAAAGTTGTTTCCGCAAGAAAAATAAAAGAATCTTCAAGTGTGCTTTGTCAAATCAGTTTTGATGATAGTCTGGATATTATTGTTTTTGCGTCTAAATATAAAAAGGGCAAGAAGGAAGTTTACAGAGTATCCTATCCGCAAGATTTAAAATTTTTGGATAAAAAATATAAAACACAAGTTCGCAATTTTATTTTAGAAAACACAAAAAAACTCTTAATTGATTAATTATGAAATGTAAAAACATAAAAACAGGCAAAATTATTGCCTCTAATTTAGAGATGAGGGAAAGTTTTTTAGGCCGTCTTATTGGTTTGCTTGGTAAAAAAGGCCTTGAATCAGGCCAAGGTATCGTCTTAAAACCCTGCAATCAAGTACACACTTGTTTTATGCGTTTTGCCATTGATGTTGTGTTTATTTCAAAAGATTTTAAAGTATTAAAAATTGTAAAAAATATGAAGGCTTGGAAATTTAGTCCAATAGTGCTAAAATCTATATATACGCTTGAAGTTGCCGCTGGGGAAATTACAGATTTACAAGAAGGCGACACAGTTGAATTTATAAAGTAGGAAGATTTATGAAGAAAATTATTTTATTTTTATCTCTTATTTCTTGCGCTTTTACCTTAAACGCAAGGGAACTTGATTTTGACGATTTTTCAACCTATGCAACGGCGCAAAATGTGCGCCATTTTGCAAAGGATGTCAGCGGACTTTTGGGGTCTTCAAGTTATACAACGGGCCGCATTTTGGGCTGGGGCGGTTTTCAACTTTCCGCGCACAATGTCTATATGTTCCGCCCGAATAAAAAAGATACCGCTTTTGGCAGGGATGATGCCGGCAAATTTATGCCCTTAATTCAAGGTGAAATCGGCTTACCGTTCCGCTTGGACAGTTTTATCCGTGCAACTTCCTGGGACGGTCTTACAATTGCAGGCGGCGGGCTTAAATGGGGTATAATAAAACCGACGGAAATTTTATATTCCTTCCAGCCTATGCTTGTTATTATGGCACAAAACGGTGTTCACCGCGATTTTAGTATTACCCAATATAGCGCAAGTTTAGCACTTTCTTTCAAAACGCCTTATGTCGTGCCTTATATCGGCGGTGGGGTTGATTATTCTAAACTCACCGTTGAAAGTGCCGACGATGCTTCTTTAATCGGACGCAGGGAATTTGTTACAACTCCCAAAGCAGTTGCCGGTTTTAACTTTAAATTACCTTCTTATTTGGATTTAAGCATTGCCGCAAATTATGCTTATTATGGGTTAGGCGTAGAAGCCTCTCTCGGCGTCAGATTTTAACTTCTGCTTTTGGTCTATTTTTAATTTCTTAGAAATTTCGGATACATGGGGTTGCCGCCCCGCGAGGTATACCTCGTTTGAAAGAAACGCTTTTTTCTCAGTAGAAAAAAGCTAATTAAAATTTCCTCAAAAATCCTTGCTAAAAATTATATGCTCTATTTTGCAAATTTTCTAAACGCAAAAACCTCGCTAAAAATTGTTTGCTCTGTATAAATCATTATTCCAAAGAATTTTCGTTTGAAATCCATTCCTTTTTTCTTATTTTTTCCCGTCTTAAATTTGGCTTGCGTATTTTTTTTTTTTTGATAAACTTTTATTATAACTTAATCAAAAAGGAAAATTATGAAAAATAAAGGGTTTACTTTAATTGAGATATTAGTAGTCGTTTTAATTATCGGAATACTTGCCGCTGTTGCTTTGCCAAAATATCAAATAGCGGTTAAAAAATCAGAAGTTGCACAAGTTATTTCTCTAGTCAGAATTATTGCCGAACATCAAAAAACGTATTACTTGGCAAATAACAGATTTGCCGATACTTTGGAACAATTAGATATTAACGTATCTGCTCCGGATGGTTGGTTTTGCCAATTGTATAGTAGTGCCAGTATTAGAAATCAAAATAATGCAACGGAATGTTATAATCCTACTGTTAATCCTACAATTTCAATAGTTTATTATTATGATGATGAAAGAAACTATTCCCAGCTCAAAGATAAACTATATTGTTGGGGTAAAAATAAAAATAGCATAGAAGATAAAGTTTGTGCTTCTTTTGGGGGGAAGCTTTTAGGTGGATACAACGGTACTGGTGTCAGGTATCAAATTTAATAAATAACATCTTCTAATCAAATAACCCCGCAAAAGCGGGGTTTAAAATTTATCGGAGAGGGAGGGATTTGCCCTTCCGTCATTTTCCTGACGATAGGGTTGGCAAGGTGTTATATTTGCTCTATTGCGTTTGTCCGTTTTTATGATAAGAAAGCGAGGCAAAAAAGCGCAGGCAACTAGGCAAGTTGGCAAGTTTTTTTAACAAAGCTTTCCATAAAAACGGCCAAACCCTGCGGGCCGCGCCCTTTTTGGTTATCGCTTCCTTTTTTTGTGCTTACTTAGATTAACTAGGCACGCCCAAAAGAAAGTTCGCGCTAACACAAAAATTTCAGCGGCGCAAAGGCAAAGATAGTACCTTGTCAACCCTCT
>JAZUQO010000009.1:0-78199 GCA_045605725.1 Elusimicrobiaceae bacterium
CTAGTTCGATTTATAGAAAGCGCATAGAATTTATACATTATAGTGTCCAAAAAGTGTCCACCTCTTTCATAGTTCTTGTTGTTCATTTTACTTATTTACTCTAAAAAACACCGTCGTAAAAGTATAAGAAAAGGCCCACTCTCGTCTGAGAATGGGCCTTCGTCGAATGGTGCGCCTAACAGGAATCGAACTTGTATCCCCAGCTCCGCAGGCTGGTGCTCTATCCATTGAGCTATAGGCGCTTAAATCTAAAATTATGCAAAATCTAAAAAATCTGTTAAAAATCAAGATGCCTAAAATATAACTATAAATACATTTTACAAAATTTTATTTTCTTTAGCACGAAATTTTAAAATGTAAATTATAAAACACATAAATATGCATCTTTTTACACGATGGGAACTTATATAACAACACCAATTTTTTGTAAAGGGTATTGACAGATTTGATAATGATATAATATAATTAAAAATATCTATTATATATGGGGGTGATTTTTGTGGCAGATATTTTGGATATTTTATTATCAGGAGAAGATAAACCACAAAAACGTGAAGATAGATTTTACCTTGTTGGGGAAGATGATGGCCAAGGCTGTATAGTTTTGCGCAAACATTATTTATACAACCCAAAAAGGAAATCTAGAGCAATAAAAATACCGGTCACGGAATTTTGGGGAACGGCAGAATCTTTCGTTGGCGGAGCATATAAAGCGCAGTACCTTCCGGAAGATAAAAGACCGGACCCAAAAGAAAGTCTAAAAAAGTTAAGACGTTTACAAAAATATTTAAAAGCCGCTAATGAAAAAATAAGAAATTCAAATAAAAAGAAACCTTGTAAAAAAGCCGCTAAAAAGGTAATTAGTAAAAAAAGTGTAAGCAAAAAACATGCTAAAAAAATCTAATCTATTTTAGTGAGGTTTATTTTTAAAAAATATCTCTCCGCAGTCTTTGTGGGGGGATATTTTTATGGTCTTATTCAGTATCTTTAGAGTGAAAACTTAATAAAAATATGGCAAAGTGTCTGCTAAATTGTATAATTTAGATATGGAAGGGGAAAATATTTTTAAAAATAAAGTTATAGTTATTGGTTTAACGGGCGGTATAGCCGCTTATAAAATTTGTCTTTTGATAAATAAATTTAGAAACCTTGGTGCGAGCATCCGTTTAATTGCGACGGAAAACTCTTTAAATTTTATTACCAAAACAACGCTTCAAACTATTGCAAGAACACCTGTTTTAACGGAACAATTTGATATAAAAAAATATGATGTAAACCACAAAAGTTTGCAGGCCGAGGCGGACCTTTTTATTTTAGCACCTGCAAGTGCAAACACAATTTCAAAAGTAGCAAACGGAATTGCCGATAATCTTTTGACCTCTGTTTTATGCGCTTGGCAAAAGCCTTTACTTATTGCTCCTGCTATGAACGACGGTATGTGGTATAACCCTTCCACTCAAAATAGTATAAAAACTTTAGATGCGAGGGGGGCTTTTATTGTAGGACCGCAAATTGCCCAAATGTCTAACGGGCAAATAAGCAAAGGTCCTATGGCGGAAGTTTCTGATATTTTTGAGAGCGCAAAAAATATTTTAAGTTTAGAGCAGACCTTAAAAGATAAAAAGATTTTAATTATTGGCGGGAGTATGCGCGAAAATTTTGATAATAATAGTTTTATTTCCGTCAATAATGATTTTAAAAAAGCAAGATTTTTAGCACGTGCTGCCTACTTAAACGGCGCAAAAGTTACTTTGATTAGTTATGATGTTTGCGAAGTGCCTTATCTCCAAATTCAAGCACAAACCCGCGCGGAATATAAAAAGGCAGTTTTAGAAAATTTAGAAGAGAAAGATATTTTAATTTTTGCTTTGGCCTTGTCTCCTTGGCAGATTTATAAAGAAGAAAAGGAATCTAAGAAGATTATTTTAACTTTGACTCCGGCGGAAGATTTTCTCAAAGAAATTTTGCCTAAAAAATCAAAAGATTTACTTGTTTTAGATTATCACGAAAAAGATTTTGATACGCAGAATCCTATGCAAACGGCTTTTGATTTGTTAAAGAATATCAAATAATTTCAGTCGTAAGAAATAAAAATAGGCGCCACCCCCATGGCGCCTATTTTTGTGTGCTTTGAGTGGCGGGCAATATAACGGATACTTCTTTTTGCCACTCATAAAATTTTTTGTTAACGTGGGTGTATATCTTAATATTTTAATATTGGGATATACACCCAACCCCCTGTTTACAACTTTATCCCCTTTTGTAAAATAATCTTTTATAATTATTTTACATAAATAATTTATATTATTTTATCAAACTTGTCAAGCCCTTTTTTGAAAATATTTTTTTATAAAAAATACCCCGACTGAAAATCAGGGTATTTTAAAGTTTTTCAAAAGATTAAAATATCTAAAAGCAGTATTTAATCTTCACTTTTTGGCGTATCATTATAGGTTCTAATAAGTTTAACAAACTCCGCCCTATCTCCGCTGTCATCAGAGCCTTTTGCTTTAGAAGCAATTTCAGCAATTTCCTTTGCTGTTAATCCGTTTAAGTATTGGCCGTCTCTTAATAATTGTCCGAATGCAGCCGCTGCAGATGCAAAGCGGAAATCAACAGAAGCCTTTTCAAAAGAAGTTAAATCTTTTTTGCTTAAAGTTTTGCTGATGAGTTTGCTATTATCGCCGTCGGGATCTTTATATCTCATTTTAACGGTCAAAACTTCATCTTTATTTGTGAATTCTGTTTTGCCGTATTTAAGCGGGTCAATATCCATTTTTTCACCGCTGTCGACTGGGCGGATTTCATAAAGAACGGTTACTGTATGGCCGGAACCTACTTCACCCGCATCTTTTTTATCGTCGTTAAAATCTTCATTATTGAGCAAGCGTTTTTCATAACCGATAAGGCGGTATTCTTCCACAACAGCGGGGTTAAATTCTACTTGGAATTTAACATCTTTAGCAACAGTGAACATTGTTCCGCCGAATTCTTGAACAAGGGCTTTTTGTGCGGCTTTAAGGTCATTAATATAAGCGTAATTTCCGTTGCCTTTATCTGCGATAGTTTCCATCATATTATCTCTGTAATTGCCCATACCAAAACCAAGTGCACTAATGAAAACTCCGCTTTCTTTAGCCTGGCTTACCTGTTTTTCAAGATCGCCTGTTTTGGAACTGCCGACATTGAAATCACCGTCACTTGCGATAATGATTCTGTTATTTCCTTTGCGGATAAAGTTTTCTTTTGCAACTTTATAAGCAAGTTTAAGACCTTCTTCACCGGAAGTAGCACCGCCTGCGTGCAAAGAATCTATGGCTTCAATAATTTTTTCTTTATTTTTTGCTTTAACACCGTTAAGTTTTACATCTACACCTGAAGCATAGGTAACGATAGAAACAATATCATCTTTATCCAGTTGGTTTAAAAGCATTTTAAAAGCCTGTTTAACCAAAGGAAGGCGGTTAGTACCTCTCATAGAACCGGAAATATCAATTAAGAAAACTAAATTGCTTTGCGGTAAATTACTTCTATCAATATCTTTTGCTTTGACGCCTATTTTAACAAGTTGTGTTTTTGCGTTCCAGGGGCTAGTGGCATATTCTATATTGATACCAATAGGATCACTACCGGTGGGGGCAGGATAGTCATAGGCAAAATTATTGATTAAAGCCTCGGTTCTGACACCTTCTTTTTGTATAGGCCAACCGCGGTTAATTTGTTCTTTCAGCATACTGTAAGAAGCGGTATCAACATCAGCCGAGAAAGTAGATAAAGGTTCCAACAAGGCTTTTTTGAAGCCGTTCTCATTATAGGCTTTTATATCCTTGGAAAGTTGCATTTCCGGTTCGGACCAATTAATAACAGCCGTTCTTGCGATAAAGGCATTTGGGGCCCCCATACTTGCAGAAGCCATAGCCTTACCATCCATCATACGGCTTGCTTTTGAATATTGTGTTGCACTCATAAGGCTCCCGGCACGTCCGACACTATGGTTAATAGAAGGGTGCGTTCTTTCCGATTTTGCACTTTTCACACCTGCTGAAGTCCAAGAATCAGATAAATTTGCAACAGATTCTCTTGCACTACCGTCAAAAGTAGCGGAAGATTCTTTTTTTGTAATTTCCTCTTTTTGTGTGGTAACTGTTGCAGTGTTTGATAGTGTCGGCTGATTTTCTTCAACGATTTTTGTTTCGCCAACAATCATATCTTGATATTTTGTGCGGTTAGTTAAAAGAACTGCCGGCACTGCAATCAGCACAATAACGGCTGCTGAGATTATGATTTGATACTTTTTCATACTATTTGTTCTCCTTCCGGCGATATTTTGCTTAACTCTGCTTAATATTGCTTGTTTTTTATAGCCGGTTTTATCATAATCTACATTGGAAAATTTATTTATAATTTCCTCATCTGTGTATTTCATAAATCCTCCAATATATTTCTTATTTTATTTATTGCTCTGTTCAGTATGGTGCCGACATTGCTTTCGCTAAGGGAAGTTACCGCGGAAATTTCCCTGTTGTTTAGAGAAGAAAAAAACTTGAGTGAAATTAAATCTCTCTCCTTTTGGTTAAGCGCCTTTAAAGCGGCGTTTAATTGTTTTATATCTTCTTCTTTGTCCAGTTTATTTAGGGGTTGTTCTTCTTTTGAAGATAAAAAATCTTCTTTATCCGCCATGGAAAAAAAGTTTTTTATGTAGTAAAGGCGAAAGTGGCTGTTTACTTTATTGCGCGCTATGGTAAAAAGCCATTGCTCGATATTACCTTTACTTTCATCAAAAGAGTCTTGTTTTTCAAACACCGTTTGCCAAACATCGCAACAAATATCATCAGCCTGATTTTCGCTACCGATTCTTGCTCTGATGTAAGAGTAAACGCGTTTGAAATAATCCTCATAAAGTTGTTCAAAGTTCATCGTCGGCCTCCATACTGAATACGCATGAGAACAAAAAGTATCACAAAAAAATTATAGCAATTTTTTAATTAAGGTTTTTTAGAAGACAAATTGATATTTTTATAACTCAATATCAATGCCGATAGGTGCGTGGTCAGAACCCATCACATCGCTTAAAATATAGGCGTTTTTAAGTAGTTTAACAGCCTTATCATCAACCATAAAATAATCAAGGCGCCAGCCCACATTTCTTGTACGGGCTGCTGTTTTATAATCCCACCAGGTATATTGTTTTGGCTCTTTGTTAAAAAGCCGAAAACTATCATTTAAACCCTCGCTAAAAAACTTATCAAGCCAGGCTCTTTCTTCTGGCAAAAAACCGGTGGTATCTTGGTTTTCTTTTGGGTGTTCAAGATCAATTTCTTTGTGTGCGGTATTAACATCACCGCAGCAAATGACATATTTTTGTTTGGAAAGTTCTTTGGCAATTTCTAAAAATCTTTCGTAAAAACGCAGTTTGTAGTCAATTCTGTGCGGTCCCTGTCCGCCATTTGGGTAGTAAATATTTATAAAGAAAAAATTATCAAATTCAAGGCAGATATAACGGCCTTCTACGTCAAACTCTGCCACACCCATGGAATAAGAAATATTCTTTGGTTTTTCTTTAGTGTAAACCCCCACACCGCTATAACCTTTACGCTCGGGTTGGCTGAAATAGGCAAAATATCCTTTTACATTTTTTAGATTATCGCTTAACTGTTCGGGCCAGGCTTTAGTTTCCTGAAGAGCAACAATATCTGCTTTTGTGGATAAAAGCCAGTCTATAAATCCTTTTTTTTCTACGGCGCGAAGTCCGTTTACATTCCAAGATAAAAATTTCTTTTTTTCTCTCATAAATTATATAATATCATTTTAGGAGAATCTTTATATGAGAAAAGGAAAGTACTTACTTACCTCGGAATCTGTTTCCGAAGGACACCCCGATAAAGTGTGCGATCAAATTTCTGATGCGATACTTGATGAAATTTTAAGAAAAGATAAAACAGCCCGCGTTGCTTGCGAAACTTACATCACGCGCGGTATGGTAATTGTAGGGGGGGAAATTACCACAAAGACTTGGGTTGACGTTGATAAAATAGCAAGAGAAACAATTAAACATATCGGCTATAATGATTCAAAATACGGTTTTAATTATGAAACTTGCTCGGTAGTCAATGTTATAGGCAAACAATCGCCGGATATTAGCCAAGGGGTTAATATCGGCGGTGCGGGTGATCAAGGTTTTATGGTCGGCTATGCCTGCAAGGAAACACCGCAGTATATGCCACTGCCTTTGCAACTTGCACACGATATTTTAAAGAATTTAGCAAATCTTAGAAAAACTAAAAAACTCTCCTATGTCGGGCCGGATTCAAAAAGCCAGGTAAGTGTTGAATATGTTGACGGTAAACCTGTAAGAATTGATACCATTGTTTTATCCACCCAACATACAACCGAAATTTTAGATAAAACTGGCAAAAAAATTACTCAAAAAGCCGCGCAGGAATTAATTGATAAAGCAATTAAACCGGTGGTTTCAAAATGGATAGATTCTAAAACAAAATATCTTATTAACCCTACGGGCAAATTTGTTATCGGCGGGCCACAGAGCGATACCGGTATGACCGGGCGCAAGATTATTGTTGATACTTATGGTGGCAGATGTGCGCATGGAGGTGGCGCTTTTAGCGGTAAAGATCCGACAAAAGTGGATAGATCCGCTGCTTATATGGCTAGATATATCGCCAAAAATTTGGTTGCATCCGGTGCAGCAAGTGAATGCGAAGTTCAAATTGCCTATGCTATTGGCAAAGCAGAACCGGTAAGTTTCTATCTTAACACTTTTGGCACAGGTATTATTAGCGATGATAAACTTTGTGCAATTTGCCAAAAAGTTTTTAAGATTACACCTTGCGCTATTATTGAACAATTTAAACTGCAACGTCCTATATACGAGAAAACTGCTTCTTACGGTCATTTTGGTCGTGCGGATTTCCCGTGGGAAAAAATTGATAAAGTAAGCGCAATAAAAAAATATCTTAAATAGGAAAGTTTCCGATAAAAAATCCCGCTTATTTATTAAGATAAGCGGGATTTTTCTATAAATGATTACTTAAAGATTAGTGATTTTCATAATCTTTTAACATTTTTGTGCGGCTTGGGTGGCGCAATTTGCGGATGGCTTTTGCTTCTATTTGGCGCACGCGTTCACGTGTAACATTAAACATCTTGCCCACTTCTTCAAGCGTTCTTGGATATCCGGAATCAATACCAAAGCGCAAGCGGATAATTTTTGCTTCTCTTTCAGATAAAGTTGCAAGAACATCTGCCACTTCTTGTTTTCTTAAAAAGTCCGTTGCGGAATTTGATGGATTTGGCCCGTTTTTATCTTCAATAAAGTCTTCAAGATTAGAATCTTCATCTTCTCCGATAGGGGTTGATAAAGATATAGGGTCCTGCATAATCTTTAAAATACCTTTAACTTTTTCTACTGATAAATGTAAAGCCTTTGAATAATCTTCAAGTTCCGGTTCGCGTCCGTTTTCTTGGCGGAATTTGTTTGAAACTTTTGTAAGTTTGGAGACAAGTTCTTTCATGTGAACAGGTATACGGATAGTATTTGCCTGATCGGCGATAGCACGGTTGATTGATTGTCTTATCCACCAAGTTGCATAAGTAGAAAATTTGAAACCTCTTTTATATTCAAATTTTTCCACGGCTTTCATCAAACCGAGCCCACCTTCCTGAATCAAATCGGAAAGTTCCAAATTGGAATTGACGTGTTTTTTAGCAATAGAAACAACAAGTCTTAAGTTTGCGCGGATAAGTTTTAATTTATCCTGAAGAATCATACTTTCAAAGAAGGCAATTCTATCGTTAAGGGATAAAAATTCATTTTCCGAAACAGGCAAAGTTTGCAAAAGTTTATCGTAGCGGTTTTTGACTCCGTTAATATTTTTGATTGCTCTTTCTAGATCCGCTGCAGATTGGGCATGCGTCTTTTTGACCAAATCTCTTTCTTTAATTTTGCCCTTTTCGTATTGTTTATAAAGTTTTACAACTTCGGTATAGGGTCCAAAATATTCGTCAAAGCGGGCAATATCACTCTTATACTCAGTGATTTTATCAGCCAAGTTTTTAAGACGGTTAATCAATCTTTTGATTTTATTTTGGTTCAAATTAAGTTTTAAAATTCTGTCAACGACTTCTTTTTGTTTTTCTTCAAGTTTGCTGGTATACTTGCTGAGCATTTTGTCGCTGATTTTAGGATTACGCAGTTCTTTTAAAAGGGCTGTAATATCCTTTTCTCTCTTGGAAATGAACGCAGCAGCCTCTTTAAGTTTTTTACGCATATTGGTAAGTTCGCGGGAAGTTCTTTTTCCGCGCGGCATAAGTTCTTTTGTGGTCATTTCTTCTTGGTCAACAAGTTCTTCCCAAGAGCAAATTTCGCGCATAGTTATAGGGCACTCTAAAACTAGTTTTCTTAATTCTTTTTCGCGTTCGCGGATATTTCTGGCAAGGGCGATTTCTTCGTCACGTGACAAGAGTGGCACTTTGCCCATTTCGGAAAGATACATTCTTATAGAATTTGAAACATCAATATTTGCTGTCCATTCATCGCTGTATGCTTCTTTTTCGTTTGCGGCCATGGCTTTATATTTTTTATCAACAACTTTTATGCCAAGGTCCTCTAAAGTTCCCATAAGGTTATCAATATCTTCGGAATTATTTTCTCCCGCGGTTAAAGATTTGTTAATTTCATCTAATGTTAAGAAACCGTGCTCTTTGCCGATTTCCACTAATTCTTTAAGTGCTTTGTCTTGTGCCATATTTTGTTTATCTCCAAGTTATGACTTTAATTTTTTTTGCAATTTTAATTGTTCCTGCAGAAGTTCTACGGGAACCTGCCCAGCCGGATAACTATTAAGTTGGGCGTTTAAACTTTCAAAGCGTTTTTCTAAAAACGCTTTTTCAATACCATCAATGCATGTCTTTATATCCGTTGAAGGTCTTGCTTCTTTAGGTAAAACTTCAAGTGTTAGGTTTAAGATAAGTCCTTCAAGTTCGGGATATTTTTGTATAAGGGGTTTAGAGGGCTCCTGAATGGTAGGATTTTCCTTATAGAGGGCACTAATGCCTTCTAAAATATGCCATAAGTCCTTATTTTCAAAATGGGCTTCACTCAGATTAATGCAATCTTGGCAATATCTGGGGTTCCACAGAAGTATTTTTATTAAGTCAACTTCGCGCTTTGGCTCAATTTGTTTCACTTTTTCAATTTGAGTTTGAGCAGTATTTTGCATAGGTTTTTTAACTATTTTTTTAAGCATAATATCTGCATCAATATTTAAGCGGTCTGCTACTGTTCTGGCCCATTCTCTTTTAATAATTTCGTCAGGTTGTTTGTTTATAGTTTCACTTAACTCGGCGGCAATATTTGTTTTTGTTTGCGCGTCCATATTTAAACCTGCATTTTTTAGTAAAAGATTAATTTGAAAATTCATTATATCCGGTGCTGTTTTTGCAATATTTTTAAATTCTTCCGCACCGTATTCTGTTATAAATTCATCGGGATCAAGGCCTGCGGGCAAAGTGGCTACTCTTACATAAATACCCTGTTCCACCAAAATTAAGGCTGCTCTTAAAGCGGCATTGATACCGGCCGCATCCGGGTCAAAAATTACTACAGCCTGATTTGTATAACGTTTTAAAATATTTGCGTGATAGGGGGTAAAAGATGTTCCAAGCGGAGCAACGGCGTTCTCCACACCGGCCTGGTGTGCACCGATAACATCCATATAACCCTCAAGTAAAATAACAAAATCTTCTTTACGAATACTTGGTCCTGCAAAGTTAAGTCCGTATAAAATACGGCTTTTGGAAAACAAAGGTGTTTCAGGTGAATTTAGATATTTGGGCTGCCCTTCACCAAGCACTCTACCGCCGAAGGCAACAACTTCTCCTCTATGATTGAATATTGGGAACATTAAACGGTTTTTAAAATAATCACTGCCGGCATAATTTGAAAGCCCTAAAGTCTTTAAATCCTGTTCGTTAAAACCTTGTGCTTTTGCTGCTGTTACAAGACCGTTGAAAAAACTCAATCCAAGACTAAACTTTATAGCGGTTTCTTTTGAAAGATTGCGTTCTTTTACATAATTTCTTGCAGCCGTTCCCTGCTGGGATAATAGTTGCTTATGATAAAAATCTTTTGCAAAGAGCATTATTTTGTAATACAGAGCGCGTTTTTTTTCTTCTTCGGTCATTTCTTGTTGTGGTTTCCATTCTACCCCTGCCCTTTGGGCCAGTTTTTTTGCGGCTTCGTTAAAGGAAAGATTTTCAATACGCATTAAAAATTCAAAAATATCACCGCCTGCCTGACAACCGAAACAATAAAATAAACCTTTATCCGGGGAAATGGAAAAAGAGGGGGTTTTCTCCCTATGAAAAGGACAGCAAGCCTTATATGTTCTCCCGCTTCTTTTGACATTGGGGACATATTCTTTTATCAATTCCAGCAAATCAACGTTTTGGCGTATTTGCTCAATTATGCTGTTTTCCATTTCTTTCCCTATATACTATTACACGCGTGTGTGCGCGTAAGACACAACAGCCCGCCTCTTTTAATCAAGGCGGACTATTGCGTTATGTTTCTGATTAACTAAAAGCGTTTTCTTTTAGTGCGTCTCATTCTGCGTTGTGCTTCTTGAGATTTGAGTTTTCTTCTGATGCTGGGCGGTGTGTAGGTTTCTCTTCTTTTGATTTCCTTAAGAATACCGTTCTTTTCGCATTCTCTTTTAAAGCGTTTCAAGGCTTCTTCGAGATGTTCAGCATCGCGGACTTTCACAAATACCATTAATTATTTCACCACCTTATCCATTAGGATATTTATTTAAATCTGTTTAACCGGCAGGCCACAAAAAGCGACGTCCGGCCATAAAATGATAGTGTAAGTGTTCTACACTTTGGCCGGCACCTTTGCCGTTATTGGTTACGAGTCTAAAATCTGTTATATTCATTTCCTTGGCAATTTTTGCAGCGGTTAACTGTAGTTTGCCAAGTAAAGCCATATCTTCTTTACTTGCTTCATCAAGTTTTGCAATATGTTTAACCGGGATAATGAGCAAATGTGTAGGTGCTTGCGGGTTTAAATCCTTAAAAACCACTACATCTTCGTCTTGGTAAACAATTTGTGCCTGAACTTCGCCTGAAGCAATTTTACAAAAAATACAATTTTTCATAACCTTTATATTATACAAAATTAAGATTCTTGCGTAAATATAAAAACACAAAAATAAAAGGGCTTTTTACACCCTTAACATATTATACCACAAAAATGGGCCTTTTTGCTTAAAAACTTTTCTGTAAGGTTGCTCTTGCTGTTTATATTTAATACTATTTATATATGGCGAGTTTTATCAAAAAGGCAAAAAAGGAGTTTTATTTATGAAAAAGAATTTAGAACCCATTGCAGTTATCGGTATGGGTGCAATAATGCCCGGTGCTTTAAATAAAGAGGAATATTGGCAAAATATTGTTCAAGGTAAAAATTGCATAACCGAAGTCCCAAAGGAGAAATGGGATTCTTCTCTCTTTTACTCTGCAGATAGAACTGCGCCTGATAAAACTTATTCCAAAATAGGTGGTTTTATAACCGGCTACAAATTTAATTCTTTAAAATATAAAATTCCGCCAGCCGTTGCCAAACAAATGGACTCCATTCAGTGTCTTGCTTTAGATATTGCTCAGATGGCACTTGAAGATAGCGGATACGATAAAAAAGATTTTGACCATACAAGAACCGCCGTTATTGTGGCAAACTCCGTCGGCGGAATGAAAAATGAATTTAGTAATGTGCGCATTTATAAAGCGTTTTATTATGATATGCTAAAACGCAGCGATGCTTTTAAAAATCTTCCACAAACAACAAAAGAAGGTATTTTAAAAGAACTTGAAGGTTTTGTAAATGAACAATTTTTACCTATAAATGAAGACACCATGCCGGGCGAACTTCCAAATGTTCTTGCCGGAAGGATTGCTAATGTTTTTAACTTAAATGGAGCAAATTTTGCTATTGATGCTGCATGTGCAAGTTCTCTTGCTGCTTTGGATCAGGCTGTAAACGGTTTAAGATTGGGCGAATATGATATGGCTTTGTGTGGCGGAGTAGATCAAATGATGTCACCTGCTTCCTACATAAGATTTTGTAAAATCGGTGCTTTATCAGACAGTGGTTCTTATGCTTTTGATGCAAGAGCAAACGGATTTGTTATGGCAGAAGGTGCCGGTATGGTCCTTTTAAAAAGACTTTCCGATGCCGTCAAAGACGGAGATAAAATTTACGGCGTTATCCGTGCGATAGGTTCTTCAAGCGACGGTAAAGGTAAAGGTATAACCGCGCCTAATCCAAAAGGCCAAATGCTTGCCATAAAACGTGCTTTTGAACAAGTGGAATTTGATCCCTCAGCCGTCGGCCTTATGGAAGCACACGGCACAGCCACCAAAGTTGGCGATGCAACGGAACTTGGCGCTTTAAACGAAGTTTTCAGTTCCTATGCTAAAGCCGGCAGTATTGCCCTTGGCTCTGTTAAAAGCCAAATCGGGCATACAAAATCAGCCGCGGGCATGGCTTCATTAATCAAAGTTATGTTTGCTTTAAAAAATAAAGTTTTACCGCCCTCAATCAATTTTGAAACACCTAACCCGATAGTTGATTGGTCCAAAAGTCCTTTTAAAGTTAATACCCAAACAAGACCTTGGCAATCTGACAAAATTCGCACGGCAGATGTTTCCGCTTTTGGTTTTGGTGGTGCAAATTTCCATTTAATTGCTCAAGAATATGATCCTTCCAAAAACGATTTTAAACAAGAAACGGCAAAAACAATATGCTCAAAGCAGGAGAAAGAAATGACAGAAATTAAAACTGATTATAAACTTATGGTCCCGGTAGAAAAATTGCAAGGGGATATGGTTATTTTTTCAGGTGACAGTAAGGAAGATTTATTTAATAAACTAAATGAAGTTGTTCGCTCTATCAAGCAAGAAAACAGTTTTTTGACTTTACTTGCCTATAAAACCCACACCGAAAAACACAAAAAATTTGCCGTATCAATCAATGCGGAAAACCCTGATAAATTAAAAGAAAAAATTGCATTTTTTATTAAAACCGCAAATGGTTCGGATGTTTGGTCTGATTCCTCTTTGTATTTAAAGATGAAGGGTATTTATCCTTTTACTCCAACAACAGATAAACCCAAAGTTTGTTTTATGTTCCCGGGCCAGGGCGCACAGTATGTTGATATGATGAAAGACCTTGCCAGTAAATATAAAATCGTACGTGATACTTTTGCCCAAGCAGATAAGATTTTAAAAGAAATTATCGGTTCTACTTTAACCGATACCCTTTGGTCTAAAGAAGGGGAAACTAAAGAGGAATATAAGAAAAGAGAAGAAGCAATAAAACAAACCCAAATTACTCAGCCTGCAATTTTAACTTGCAATGTGGCAATGATGCGCCTTTTATATCAATTTGGCTTGAAACCTGATGTAACTATGGGGCATAGTCTTGGTGAATATGGTGCAGCGGTTGCTTCCGGTATATTAAATTTTGAAGACGCTATCAAAGCCGTTACCATCCGTGGCAGCGTTATGTCAAATATTGAACTTGAAGATACGGGCAAAATGGCGGCAGTTTCAGCAAGTGTAGAAGTTATCGAACCGGAACTTGCCAAAATTTCAGGTTATGTTGCAGTTGCAAATAAAAACTGTCCTACACAAACCGTTATTGCGGGGGAAAGTAAATCAGTTGAAGATGCCGTTGCCTTGTTTAATTCTTTAGGTATTCAGGCGGTTGAAATACCTGTTTCCCATGCTTTCCACTCAAAAATAGTGGCACCCGTAATGCCCTCTTATCGCAAATTTTTAGATACGCTTGATGTTAAAGCGCCGGTTTTACCTATTACTTCCAACGTTTCTGCAGATTTCTATCCGACTGAAGTTGAAAAAATTAAAGATATTATGACAACTCAAATAATGAGTTCCGTTGAATGGGTAAAACAAGTTGAACTTGCTTATCAAAGAGGCGTGCGCTTGTTTATTGAATGTGGTCCAAAAAGAGTTTTAAGTGCCTTTGTAACAAACACTTTGGCCGATAAAAAAGATATTAGAGTTCTTGCTTCAAACCATCCAAAACGCGGCGGTATTACCGAGTTTAACGATTTAATGGCAAACTTAGCCGCAGCAGGTATCAGTGTTGACTGGTCTAAAACAGATATTACCAAAGAAGATACAATTTTTACACCTTGTTTTAAAGAGGCTCTTAATTTACCTAAACCTAAAGAAGAAAAGTTATTTGACCTTAATACTTTAAAGGAAAAATTCGGTGTTATTAAGCCCTCTCAAGAAAAAACAGTCCTAAATTCCGATCAAATTGTAATAAGCGGTGTGGGGGTAAAACTTTTCGGCGGAACTTTAGATGAAGTTTTAGCGGGCAAAAGTTTAATTAAAGAACTTTCTCAAACCGAACAGGAAAAACAACTTGAAAAGAATATCGTTTGCGGTCAGGAAAAGATAGATTCTCTTGATAAAACAATAAAAACTTCCGCGCCTAAAAGCGCTTTTGATTTTGAAAGAGAAACCGGTATCTCCGCCGAACTTGCCAAAACTTTTAACGATACGGCAAAAATGGCAATAGCAAGTGCTTTATCTGCTTTAAAAGATGCAGGCATAACCCTAAATAATTTTGCCTTACCTGAAAATATGACAAAAGATACAGGTATCATTTTTGCGTCTTCCTTACCTACGGCAAGCACCTGGATTTATGAAATTTCAACAAAAGTTGCCGATATTTTAAAGAATAAAACAAAAAAAGAAATAAGGGCTTTTTATGATTCTTTCATAAATAAAATTTCCGACGATACTTTAAGAAATCAAATTCAAACTTGGTATGAAGAAAATTTTGCAAAATATGAAATGCACACACCCAGAACTTTTACGCAAGATTTCCTTACAAAAATTTTACCACTTGCTCACGGCCAACTTGCCAGTTTAATAGGCGTAAATGGCCCTGCTTTACATATTAGTGGCAGCGGAACTTGTGTTGAACAAGCAATCAGTATTGCCCAAGATTGGATTAAACTTTCCAAGGTAAAAAGGGTTATCGTTATTGCTGCAGATGAACCCTCAAACGAAAATCTTCAAGATTGGCTTTATGCCGGCTTTTTGGCAAAAGGCCAAAATAAAGCGGTGCTTGGTAGCGGTGCTTGTGCTTTTGTGCTTGAGTTAAGCCAAGATGTTTTAGCCAGAAATAAACAGCCTTTAACAAAAATTATTGCAAGTGATTTTACTACCGTAAACTCTGATAGCCAAGCAATTTTAGTAAACTTGCTTACTAGTATTTTTGATAAAGCATGTTTAGATAAAGACGAAGTGGCAAAAGACTTAATGATAGTTCCTTCTCATGAAGTTTTGGAAGATCTTTCCTTCTTAAAACAAGTTTTTTGGACCGGCGCAGTTAAATTAAGTGATTATCAAAACTTAATAGGCTGTTCTTTTAGTTCCGGTGTGGAAGAAGTTTTGGCAATTCGTGCTTTAAATACCGAAAGTAAAAAATATGTTTTAAGAATTTCAAGCGGTTTTAACAGTCTTGCTGTTTGCTTACAGGAAAAGGTAAATGTTTCTTCCGTAGTTGATACACCTAAAGAAGAAATTAAGCCAGAACCTGTTAAAAAAGAAGAACCAAAAGCCGAGCCGGTAAAACAAGAAGAACCGGTAAAGGTCGCAACCTCTAAAAAAGCAATTTCCGAAGAAGAATTAACAAAAGAAATTGTTAATATCGTTGCAGAAAAAACAGGCTATCCTCAAGATATGCTTGAACTTGATTTAGATATGGAAGCAGACCTTGGCATAGATACTGTTAAACAAGCCGAACTTTTTGCTCTCTTCGGTGAAAAGTACAATTTACCTTTAAATCAAGGTTTACAGTTAAAAGATTATCCGACAATCAGACACTGCATAAAATATGTCTTAAAAGAAACCGGCAATGCCAACACTACCGAAGTAAAACAAGAACCTAAACCTGAAGTTAAAAAAGAAGAACCGAAAGTAGAACCTGTTAAAACAGAACCTGCGAAAGTTGAAACTCCCAAGGCTGAAAATCAACAAATTTCCGAAGAAGAATTAACAAAAGAAATTGTTAATATTGTTGCAGAAAAAACAGGCTATCCTCAAGATATGCTTGAACTTGATTTAGATATGGAAGCAGACCTTGGCATAGATACTGTTAAACAGGCCGAACTTTTTGCTCTCTTCGGTGAAAAGTACAATTTACCTTTAAATCAAGGTTTACAGTTAAAAGATTATCCGACAATCAGACACTGCATAAAATATGTCTTAAAAGAAACCGGTAATGCCAACACTACCGAAGTTAAAGTAGAACCCAAACCGGAAATTAAAAAAGAAGAACCGATGAAAAATTCTAAAGTAGAAGAAACACCTGCTTTAGAAAAAACGGAAACAAAACAAGTAGATCTTCCTATAGAAGAAAAAACAGAAGAAAAGCAGGAACCGCAAAAAGCAGATGAAGAGGTAAAACTTCGTTTTGTTCCTATTACGGCGCAAGCACCTCTTACGCCTTTAAAACCGCGCAAACTATCTGCCCAAAGGGTTGTTTTGATAATGTCTGATAATGCCTCTGTTACAAAAGCCTACGTGGATGCTTTTAAAGAACAAGGAATAAAAACTCATATCTTTACAACTTTAAGATCAAGGACTAAAAATACAACAATAGTTAATTGGGATAGTCTTGAAGAAACCATTGCTACTTTTAAAGAGTTTGCAAATGCTAATCCCTTGGCGGTGCAAGGTATAATTTATGCTTTGCCTTGCTCAATTAAAAAATTTGATAAGAGAATAAACCCTAATACCGAACTTACAAAGAACTTAATGCCTTTATTTAATGCTTGCAAGATTTTTATAAAAGATCTTTCAAAGCGTGATGATGCAGAAACTTTTGTTGCCGTTGTATCTAAAATTGATGGTAATTTCGGTTATACCACAAGGGAAGCGCTTAATCCTATCATCGGGGCAGTTTATGGCGGTGCTGCTTGCTTTAGAAAAGATTTACACGAAATTGCCGGTGTCTTAACCAAGATAATTGACTTTAGGGAAGATGTTAATCCCGAACAAATGGCCCAGCAAACCATAAGTGAAGTTTTAACCGGTGATGAACGTGGTCTAATCAGTTTTGACGGCCTTGAAAGAAAAACCGTTCTTTGCTTACCCAGAAAAGTAAACAGGGATTTTAAGCGTATGGATCTTGCCGGTAAAACGATTGCTTTTACCGGGGCAGCAAGGGGTATTGGTGCAATTTTGGCACAAAAAATTGCAAAAGAATATCAAAGCAGAATCTTAATTTTGGATATAATAGAAATGCAAGAAAAGGCGGCATACTACGCAACTTTAAGCGAGCAGGATCTTGCTTCTTTAAAACAGGAATTATGGCAAAAACTCAAAGCAGATACAACCATAAAAGCAACACCTGTTATGCTTGAAAAAGAATTTGCCAAAATAATAGATTCAGCAAATCTTTATAAGAATATTCAAAAGTTAAAAGCACTAGGCAGCGAGGTTGAATATTACCAATGTGATGTAACTAACAGTAGCATGTTAAAAGATGTCGTAACAAAGATTAAACATAAATACGGTAAACTTGATGGTCTTATCCATTTTGCAGGGCTTGAACATTCTAAACTTCTTACCGATAAAACAGTCGAAGAATACTACAAAATTTTCAGCGTAAAAGCGACAAGTGCCGCTGCATTTTTAGCCCTTAATTTAATCAAGGAAAGTGGCTTTTATGCTTTTGCCTCTTCCATTGCGGGCAAATTTGGCAATCTCGGACAAAGTGATTATGCAAGTGCCAGCGATTATCTTGCAAAACTTGCCTTGAGTTTGCACAGACAAGGCCAAAGGGCTGTAAGTATTGCTATGAGTGCTTATGCAAAAGTAGGTATGGGTGTGCGTCCGGGAGTATTTGATTTCTTAACAAAACAAGGCTTAAAATTTGTTGATCCCGAAGTCGGCATGCAAATTTTCCTTGATGAAATCGTATACGGTAAAGTACCGGAAATTATTCTTACCGATGATTTGGGTAATCTTGATACGGATAAACAAATTTGTTTTAACGAGCCAAATATTGAGGATAATGACGATGTAGAAGAAGAAACTACCGAAGAAGAAAATAATTTCGGTAGTAATGAAAGTTCAAGTAGTACATCTTCTGTTCAAACTGAAGAACCCGCACAAAATAAAGAGGAAGTCGACCTCTTTAATCTTGAGCAGGAACCTAAACCGGAACCGGCAATAAAAGCAGAAGAACCCCAAATTAATCAAGAACCTTCCAAAAAGGAAAATCTTTCTCAAGAAACACAAGAACAGACAGAGCCTTCCCAAAAAGATAATTTCTTTCTGGGCCAAGTTGTAAGTTTAGTCAAAAACCAAGAACTTTTTGCCAAAAAAACTTATAAAGCAAATAGTCCTTTCTTAAAAGATCATTCTATAAATGCTACGCCTTATGTGCCCGGTGTTATGGGTATAGAATCTTTTGTTGAGGCTGCTAAAGTATTGGGCCAAAATATAAAGGGATTTCAAGATCTTCACTTTTCTTTGCCTATTAAACTTTTAAGATTGAGAGACCAGGAAGTTATGATAAAAGCCAAAAACGATCAAGGTTTAGTATCTTTTACTTTAGAATCTGATTTTATAAGTAGCCGTGGTGTAAAAATGGGCGCAACCAGAAAACACTTTGATGCAAAAGCCTTAACCCATTATGAAAGTAAATGGCAAAACGTCAGAGATACCATAGACTTTGATAATTTAATAAAGAGCACTTCCAATTATAGATTTAAACAAGAAGAAATTTATCAAAGTATGTTTCACGGTCCTAGTTTTAAGGTACTTGACGGCATTATTCAAGCAGATGGAGATCATGTTCTTTCTGTTTACCAAAAACCGCAGGCTCCGCTTTTTGAAGATGGTGATAAAAACTTACTTGCAAACCCCTTATTAATAGAGGCAGCCTTCCAGACTTGCGGTTATAGGGATATTCTTGTAGAAAATAAAATAACTTTACCTGATTATATCGGTAAAATATTCTTAAATTTAATGGATAAACCTAAAGATAATCTATTTGTTCTTGCCCAATATACAGGCAAGAATATCGAAGGTAAGAGTATTTTTAATGCTTTTGTCTTTGACGAAACGGGCAAATTATGGGTTGAACTTGCTGAATATCAAATGATAGGTCAGTAATTTGCTATTATATTGTTATGGCATATAGATTAAAAATTGTAGAGTTAGATAAAATTCCTCCCGCAGAAGAATTTTTAACTAAACGGGAACTTGAGACTTATAAGGCATTTAAAATAGATAAACGCAAAAGGGAGTGGCTTGGCGGCAGGTACGCTTTAAAGACGATTGCCAATGACCTTTTTAACTTCGGTATTAAAAATATGGAAGTAAAAAATCTTGCAAGTGGCAAGCCTGTTTTATTGGTTCCTGGCGGGACTAAATTACCTGTTTCTATAACCCATAGCGGTGCTTACGCTGCTGCAGCAATTGCACTTACAGGTCAATCTATAGGTTTAGATATTGAGGCGATAGAACAAAGAAGCCCTGCCTGGGTAAAACAATGTTTTGATAAAAAAGAAATTTCTTCAAACTCTGCTCCGTTTCTGACTGAACTTTGGGCAAAGAAGGAAGCCGTTTTAAAATTTATGGGTATGGGGCTTAAAATCAGTTGTACAGATATAAATTTTGTCTTCAGTAAATTAGAATTTCAGGGTAAAGCCTTGGATATTTGGGCAAAGCAGGGCAGTCCCAATATTGTCTTAACAGTTCAAGATTTGGAAGGTTCTTATAAACTTGCCCTTGCCACGGAAGAACCGCTATTTTAAAGATTTAAGAGGTTTAATATGAACGACGATACAATAATTACCAGCACTAAAACAGATGAAGAACCAAAAGGTAAAAAAGAACTTGCAGCAAGTATAAAAGAATTTAGACAAATTTATGCTCAAGCGGTTGAAAGTTCACCGGAAAAAGAGCGTATTCAGAATCAAAAAGGCAAATTTACCGCACGTCAGCGTTTATCTTATTTACTAGACGAAAACAGTTTTTTTGAAATTCGCACTTTAGTTCAAACCGCCAGCAATGATTTTGATCTAAAAGATAAAAACATTAAAGGTGACGGTGTTATTACCGGTTTTGGTAGAATAAACGGGCGCGATGTTGCTATTTTTGCACAAGATTTTATGAGTCTTGGCGGTTCACTTGGGCTTGCCCACGCAAAGAAAATTGCAAATCTTATGGATCTTGCAATTGAAGCCAAAATTCCTTTAATCGGTTTGCTTGATTCCGGCGGTGCAAGAATCCAGGAAGGCGTTAACAGCCTTGACGGCTACGGCGAAATTTTTTACCGCAATGTAAAAGCATCCGGTGTTATACCGCAAATTTCTGTGGTTCTTGGTCCTTGTGCTGGGGGAGCAGTTTATTCACCTGCTTTAACAGATTTTATTTTTATGGTCGACGGTATCAGCCACATGTTCGTAACAGGTCCAAATGTTGTTAAAGCGGCAACGGGCGAAGATGTCACTTTTGATACTCTTGGCGGTGCAAAAATGCACTCTCAAAAAAGCGGTGTTTGTCATGTTATTGCAAACAGCGAACAAGATTGTTTTAGACAAGTTAGAGAACTTCTCTCTCTTTTGCCTCAAAACTCTTACGAAAAAGCACCATCAACTACGACAATAGATTCTGTTGACAGGCAAACCCCTTTGCTTGAAAAAGTTTGCGAAATTAATCCCAAAAAACCATTCAGAATCCAACATATTATTTGGGAACTTGCCGACGAAAATAAATTCTTTGAAATACACCGCGATTTTGCTAAAAATATAGTTACCGGTTTTGCAAAAATGGGTGGCGAAGTCGTTGGTATCGTGGCAAACAATTCCGATGTTCTTGGCGGCGCTTTGGATATGGATGCAAGCGATAAAGCAGCACGCTTTGTTCGTTTTTTAAATGCTTTTAATATACCTATATTAACTTTAGTAGATTTAGGCGGTTATTTGCCGGGTGTTGCTCAAGAACACGGCGGTATTATCAGACATGGCGCAAAACTTCTTTATGCTTATAGTGAGGCTAGCGTGCCAAAGATTACTTTAGTTTTACGTAAGGCTTACGGCGGTGCTTATATCGCTATGAGTTCGAAATACCTCGGCGGTGATTTTAACTTTGCTTTGCCTTCAGCCGAAATTGCCGTTATGGGCCCGCGCGGTGCAATAGAAATATTATATTCCAAAGAAATTAAGGCAACTCCTAAAGAAAAGGTTGAAGAATTAAAGGAAAAACTTACCAAAGAATATGCACAAAAGTTTGCTTCACCTTATCAGACAGCGGCAAGCGGGTCCATTGATGAAATTTTGGAACCTACTTTTGCGCGTCAAAAAATCATTAGGGCTTTTAGACTTTTGAAAGATAAAAGAAAGCCTCAGTTTAATACAAAGAAAGGAAATATTCCTCTTTAATTATGAATTTTGAGAAAATAAAAGATTTCATTAAAACCCAAAAGATACCTTCTTACAGACTAGCACAAATAAGAAGTGCTGTTTATGATCAAGGAATTGATTCTTGGGATAAGGCAACAAATCTTCCGCTTGATTTGCGTGAATTATTGAATAAAAATTTTGAAGTTTTAAGCGTAAAACCCGTCTTAATACAGGCCTCTAAACTTGATAAAGTTTTTAAAGCATTACTTGAACTTGAAGACGGCCTTAAAATTGAAACGGTTTTGATGCGCCCGGGTAAAACTTGGAGTATTTGTGTTTCTTCCCAAGTGGGATGTCCTTTAGGATGTGCTTTTTGTGCAACAGGTAAAATGGGTTTTAAAAGAAATCTTACTACTGAAGAAATTTGTGACCAAGCCCTTTTTTGGTCAGATTTTTTAAAAGAAAAAAAACTAGGTCAGAGAATATCAAATGTCGTTTTCATGGGGATGGGAGAGCCTTTGTTAAACTATCAAAATGTTGTGGCGGCTGTTAAAGAATTATCTAACACCGATTATCTTGGTATCGGGCAAAGGCATATTTCAATTTCCACTTCTGGTATTGCGGATAAATTTATAAATCTTGCCCAAGATTTGCCGCAAGTTAATTTAGCCCTTTCTTTGCATAATGCCGATAATGAAGAAAGATCTAAACTAATGCCTGTTAACAAAAAATTCAATTTGGATATTATTAAGGAAAAACTGGAAGAATACCTTGCCAGAACTTCTCGTGAAGTCTTTTTGGAGTACACTGTCATCGACGGTGAAAATAATGGCTTACACCACTTAAGAAAACTGGGCAAATGGATAAGTGAAATAAGGGATAATTATTTACTTCATGTTAATTTGATTGCTTGTAATAAAGCCGTCGGCAAGGCCGTTGAAACAGATGAATTTGTAGTGCGCAAGTTTTCCCAAGCCCTAACCAAAATGCACATAAAGAACTCTATACGTAAGAGTTTAGGATCGGATATTTTTGCTGCTTGCGGACAACTTGCCATAAACAATGGGAGGAAAAAATGAAAAAGTATTTAATTATTGCAACTTTATTTTTAGGAGCATGTACCAGTTTTATGGGTAAAACAAATTATGTCCCTATAGGGCCGCAAAATTTATCTCGTCAGGTACAAAATTCCAAAGATATGCCTATTTTCTCTAATCCTGATCAAGTGGATGTTCCTTGCTCACGTATAGGTTTTTATCAAGTACAAAAATTGCCCAATGATCCAAGTATAATAAAAAAAGAAGTTGAAAAAATTAAAGAATTTGCTGCAAAGAGAGGATCAGATGCCATCATCTTGAAACAATACTTAAATGAGGATGACAAAGCCTATCCTATAAATCTTTCCACTTATTTTTTAAAGTATATTGATAATATCTCCCCTGAAGATGAACAAAAGATTAAAGAATTTGCAAATACCTCGGTGGTAAGCGGCGATGATAGATAAAAAAGGATTACAAGTGAAAAATAAAAAAGCCGTTGTTTTGTTTTCCGGCGGATTAGATTCAACAACTTGTTTATATTGGGCTTTGGCAAAAGGTTATGAATGTGTTGCTTTAAATATTTCCTACGGCCAAAGGCATATAAAAGAAACCTCTTGTGCAAAAAAAATATGTTCTAAATTAGGCGTAAAAATGCAAAGCATTACTTTAAATTTGCCATGGTTGCAAGAGGCTACTTCACTTGTAGGTAAGGATAAATCTTTGCCAACTTCAAATCTTAAACAAATACATAATAAAAAGAGACTTCCTTCTACTTATGTTCCAGGCAGAAATTTGCTTTTTATTTCTCTGGCGGCTTCTTATGCAGATAGTATAGGTGCAACGGCAATTATTGCCGGGCCCAATGCGGTAGATTACTCCGGATATCCTGATTGTAGACCGCAATTTTATGAACCGCTTTCAAAGGCCGTTAAAGAAGGAACAAGCGGTGCAATATCTGGTAAAAGTATTAAAATTTTGACGCCTCTTTTAAAATTATCGAAGGCCCAAATAGCAAAACTCGGTGCAAAACTTAAAGTTCCTTTTGGCTTAACTTGGACTTGTTATAACGGCAGCAAGAAGCCTTGCGGCAAATGTGATGCCTGCCTTTTGCGTGCACAAGGATTTAAGGAAGCAGGTATTTTAGATAAATAGGAGATAAAAATGTTTCGTTTTTTAGCAGTAGTTTACTTCTTATTTTTTACAGGTTGGTTATATGCTCAATCTACGCCGGCGGCAATAAGTCAAATAACAAATTCCTTTAATATTAAGCAAATGTCGGGTGATGTCCTTGAAGAAGATGAAGATATAAAAAAACTTATTTTAAAATATGACGAGGCGCCGGATAATCAAAAAGAAAATATAAAAAAAGAGATAATCAAGTTGCAAACCAAAAAAGAAGAAGAAGGCCTTTCCCGTCAGGAAAAAAGAATTGAAAGACAGGAAAATAAAATAAAGCAACTTAAAGAAGAACTCAAACAAAATAAAAAAGATAAAGATAAAACAGTCCAAAATAAAGTTTCTTTTTTACTGAAGGAAGAAAATATTAAAAAAATAAAGGAAGAGTCTTTATCCAAAAAAATAAAAGATAAAGCAAAGGATTTAAAATAAAATGTTCGCCCGTTTATTTAAACTGTTTATAATGGTAATAATAACCCCGCTTTTTATAACGGGAGTATTTTTGTTTTATTATCAAAATCACAGTAAAACGGCAATTTTGGAAAATTATAAAAATCTAACTGCTCTTGCCAGCGATTTTTTTAAGCAAAATATAGAAGATTCTTATCAGAAATTAGATTATTTATCTAAACTTGATACAAGTAAACAAAAAAAGTTTATAGAGGAAGTAAAAAATACTATTTACTTAAATCCACAGTTTACTTTTATTGCTCTTTTAGATAACAAAGGCAAAAATATAGTCAGTGTTAATACAGAAGATGATAATTTTTCTGTTGATTTATCCGGGTTTCCCTATCTGAATGATATTAGTGATAAACAAGTCGCTTTGGGGCCTCTTTCCTTGGAAGAAGAAGGCACTATTCCCATACTTTATCCAAGGGCAGACGGTCAATATATTTTTGCTGTTTTAGATATTTTACCTTTAATGAAAAAACTTGAAAATCAAGAGTTCGGCAAAAGTGGGGGGTTTTATTTCTTAAATCAGCAAGGTGAAATAATTTCTTTCACTTCTAATTTGTTACCGGATATATCATCCGAAGAAATAAAAAATAATTTTAAGGAATCTTTTTTATTTAAAAACCTTTTAGCCAAAGATGGGACTTCTTTTGTGGGGGCTTGGCAAAAAACGATTATTCCCCAAACAAATATCACTCTTTTGCAATACCGACAGGAGGCTTTTTGGGATATCAATCTTATTACTTGGCTCATTGCATTTTTTATTTTAGCAACTACAACACTTTCTTATTTTGCTGCATTAATTTTTTCTCAAGAAGTCAGCAAACCTGTAGAAGATCTTACAAAAGCCGCCAAAAAAATTGCCGCTAATGATTTTGATATAGAGTTAGATTCCTATACTACCTTAAGTGAATTTGAAATTTTAACAAATACTTTTAAAGAAATGGCTTTGCGTCTTAAAAATTATCAGGCTATGCAACTTGATAAGATTTTAGATGAAAAGAAAAAACTTGATATGCTTGTTTCTCTGATGAGGGACGGGCTTGCTATGTGCACTTCAAAAGGCAAAAAACTTTTCACCAACGAAACGGCTGATTTTATTTTGAAAAGCGGTGCTTTAGGGCAAGATTTTTCTGATGAACAAGAACTTTTTAAAACCATTTTAAAACAAAAACAAAACAAAGTAATATCAGTTTCAAGGGATAATAAAGGTTTTTACTTTGAGATTATAAGTGATATTTTTAAACCAAGCAAATCTCAATCGGTGGGCATAATTTTATTTAGAGATATCACCTATGAGTATCAAATAAACCAAATGAAGGAAAGTATTTTTAATGCCATTGCTCATGATTTAAGGGCTCCGCTTTTAGGCTTGCAGGGTTATTTAATGATGCTTGAAAGCACTTCCCTTACAGAAGAACAAAAGGAAATGCTTGATAATATGGAAAAATCAAGCCAAAGTTTAACTTCTTTGATCGAAAATATTTTAGATATTTCTAAATTAGAAAAAGGTTTGCTCAAATTAAACAAAACAGTTTTTAATTTGAAGGCCTGCGCCGAACAAATTATTAAAGAACTTCAGGCTGTTGCCGTAAACAAAAAACTTAAAATAGAAAATCTTATTGACGAAAAAGTGAAGATAAATGCTGACGAGCAACTTTTAAAAAGAGTTTTTAGCAATTTAATTTCCAACGCTATAAAATTTACTGAAGAGGGAAAAATTATAATTTCTTATAACAAAGGTAAGGTGTATGTGAAGGATAGCGGTATAGGTATTGCTCCCAGTCAACTTAAAAAAATATTTGAAAAATATAATAAAGGTAACTCTAAAGAAAAGGGTTATGGTTTGGGGCTTAATATTTCCCGTCATATTGTAGAGGCTCACGGGGGTACGATTGAGGCCAAAAATAATAAAGAAGGCGGTGCTTGCTTTATTTTTAGTGTGGAGGATGCTCTATGAGTCTATTTTGGCGATTGGTTCTTGCTCATTTATTGGCAGATTTTCTTTTTCACTTTAATTTTATTTATAAATTAAAAAACACGAAAGTATTTGCCGGTTATTTTGTTCATGGTGTAGTTTTTTTCTTACTTGCTTTAATTTGTTGTAGTTCATTTCTGAATATTACTTGGATGCGTTTCGGTTCTTTTTATTTAGATGGAACAAAAAGTATTCTTATATTAGCGGTTTTACATGCTTTACTTGATAAAATAAATCCTTCCGAAACCCGTTCTTTTCAGGGGCATAATTTTTCTTTATTTTTGCTTTGGCAAGCAATGGAAATAATGCTTTTGTTTATAGTTGCTCCGTTTGTTTCCGTAAAAGGGGAAAGTTTTATTGTTGGAAATAAGTTTATTTTTATTTCTATCGGTATTTTAATCACGACGTATTTTTTTATGGTTTTAATACATCTCTTTAAAAGGGATTTCTGCCAGGGGACATATCCTATTTTTGATGAACGTTTTGTAAGCACCTTATATCGTTTGGCCTTATATTTACTTTTGCTTATTCCCGGGTTTTGGGGATATCTTTTGGGTTTATCCTGGGCTTTTTCATGTGTGATTGTAAAAAAGCCTTTTGTTATAGATAGTTGCTCTTATCGTCTTTATGGCGGTACGGTTATTACAATAATTTTTGCACTTGTTATGAGATTTTTTATTTATCATTTATGAATACGTTGATAGAAAATGCTATTTTTGTTTGTTTAGATACTGAAACAACAGGTTTAGATCCTCTTCGCGATGGCAAAATTTGTGAGGTTGCCCTTTTATCCTCTTGTGCTCAAAGAAGAGTAGCAAGTTATGCTTCATTAATAAATCCCGGTATTTTCATTATGCCGGAAGTTATCGCCATACACGGGATAACCAATGAAATGGTATCTGATAAACCTATCTTTAAAGAAATTGCCCCTAAAATAAGAGAGTTTTTGGAAGGTAATGTTCTAATTTGTCATAATGCTGATTTTGATACAAAATTTTTGCGCCATGAGTTTGAAAATATCGGTGAAGATATGCCAAATTGCACAATTTTAGACACTTTAAAATACGCTCGTTTACACGGATATTTTAAAAGAAACCGTCTTGGTTTAATAGCCCAGGAACTTGGCATTTCAAGCCAAGGTTGGCACAGGGCTATGGCCGATACTATTATGACGGAAAAGATATTTTATTATTTCCTTTTAAAATTTAAAGATATGGGCGCAAAAACAGTGGAAGATTTATTTAACTTACAAAATAGGAGATGTTTATGAAAAAAGTAATTCTTATAATTCGCGATGGATGGGGGGAAAGAAAAGATAGTTCCTATAATGCCGTTGCAAAAGCAAATACACCAAATATTGATGGTTTTATGGCTAAATATCCTCATACCTTAATAGAAGCATCCGGCACTCAAGTCGGTTTGCCGGAAGGTTATATGGGGTCTTCTGAAGTTGGTCACTTAAATATGGGGGCAGGCAGAATTGTCGTTCAGGAACTTAAAAGATTAAAAGATGCTTTTGAAGACACTTCAATTTACCAGGCACCTGCATTTAAAGCCGCTATCGATAATTGCCTTGCAAATAATAGTGCTTTGCATCTTATGGGACTAGTGCAAGATGAAGGCGTTCACGCACACCAAGATCACCTTTACGCAATTTTAAAACATGCCGCGGGTAAAGGCATAAAAACAGTTTATATCCATTTCTTTGCCGACGGGCGCGATACTCCGCCGACAAGTTCTCTGGGCTATTTAAAAATGCTTGAAGAAAAAATAAAAGAATATCATGTCGGTCAAGTGGCAACTCTTATGGGCCGCTATTATGCTATGGATAGAAATGAAACCTGGCAACTTACAAGTGATGCTTATGACTTAATTGTCGACGGAAAAGGCCATCACGCCGCTACTGCCGAAGAAGCAATTAAATATGCTTATGATAATTTAAAAACTCCCGATGGTAATAAAATGGTTGATGAATATATTCCACCCATGGTTATCGGCGATTATAAAGGCGTTAAAGACGGCGACAGTATTATTTTCTTTAACTTCCGTCAAGATAGGGCCATTCAACTTACCCGCGCTTTTGTGGAAGATGATTTTGCCGGTAAAAGAGCGCGCCGCCCTAAAATCGTTTATTGCGGTTTAACAAAATATTATGATAGTTTTAAATTTAATGCTCTTGCCCCAATGAGTGAAGGTGGCGGTATGAATAATCTACTTGGTGAAGTTATTTCCGCAAGTGGCCTCAAGCAACTTAGAATTGCCGAAACTCAAAAATTTAAACATGTTACATCTTTCTTTAACGGTAAGGCAATTAAACCTTACGAAGGGGAAGACAGAATTGAAATTAAAGGAACTTTTGACCCTGCCACTTATGCAGAGCATCCCGAAATGGATGCTGAACCTGTTGCAAAACGCGCAATAGAAGAAATTAACAAAGATAAATATTCTTTAATTGTTCTCAATTTTGCCAATTGCGATATGGTCGGTCACACAGGCAATTTTGATTCTGCGGTGAAGGCTGTTGAGGTTGTTGATAAATGTACCGGTGAAGTTGCCCGCGCTGCTTTAGCAAAAGATTATACCGTCTTAATTACGGCTGATCACGGAAACGCAGAAGAAATGTGGGATTCTAAAATAAATATGCCTAAAACGGCCCACACAACTAATTTAGTTGAATTTATTTATGTTGCGGATGATGCCGCTAAAATTCAACTTAAAGAAGGCGGAAAACTTAGCGATATTGCGCCGACTATTTTAGAAATACTCGGCATAGCCATACCAAAAGAAATGACGGCACAAAGCCTCATTAAATAAAAAAGATTAACAAAAAATATCCCCTAAAAATTAGGGGATATTTTTTACTGAAATCTATTTGTTTTTTATTTAGGTTCTTGGGTCGTAGAATCTTTTGTTAAAGTCTTTATTTCTTCTTCTTGCTCATTTTCTTGAGAAACATTTTCTTGGTTCTGTTCTTCATTAATTTCTTCTTTTACGGGTTCTACTTCAGGCGGATAATTTTGTTCAATATAATTAACCAAGGTTAAATAGTTTTTTTGTGCTTTTATAAAATCTTTTTTATCCTGGGGATTTTTATCAATGTTTTGAAGTTGATATTCATATTCCTTTTTTGCTGCCAGATAGGACTGTTTTAAAAAAGCAAGATATACTTCTTTAAAGTTCTGGCTTTGGGATAAGGCTTCAAAATCTTCTTCTTTTTCCAAATCAAGGGAAGTTTGAACTTTTACAATACCTACGATATCTTTTTCCTGTAACACTTGTCTGGGCGCAACAATATTACCAATCAAAAGACCGGCAATAAAGATAACCATTATAATAAATGAACGCCAAACAAATTTCCCCATACATAAAGTATAGCAAATTAAAAAATATATAATATAAATTATGGACAGAATTAAACGAACAAGAAAACTTACTTTTATTTGTATTGCGGGTAATATTTTACTTACAATTTTAAAATTTATCGCCGGTATTTTTGGCCGCAGTGCTGCTATGATGGCTGATGCAAGCCACTCACTTTCAGATATTTTAACAGATATTGTTTTGCTTTTTGGCGTGGAATGGGCAAGCAAACCGGCAGATAAAGAACATCCTTACGGCCATGCCCGTATTGAAACATTATGCGCTTTATTTATTTCGGTATTTCTACTTTTTGTTGCAGGGGGGATTTTTCTTGCTTCCTTTAAAGAAATTTTGCAAATTCTTCAAGGTAATATTTTAGCGAAGCCGGGTTATATTGCTTTGATTATGGCTTTTTTATCTGTTGTTGTTAAAGAAATTATGTATCAATATTCCGTTAAAGTGGGCAAAGACATAAACAGTTTGGCGGTAATGGCAAATGCCTGGCATCACAGAAGCGATGCTTTTTCATCACTGGCGGCTTTAATCGGTATTGGCGGTGCTATTTTACTGGGAGGTAAATGGACTTTACTAGATCCTTTGGTAGGTGTAATAATAAGTATTCTCATTATTATTATTGCTATAAAAATGACGAAAAATGCTGTCGACGAAATTATTGATAAAGGCCTTCCCCAAGAAGAAGTAAAAAAAATAAAGGAAATTGCTTTAAGTATTGAGGGAATAAAGAACCCACACGCAATAAAAACGCGTCGTAGCGGTTATATTACCTTTATTGATTTACATATTGATATTGATAAGGAAACAACTTTTATCAAAGCCCATGATAAGACAACCCTTCTTGAAGAAAAACTAAAAAAAGCCTATGGACCTAAAACCGTAATTATCGTACACGCAGAGCCTATTTAAAGTTTTTGCGTCGTCTTTTGGGCTATTTTTAATTTCTTAGAAATTTCGGATACGCGGGCTTGCCAGCCCTCGTGGTATACCTCATTTCTAAAAGCGTTTTTTCTAAAGAAAAAATTAATTAAAACTATCTCCAAAATACTCGCAAAAAAATTGCTCTGCTTTAGCAAATTTGAACTAAAGCAAAAATATATGCTCTGCTTGGCGGTATTGAACCTAAAATTTTTTACGGCGGAACTTTTTTGTAAATTTTTTATTAACAAAATTTTTCTTTTTTAATTCTTTTTTAGGCTTTTCCTGTTTTTTAATTTTGCCGACATAAACTTTTCTAAACCCCCAAGAATCTGTTTGTGAAGGTTCTGCTTGAGAAGTTTCTTTTTGCAATATTTTAGGAGTATTTAAAACAGGCTTTTTCTCTGCTTTTTTATTATTTTTTATTACAGGCTTTTTAACTTCTTTTTTCTTCGCTAAATCAGTAATAATTTTATCTTGTTTTATTTGTTTAAATTCTGTTTCAAAATCAAAAGTTTTTTGTTTGGGTTCATTTGTCTCAAGGAAAGATTTTATTTCTTTCCAAAGGGGTTTATCGGCTTTTGCAAGCAAAGTTATTGCCTTGCCTTTTTTATTAAAACGCCCCGTTCTGCCGATACGGTGGATATATTCCTGAGCGTGAAGTGGTAGTTCATAATTTATCACTAGACTTATATCATCAATATCAAGTCCCCGTGCGGCTAGATCGGTAGCGCATAAAATATTAAAATCGCCCTGTTTAAAATCTTTTATGGTTTTATCGCGTTGTTTTTGTTTTAAAGCACCGTTTATAAAACGCACAAGCATATCTTTTTTACGAAGGAAATTACAAACTTCTCTTGTGCTTGCATGCGTTGCACAAAAAATTAAAACTTTTTCTTTTTTATCTTTCAAAATTTTTTCAAGTTCCACAAGTTTATAAGAACCGGTAGTATCAATAGTTTCTTGTTTAATAAGGGTGGGAACTTCATTACCTTTGCTGACGGAAATTATTTTTGGTTCTATTAAATATTTGCTGGCAAGATTTATCAAACGTTTATTAAAAGTTGCAGACAGCATAAAACTTTGTTTTTCCTTTGGTAGTTTGTTTAAGATGTTTTCTATTTGTTCAAAAAAACCAAGTTCAAGCATTCTGTCTGTTTCATCCCAAACTACATATTTTATTTTTTCCAAGGGGAAAGTCTTTCTTGCTATATGGTCATTAATTCTACCCGGGGTTCCGCTTATAAAACGTGGATTTTGTTTTAAACGGCGCAATTGTGCTTGCATCATTTTACCGCCGGTTAAAAGAGCGGGTTTAATATTGAAATCTTTGGCTAGAGCCATAAAAACCTGGCTTATTTGCTGGGCAAGTTCACGTGTCGGGCTTATAACTAAAGCGCAGGAATCTTTTTCTTTACTTAACATTTCAATAATAGGTATCAGATAAGCAGCCGTTTTACCGCTACCTGTTTTTGCACAAGCAATAATATCACTACCGTCTAAAAAAGGCTCTATGGCGCGTGTTTGCACTTCGGTCGGTATAATAAAACCTTGTTTCTGTAAATTTAAAACAAGTCCTTTTGATAATCCGAAATTATTGAAAGTTTTTTGCATATCTATATTATACTAATCTGCTTAATAATGTGCTATCCTATAAGTATGAAAAAATTTTATTTATTTTTTACTTTTGTTTTTTTGAGTGTTTTTTCCTTTGCACAAGACAAATTATTTGCACTTGAAGGTGTTCAGTCAAGTGCTTATGCAAAATATATTGACGGAGATGAAATTTTAGATAAAAATTCTTCTTTACGTTTAAGTCCTGCAAGTGTAGCAAAGTTATTTACAACGGCGGCGGCTTTAGATACTTTCGGTCCGGATCATACTTTTGAAACCAAAATATACTTCAATGGAAGGAGAAAAGGCAGTAAAATCAAAGGGGATATTTATATAGTCGGTAGCGGTGATCCAAGCCTTGCCTCAAAATATTTTGAAAAAAGTATAGAGGATATTTTTTCTTCTTGGGCAAAGGCTTTAAAAGAACAAGGTATAACAAAAATTACGGGCAATATTTACGCAGATAATACTTTGTTTAAAGATGATACCTTGCCGGTGTATACAACTTACCAAAATATAGGTAATTATTTTGCAGCACCGGCAGATGCTTTAACGGTGAAAGATAATAATTTTTCCGTTTATTTTGAACCTTCCTCATCAGAAGGTTCTCTTGGTAAAATTGCCCAAATATTTCCGCAGGAATATAATATTCCTATAGAAGTCAAAGCCTACCATACAGAAGAAGTTTCAAGAGAAGATACTTATCTTAATTTTGTTCCGCTTTCAGAAAAAATGCTTATAACAGGTCGTTTACCCCTAACAAATAAAAAGATAGAAGTTCTTGGTGCTATGGCAAATCCGGCTTTATTTGCGGCACAATATTTTAAGATAAAACTTCAAGAGAACGGTATAAAAGTTAAAGGTAAAGCCTCTATCGGTTCACAAGAAAAATATTTGCCGGAAAATTTACTGTATACCAACATTTCAGTACCGCTAAAGGATATAATTCAAAAAACAAATAAAAGAAGTCTTAATTTATATGCCGATATTTTGCTTCGCCATTTAGGAAAAGGTAATGTAAAAGAAGGTTTTTTGAATGTAAAAACTTATCTTGATAGAATAGGTGTTGACAGCCAAAATATAAACCTTTACGACGGCAGCGGTCTTGCCCGTTCCAATTATACTACTTGTAAAACAATTGTAAGTTTGCTTGAGGCTGTTTTCAAACAACCTTACGGAGAAGATTTTATAGAATCTTTATCCGTAGTAGGGGATGAGAATGATATAGGTAATATGGCTACTCGTATGCAGAATACTTTAGCTGCGGGCAAAGCAAGAGTAAAAACAGGTTTTATTGACGGTGTGCGTGCACATGCAGGTTATATTGAAGATAAACAGAACAAACTTGTTGCATTTTGTATAATTAGCAATAATTTTACCTTATCTAGGGCGGAAATAGACTCTTTACATGAAGAAATTATTTTATCTCTTGCCTCTTTGGATAAAAAAACGGATAAACGAGTAAATAAAAAATGATACAATTTAAAAAGATGTAAAAGTCCTAAAGGAGAAATTTTTATGAAAAAAATTATTGTAGATGAAAAATCTTTATCAAAAACTTTAGATAGACTTGCCCTTGAAATTGTTGAAAGACATGCAGATACAAATAAACTCTGTTTAGTAGGTATAAAAACGCGCGGTGTTTATATCGCCCAAAGATTACATGACAGAATAAAAGATTTTTATAATATAGATTTGCCTTTAGGTGTTTTAGATATCACTTTATATAGAGATGATTTAACACAAGTTGCCCAAGATCCGCAAATGAAAGGTTCTTCAATCGGTTTTGATATTAAGGGTATGGATATTGTCCTTGTAGATGACGTTTTATATACCGGCAGAACAGTTAGATGTGCTTTAGATGCCATTATGGATCAGGGCCGCCCAAGAAGAGTGGAACTTTTAGTTATCGTAGACAGAGGCCATAGAGAAATTCCCGTCCGTGCTGATTATGTCGGCCGTGAAGTTACCACCGCAGATGATGATATTATTCACGTCCATATTAAAGAACACGACGGTGATGATATGATTGTTCACAATATCGGCGGACAGAGCGAAAGAAAATAAAATCTATGTTTCAAGATGATCTTAATTTTAAAAGCGGTTTTGCTGTTTTAGCCGGCCTTGCTAATGCCGGTAAGAGTACTTTGCTAAATAAATTTGCAGGTGTTGACTTATCACCCGTAACGCATAAGCCGCAAACAACAAGACAGAATATTTTGGCAATTTGCGAAGGTAAAGATTATCAAATCGTTTTTGTTGATACTCCGGGCTTTTTACATGCGGAATATAAACTGCAGGAAGTTATGTTAAACTCTCTTAATCAAGCCGTCAGCGAAGATGCCGATTTGGTACTTTTTGTGTATGATGCGTCTTCCACTTTAAGCAAACATCTTGAACTGGTCAAAAAATTAAAAGAACTTTATTGCCCTATTTTACTTGTTATAAACAAAGTCGATTTGGTAAAAGATAAAGATGAACTTTTAAAAATAAAAAATGCCATTTGCGCACAACTTCCAATAAAAAAGGTTTTTTATGTAAATGCTAAAAAAGGTGAAGGCGTTGACGAAGTTCAAAGAACTGTGGCAGATTATATCCCTTTTAGTCCGCCGTATTTTCCTAAAGGGCAACTGACAGACCGCTGGGAAAGATTTTATATAGCGGAGTTTATAAGAGAGCAAATTTTTCTTCTCTATAATCAGGAAATACCTTACAGCACTTTTGTAGATGTCGAAACCTTTACCGAAGATCTTGGAGATAAAAACTTTATCCGTGCTATAATTTATACGGAAAGGGAAAATCAAAAAGCAATTTTAATCGGCAAAGGTGGCAGTGCTATTGGCAAACTTCGTAAAAATGCCGAAGAACGCATTTGTCAATTTTTACAAAAGAAATACCGTCTAGAATTAAGAGTTGAAGTATCACCTTCTTGGCGTAGCAATGTTAAACAACTTAAAAAGTTCGGTTATATAGATTAAATGCCAAACGAAAATGAAATAAAAGCAATTTTCAGTTTGCTTAAAACAGAACCAACCCACAAAGAAAAATTGTTAAAGAGTCTTGTTGATTTTTATAAAAAAGATCCAGAATATGTTCATTCTTTGGCTATCCGATATTATGGCACGCTTCCACCTGAAATTGCGGCTTTATTCAAACAAGAAGAATATGGTATTAAAGAAGAAATTAAAAAATTTTTAAACTTTAAAAATCCAGACCTTTTGGAAGGTTTAATTCTGATTGCCAGGGCTATTAATCCCAAAGTTTCACGCGAAGAAATTTTGGCTGTTTTTAATATCGCTCGTGAAGATTTTGATAAAATTATAGATTCTTCTTTTGAAGTTAGCCAAAAAGCACAAACTTTACAAACTTTCTTCTTTAAGACAATGAATTTTGAAATTGTAAATCTTTCCAAACAACCGGATTTACTTAATTTACCCCAAATTTTTAAAAATCAAAAAACTACGGCTTTTGTAATGGCAGTAATTTACTTGATTTTTATATATCCCTATGAAGTTAAAGGCGATATTATTGAAGCGGATAATAAAATTATAGTCCGCCTTAAAGACTCTTTTTCACAAGAACCGGTTTATATTGACATTGCTGATAAAGGTGCCTTTGTAAGTGAAAGTGATTGCGATATGTATGCCGCCGGTAATTTTATCACATGGGATTCAAAAAATCTTACTTCCATGACAAATCAGGCCATTTTTAAACGTTTGCTTGCAAATTTGGTTTATACGACCAGATAAAAAACTATTTTAGTTTCTCTAAATATGCTAAAATCTAAATATATATATTATTTAGGGAGGAGGTTTCTTTATGGAACAAGCAGCAGGTAATGGTTTTTTGTTTTTGCTGATTGCTTTTGTGGTAGTTATGATGTTCTTTTCTACAAGAGGACAAAAAAAACGCGAACAGCAAAGACAGGCAACTATTAAAGCCTTACAAAAAGGTGATAAGGTTATTCTCATCGGTGGGGTAATCGGCACAATAGTAGGTTTTAAAGATAATTTATTTGAAGTAAAGATATCTGAAAACACAAAGATTACTGTTTTAGAAAATGGTATTGTTGATGTTTTTAAAGATAATGCAAATGCAAACGGAGTTACTAAAAAATGAATAAACTAGCAGTAAAGTGGACGATAATACTTATTGCCCTTGTCGGTTCAGTTGCTTTGCTTTACCCCAGTTATGAGTGGTATTCCAAAACCCCGGCCGAAAGGGAACAACTGGAAGCATCCGGTGATAGACCTAAAAGAATTTTAAATTTAGGTTTGGACTTAAGAGGAGGCTCTTCCTTACTTTTGGAACTTGATGTTTCAAAATTATCCGGCAATGAAACATTAAACGAATCTATGCAACGTGCGATTGAAATTGTCAGAAACAGAATTGACCAATACGGCGTCGGTGAAATCCCCATAACCAAACAAGGTGAAAAATGGATTTCAGTTCAACTTCCCGGTATTGCCAATCCCGAACAAGCAGAAGCCCTTATAGGTAAAACTGCTATGCTTGAGTTTAGGCTTGTTGTTGATTCTGAAAAAGCGCGTGAGGCTCTCCAAAAAATAGATGAAATGGAAAACGCCTTTAATCCTGATGGAACTTTAACCGCAGAAGCCCAAGCCCTTATGCCTGAAGGCGTAACTGCAATGAAAAGCAGAGATCACTATACCCAGGCTGTAACAGCAACTGCTGCCGTTACCGGTGCAGATTTGGAAGATGCCCGTATTTCCACAGGGGAATATGGTTATCCTGCAGTTTCTTTTACATTTAATGCTGCCGGCGCCAAAAAATTCGGCGATTTAACAGGACATAACTTACATAAACAACTTGCAATTGTACTTGATAACACAATTCAAAGTGCACCTGTAATTAATGCAAGAATTACAAGCAACGGTCAAATTACCGGTAATTTTACTATGAGCGAAGCAAAACAACTTGTCATAGTTTTACGTGCCGGTGCTTTACCTGCTCCTGTTAAAATTATTGAAAAAAGAGTTATTGGTCCCAGCCTCGGTGAAGACTCTATTAAGAGCGGTTTAAGAGCCTCTTTAATAGGCTTTCTCTTTATAGTTTTATTTATGATGATTTACTACCGTGCATCAGGGGTTATTTCAAGCATTGCTTTAGTTTTAAACCTTCTCTTTTTAATCGCAACTATGGCGTATTTCTCCGCCACTTTAACCTTACCGGGTATCGCAGGTATTATTTTATCCTTGGCAATGGCGGTGGATGCAAACGTTCTTATTTTGGAACGTATGCGTGAGGAATATGATAAAGGCCAACCTTTGTATTTAGTTATTAAGGAAGGTTATGATAAAGCCTGGAGCGCAATTTTTGACTCCAACCTTACAACCTGGATCGCTTCCGTATTGCTTTTCAATTTCGGAACAGGTCCTGTTAAAGGTTTTGCTTTAACTTTAACTTTAGGTCTTTTAGTGGGCGTGTTTACTTCCGTATTCGTAACCCGCGCAATTTATGAGATGTTGCTTACGGCAAATCCTAAGGAGATTAGTATATAATTATGAAATATTTTAAAATTTTGCCAAAAACGAATATTGATATTGTCGGTTCAAGAAAAATTTTCTTCTGGATTTCCGGCTTGATTATGATTGCTTGTTTAACCTCTGTAATTTTCAAAGGTCTTAATTACGGCATTGATTTCACAGGCGGAACAATGGTTCAAGTTCAATTCAATGACAAGATTAATATTGACAAAGTCAGATCTGCTCTTAGCCAGCAAGGTTTAAAGGCAGATATTCAAACTTTCGTTGGGACAAATTCCTTTGCTTTAAAGGTAAAAGGCTCTCAAGAAAATGTTAATGAAGTTTCCGTTAATATTCAGGAAGGTTTGAAGAAAACCGGTGTCGAGTTTAACATAGAACAAATAGACTATGTCGGCCCTGCAATCGGCAGCCACTTGGCCAAAAGTGCAATAAAGGCTTTCGTTATTGCAATGTTTGCTATGGTTGTCTATATTGCGTTTAGATTCCAAAACTTTATTTGGGGCGCAATGGCAGTTGCAGCATTGTTCCACGATGTTTTCTTGACAATAGGTGTGTTTTCTTTCTTCCAACTTGAAGTTGACCTGGTTATTGTGGCAGCCTTTATGACGATAGCAGGTTTCACCGTAAACGATACTATTGTTATTTTTGACAGAGTTCGCGAAAATATGAAATTGCATCCCAAATGGGATATAAGAGAATGGTTAAACGTCAGTGTTAATGAAACCCTTTCAAGAACAATTATAACCACTATCACCGTTATCGGTGCTACCGCAATTTTGTATTTTATGGGTGGTAAAGTTCTTAATAATTTCTCCCTTGCTATCTTGATTGGTTTAACTTCCGGTACTTACTCAAGTGTTGTTTTGGTTCCCGGTCTTGTTTATCAATGGACTAAAGATGGAAATTTCAGCCTTTCTGCTGAACAAAACACTTCTTCAAATCAAGGTTATCAAGAACCCGTTTTGAAGAGTAAAAAAAGACATCATTAATGCGTAAAATCCGTAAGTTCAAAATTATTTTGCATTACAAAGAAATCCTGCGCCGATTGCGCGGCGCAGGAATCGATTTGCGTACAGCGGGCTTTCAAGATGAAAGCGAACTTGCGGTTTTTTTAACATCTTTGCATGCTGCTTTGGAGCCGGGTGTTGTTTATGAGTTTTTAGAAGGGCAAAATTTAGAACTTGAAGGACTTGGCCTTGATTATAAAATGTCCAGTTTATGCGCACTTACTTTAGGGGAAAAAATTGACCAGGAAATTTCTAAAATAATTAATCCCCAAGCATTGGTTATTGCCAATATTGCCTTAATGGAGTTCTTAAGAACGGCAATAATGTTTATGGCAGATGTCGTCAGTGATGATGCTAAAAAAGAAGAATTTGAAACAGAAAGTTATACAATAATTGCCGTGCCCCAATTTAATTACAGTAATCAACCGAAATTTATCCGAGAGGCAAAACAGATAGAAGTTTTTAAAGCAAAAGAACTTCTACCTGTTTTGCTTGGCAGGCTTAATGGTGCTAAAGTCGGCATCACTTACCAAGAAGGGCAACTTTTGCCTAAAAACACCATTGTTTTTGTTATTCCTTGGAAAAAGAAAAAAGGTAAAAAATAATGACTAAAAAAATGAAGAATAAAAAAGTAAAAAATAAATCTTGGCATTATACCTTGCTGTCTTACTTGATAGCAGGTTATGTTTATTTCGTCGGATTTTTAACAAGATTTATTTATGTCAAAAATAAAGAGGCTGAAATTTTGGATGATAATAAGCAGGTTATTTATGCTTTTTGGCATAATCAGCAATCTTTTTTACTTTTTCCGTATAGAAAGAGAGGTAAAATATCTGTTTTAGTAAGTATGAGTTCCGATGGAGAATATATCGCAAGAAGTTTACCTAAATTTAATATGAAAGCAACCCGCGGTTCAAGTTCAAAGGGCGGTTTTTCTGCTTTAAGAGGATTAATCGAAGATGCTAAAAAAGGTTATAATCTTGCTCTTACTCCTGACGGCCCCAGAGGTCCTATTTATAATGCCACGCCAGGTATAATTTATCTGGCAAATAAAACTAATTTACCTATTATTCCCGGTGCTGTTGATTGCAGTCATAAATTCCATGTTAATTCTTGGGATAAATTTCAGGTTCCGTTACCTTTTGGTCGCTCTGCTATTGTTTATGGGGAACCTCTTTATGTTACTCCCGAACAGGATATAAATGAACTCTGCGTTATTTTAACAGAAAGATTAAATAAAGCCACTAAAAAGGCAGCAGAAATATGTAAAAAAGGGAAATAATATGGGATATTTTTTACTTATTTTAATTAATCTTATTTTTCCTGTTGGGGCGTTTGTCTTTTTAATCTATTTTTTTATTTCCCCCAGAAGGAACTTACTCAAAAATTTAAAAGCGGAAATTAGGGAAAGATTTACTTGGTCTGCCATTAAAGGCACGCCAAAAGATGCTTTATGGATACATGCTGCAAGTGTTGGGGAAGTTAAAAGTATTTTAGTAGTTGCAGAAAAATTAAAAGAACTTTATAAAAAACCTGTCATAATCACAACCACAACGCAGGCCGGCCGTCAAGTTGCTTTAAAAAATAAAGTTTTTGATAAAGCCCTCTTAATGCCTTTAGATTTTTATCCTTTTATCAAACGTTTTTTGAAATTTTATAAACCGAGCAAACTTTTTATAGTAGAATCCGATTTATGGCCTAATTTGATTGTTGCCTGTTCTAATAATGATATTCCTGTTTATGTCGTAAACGGGCGCCTGTCAGAAAGGAGTTTTAAGAGATACAAACTTATATCTCCGTTGATAAAACTGGTTATAAGTAAAATTAGCATTATTTGCGCTCAAACTGGTGATATTGCCAAAAGATATATTGCCTTATCTGCCTCAAAAGAAAAAGTTTTTAATACCGGCAATATAAAATATGATATGCTCACCCAAACTCCTGCAAAGCAAGAGGAAGCCCGAGAAATAATTAATAAACTTTCTTGGCAAAACGATTTTATTTTAACCTGTGGCAGTACCCACGTAGAAGAAGAAGACTTAATTATAAAAACAGCCCAAAAAATAAAGGATGTTAAGTTTATTATTGCGCCAAGGCATTTGGAAAGAAAAAATGCAATTATTGATAATTTGAAAAAATCTAAAATTTCTTTTGCTATTTTTAGTAAAATAAAAGAACCGCTTGAAAGTGAAGTCCAAATTTTGCTTGTTGATACTATGGGTATGCTTGGTGCTTTTTATACAGTGGGGACGCTTGCTTTTATCGGTGGAACTATAAGTAAAAAAGGGGGACATAACTTTTTGGAAGCGGCAATCCTCGGTAAAGCAATTTTAAGCGGACCTTATTTTTATAATACGCCGGAAGTCGCTACCAAACTATTTAAAGAAGGGGGGGCTGTAAAGGTTGGCAAAACAACTTTTCTTAAGGAACTGGAAAAATTTGCAAGTAATATTTCTTTGGCTAAACAGGCAGGTGCGCAAGCACAAAGTGTGGCCTTATCTTTTAAAGGAGCAACTGAAAAAACTATCAGTATAATTCAAAATTATGGAAAATAATGAAAAAAATAAAATTTTAGTTTTGCGTTTATCTTCTTTGGGTGATATTATGTTGTTGTCACCTGTGTTCAAAAATATTAAAGCGAAATGGCCGGATTCTCATATTGCCTTGCTTGTTAAGCCTCAATTTGCACAAGTTTTCAGCGGTCATCCTGATATTGACGAAATTATTGTTTTTAAAGGCTATCGTAAAACTATAAAACAAATTAGAAGAGAACATTTTACCCATTTGCTGGATTTGCATTCCACAGTTAGAACAAGAATTATCAGTTTATTTTCCGGTATAGCCAAAAAACAACGTTACAATAAAAACTCCGTTGAAAGAAGACTTTTTGTTAAATTCAAAATTACAAGTCCCGCTTTGGAAAAGCATACCCTTGAAAAGTATTTGGAAGCCCTCAAACCTTGGGATATTCCTATAAAATATACAACGCCGCAATTAAATGATTGGTCTTTTAAACCTGCAAAAGTTGATGCAAAGGAAGTAGGAAATATCTGTATTTTTCAAACGTCATTTATTGGCGATTCCGTGTTAACAACTCCGCTTGTTCAAAAGACGGCAAATCTTTTCCCAAATGCAAAAATTATTGTTGTGACACGTCCTCAAACAAGGGAAATTTTTTCTAATTTAAAAGAAGTTTCTAAAATTATTATTGACGATAAAAAAGGCATTGGTAAGATTTTGGGCGTATTTAAAACAGCCCGCCAGATAAAAGAGGCTAATGTGGATGTTATTTTGGTTCCGCACAGAAGTTTTAGAAGTGCTCTTATTGCTTGGCTTAGCGGTGTAAAAGTTCGTATCGGTTTTTCCAACAGTGAAGGCAGACGCTTATATACAAGAACTTTGCCGTTTTCTTGGCTTATTCATGATGCGGAAAGAAATTTATCACTGCTTCAAGGTATTGTTAATGAGAACTTCTCTAATGCCGAACTTAAAATGGACTCTTCTGCCGAAGATGCCCAAGCCAATGTTTTAAAAATGCTCAAAGATGCAGGACTTGAGGGCAAAGATATTATCGGTGTTCATCCCGGTTCTGTTTGGCCTACAAAGTGTTGGCCGGCGGAAAACTATGCAAAATTTATTGAAAGAGTTGAAAAAGAACTTGGTTTAAGAGCGGTAATTGTCGGCGGACCTAAAGATGTAGATCTTGGCGAACAAGTTTGCCGTCTTTCCAAAGTTCACCCCGTTAATTTGGCAAGCAAGACGACACTTTCCGAGTTAATGGCAATAATGAAACACTTTAAATTATTTGTTACCAATGATTCCGGTCCTATGCACATTGCAACGGCTTTTGGCGTGCCAACATTGGCTATTTTTGGCCCTACAACAAAAGAACTTGGCTTTTTCCCTTATGGTAAAGGGCATAGAGTTGTTGAAGTTAAAGATTTACCCTGCCGTCCTTGTGCTTTACATGGCGGTAAGAAATGTCCTCAGGGACACTTTAAATGCATGAAAGATATCAGCGTTGATGAAGTCTTTAACAATGCTAAGGAGATGTTAAATATCCATTAACTGCTTGACTTTAAGTGCTACAATAGTTAAAATTTTATTATGAACAAATTTTTAAATTCATTTAAAGTTTCTTTTGGTAAAAGTATTTTTTTAGGGATACTTGATGTTATTTTTAGATTAATAATTGCTTGCGTTTGGCTTATTGTTGTAAGGATATTGTGTTCTTTTGTATGGGAAGCAATTACCTTGCCTCAACTTACCGGCCAAAGACTTTGGTGGATTGCTTACAGTGTTTTATCTTTTATCATTGTTTCCGTCTTGGCTTATACGGCTATTATTGATAGAGAATAAATCCTTCGCTTTTATTTATTATAAATCCGTTTTGGTAAAACAAAACGGATTTTTTGTTTTATTTTAGTTATTGTATAGTTCGTTAAGTCTTGACCTAATGCTAGGTATTTGCTAGCATTTAAATATAGGTATGACAGATAATTCGGATAAAAACATAAAAATAGAAATTGATAATATTTTCCTTATAAAGGATAATATTACCAAAAAAGAATTGGTTGAAAAATTAGTTCGCTCTATTTGTGATAAAAACCCTTCTTTAGATTTTCAGGAGATCCTCTCAGCCGTTCTTAAAAGAGAAGAAGGTATTAGCACTACTTTAGAAAGCGCTTTAAGTATTCCCCATGTAAGAGTGGAAGATTTGGACGCTTTTCTTGCTGCTTTGGCAGTTATGCCAAAACCTATAGAAGATGATTATGGCTTACCTATAAAGGTTATGTTCTTATTCTTTTCGCCCGCGGGGCAACCTTATTTTGCCCAACATTTAAAACTGCTTGCAAGTTTGGCGGAAAAGTTCACTCCTGAATTTGTGCAAGAACTTACAACCTGCACTACCGAACAGGAAATTTCTAAAAAAGTTAATCTATAATTATGATACAAGACCCATTAAAAACACAATTTAAAGTTAAAGGAGTTGTGGTTATAACCACGGCTATGCTTACATTCATTACCGCTTGGCAGGCAGCATCAATTGTTTTGTGCGATTTTGCTTCAAGCGCATTTTATGCCGGCGGTATCGCTATGAAGGCTTTTGGTCCTGCTTTCCCTTGGTATATTTTGGGAGTCATGCTTTTTGCGGGACTTTTGATGATGATGTACATAGAGTCCTGCTCTATGTTCACACGTGGGGGGGTTTTCCCTGTTGTTAATGCCGGTCTTGGCGAAAATGCCGCCAAAGCCGCCGCCGCCGCTATCTTATTTGATTTTACATTAACAGGTCCTATCAGCGGTCTTTCAGCGGGGCATTATTTATCAGGGTTAATAAACTCTGTTTTAAAAGCAATTCATCTTCCTTTTACTTTGCCTAATGAAACAGTTGCCGTTGTTTTTGCTTTGCTTGTTACTTTATACTTTTGGTATCAAAATGTTAAAGGTATTGAAGATTCCAGCGATAAAAGCAGAAAGATTATCCGCTTTTCTATGATAATCTGCCTTATTTTGTTTGTTTGGGCAGGCATAACTTTATTCTTAAAGGATAATATCGTTTTACCGCCTTTTAAACCGCAATTAAATGAAGGTTCTTTAGGTTGGGCCAGTCAGTTTACCTTTATGCAAAAAATCGGCTTTTTGGGTGTTTTAGTGGCAATGGGACACTCTGTTTTGGCTTTGAGCGGTCTTGAAACTTTTGCCCAGGTTTTTAGGGAAATAGAGTATCCAAAGATTCAAAATCTTAAAAAAGCGGCTTTAATTGTTTTCTTATTTGCTTTGCTTTTTACGGGTGGTCTTACTTTCCTTTCTTCTTTGATTATTCCGCCTGATTTGATCGCAAGCGAGTATCACGATAATTTGCTGGCCGGTTTAGCAATGCACTTAAGCGGTCCTAATTTCTTAAAACTTATTATGCAAGGTGCAGTGGTGCTTGCAGGTGTAGCGATGCTTGCCGGTGCGGTTAATACTTCAATTATCGGCGCAAATGGTATTATGAACCGCGTAGCCGAAACAGGTATTTTGACCGATTGGTTCAGAAAAATCCACAAAAAATACGGCACAACTTATCACATAATCAATATGATTTGTCTTATGCAAGTGGGCGTTATTTTGTTATCGGGCGGAAAACTCTATTTAATCGGTCAGGCTTATGCTTTCGGCGTTTTATGGAGTTTCGTTTTGGAAATGACTTCTCTTGTTATTTTACGTTTCAAGAACCGCGAGCAAAAACGTGGCTTTATGATGCCTTTTAATATCAAATTTGACCATTATTATATTCCGCTTGGTGGTGCCTTTGTAGTGCTTGTAGTGGTTATGCTGGCCGTAGTTAATCTTTTTACAAAGAAAATTGCAACAATTGCTGGGTGTTCTTTTGCGGCCTTGTTTTTCTTAGTTTTTCACATATCTCAAAGGTTAAATGCCAAAAAAGCAAATGATATTTTTGAAGAAGGTCATAGGGAAAAATTAAATCAGTCCGAAGTGGAAAATCTTTCAAAAGCCTTGGAAGATATTGTAGGTGAGAAAAGAATACTTGTTCCTGTAAAAAATCCCGAAAACCTATATCACTTGGAAGAAGTTTTGAAAAATGTAAATGATGACGAAACAGAAATTATTGTTCTTTACGCAAAACCGCTTGATACTTGGAGTGTTGGCAAAACGCGTCAGGCAACGGCTGTTGACGAACAGGAACTTTTTACAAAAGTTATTTTAATTGCCGAAAAATACGGGCTTACCGTTCATCCTCTTTTAGTTAAGTGTAATGATTATTCTTACGCCGTTGCCCAAGTGGCCTTGGCGGCAAAAGTTAAGGAAATTGTTATGGGCGTTTCTGGCTCTTTTGGTGCAAATGACCAACTTGAAAGACTTGTTATGGCTTGGGGTGCAGTTAAACAAAGTCAGCCTCCGGAAGAAAAGGTTTCCATAGTCGCAAAAATTGTTTGGGAGGGTAGGGAAGTTTCCTATAAATTCTAAATGGCTATCTTAAATATTTGTAGATATGGCAAAGAAATTTTGACCAAAAAAACAAAAAGAATCAACTTTAATTTACTTGAAAAAAAGTTGCCTAAAATTATCAATGATATGACGCAAACCTGCCTTGCCTATAACGGTGTTGGGCTTGCTGCTACGCAAGTGGGTTTGGATATTGCTCTTGCCGTTGTTCTTTTACCTCAGGAAGAAGAGGGTTCTTATAAAAGATATGTTTTAATTAATCCGGAAATTTCAAATCCTCAAGGTTCTGTTATGAGTAGCGAAGGTTGCTTATCTTTTCCCGGTCTAAATATCCAAGTACCGCGCGCAAAAAAAGTTAAAGTCAAATATCTTAACGAAAAAGGCCTGCCTGTTGAACTCAATGCCGAAGGTTTTCTTGCCATAATCTTACAGCACGAAATAGACCATCTTAACGGCAAAGTTTTTATTGATAGAGTCTTACCTAAAGACCAAGCCAAAGTTCAAGAAGAACTAGAAAAACTCTCAAAAGATTGGTAGTTTTATTTAAAATCTCTTAAAATTGCGTTTGTGCAGGCTTTTGCGCTGGCCCAGGCAAAGTGTAAATTATAACCGCCAAGTTGGCCTGTTATGTCAAGGCACTCGCCGATAAAATATAAATTTTTTATCTTTAAAGATTCAAATGTTTTGGAAGATATTTCCTTTGTATCTATTCCGCCGGCGCAAACTTCACTTTTATCATAATCATAAGTATTTTGCACTTTTAATTTAAAAGCACAAAACCTTTCTTCCAAAAATTTTAACTCTTGTTTGTTTGCGTCTGGCAAAGTTTTATTAAAATCTTTTAGAAGAACTTGTGCAAGATGTTTTGGCATAATTTCACCAAAGATGTTTGCGGGCAGTTTTGTGTTATTTTTATTTTTTAAAAGGAAATCTTTCAAATCTATTTTTGGTAGAAAATCTATTAAAATCTCTTTATTTTTTAAGCCATAAAGCGAAAGTTTAAAAACAGCAGGCCCGCTTAAACCCTCGTGGGTAAATAAAATATCTTCTTCAAAAGTTTTATTTTCACAAGTAAGTTTTGCTTTTAGTGTTAGTCCTTCTAAATTTTTAAAAAATTCTTTTTGTTTTTTATCCCACAAAATACCGCATAAAGCAGGGTAGGGGGAAATTATATTATGTTCAAAACTTTGGGCAATTTTAAAAGCGCTAAAAGTTCCGCCGAGTTTTTTATAGGTCGGCCCGCCGAGTGCGCAAATAACTTTTTTTGCGTAAAAAACATTTTTATCTGTCTTAATTTTAAAAACATTTTTATCTAAAACAACTGAAATTATTTTATTTTCAAAAGCAAAAGTTGTGCTTTGTTTATCTATGTGATTAAGAAGCAAGTTTAAAATATCTTTTGAACTTTTGGCAAAATATTGTCCGCTTTCTCTTAAAGAATAAGTAATATTATTTCCGTCTAAAATATCCAAAAAATATTGTGTAGAAAAACCAGCCAGAGCAGATTTTATAAAATGTGGGTTTTGGCTAAAATAAAATTCTGCGCCCATACTAGCGTTTGAAAAATTGCAAAGTCCCCCACCACTAGCCAGCACTTTTCTGCCGGCTTTTATATCACTATCAATAATAATTTTATCTGTTTTACCGAGCAGACCTGCGCTAAAAAGTCCGCTTGCGCCCGCGCCCAGTATTGCAATTTCAAAAATTTTCATATTTTTTTATTCATTAGTTTATTTAGCCACAAAGCGCCCACCATCGTCAAAATTAAACCGGAGATATTAAATAAACTAAACTTATCATAACCAAAAAATACCGATAGAACTAAAGTTAAAGCGGGGAAAGATAAGGCAACAGCCGTTGTTTTGGCAAGGTCTAAATTTCTAATGGCGTAAACCCATAAATTATAAGAAAGGCCATATCTTATAACACCCATATAAACAAGCACGATTAGCAAAGAAAAATTAAAATTAAATACAGGTTGCGGCTCAAACAAAAACATTAAAATAATTAAAACGGGAATAGAATAAAAATTTTTAGTTGCGCAAATTAAATTATCATTAATTTGACTCGGTAATTTTTTAATCAAAATATGGCTTGCTTGGAACATCCACACGCAAAAAACAACAATTAAATCACCCTTTAAATGTGGGGTAATTCCGTTTTGAAACATCAAAATTGTTGCGCCGGCAATTATTAAAAAGGAAGCAATAATTTGTTTTAAAGTAATTTTTTCTTTAAGAAAAATTGCACAAAATAGAAGAGAATAGAGCATTTCCACTTGATTTAAGATAGCGATATTGGCAGGGGTTGTCCATTTTAAAGCATAAAGCATCGCGCAAAAAGGCAAAGCATTACCAAGGTTTGAAATAAGAAAATATTTAAGCAGATATTTTTTATCAAATATTTGGGTAAATTCTTTATTTTTTAATACGGGAAATAAGAAATAAAGAAACCCTGCTATGCTGGCAATTAAAACCAAAAAAACAGGGCTGATAAGATTAACCGATAATCCACCTATAATCGGGGAAAAGCCTAAAATCAGCCAAAATATAAATAAAGAAAGTTTGGGATTCATAATTAAATTTTATCAATTGCTAATATAATTGTAAAATATATACATATGTATAAACCTGTCTTATTACTTGTTATCTCCAATATCTTTATGACTTTTGCCTGGTATGGTCATTTAAAAATTAAAGATAAGGCAATATGGCTTATTGTTTTAGTAAGTTGGCTGATTGCTTTTTTTGAATATTGCTTTTTGGTACCGGCAAATAGGATAGGTCATAATTATTTTTCCACTGCGCAATTAAAAGGCATGCAAGAAGTTATAACGCTTGTTGTTTTTGCTTTTTTTAGTATTTTATATTTGAAAGAAAATTTGCGCTGGAATCATTATGTCGGCTTTTTATTTTTAGTGATTGCAGCATTTTTTATTTTTAAAAAATAAAATTTTAAAAATCTTTCTTATAAAAGTAAAAAATTGTAAAAAATAATTTCTCCGTCGTAAAATATTGAAATAAAAAATATTTTTTCAGCATTATAAGATTTTTTAAAAAATAATTTTATAAATTTTTAAAAAAATACTTGCTTTTTTTGTGTATATGTTGTATTATTTTCTTGAAGACATACACATCCTTAAATTAGGAGAAAAAAATGCCTGTAAAGAAAAAAACAGCAACAAAAAAAGTTGCAAAAAAAGTAGTAAAGAAAGTTGCAGTTAAAAAAGCTGCAAAAAAACCTTGCGCAAAAAAAGCTTGCGCAAAAAAAGCCTGTGCAAAAAAAGCCTGTGCTAAGAAAGCAGTAAAAAAAGTAGCCAAAAAAACTGTAAAGAAAACAGCAAAAAAAGCTACAAAAAGAAAATAAATATTTAAAACAGTAACCCTTGCCTATAAAGCAAGGGTTACTGTTTTTTTATGCCCTTCCTGTAATAAAATATCCCTCATAAAAATTATAATACGTAAAAGTGAAAAGGAAATTTGCCCTCGTAGCACACTATATGCTAGAATATAATTAAGATATATGTTAATAAAGAGGAAATAAAAAAATGAATATACTTGAAAAAACTTTTTGTCGCACTTATCAGTTCGGTTTTAAGGTCGCTATGCCTGTATTGCCCTATCATGAACCTAAGACTTTTAACTCTATTACCAGTGTTACGGATATTTTAAAGAAAGAAAATAAGACTTGTGCCTTAATCGTAAGCGATCAGGGCATTCGCCAAAGCGGTATTATTGATATTTTAACTAAAGTTTTAAATGAAGCAAAAATAAAATATGCCGTATATGATAAAACAAACGCAAATCCTACAATTTATAATATTGAAGAAGGTTTAAAAATTTATAAACAAAATAAATGTGACAGCCTTATTGCCGTAGGCGGGGGGTCTTCTATGGATTGTGCAAAAGCAATCGGGGCTCGCGTAGTTTATCCCAAAAAATCCATTGAGCAAATGAAAGGATTAATGCACGTTTTAAAAAAGATACCGACTTTGATTACTGTTCCAACAACTGCCGGCACCGGAAGTGAAGTTACCGTTACTGCCGTAATAACCGATAGTGATAAAAAACATAAATATACCTTAAATAATTTTACTTTTATTCCTTATTATGCAATTTTAGATCCAAAACTTACGGTAACTCTTCCGCCGAGTTTAACGGCAACAACCGGTATGGATGCTTTAACACACGCAGTAGAAGCCTATATCGGGCGATCCACCACCACAGAAACCCGTGCCCTTGCCGAGCAGGCAACCAAACTTGTTTTTGAAAATATTTTAACTGCCTATCAAGATGGTCTTAATATCAAAGCCCGTGCAAATATGCTACTTGCTGCTTATAAAGCAGGAATCGCATTTTCTAAATCTTATGTGGGATATATTCACGCTATTGCACACTCCCTTGGCGGTCAATATAATATACCCCACGGACTGGCCAATGCTGTTTTAATGCCTTATGTCTTGGAAGGTTATGGCAAAGCCATTTATAAAAAATTACATAAACTTGCTATTGTCGCCGGTATCAGCACAAAGGAAGAATCAAGCGAAGTCGGTGCCAAAAAGTTTATTTCAGCAATTAAAGACTTAAATAAGAAGATGAATATTCCGACTACTTTTGAAATTATAAACGAAAAAGATATTTCAAAAATGGCAAAATATGCCGCAAAAGAAGCCAACCCTTTATATCCCGTTCCTCAACTTATGAACGCTAGTGAACTTGAAAAGTTTTACTATCAGGTAAGAGGTAAAAACAATGCAGTTAAATAAAATTTTAGAAGAACAAAGAAAATATTTTAAAAGCGGTGCAACTTTAGATATTAATTTTCGTATAGAAAAATTGAAACTTTTAAAAGAAGTTATTAAAGGTTGTGAAAAAGAAATTGCTCTTGCCTTAAAACAAGATTTAGGCAAAAGTTATTTTGAAAGTTTTATGTGTGAAATCGGCCTTGTTCAGGAAGAAATAAGTTTTATGATAAAAAATATAAAAAAACTTTCTGCCGAAAAAAAAGTTCACACTCCTTTAGTAAATTTTGCTTCAAAGAGTTATATAAAACCAACTCCGTATGGAAACACTTTGATTATTAGCCCTTGGAATTATCCTTTTTTACTTACTATGGGCCCGTTGGTAGATGCTTTGGCTGCCGGCAATACTGCAATGATAAAACCCAGTAAAAACTCTCTTGCTACGGCAAAAGTGATGGGTAAAATAATAAAAACTTGTTTTAAAGAAAATTATGCTTTTTTAGTTGATAAAGATATTGATAAAGCAAGAACTTTAATGTGTGAAAAATTTGATTTTATTTTCTTTACAGGTAGTTCTTCAGTCGGCAAAGAAGTTTTAAAAAATGCGGCAGAACACTTAACGCCGGTTGTTTTGGAACTAGGGGGCAAAAGTCCCTGTATCGTTGATGAAACTGCAAATATAAAACTTGCTGCAAAAAGAATTGTTTTCGGTAAATTTTTGAATTGCGGGCAAACTTGCGTTGCACCGGATTATGTTTTATGCCACCAAAGTATCGTTAAAGATTTACAAAGGGAAATTTGTATCCAAACAGAAAAACAATATGGCTTAAATCCCCTTGAAAATGTAAATTACGGTAAGATCATCAATGAAAAACATTTTGAACGCTTACAGGGATTAATAGAGCCTTCAAAAGTAATTTTAGGTGGACAAACCCAAAAGGAAACTTTACAAATAGCACCAACTGTTATGATGGATATTTCTTGGCAAGATAAAATTATGCAAGAGGAAATTTTTGGCCCGCTTTTACCTATTTTAACTTTTAAAAATATTGATGAAGTGATTAATCTCTTAAATGATAAACCAAAACCTCTTGCCTTATATTTATTTTCTAATAATAAAGAAAATATCAAAAGCGTTACAGCACGTGTTCAATACGGCGGTGGTTGTATAAATGATACTATTATTCACCTCGCTACGACCCAAATGGGTTTTGGTGGTGTGGGGGAAAGCGGCATGGGTTCTTATCACGGAGAAGCAGGTTTTAAAACTTTTTCGCACATAAAAAGTATTGTTGATAAGAAAAATTGGATAGATTTTCCCGTGCGATATTCTCCGTATAAGGAAATTTATTTAAAACTTTTACATTTCTTATTAAAATAAATTTTTCGGTAAACTTTAAAAATAAAAATTATTTATCTTTAGGTTTATTTTCCTCTTCATCTTGTGGGAAAAGATGCCCGAAGAGAGTTTTTGTAAGAGATTTTTTAGCCTCAAATTTATTTTGTTCTTTTGGCTTATCTTGAGATATCTCCTGTTTCGAAGCAGGTTTAACTTCTTTTTTGGGAGTATTAGCAGAAGAATTTTCTTGCGGTATCAAATGGCGCACCATAGATAAAAAGAAATTTCTTTTTCGAAGTTTGTTTTCAAGTTGGGGACGAGTTTGATCACTATCTTCTTCATCATCCGAAAAACTTTTATCAAAGTGAAATCTCTGTTTGTCGTAAATAGATCTTTGTCCTGTAATTAAGAAACTGACTATACAGGAAACAGCCGCGTAAGGAGCAATATCCGCACCAAAAAGTTCCATAGCCATAATACTTGCAGCAAGCGGTGTATTTGCTACACCGGCAAGTATACTTACAAGGCCAAGCGCTGCAAATGTGATAGTATTAAGTCCTAGCAAATGGGCAAAGAAATAGCCGGCATTTGCTCCTATAAAGAAAAGAGGCGTAATTAAACCGCCAACGCCGCCTCCGGCAAATGTAAGTGATGTTGTTAATATCTTAAATAAAAATCCCATTGTAGAGGCATTATCCCCGTTTAAAATAGCATCTACTCTTTGCATCGTTAATCCCAAATAAATATCAGAAGTACAAAGTGTTATTAATATTATTAAAGAACCGGCAATAAAACATTTCCAAAATACTGAAAAACGCAAAGAAATGTATCTAAATAAAATTTGTGTAACTCTTAAGATTTCTATAAATAAAAGTGATATAAGACCGAAAAATATACCTGCCAGTAACACGTGCCAAAGAGAACTATCAATATTTAAAGAAGATAACTGCAAAGGATGGTAAACGTATTCCACACCTAACATGTGTGTTATTTGGAAGGACGTTATCCCTGATATAAAGGCCGGGAACATAACTTCATAGAATATAGAGCCTACGCTTAAAACTTCAAGACCGAACACTGCGCCGGATATTGGCACTCCGAAAACTCCGGCAAAGCCTGCAGAAACACCGCAAATCATTAATTTGCGTCTTTCATTTGCATTAAGGGAAAATAAATTTGAAATAAAAGAGGCAACTCCGGCGCCGACATCTGCGCAGGGGGATTCTTTACCGGCTGAACCACCTGCTGCAATGGTTAAAATAGGCAAGAAAAAGGCTTTTATCGAAGATATAATGGAAATAGGCTTTTTATCATTAATGCTTGCAATTGCAGCATTGGTGGAAAAGCCCTTATCTTTTGGATAAACTTTATTTGCCAAATGGTTAACCAGGAGTAAAGCAAAAGGTAAACAAAGATAATAGTAGTGGTAAGAATTTGTAAATTTTATAGATTTGCTGAGTAAGTGCAAAAATAAAGCATTAAAACAACCTACAACAACACCTATAAGCGTTGCCCAGAAAAACCATTTTAAAATGCTGAAAAAAGCAATTTTTCTTCTTAAATTAAATTTGGTTTCCATAATCTTAAACGTTTAACAAAAGCATTATGGCAAGACCTAAAAACACTAATGATAAACACAGTTTTGCAAATGCTAAATGCTTTTTAAAGAAATTATTTATACCTTCCGATTTAATACCTATTGCACAAAGAATAAAAACAGCAAGTAAAGGCAAAATAAACATTACATTATACAAAAGCAAGTATAGCCACGCTTGTAAACGCAAGGCAGGATCTTTCATAATTAAAACTATAGTCGGTATATAAACTTGTCCTGTACAAACGGCTTCCACCAAAGAAACACTAAAACCAACTGCTAAAGAAGCAATAACCAAACCAAAAGTGGAATGTTCTTTCCCTCTAAGAAAGAACCCGATGATTTTGTTTATTCTGATTTTTAAGTTAGTTCCAAGCGTTAAAAGCATTTCTTTGCTATTTTTCGTTTTTAGATAAATCAAAAAGTCGTACACACTTAAAATGAATAGGATGATACAGATACTTGCCGTAACGATATAAAAACACTTAATAAATGTTTGAAAAGCACTTAAAGCGTAAAGGGCTTTAAATAAACCCAGCCCAAGCAAAATATAAGTTATAAAGACGGCTAAACAATAGGATGAACCTATCAAAATAACTTCCTTTTTATCGTAGCGATATATGGTTAAGAATGAAGCCAAAAACACTATTACTGCAAAAGCGCAAGGATTTATACCGTCAACAAGTCCGTTCAAAATTATAGCGGCTAAAGTGAATTTGGAAAAAGCCTCTTTGGAATCGACGTCCTGCAACCTCTTTGTCTTTTGATTGGTAGAGATAGTTTCGGTTATTGTTTTTCTTGCAAATTCTTTAATTTCTCCGGGGTATCCTATAAGGCAACGTTCACCGGAAACAATACATGGAACGCCGTAAGATTCTAAACCATATTGAGAGGCAATATCTCTTAATTTTAAATTACCTTCTCCGTCGGATGTATCTATATCTATAAAGTTTACTTTATTTTTAAACTCTTCTTTTAATTGTGGATAAAACTCTTTTTTAAATTGTATACAGTGTCCGCAAGTTGGTGAAGTAAAAACATAAACATTTGGTTTGCCGTTTTGAGTTTGAGTTAGGGAAGTTTGCTCTTTATCTTGTGCAAACAGCGCAAAAGGCAAAATTAAAACAGTTAATAACAACAAGAATTTTTTAATATGCATGCTAATATACCTCTATCGTAATTTTTTAATCTTTTGAAAATATTCTTTTTATTTTTCTTTTTACTTTATGTTTAAAAAGCATTTTGTTTATTGAAATAGAGTAAGAAGAAAGAATTTTTCGCGTTCCTTGTAGACAAGTATTATCCATAACCAAAAGCAGGGAAGGGGCAACTTTTGCGTAACATTGTTTTACTGTTTTTACCAAGGTGTCATGCCCTTTCATGCTATCACTGTCGATATTTATAAAGTGAACTTTATCTTTATATTTGTTTACTATTTTGGGATAAAAAGCCCTTTTAAACTGTATGTATTCTGCGCAAGAAGGCGAAAGGAACATATAAATGTTTGGCTTTTCATCTTTAGACGGGGGTAAAAGAGATTTTGTCGGATATAAAGCCCACACCATAAATATACAAGTTATGGAAAAAAATAAAAATAAATAGAAAAAAAATGTTTTCATTTTTAAAAAATTTCTAATGTAGAGAAATTAAAAAATTTTTAATACCGTTCATAACCATATTAACAGACATTAAAATCAAAAGCATACCTGTCAATCTTTCTACGGCGATAAGTCCGCGTTTTCCAAGCAAATTGCTGATAGGAAAAGATAAAAGCAAAACTGCAGCATTTAACGCTGAAGCAACAAGTATAGCAATCAATATCAAAAAAGCATGGGAAATAGGCCCTGCGGAAAGAATTAAAATCATACTCAAACTTGCAGGACCGGCAATAAGCGGTATAGCCAAAGGAACAACAAAAGGTTCTTCTTCTTTTGGATTCATTTTTACTTCTTCATCTAAAGAAGAATTAAAAACTAATCTGACAGATATAATAAACAGAATTATACCGCCGGCAATACTCATGGAATAAGGTTCAATACCAAACCACCCCAAAACTTTTGTGCCTGCAAACAAAAAAGCAAGCATAATCAAAAAGGCAATAAAAAGTTCACGAAGCAAAACCTTTTTGCGTCTTTCGGGGGCAACTTTTTTTAAAGCGGTAATGAAAAGCGGAATATTTCCAAAAGGATCCATTACCAAAATTAAAGTGACTACTGCTGATAAAATTATATCCATAAAAACCTCTATCACTTAATGATACTATATTTAGAAATAAAGGGCAAACAACACAGTTGAGGGGAAAAATAAAAAACCTCTTCTTAAAAGAGAGGTTTTTAAATAGATTCTTTTACCTTATGACTTCCCTTATAAGTTTGCGTGGTATCGGTTTTTTAGCGGTAATTTTTACGGCTTTGCTAAATAGTTCAAAACCGGCTTCAAGTTTCTTTTTATCGTTGGCATATAAGCGTGCTATAACTTGTCCTTTAAAAACTTGGTCACCAGATTTTTTATCAAGCCAAATACCTGCACCATAGTCAATTTTATCTTCCATAGTGTTTCTGCCGGCACCAAGTAAAACTGCAGCCATACCGCAAGTTTTTGCATCAATGTTATTAATATAACCCTTGTTTGAGGCCATAAAATCTTTTTGATATTTTGCATTTTTTAGATATTTTTGAGGTTCATCAACAATTTGGGGATCGGCCCCTTGCCATTTTAAAATTTCCTTCAATTTTAGGGCGGCAGAGCCGTCTTGTATCAATTTTTCCAAAAGTGTTTTAGCCTTTTTTACATCTTTTTGTTTTTTGCTTATAATAAGCATTTGGGCTGCACTTTCAATCAGAACCTCATAAAAATCAGGAGCAATAGTTTTATCTCCTTTTAAAACTAAAATACTTTGCAACATTTCATTAGCATTACCGATAGCCCTGCCCAAGGGTTCGTTCATATCAGTAATTAAAGCGCGGCAATTTAATCCCATAAGTTTTGCTGTGGAAACAAGCATTTTGGCAAGTTTTTTGCTGTCTTCATATTTTTGCATAAAAGCGCCGCTACCGAATTTTACATCAATAAAGAGATTATCAATACCTTCTGCATATTTCTTGGATAAAATACTTGCTGTGATTAAAGGGCGGCTTTCAACGGTGCCGGTTGCATCTCTTAGAGCATAAAGTTTTTTATCTGCCGGGGCTAAATCTTTTGTCTGCCCGAACATACACACCCCGATGTTTTTTATTTGTTTATAAATCTGTTTTGTGGGAGTGGCAATATTAAAACCTTTCATACTTTCAAGTTTATCCAAAGTTCCGCCGGTGTGCCCAAGACCTCGGCCTGACATCATAGGCACGGCAAGTCCGGCACAAGCAACCAAAGGTGCCAAGGCAAGAGATATTCCATCACCCACGCCTCCGGTTGAATGTTTATCCGCAACAGGTATTTTTGAATCCTTAAAAATTAATCTTTGCCCGCTAAAAGCCATTGCTTTTGTAAAAAGAGCGGTTTCTTTAGGAGATAAAGGGTTTAAAAAACAAGCCATTAAAAAAGAAGATAACTGATAATCCGGTAAAGTGCCTTTGGCAGCACCGTTTGCGACGAAAGTAAATTCCTCTAAAGTCAAAGGTTTGTTTTCTCTTTTCTTAATAATTATGTCCAGCATTCTCATAAGTTTTACCCTCCTGAAACAATTAGTGTAGCATTTATTTAGTAAAAATGGTAGTTTATTCAAGTTTTTCTTACATAAGGTGGTAGATATGTTTTTATTTTTATAAAATATATAAAGGAGATTATTTATGAAAAAATTCTTTAATATTTTTTTGAACAAAAATTTTACGTGTTTATTTCTTGCTCAGTTTTTCGGAGCATTTAACGACAATCTTTTTAGATTGGCCTTGGCTGTTTTTATTACGATATTTCTGGCCCGTATTGCGCCGGTGAATTATGGCATCTATGCAACTTTGTTTGCTTTGGCTATTTATTTGGTTTCAACTTTAGTATTTTCTATGCCGGCAGGAGAAATTGCCGATAAATACAATAAAACAAAAGTTATTAAGGTAATAGTTTTTAGCCAGATTATTACGGCTTTATTAATAAGTTTGGGGTTATATTTAAGAAGTTCTTTTTTACTTTATTTTGTTTTGGTATTACTTGGTGCCCAAAATGCTTTCTTTATGCCTGTTAAATATGCTTTCTTACCACAAATATTAAAGAAGAATCAGTTGATTAGTGCAAACGGTATGTTGGAAACAGGACGTTACGGTGCCATTTTGATAAGCGCGATTTTATGTAGTATTTTTGTCGTTCAAAATTCTTCAGATTTAACTGCAATCAGTATTGTTATAATAGCAGTTTCCCTTTTTGCTTATATATCAACTTGGTTTTTTGATTCTTTTGAACCGACATCTCCCACAGCCCAAGTTAACGTAAATGTTTTTAAGAGCAGTTTGAAAAATATAAAAGTTGCTTATAAATCGCAGAGAATTTTCCTTTGTATTTTGGCTATTTGTTGGTTCTGGGTTGTAGGTGCTGTATTTTTTACCCAAATGCAGGCCATTGCCGAGTTTAAATTAAATGTCGCGGGTAATCTAGTAAATTATATGTTGACCTTATTTGCACTTGGTATTGCCATCGGTGCAATGCTCTGCCGTGAATTTGTTAAGGGTGAAGTCAGCATAAAATATGTTCCCTTAAGTGCTGTCGGTATGGGCCTTTCTTTATTTTTACTTGCTATTTTTTGCTTATTTGCCGTGAGACCTGTTTATCAAATAACTTTCAAACAATTTATTACAAGTTGGCATGGAATAAGATTTTCTTTATATATATTGCTTTTATCTATTTCTTCCGGTTTATACATAGTTCCGTTAAATGCCTGGCTTCAATCTTTAGTTTCTGATAGAATAAGAGGAAGGATACTTGGTGTTTGTAATATTTTGACCACGCTTTCTATGATTATTGCCGGGCTTATTTCTTTCTGTCTTCTCTACATAGGTTTTGGCAGTGCGGCTCTAATCGGTCTGCTTGCTATTGCAAATATTTTTGTTGCAGCATATATATGCACTTTACTGCCGGATTACGTCGTTCGTTCAGTTTTATATTTCTTGCTTAACTTCTTTTACAATATCAAAATTAAAGGTCTGGAAAATTATGAAAAAGCAACCGGTAAAACTTTAATTGTTGCAAACAACAATTCCTTTTTAGATCCTCTTATTTTAGGGGCATTTTTACCTGATGATATTACCTTTGTTGTAGATGGTGTTATAGCAAAACGTTTTTGGGTTAAACAATTTTTACGTTTTGCAAAACATATTGCAGTTGATACAACAAACCCAATGGCCGTTAAAACAATTATTGGCAATATTAAGAAAGGCCAAAAGATAATTATTTTTCCGGAAGGCAGAATAACTACTACCGGCGGTATTATGAAAATTTACCCAGGCCCTGCTATGATTGCAGAACGTTCCGGTGCAACAATTTTGCCTATTTGTATGCAAGGCACGCAATATTCAAGGTTTGCTTATTTCGGTCGCAAATTACGTCACTTGCCAAAAAATGTGCAGTTTACAATCAATATTATGCCACCGGTAGATTTCAAACTTAAAGATAATCTTAAAGGCAAAGCAAGAAGATTAAGCGTTGAAGATAAAATGTATGACCTTATGGCCGAAATGAAGTATAAGAGTAATAATATTGATATAACTTTGTTTAAGGCTTTTATTGAAGCAACCGATTTCGCCGGCCGCGGTGCTCGCGCACTGGAAGATATGACAAGAAAACCAATGAGTTATGGTAAATTGCTTATAGCCTCTTTCCTGCTTGGTAAAAAACTTGCCGAAAAAAGCGATAAAGATGAATATGTAGGCGTAATGCTGCCTAATATGAATGTTTGTGCTGCTGTCTTGTTTGCTTTAATTTCCCACGTAAGAGTGCCGGCCATGATTAACTTTACTTCCGGCATAAAAAACATTTTAGATTCATGTAAAGCAGCAAAAATCAAAAGTGTTGTAACTTCTCGTCAGTTTGTTGTTAAGGCTCAACTTGAATCAATTGTTGAAGCACTTGAAAATAAAAATATCCGCATAATTTATCTTGAAGACTTAAAAATTACTGCACTTGATAAAATTATTGCCTTGGTTCAAAGTTTCTTCCCTTACAGAACTTATAAAACTATCGATCCCGAACAAAACCCAAATAAACCGGCAATAGTTTTATTTACAAGCGGTTCGGAAGGTTCGCCGAAAGGTGTTGTTTTATCTCACAGAAATATTAATGCAAACCGTATGCAACTTTCAACCCTTTTAAATTTTGATACGCAAGATAAATTTTTTAATGCTTTGCCGCTTTTCCATTCATTTGGTATGGTGTGCGGTTTCTTCTTGCCGATATTAAACAGTTTATCTATTTTCTTATATCCTTCACCTTTACACTTCAAAATTATTCCCGAACTTGTTTACGATAGAAATGCAACAGTATTTTTTGCTACGGATACTTTTTTGGCGGCTTATGCCAAAATGGCGCACAGATATGATTTCCACAATATCAAATATATCGGTATCGGCGGTGAAAAACTTAAGGACGAAACGTTTAAGATTTGGTCCGAGAAGTTTGGCATCCGCATTATAGAAGCCTATGGAACGACAGAGGCTTCCCCGGTTGTTACAATGAACAGCCCGATGTATTATAAGCGCGGTTCCGTCGGCAGGCCGGTGCCGGGGCTTGAGTTTAAACTTGAAAAGGTCGACGGTATTGAAGAAGGCGGCCGACTTTTAATTAAAGGTGATAATATTATGCTTGGTTATCTTAAAGCAAGCGCGCCGGGTAAAATTGAAGCACCTAAAGACGGTTGGTATGATACAGGTGATATTCTTGCTTTTGATGATGAAAATTTTGCCACCATCAAAGGCCGTGCAAAACGTTTTGCCAAAATTGCCGGTGAGATGGTTTCTATGACGGCAGTGGAACTTGCATTAAAAAAACTTTGGCCGGATAATTTAACGGCACTTGTTCGTTTGCCTGATGAAAAACGCGGAGAGCAACTTATCGCTTATACAGATAAGCAAGATGCTACTTTAAAACAAATTCAAGATTATTTCAAAAAGCAAGGTTTTAGTGAGTTATGGGTCCCCAAAAAAGTTGAAGTTTTGGAACAAATGCTTTTAATGGGAACAGGCAAAATCGATTATCCTGCTTTGGAAAAACTTGCAAAAGAAAAAGGAGAGAAAAAATAAATGAAAAAGATTTCTTGTTCAAATAGATTTAAGGCCTATTTTATTTTCGTATTTGCAACTTTTTTGTTGATGGTTTTGATGCGCGTGATATTTTATTTTGTTAATACTCCAGGCTATCAAGACGGCGTTTTAAAAGCCTTTTATACCGGTTTAAGATTTGATGCAAGAATTGCTTTTTTGTTTTCTCTACCTTTTGGTATATTCTTACTTTTACCCGCCAGAAAAATACTTAAAAAAATTATTTGTATTTTTTATGCATTTGCTTTCAGTATTTTAGTTTTGCTTTACTTTACTGATTTTGGTTATTATGCTTACCTTAGCCAAAGACTGAACGCATACATCATTGAACTTGCACAAAATACAACAACTTCGCTTGAGATGGTCTGGCAGACTTATCCTGTTATAAGCGGTGCTTTTGCTTTGCTTATTTGTGCTTTTATTGCTTATTTTTTTACGAAGAAAGTTGCAAATTATGCTTATACCCAACAAGGCGCAAAAAAAGGTTGGTTATTTGCTATTTTTGCTTTACTCATAACTGTTGCCTTTGTGCATGGCAGATTTTCCCAATATCCTTTAAGATGGAGTAATGCCTATTTTACAAGTGACAGTTTTTTAACTTCTCTTGCCCTAAATCCGATACAGAACTTATATGATACTTATAAATTTGCAAAAATAGGTTTTGGTTTTGATAAGGAAAAAACTCAAAAATATTATGACGAAGTTGCAGATTTTTTAGGCGTAGTAAACAAGGATAAAGAAAATATTAATTTCTCAAGAGAAATTGCCGCCAAAAATCCTAAAAAATATAATGTGATTATTTTGCTTACGGAATCACTTTCATGGGATAAAACTTCTTTTAATGCCCCGGAAATTGACGCCACCCCTGAAATTGTAAAACTAGCAAAAGAAGGCACTTTGTTTACACGTTTCTTTACGCCTACGACCGGCACGGCAAGGGGAGTTTTTACCTCAATAACAGGTTTGCCGGATACTTCTGTTGTTAAAACATCTTCGAGAAATCCCATGATAGTTACCCAACATTCTTTGATAAATGATTTACCCGGTTATCAAAAATTTTATTTTATCGGAGGCAGCACAAACTGGGGTAATATCAGAGGTCTTTTGCAATATAATATTCAGGGCCTTAAAATCTTTGAAGAAGGCACTTATGAAAATCAAGATAGAAACGATGTTTGGGGTCTTTCAGATTTGGATATGTTTAGATATGCGGCAAAAGAACTTGCCAAGACAAAAGAGCCTTTCTTTGCTTTTATTCAAACTTCCGGCTATCATAGGCCTTACACTATACCTGAAGATCATGGCACTTTTAAATTAAAAAATCTTGATGAAAAACTTTTAGATGAATATGGTTTTAAAGGAAATGAAGAATATAATTCTATGCGCTTTCAAGATTATGCAATGGGCGAATTTTTTGATTTAATTAAAAAAGAGCCTTTTTATAAAGATACAATTTTCCTTATTTATGGCGATCACGGTTTAACTTCTTTTAAATCAAAAAATTTAAAACAGAGTTTTATTGATTTGGAATTAACTTCAAACAATGTTCCGCTTATTGTGCTTGGTCCTGGTATTGAAACAACTGTAAATGACAGGGTTTCAAGTCAGGCAGATGTAACGGCAACTATGGCAGGATTACTTGGTATAGAACATACTCAAACTGCAATAGGCAGAAATATTTTTGACAAAAATATTAAAGAAGGTGCTTTAATTATTAATTCACCTGCAACACCTCTTAAAATCGGTTTTATACAAGGCGATTATTATTATCTTGCCTGGCCCGGCAAAGAAGGTCTTTTTAAGTATAATGAAGATAGTAATAAAGACTATTGTTCACAAGAAAAAGAAAAATGCAATATGATGAAAAATCTTGCACATGGATTATATGAAACCTCGAGATATATAACTTTTCATCACACCAAGGGGGAGTAAATGTCTATAACAACACCTGAATATTTTTTGCTTATCGGAGCAATTTTGCTATTTTTAAGTATTGTGTCAGGTAAGACGGGATACCGCTTTGGAGTGCCTTCACTTTTGCTGTTTTTAATAGTTGGTATCATCTTTGGTAGCGAAGGTTTTGGAATACAGTTTAATAGTTTTAAACAGGCGCAATTTATCGGCATGGTTGCCCTAAGTATTATTTTATTTTCCGGCGGTATGGATACAAAAATAAAAGATATTAAACCTGTTCTCACGCAGGGGTTATTACTTTCTACTTTGGGTGTTATTTTAACGGCTCTAATTACAGGATTGTTTGCCTTTGCGATAGCAAAATTCTATCCCCAATATTTGCACTTATCTTTACCGGCTTGCTTCTTGCTTGCTTCGGTAATGGCTTCAACAGATTCTGCTTCGGTATTTTCTATTTTAAGAACTAAAAACTTAAATCTTTCCCAAAATGTCCGACCTTTACTTGAACTTGAAAGTGGCAGTAATGATCCAATGGCTTATATGCTTACGATTTTGTTTATACAAATCATAATTAGCAGTTCTGCAGGGCTTAACTTAATTGTTTTTAATTTCTTTTTGCAATTATTTTTGGGTGCCTTAATGGGCGCGGCCATAGGTTATGTAACTGTTTTTATAATGAATAAAATTAATTTGGATTATTCCGCTTTATATGCTGTTTTACTGCTTGCATTCGTTTTATTTGCTTTTTCTTTCACTTCAATAATTAACGGTAACGGTTATTTGGCTGTTTATATTGCCGGCCTTATTGTTGGGAATGAAAAAGTTGCCTATAAAAAAAGTGTTATAACTTTTTTTGACAGTTTGACTTGGCTTTTTCAAATAGTAATGTTTTTAACTCTTGGTTTGCTTGTAAACCCTTCGGAATTAATCAGTATTGTTTGGGTTGCACTGGCAATTGTTTTGTTTATGACGGTTTTTGCAAGACCTTTGAGCGTGTTTTTATGTCTTACACCTTTTAAAAAAGTTTCAAGGCAGGCAAAAATATTTGTTTCCTGGGTGGGGCTGCGCGGTGCTGTGCCTATAATCTTTGCAACTTATCCTTTTGTCGCGGGTGTTCCACACTCGAAGGAAATTTTTAATATAGTATTTTTTATAACGATAATTTCACTTGTTTTACAGGGCACTAGCGTGCCATATGTAGCAAGGCTTTTAGGCCTTACTTCTAAAGAAGAAGACAAAAAAACTTTTGCCCTTGATTTACCGGAGGATATAGGAGTTACTGCCGAGTTTAAGGTGGGGGAAAGTTTTTTGGCCAAATATCCTAAGGCAGAAAATCTTATCTTTAAGGAACCCGTGAGAATAGTTATGATTAAAAGGGAAGATACTTTCCTTGTTCCTTTGCCGTCTACGGAATTTGTTTTGGGTGATAAGATTTTACTTCTTGCTTCGAAGGAAGAATATCTGCAAGATGCTTTTAGTTTTATGGGTATTGAAAAATACCGCATAAATAAAGATTGATAATTTTTCGTTTTTTTTGTTTAATATTTTTGTAAATAATTTATAGGAAAGGAGAAGTATATGCTAATGATAGGAACCATAATTGTAGCAGCAGTATTTTTGTTGGCAGTGCTTTATTTGATTTTTACTTATAATAGTTTTGTTTCTTTGAGAAACCGCGTAAAAGAAGCCTGGAGTGATGTACAAGTTCAAATGAAACGCCGCTATGACCTTATCCCCAATTTAATTGAGACCGTTAAAGGCTACGCTTCCCATGAAAGCGGTACGCTTGAAAAAGTTATTCAAGCAAGAAATATGGCTATGGCAAATAACGGTACCCCTGATGAACAATCCAAAAGTGAAAATATTTTATCCGGCACACTTAAAAGTTTGTTTGCTTTGAGCGAAAATTATCCCGATTTAAAGGCAAATCAAAACTTCCTTAAATTGCAGGAAGAATTAACAGATACTGAAAATAAAATCAAAGCCGCCCGCAGATATTATAACGGCAATGTTCTTGCTTTAAATAATAAAGTTGAAATGTTCCCGACGAATATAATTTCTGCAATGTTTGGTTTTAAAAAGGCAGTATTCTTTGAACTTGCAGAAGATGAAAAAGACTCTGCCAGCAAACCGGTTCAAGTTAAATTTTAATTATGCTTATCTATGATCATGTATCAAAAAATAAGACCAAAATATTTTTAATTACGCTTTTATTCCCTTTGGTTTTATCTGTTTTGATCTACGGAACAATATATTTAGTATATTTTTTTGAAGGCCCCCTGGTAAACGGATTAAGTGTTTTTCAGCGCACAAATCATTTAGCCGGTTGGTTAATACCTGCTATCTTTGTTGTGGCATTGGTGTGGATGGGTATTTCCTATCTTAACGAAGGCAAAATGATCGTTAATATGACTGGGGCTAAAGAAATAACAAAAGATACGCACTTTGCCATTTATTCTATGGTTGAAGATGTTGCCATAGCAGCGGGTTTGCCCGTTCCGAAAGTTTATCTTATCCCGGAAGAAGGTTGCAATGCGTTTGCCGCCGGAGTTAAACCTAAAACAGCCATTTTAGCAATGACAGATGGTATTGTCAAAAAATTAACAAAACCGCAACTTGAAGGTGTTATTGCCCACGAAATGGCCCATATAGGCAACCGCGATGTCGCTTTAATGGTGTTGATAGTAAGCGGTATTGGTGTTTTGACACTTTTGGGTAATATCATGATCAGGGTTCGCGGTCGCAGCAAAGGTAAAGGGGCAGGAATAATTCTTTTGCTTGGCATAGTGTTTTTGCTTTACGGATTGCTTATTGCACCTATTATAAGAATGATGCTTTCCCGTCGGCAAGAATATCAAGCCGATGCAACAGCCGCTTTAATTACGCGTGATCCTGAATCTTTGGCCCAGGCTCTTGAGGCAATTTCCGGCAGAAGCCAAATAAAAGCATTTGACGGCCAAAGTATGGCTTCAAGTATGTGTTTTTTGCCGGCAATAAAACATCTGTTTGATACTCACCCGCCGATAGAAAAGAGGATAGCCGCACTAAGAGGCATGTTAAGATAAATTTAAAAAACACTTGACATTTTGTATCCTTTTTATTTATACTATAAAATAATTAGTTTTACTAATTATAAAATATTATAAATAAAATACTTTTGTGTGCAGGTAAAATCCTGCCGGAAAACTTCCTTTACGGGGAGGTTAGGAAATAATCTTAACTACATTAGATCCGGCCTCCCTATCCGGCAAAAAATAAAATTTTATAAAATTAAATAAACGGAGGTTTTTATGTTGGAAGCAAAATATACAGGAAAGAAAAAAGTAGAAGTAAGGGTAAACAATTATAAAGTTTATACCGATATGCCCGTTGATTTCGGCGGGGAAAGCAGCGCACCAAATCCTTTTGAAATGTTTATGGCTTCTTTTATTGCCTGTCAGGCGGTATTTGCAATGTCTTTTATAGAAAAAAACGGTATGAAAAAGGAAGATTTTTCCTTCAGAGCAGAGCCTGTTTTTGATGATAAGGGGTTGATTACAAAGATGACAACTATTGTCAAAATTTCAGCAAATTTCCCGCAAGATAAAGAAGCGCATTTTATTAATGTTTTGAAAACTTGCAAGGTTGGTAAACACTTAAATTTTGAAAAGGAAATTTTATTAGAACGAGCATTGTAGGGCTTCGGCTTTTGGGCTATTTTTAATTTTTTAGAAATTTCGGATACGCGGGGTTGCCACCCGCTCTAGGTATACCTCATTTCTAAAATCGTTTTTTTTACAAAAAAACTAATTAAAACTATCTCCAAAATCCTGTGCCTTATGGGTGAGTTTTTTTAATCGGAATTTTTTATAAAAAAGTTGTTTTCGTGTAAAACCTCTCTTTATATTCTAAAATATAAGAGAGGTTTTTTATTTAAAAAAAGAAATGACTATCGCTTGGTATCTTTATTTTATTTTACCTGTAATCGGTTTTGTGGGTATGTTTGCCGGTGGCTATTGGGGCGTGGGCTGTGGATGGCTTATTGTGCCGGTTATGCTTATTTTTGGTTTTTCTCCGGCGGAAGCAGTGGGGGTAAGTCTTTTACAAATGGTGCCTTCCACCCTGCCTTTGGTGGTAAAAGATTTCCCTAAAGTAAATTGGGGCAAACGTTCTTTTGGCAGAAGAATGATTATTCCTTTAGGTATCGGTTGTTTTATAACGGCTTTTACCGGCAGATTTATAAATGATTATCTTTATGCTCTTTTTGGTTCAACGGCTTTAATGGTTATTTTTTGTTTGGTTAATCTTTTTATCGGTTATCAAACTTTATTTTCAAAACCTATTATAAACGAAAATGCCCTGCCTAATTTTTCGCGCAAACAAAGTTGGCTTGCCTTTTTAGGCGGACTTGGAACAGGCATTTTTAGTTCTCTGCTGGGGATTGGCGGCGCTATGATAATACGACCTATTTTAGTTAACATTTTTAAAGTGCCTGAACAATGGACTGCGCGTGCCGTGCGTATTTTGCTTTTGCTTACCACTTCTACCGGTGGACTTTTTTATGTTCTTAGCAGTGGCAAGCAAGTCGGTCTTGAAATTTTTGTTTTAACAATTATTATTGCTGCCGGCGGAATGATGGGTTTTCCGTTGGGGGTAAAATGTAATAATATAGTTTGCGAAAACGGACACTCTTTAACTTTACAAAGAAGTTTTGTTGTAATACCTTGTATAGTTTTAAGCAATACGATTTTAAAATTGCTTGGTTTAGATTATATAAGCAGAGTTCTATCTTTAACTTTTGCTGTTCTACTGTTTTTTTATATAGTCGGTTTTACTTTTTATACTAAAAAGCACAATATCCCACAGAAATAATAGTCTTTTACCTTTCCAAAATTTTTTTTTTTGATATAATTCTTTTGTTGTGACAATAAAAAAATCTTCTTAAAGGAGAATTGGTATGAGGAAAACAAAAGGTTTTACTCTTGTAGAAATACTTGTGGTAGTATTGATACTGAGTGTTTTAGTCGCAGTTTCTTTGCCTTTATATACCGGTGCCGTGGATAAATCCAAGTTCGGCACGATGCTTCCGATTTCGCTCTCTATTAAAAATGCAGAGGAAAATTATTTTTTAACTAAAGGCTTTTATACAGATAAAATTAATGATTTATCTTTGTCTGTTGCTGACCAAAGTTCAGAAAAACAGGATCTTATTTATGAAATAGATACATCCAACAAAGGCGATCAATTTAATGTTCTAAAAATTACGCATAAAGGCCTTTCAAATGTTAGACTTGCTTTTTATTTTGATAATAATGCTCGTTTTCAAGGACAATTACATTGCGAAGCAAAAGATGGAGATGAGCGGGCAACCAAACTTTGTAAAAAAACCTTAAGTGGAAAGGAAGTATATAATACTGAAGATGGATATATCGCATATCTCTTAAATGCGGAACTAAATGCTTATACATGCTCTTATAGTGGTGGTGTCTGGTCTGAAGGTAAAAAGAAATGTTATGACAATATTAATGCGAAATGTGCCGATCTCGGTCTTTCCGTAATAACAAGCAGTAAATGCGGTTATACTGATTCTAAGGGGAAAGTCGTATCGGAAGATGAAATTTGCCGTTCCACTAAAAATAATGGCTGTAATGGGACAATCATAGAAAACGGCGGACAATGTCTTTCTGACAATAACGGGAACGGCTGTAAAGATGTAACAATTAAAAATGGCGGAGAATGTATCGTATATGGTTCCATTGCGGGTTGTACAAAAGCTACAACGGGGATAAACGTTGAACCCGGTGGAAAATGTACAGCAATAGATGCTTGGAGGGATAAAGACGGATATTCTTGCGAAGGTCATTATGACGGAGCAGAAGCCATTTGCATTAATAGCCGTTACTGCGGTTGGAAAAGCACTTTTGATAATGGCAGTGTCTGCGTAGGACAAGGTGGAACAGGGGCCTGTTACGGTTCTTATTTTACAAACGGTTCTATTTGTTATGCTAATGGACCGGGTGCCTGTAGCGGCTATGTAAGTGCCGATCAGTATTTTGATGACACCTCTTGCTGTTGTGGAAATTATTGTCCCAAAAAAGCACCAAAATGTTCGGATAGGGGAATTCCCTGTGACCCGAAGTACCTTCCGTAAAATTTTAAAAACATATTGCACACTTTGAATTGTTTTTATAATATGTAGGTATGAAAAGATTATTTTTTGTTTTGGCATTTTTTACTTTATTTGCTAATTTTTCTTTTGCGGTAGATAATCAAGAATTAAGAGAGATTCTTTCTTCCGAAGTAAAAAACAGCAATTTTAAACCCTATATCGAACAGTCTTCTAACGGGCTTGTGCGCTTGTTTGTTTTTAATCCTTCAAGTGCAAATTCCGCGACGGAAACTTCTTTGATTAAAGAGGCTTTGGAATATGCCTCAAAAGTAGCTGCTCCTTATGGCAAAGATTTAATGGAAGTCAAAAAAAGTTCTTATCCAAGGGTTAAAGATTTTACCATTTATGCTTTGCGTAAAAGCCAAACAGAACCTTATGTTTTAGATATGATAGGCGCTTCTAACAGGGAAACCAGAGCAATAGCCTCTTTTCCGGAAAAAGCAGATACTTTTAGAGTTTTTGTTTTTATAGATGATTCACCTTATAATCCATCCAATTATACTAAAGTTTCCAAGTCGGAATTTCTGCTTGAAACCATTGTTAATTTTATCCACGAAATTTATGGCCATGCTTTTGAAGTTATAAAACAACCTAGCCTTGCTTCAACAAGTTACGGTGAACAGGAAGTCCGAGCCTATAGTGTGCAACTTGATGGCTTATTAAAATTGAAACAAAATCACGCTTCTCTTTTTGATGCAAAAACGCAAAAACTGCTTGATACCTATATTGAAGATACTAAAGCAAAAATTGAATATTTTAAAAATAATTCTTATTAATGCTTTCTTTTTAAGAAGATTTTTTTTATTTCCAAGAAATTATTTTTTTCTAAAACTAAACTGATGATAAACGGATAAATTATAAGCAAAATAATTTGTGCGTTTAAAGCATTTTTAAACAGATTATTCAAAGCAAGAAAAACTAACACTACACCGGTGATAAAAGCAATTTTCTTATACTCATATTTGAGGGGATAATTCCTTTGTAAAAATATAAATAAACTAACCGCCATTACAATATAACTTACAAAAATTGCCCATCCTGCACCGATGATACCTACCATTGGCACAAGTGTAAAATTTGTCAAAATGCTGCTTGCCGCGCCAAGTAAAGTAATCCACATTAAAACACGTGTTCTTTTTGTCAGAACGGGTGCTATCATAAAGTTAATATAAAAACCGTAGAAAAGATATCCGCCCAAAACAAGCGGAATAATTTTGATACCTTCCCAATAAGCAGGGGCAATTAAATAATGATTAAAAATAGGAGTTTTTATGATGACCGGCATTAAGAAAGTTAAACCTAAAAATATCCAAGTTGTTATTGCCATAAAATAAGTAAATATTTGCGAAAATAATTCTTTTGCATCTTTTTCGGAAGAGTATTGTATAAAAAACGGTCGCCATGCTTGGTCAAACATAGAAACAACCAACATCATAAAAACACCGATTTTGAAATTGGCCTGATAAATACCGACCGCTTTTAAACCGGCAAGATGTATTAAAATAGGTTTATCAATAACATTAACCAAAATGCTTGCCATACCGGCGGGTATAAAAGGCCAAGAAAATAAAAACATTTCCTTAAAAAGTTTTTTATCAAAACAGCAGACAAAGTTTTTAATTGTCATTGGCAAAAGCAAAATAAGTGAAGTTAAAGAAGCAAAAATACCGGCAATAAAAATACCTTTTATGCCACTTTTAAAATAGGCCAGCACCAAAACATTGCCGATAACATTTACCACGATAGAAGCCGTTCTCGTAAGCATAAATTGCCATGCTTTATGTTCAAAGCGAAGTTTAGCAAAAGGCACAATATTTAAGGCATCTAAAGCCATAACAAAGCAGGCAAGTTTTATCAAATAACTGTATTTCGCGCCGATACCCAAAAACTCCGCAATATTTGCGCTTAAGAGCCATAAAATAAAAGAAATTAAAACACCGCTTGTAAAAACTGCTATCAAGGGTGTTGCAAAAAGTTCTTTTGTTTTATTTTCTTTGGCAAAGCGCAAATAGGCCTGGTCCATACCGTACTGATAGATAATATTTGTAAACGCCATAAAAGCAAAAACCGCCGCAACTATACCATAATCTTGCGGAGCAAGAAAGTAGGTATAAAGAGGAACTAAAAAGAAATTTAACAGACGCGCAACAATGGTAGATGTGCCGTAAATTAAAGTTTCTTTACCGAGGGTTTTTACTTTATCTTTCATTTTCTATTTTTTTAGGGCAATAATAAAATCTCTTAAAAGTTTGGCAAATTTAGATTCGGATTGTTTCATTACGTCCAAAGTTTCCTTGTGGGAAAGTGCAATGCCCGACATCCCGCTTGCAAGATTGCTGACCAATGCAACACCTGCCACTTTTAAATCTAGTTGTCTAGCAACAATAGTTTCCGGCACTACTGACATTCCCACAACATCTGCGCCGAGTTTTCTGTAGGCTTTAATTTCTGCCGGAGTTTCAAAACAAGGTCCGGTGACGGCAAAATAAACACCTTTTTTATGTTTAATTTTGTGTTTTTTTGCAATTTTAACTAAAATATTTTGTAATTTTTCGTCGTAGGCTTGAGTCATATCTTTAAACATCGGGCCAAAGGCGGGGTCCCAGTTGCCAATAAGAGGATTTGTTCCCATAAAATTAATGTGGTCTTTTAAAATCAGCATACTACCGGGGGGGAGTTTCCTATCCAAAGAACCGACGGCCGCAGATAAAAGCAAAGTTTCCACTCCTAAAAATTTTAAAACACGTATGGCGATAGAAATATCTTTAATTGAGTGCCCTTCATAGTAGTGAAAACGCCCTTGCATAATAACAATCTTTACATTTTTGTAAATACCAAAAAGCAAATTGCCTGTATGGCCTTGAACAGTGCTCTGCAAAAAGCCCGGTATTTGGACGTAAGGAATTTTTATTTCTTTTTCTAAAGGCGGTATTGCATTTGCAAGCCCGCTGCCGGTAATAATAGCAAGATCCGGCTTAAAATTTTTTGTCTTTTTATTTATATAATTTACGGCCTTTTGTATTGTTTGTAACTGACTCATGATATTACCCTCCTAAATAAAAAATCTTTCCGAAGTGAAGGCATTTTTTATATGCTCTATTTTATCATCCGATACTGCTATTATATCAAACATTAAGGTCTCAAAGGCAGGCTTTTTTGCTTTTATATAACTTATTGCTGCGTTTATAACTCTTTTTTGTTTTGCTTTGGTTACAGCGGCAACAGCCCCGCCGAATTCAGCGGCATTCTTGCGGTATTTAACTTCCACAAAAACAAGTGCTTTATCTTTTCTGGCGATAATATCAATTTCCCCGCAAGGTAAATTATAATTGCGTTCAATTATTTTATAACCTTGCTTTTTTAGATATGTTGTGGCTTTATCTTCCGCTTTATTTCCTATTAACCTTTTAAGACTGAACATTTTTTATCCTTTAAAAATCTTTACCGAAAAGCCCGCCAAACATAGTAGCAATCGGTTCAAAAGTTTTTCTGTGTTCCGGGCAAGGGCCGTATTTTTTTATGGCTTCAATATGGCTTTGCGTGCCATAGCCTTTATGGTCGACAAAATTATAGTTTGGATATTTTGATGAGACAATATCCATATATCTATCCCTGCTGACTTTGGCAATAATACTTGCCGCTGCAATACAAAGAGAAGTCCCGTCCCCTTTAATTATTGTTTCTTGCGGTACTTTTAAATTTGAAATAAGGCGGTTTCCGTCAACAAGCACATAGATATTATGCCCGTTGAATTTTGTTAAGGCGTGGCGCATGGCAAAAAAAGTTGCCTGCAAAATGTTAACATCATCTATTTTTTGACTTGAAGCAAAACCTGTGCAGTAGATTATGGGTAATTTTGTAAGTTCTTCAAAAATTTTTTCTCTTTTTTTAGGTGTTAATTTTTTACTGTCATTAATTTGCTGCATTATGGGGTGTTCGTATAAAGAGGGGGGAATATAACATGCTGCAGCGCAAACGGGCCCTGCAAGAGGGCCTCTGCCCGCCTCGTCAATCCCAACCAGTTTTACCTGAGGATGTTTTTGTTGCATTTTTAAATCAAAATCAATTAAGGCCATAATTTATTTTAGCAATTTAACACGGGAAATGGTAAAATATAAATATACCTTATAAAAGATTACCGAAAAACTTTTACAAGGGATTTTATTTTCGGAGGAATTTTTATATGCCTTTATGGATATTCAGAGTTTCGGCATTACTGGGAATCCCGTTCCTGGTATATGTCTTTTGGGCACAAGATTTATATAGTATTTTGCTTGCCTTTTTATGCGGTATAGTTATTGTTTGCGCAGAAACATTTTTAAGAAGTTTCCGTTTTAGCGCAGTAATGATTGCTGTTTTTGGCGGTCTTTGCGGTTATTTGATTTATCTAGCATGCGATTATGTTGTGTTAAAACTTAATGTGTCTGATATTTTAGACGGTTGGGCTTCTTATAAAACAGCCTTTGCCGGTGTATTTGTTTTAATTGGCAGTTTCTTATCAATTATCAAATCTTCGGAACTGGAAGGAATTTCCAAAAAGGGAAGACATTTGAAAGTTACGGATATTTCCGCTTTGATTGATGGCCGTATCGTAGATGTTTGCGAAACGGGCTTTTTGTCAGGGACGATAGTTATTCCGCAATTTGTTATAGCAAAGTTAAATGATCTTGCATCTTCTAAAGATTTGCTTGAAAAAGCAAGAGGAAGAAGAGGCCTTGATATAATTTCAAGATTAAAAGAACTTAAAATGGTTTCTGTTTCAATTACTTCAAAAACTTTTAATGTTTCTTCCTTGCAAGAAAATGTTGTTTTGCTTGCTAAAAAATTAAATGCGGAAGTTGTTACCATAGACTTCAATATCAACAAAATTGCAATTTTAAAGAATGTTCACGTTTTGAATATTAGTGATTTGACTACCGCATTAAAACCTGTTGTCTTACCGGGGGAAAGTATGTCCCTGTTTGTTATGAAGGAAGGTAAAGAAAGAGAACAAGGCATTGCTTATCTCGACGACGGTACAATGGTAGTTGTAGAGGAAGGACGTAAGTTTATAGGTAAAAGAGCGGAAGTTTCCGTTTATTCTATCTTGCAAACTTCAACCGGACGTATGATTTTTGCCAAAATAAAACAACAGCAGGAAAATTAATGAAAGATACTTGCGCTATAATTTTAGCCGGTGGGCAGGGCACACGGATGGGCAAGCCAAAACAAATGCTGCTTATCAACGGAAAGCCCGTTTTAGAAAGGAGTATTGAAGCCTTTAAAAAAGTTACACGCGTGGCTAAAATTATAGTGGTGAGTAAGCAGGAAAATATTGATATTTTAAGCAAAAAATATAAGGATATAACTTTTGCTTTAGCAGGAGAAACCAGAATTGCCTCCCTAAAAAACGGAATTAATGCTCTGGGTAAGAAAAACTATAAACTGCTTGCTGTTCATGACGGTGCCCGCCCCCTTGTTTTAAAGGAAAATATTGAAAGTTGCCTAAAAAATGCAAACAAGTATAAGGCCGTCGTTTTAGGGGTTATGAGCAAAGATACCGTCAAAGAAATGAAGGATGGCTTTGTTAAAAAAACTTTAAAAAGAAGTGCTTTGTTTTGTGCTCAAACTCCGCAATGTTATCAAACGGCAGTTTTAAAAAAGGCACTGGCAAAATACGGTAATACGGATGCTACCGATGAATCGCAGTTGGTTGAAAAAATCGGCGTAAAAGTTAAAGCAGTTTTAGGCAATTATTCTAATATTAAAATTACCACGCCGGAAGATTTAATTATTGCAGAGGCTTTATGCAAAAAAAACAGGAAATAAGAACAGGTTTTGGTTTTGATATACACCGTTTAGGTAAGGGTAAAAAACTTATTTTAGGCGGATATGAAATTCCTTTTGAAAAAGGACTTATCGGCCACAGCGATGGTGATTTGGTTTTGCACGCCATTTGTGATGCTGCTTTAGGCGCAGTGTGTGCTGGTGAAATTGGGGAGTATTTCCCACCGACAAAAGAAACCAAAAAAGGTATTTCAAGCGTTTTTATCACAAAAGAAATTTTGAAAATTATAAAGAAAAAGGGTGGCGAAATTGTTCACATAGATGCAACAATTGTCGCTCAAGCCCCAAAAATGAAACCCCATTATTTAGAGATCAGAAAATCTTTAAATAAAATTTTCAAAATCGGGCTTGAAAATATTAGTTTTAAATCAAAAAGCCACGAAGGGCTTGGCGATATTGGCAAAGGCAAAGCATTGGAAGTTTTTGCCGTAGTAAATGTGAAAGTTAATATGGAGAAGAAAAAATGAATAAAATAATTTTTTGTGTAGTTACTTTATCTGTTGTTTTTGCAGGTTGTAACAGTTATAGTCCCAAAAGATACAAAAGATATTCCGGTATCCGTTATGAAGATTATGCGGAAAACGCCAGAAAGCAGGAACTTTTGGATAATAATATTTCCGAAGTGGAACAGAACGATATTTCTTCTCCCGTTTTTGATCAGGTAGAGGCTATTGATGATGATTCTATCGTAGAAAGCACCAACAGTGCTTACGGTGAAGCCGTTGTCGTTATGGCTACAAAGAAAATAAATTTAGGTAAAGATGCCACCGCCAAAGAAATGCACCTTTTACAAACCGGGCTTGAAAGTGCCTATAATAATGCTTTAAGCACCTACAAGGTGCCGGGTTTTACTTATTCTTTAACACCTATTGGGGAAATAAATCCCTTATCCTTGTTTGAAGTAAAATGTGTTTTGAGCGAGAACTATGCAAACTCCCGCGGTAAAAGTGCTTGCGATTCTTTCTTCGGTCAAATTGCCCAAGAATATACAAAAGCCAAAGAAGAAGCAGCCTTAAAAAAGTAAAATAAGGAAATACATTTATGATAAAACTTTATAACACTCTTACCCGCAGAAAAGATAACTTTGAACCTTTAAAAGGAGATATTGTAAGTATGTATTGCTGCGGGCCTACCGTCTATAATTATGCCCATATCGGCAATTTAAGAACTTATATTTTTGAAGATATTTTAAAAAGAACACTCGAACAAATTTATCAAGTGCGCCATGTTATGAATATAACGGATGTGGGTCATCTTGTTTCCGACAATGACGAAGGCGAAGATAAAATGGAACTCGGTGCTGCACGTGAAGGCAAAAGTGCTTGGGATATTGCAAAATTTTACGAAGAAAGTTTTTTTAAAGATTTTGATTCTTTAAATTGCAGAAGGCCTACAATTACAGCCCGTGCGACCCAGCATATAAAGGAAATGATTGATTTAGTTAAAACGCTTGAAGAAAAAGGTTATACTTATAAAACTTCAGACGGTATTTATTATGACACCTCAAAATTTGCTACTTATCATAATTTAGTAGGTAAAAGCCATATCGAAGGTTTAAAAAGCGGTGCCAGAGTCGAGTTTAACAGTGAAAAACGCAACCCCAGCGATTTTGCTTTGTGGAAATTTTCCCCTACGAATGAAAAGCGTCAAATGGAATGGGATAGTCCGTGGGGGGTAGGTTTTCCCGGTTGGCATATTGAATGTTCTGCCATGGCTATGAAATATCTAGGCGCAACTTTAGATATTCACTGCGGTGGTATAGATCATATTGCCGTTCACCATACAAATGAAATTGCTCAATCAGAAGCGGCAACGGGCAAGCAATATGTGCGCAATTGGATACACGGTGAATTTTTGGTTTTACCTGCGGGTAAAATGTCCAAAAGTTCAGGCGGATTTTTAACTGTAAGCACACTTAAAGAAAAGGGATATAATCCTTTAGATTACAGATATTTGTGCCTTGGCGCACATTACAGAACACAACTTGAATTTTCTTGGGAAGCCCTTGATTTTGCCAGAGCAAGTTTAAAAAGTTTAAAACAAAAAATTGCCGATTTAAAAAATCAGCCGCAAGGTTTATTAGACGAAAATGCCCTAAAATCAGCCAAGGGAACTTTTTTTGAGGCAATGTCTGACGATTTAAACACTTCTAAAGCACTTGCTTTTGTGTGGGAATTTTTAAAGACGCAAAACACACCCGCAACAAAACTTGAACTTATAAAATATGCCGATACTATTTTGGCTTTGGATCTTTTAAAAGAAGAACAGCAGGAACTGCCCAAAGAAGCCCTTGCCTTGATAGAAGAAAGGCAACTTGCCCGCAAAAATAAAGACTTTAAAAAATCCGATGAAATCAGAGCCAAACTTGAACAAATGGGCATACTTATTAAAGATACTCCGCAAGGTCCAAAATGGAGTTTAAAATAAGAAGGAGTTTTTATAGATGACAACTTTTACAAGAGATTTTCTTCTAAAAATACCTAAAGCAGATTTGCATTTGCATTTAGACGGTTCTTTAAGGCTTAAAACATTAATAGATCTTGCCAAAAAAGAAAATATCAAATTGCCTGCTTACAGCGAAGAAGAATTACAAGATAAAGTTTTCAAAAAACGCTATAAAAACCTGCCTGAATATTTAAAGGGATTTAATTATACAACTGCCGTTATGCAAAGCGCGGAAAATATTGAGCGTATTGCATATGAACTTGTTTGGGATAATATCAATGAGGGCGTGCGTTATATAGAAGTTCGTTTTGCACCGCAGCAGCATTGTTCCAAAAATATGACGCCTTCTGATAGTGTTCGCGCCGCTTTCAAAGGGCTTAAAAAAGCGCAAGAAGAATATAATAAAAGCCAAGCCGTTAAAAAAGGGGAAGAAGTAGAGTTTCACTTCGGAATTATTTTATGCGCAATGCGTTATTTTAACAAAAACACTTCACTTTACTATAATCACCTAATTGATACTTTGCAATATGCTAAAGAAGATGAAATTGCCTCTATTGCTTCTTTAGAGTTGGCAAGAATTGCAGTTTCTTTAAAAGAGGAAAAACTGCCCATAGTCGGTTTTGATTTAGCCGGTAAGGAAGAAGGCTACCCTGCGGTAGCCCATTGGAAGGCCTATCAATATGTACACGAGGCTTTTATAAGAAAAACTGTCCACGCAGGCGAGGCTTACGGGCCGGAATCAATTTTCCAAGCAATTACCGAATGCCACGCAAACAGAATCGGGCACGGCACATTTTTATTTGATACCGACTTAATAAAAGATAAAAACGTAAAAAACAAAAAACGCTACGTCGAGGAACTTGCCAATTATCTTGCTGGGGAAAGGGTTGGTGTTGAAGTTTGTTTAACAAGTAATCTTCAAACTTTGCCCGCCATAAAAACAGTCAAAGAACATCCCATAAACAAAATGCTTGAAATGGGCTTATCTTTAAGTCTTTGCACGGATAACCGCCTTGTTTCAAACACTACTTTGACAGATGAATATCTCCTTTTAACAAAAAATATAAACCTTACAAGAAAGCAACTTAGAAATATTGTTGTTGCAGGTTTTAAGGGCAGTTTTTTTAGTCCTTATGCAACAAAACACGCTTTCATAAAAAGAGTTATTGATAAATATAATCAAGTCGAAAAGCAGTTTTTTGATTAAAATCATGCTTTTTTAAAAAAATCTCTCTCTTAAATTACGAAAGAGATTTTTTTGTTCTACCCGGGGAAACCATAGGCGGAAGCCTATGGAGGAGAGGAAACGCTTCCTCTTCTATGCTACAATTAAAATATGAGTAAGATAGCATACAAAAAACAAGGCCATTGTATATACTATTGTAAGTATCACATAGTGATTACGACCAAATACCGCAAGCGGATATTAAAATGGGGATTATATTGTTGT
>JAZUQO010000010.1:0-158694 GCA_045605725.1 Elusimicrobiaceae bacterium
ATTTTAATTTTTTTCAAATTTCGGATACACGGGCTTGCCAGCCGCTCTAGGTATACCTCATTTGAAAGAAAAGTTAAAATTTCCTCAAAAATCCTGTGCCGTTATATGTTGTGCTTGGCGAATTTAAAACAAAAAATCCTTAAAAAAAGTTGCGCGCTGTTATAGTCTTATTTATATTTTTCAAATTCATCTATTCGGAAATATTAATAAATTAATCTATTATGAAAAAAATTTCTTTAGGTTTTGGAGCATTTAAATTTTTCCAAATTTTATAATTTTTTTTATTAACACTTAGAAAAACAAAAATGATATTTTTAGGTGCTTTCTTGCAAGTGATAAAATCAGTAGTATCAAATTCTTTTAATATTCTTTTTGCTTCTGTTTTATTTTTACAAGGCCAAATTTTAAAATAAGTACAAACAATTTTATTTTTAATTTCAAACTCTTTTTTTATTGCTTTTGGATCATCGGTAAGGCCGATATACCACTTATTATAATTAAGGGTATATTTCGCTTTGGTATATTTAATAATTTTTTGTGCAATTTCGTGCATTTTTTCTTTTTAGATATTTTTTATCAAATAAAAAACGGCTGCTACATTTGAGCCAAGTCTAGTAACCCAAACATAAACAGCCGTATCTGCCGTCATAAGACGGCAGAATTAAATATACTTTTCAGCATATTTAAAATACGACTGTTTTTGGACTAGACTTGTGCCTTTAGTTTCCTAAAAGCGCACCATATTCTACATATGGTTCCAAAAACAATTAAATTTTATATATAAATAATTTAAAAAATTATTTACATTAATAGTATAACAAATTTTTTGTCTCGGCGATAAAACCGATTTATAAATTATTTTAAAAAACTTTTAACTAATTTGATAATTTCCGAAAGGATATTTTTTACAACGGCCAAAACTTCGTCGGTAAAATTATCTGATTTCTTTTTATTTTTAGGCAGTTTACACCAATCAACTTCTGCTTTTGTTTCCCCGTGATATTCGACGGCTAAATTTGCATTTATAAGTTCCTCAGATAAATTATAACCTTGATTCTTGCCCAAAACAGAAACATCACAAAGCAGTCGGAAATATTTATCTCTTTGGCAATTTTTTAAAATAACCGGCCCTTTAGATAAAATATCTTTTGTTAATGCTTTGCCTTCTTTTGCTTTTTGTTTTTCACAATAATTTTTTGTTTTCATTTCCGGCGTATCGATGCCGTTTACACGAACAGACATATCTCTGCAAAAAATATCTTGAGTGCAGGGTAAATTAACTTTAAAAGTGTCTCCATCATAGACGGAGATAACTTTTACATCATCAAAGTTTTGGGCTTTTACAAATAAACAGCAAAATAAAAAACAAATAGCCCAAAAGCACTTTTTAGTCATAAATTATTTTATATACTTTGCCAAATAATCTTGCATCTCTGCCATACTTTGTTGTTGGGCAATATCAAGCGCATTTCTGCCAATAGCATCCTTTGTTAAGGGATTTGCTTTTCTGCGGAGTAGATATTTTGCGATTTCATCATTTCTTTTTAAAATAGCAAGATTCAAAGGTGGCATAATCAAAGTGGAATCGCATTGGCATATTTTATATTTATCTTCCGGGCAGTAGCACTCTTTTAATCCCATAACAACTTCGCCAAGTTCGTTTACCAAAGATTCTTTTTTTAGAACTTTTTTAACTTGGTCTAGGTCATTTCTGCAAATAGCATAGTGCAAGGGATATTTATCTGGATCAGCATAAGGATGCTGCGGTAAGGACATGACAATATTAGAAAGTTCCGGCAAAGGTTTTTCTATTGGATTTTCATCTACTTCAATTATTTGTTCCGGTTCCTTTTTCGGTTCAACCTTTTTAGGAACAATTTTCTTTTTCGGTTCTTCCTTTTTTTCTTCCTGCTTAACAGGTGTCGGCGGCTCTATGGCAACCGGTCTTGAATAGTAAAAAAACACAAGGCCCAAAAGGGCTAAAAATAATAATATCTTTCCCATATAAATATTTTAACAAAAATTTGTGCGTTTTTTATAGAATATAAATATGGCAGATATTGATATAGAGACAACCATAAGCGATATTAAACTTTTTATTGAGAAACTTAAAACCGATTTACCGGAAGTTTTCTCCAAAGATAAAGAGGAAGATCCTTCCTTGCAACAAGAAGAGGTTAAAAGCCCTTGCGGTAAACTCCTTTACGAAGGGCAACTTTTACCCTGCAAAATAATTTTGAATACAGAGTTAAAAGAACCTTCCTTTGCTTTAGAGGAGGGTACTTTAACTATAACCATAAATAATCCCCAGGAAGATTTACCCGTCTTGGTAGAAGAATGGTCCCGCAAACAGGCACAAGAAATTTTGCCTAAAAGAGTTGCTGCTTGGGCTCAAAAAATGGGTGTAGAGTATAATAATATTGTTATAAAGGACCAGAAAACTTTATGGGCCAGTTGTTCTCAAAAAAAGAATTTAAATTTTTCTTATCGTCTTATAAAGATGCCGTCAAGTATTATAGATTATTTGATTGTCCACGAACTTGCCCACTTAATACATTTTGATCACAGTCCTGATTTTTGGGCTTGTGTCGCTGGCTATATCCCCAACTATAAAGAATCACGCAAATGGCTAAACACAAATCGTTATGCGGTGATGGCATCTTGTGATATAAAATATATACCGGAAGAAAATGTTTAAAAAAATATTATTAACTTTTATCACTCTTAATCTATTTTGTATTGGCTTTGCCCAAATAAAAACCCCTATCGAATTTATCGGTAAAAACAAAGGCAAAATCAAGGTCATTTTACGACAAGAGGAACCTTTTGTTGCAGGGCGTACTTTTGCCCGCGTTCTCGGGATGAAAAGCACCGCTTACGGTGCATCAGGACGTTTGGAACTTACCGAAGGCTCAAAAACGGCTTTACTGGAAAATAAAAAACCTTATGTTTTTATTAACAAACAGAAAAAGAATCTTTCCCAAACTCCTTTTAAGCAAGATAGCACTTTATATGTTCCCTTAAGTTTTTTTACTCAATTTTCCTCTTATGATATTGCCTATATTCAAAATAAGATTATTGTGGAAAGGAAATACACCCTTGCGTTTAAAGAACAAAAACATCAAGCGGGTAAATCTCAAATATTTTTTAGAGCCAAGGGGGAACTTCCTTTTAAAATAGAAAAATCTACAAAAGATAAGGTTAATATTTTCTTTCCGGGTGCTATTGTCAAACGTGATGAAATTATTTCTTCTAAAAATGATTTCTTAAGCAGAATAAGAATAAGTCAGAAGAAAAAAGGTGTTCAAATAGTTGCACTGTTAAAGAAAAATGCGAAACATTGGGACTTTTATTATAACGGCAAATATTTTATTTTTGAAATGTCTTCTTCGGCGATAAAACGTTCAGTCGGAAATGAAGACACTCAAGAAGACGATGCGGATAATATTATTCCTTTACCTCCTTCGGTTTTGCAAGAAGGGCAATATACACAAAAAGAAGATGAAGATATTATAGAACTTGGGGAAGAATTTTTTACAGGTACAGGGATCAGCGTTGAAGATACATCTTCTCAAAAAGTATCACTTGAGCCTAAAATATTACCCGCCTCCACTATTTTACCCTTATCGCAAAATAAAGGTAAATTAAAAATTCTTATTGATCCGGGCCATGGCGGTAAAGATCCCGGTGCTACCCGCAAAGGCAGTGCAAAGGAAAAAGAACTTAATTTAAAAGTTGCAAGACAGGTATATAACCTCTTAAAAAAAGAGAAAAATATAGAAGTTAAAATGACCAGAAATGACGATACTTTTGTTTCTTTGGGTGATAGAGCCAGAATGTCTGTTAAACAAGATTCTGATATTTTCGTTTCTATTCATACAAATGCTGCAAAAAAGGGGAGGGCAAGTGGGTTTGAAGTTTATTTCCGTTCGGATAAAGCATCTGATGCTGAAGCCGCCCAAACCGCTGCTTTAGAAAACGAGGCTCTCCAATACGAAGGGCAGACTACAAGCGGTTTAAGTTTTACCGATTTACTTTTGCAGTCACTTGCCACTAATGAAAATATAAATCAAAGTTCTAAACTTGCCGCACATATCCGATTACTTGCCTCAAAAGATTCCGCTAAAACAGGTATAAAAGTTTTTAATAACAGTGCGATAAAGCAAGCCAATTTTTATGTTTTAAAAGGTGTCAAATGCCCTGCAGTATTGGTTGAAATGGGCTATATCAGCAATGCTTCTGACAGAAAGCGCCTAAACAATAAAAACACTCAAACCCTTGTGGCTAAAATTATTGCCAAAGGTATTTTAACTTATGCCAAAGAGGAAGGCTGGAAGTAATTTTATATAATGACTTTATGGAACAGAATTTACAAAAAACATCGCTTTATGATGCTTGCGTAAAAGCAGGCGGGAAAATGGTTGATTTTCACGGCTGGCTTTTGCCGGTCCAGTTTGAAAGTATTATTATCGAACATAATGCCGTTCGTTCTAGTGCGGGTATGTTTGATGTCTCTCATATGGGGCAGATAATTTTTAAAGGGCCTGATGCTTATAAATTTCTACAATATGTGGCGACAAATAATTTTAAAGTTGAACCAGGTCGCGGTGCTTATAGCCATATCGTTAATGAAAACGGCGGCGTTATTGATGATATTATTGCTTTTTGTGTGAGCGAGCAAGAGTTTTTTGTAGTAGTCAACTCCGCTACTTGCCAAAAAGATTATGCCTGGTTTAAAGAAAAATCTAAAAACTTTAATGTAGAAGTTTCAAATGTTTCCAGTGACTATAGTATGCTTGCTTTGCAAGGTCCGAAAGTTTTAGATATTCTTGAAGAACTCTTGCCGGGGATAAAAGAAATTAAAAGATTTTATATTAGAAAAGAAAATTTATTTGGCGGTGAAGTCCTTATCACCCGTACAGGCTATACCGGCGAAGACGGCGTCGAAATTATGGGTTCAGCCGAAGTAATAAACAAACTTTTTGCATGGGGTTTAACTCATAATATAAAACCCTGCGGGCTTGGCGCACGTGATTTACTGCGCCTTGAAGCAGGATATCTTTTAAGCGGTAGCGATATGGACGAAACCAAAACCCCTTATGAAGCATCTTGCGGTTGGGTAGTGAAATTAAACAAAGAAGATTTTATCGGCAAAACCGCTTTAGCAAAGCAAAAAGAAACAGGCGTCAGCCAAGTGTGGAGCGGTTTTATTTTAACCGAACCCGGCATTGCCCGCGAAGGATGCAAAATCTATCAGGGCGATAAAGAAATCGGCTATTTGACAAGTGCCACTTTCTCGCCTGTTTATAAAGCAATTTGCGCAGGTTACGCACCTTCTTCTATTGCAGAAGGTGAGGAAGTTCAAATCGAAGTTCGCGGACGTAAAATAAAAGCAAAAAAAATAAAAATGCCTTTTTACCAAGATAAAATATAAGGAGAAAACAAAATGTATAATCAGGAAAAATGTAAATTTAGCAAAACTCACGAATGGGCCTTTATCGAAGGCGAAACTGCCGTTTGCGGCATCAGCGATCATGCCCAACACGAAATCAGCGATATTGTTTTTGTGGAATTACCCAAAGTCGGTGCAAAAGTCCAAGCAGGCAAGGCTTGCGCAGTAATTGAATCTGTTAAATCCGCTGCTGATTTTTATGCTCCGCTTTCAGGTGAAGTTGTTGAAGTTAATGAAAATTTAAACGGCAATCCTGCTCTTATCAATCAAGCACCGCACGGCGATGGTTGGATTTGTAAAATTAAAATTTCAAACGCAAAAGAAGAAGAAAATCTCCTTTCCTTTGACGCTTATAAAGCAACTTTATAAGTTTTAAGGAGTCAAAAATGTTTAACGGCAACAGCAAAGAAACAGAGCAGCAAATGCTCTCTGAAATCGGTATAAAAAATATTGATGAACTTTTTAAAGATATTCCCGCGTCATTAAAAACAGCAAATTTTAACTTGCCCGCGGCTCTTGATGAACAAGCCTTAACGAAACATATTAAGGCTCTTGCTTCAAAAAATAAACCGCTTTTAAATTTTGCCGGCGCCGGTATTTATGAACATTTTATACCTGCTGCCGTTAATGCCCTTTCTTCCAGAGGTGAATTTTTGACGGCCTATACTCCTTATCAGGCGCAGGCAAGCCAAGGCACACTTCAAGCAATTTACGAATATCAAAGCAGTATTTGCGCATTACTTGATATGGAAGTTTCCAATGCTTCCCATTATGACGGTGCTACCGCTCTTGCCGAGGCTGTTTATGCTGCTTGCCAAATAAAAGGATTAAACAGAGTTTTAATTTCCGCAGGTCTTAATCCGCAATATAAACAAGTTTTAAAAACTTACTTTAACGGTACAAGGGAAATTAAATTTGAAGAAATTTCTTTAAATAACGGCACACTTGATTTACAAGATTTAAAAACAAAACTTCAAACACCTTGTGCTGCTTTTGTTCTTGCTACACCGAACTTTTTTGGCTGTATTGAAGAAGCGCAGGAAATTTCCGCACTTGTTCACGCAAATAATGCTTTGCTAATTTCTGTTGTTAATCCTATCAGTCTTGGTATTTTAGAAACGCCGGGTTCTTATAACAGTGATTTTGCCGTTGCAGAAGGCCAATGTCTTGGCAATGCTATGAGTTTTGGCGGGCCCGGCCTTGGCATTTTTACTTGTAAGAAACAATATGTTCGCTACATGTCCGGGCGTATTTGCGGTATTACAAAAGATGATAAAGGTAACAGATGTTTTGTTTTAACTCTGCAAGCGCGCGAGCAACATATCAGACGCGAAAGGGCCGCCTCAAACATTTGCTCAAACGAGGCTTTGTGCGCCTTAAACGCGCTTATTTATTTAAGTTTGCTTGGCCCTAAAGGGATAAAAGAAGTTGCCTTGCTTAATTTAGAAAAAGCGCATAGTTTGGCAAAGCAAATTTGCGAATTAGAAGGTTTTTCTCTGGCTTATCAAAAACCTTTCTTTAATGAATTTGTCATAAATTGCCCAACTCCCGCTAAACAAATTATAAATAAACTTGCCAAAAAAGGTATTTTGGCCGGCTATGATTTGGGACAAATTGATAAAAAATTAAAAAACAGTTTGCTTATTTGCGCGACGGAAACAAAGACCGAAGCAGATATTAAAAACTTTATTTCTTGCTTGAGGGGGATTTAATTTATGGAAAAACTTATCATAGAAAAATCTAACGGCGCAAGAGGTATTGTTTTTAACGGCGCAAAGGATGCAACTTCCTTTTTGGATAAAAAATATTTGCGCAAGAGCGAACCTAAACTTCCGCAAGTAAGCGAGTTCGATGTAGTGCGCCATTTTACAAATTTATCAAGATTAAATTTTTGTTTGGATACGCATTTTTATCCACTTGGTTCTTGCACGATGAAGTATAACCCAAAAGCCTATGACGCATTATGTACGCTTGAAAATTTTACTTCGATTCATCCTTTAACTCCGGCGGATACGGCGCAAGGCACACTTGAAATTATTTATAAATTTGAAGAACTCTTAAAAGAAATTACCGGTCTTTCTGCGTGGACGCTTCAACCTGCTGCCGGCGCGCACGGCGAATTTACCGGTGCTTTGGTGGCAAGAGCCTATCACAAAAAAGATAAAAACAGAACGGAAATTATTGTTCCTGATACGGCGCATGGCACTAATCCGGCAACAGCGGCAATGTGCGGTTTTAAAGTTGTAAATATAAAATCAAATGCCCGCGGACGAGTCGATTTAGAAGAACTTAAAAAAGTTCTCGGTCCAAAAACTGCTATGGTTATGCTTACCTTGCCCAATACTGCCGGTCTTTTTGAATATGATATTTTAGAAATTTCAAAACTTGTTCACGCAGCAGGCGCACTGCTTTATATGGACGGTGCAAACTTAAACGCCTTAATCGGTATGGTAAAACCGGCCGATATGGGTGTTGATATTATGCATATCAATTTACATAAAACTTTTGCTGCACCCCACGGCGGTGGCGGACCGGGGGCCGGCGGTGTTGGGGTAAGGGAAGAATTAAAAGATTTACTCCCGCTTGGCAGAGTTTCTTTTGACGGTAAAAAATACTCTCTTGAAACAAAAAATAAAAAGAGTATCGGTCACGTTAAAAGTTTTTGGGGCAATATTGCAATTATTATTCGCGCTTATGCTTATTTAAGGCAGTTTGACGGTAAAACTCTTGGCGAAATTGCCAAAAATGCTGTCTTAAACGCAAACTATGTAAGAGTTAAACTTAAAGACTGTTTCCCTGCTTTTTTTGATGAAATTTGTATGCACGAATGTGTTTTTACCACTCCCAAAGATATGCCAAACTTAAAAGCACTTTATGTGGCAAAACGCCTGCTTGATTTAGGCTTTCACGCCCCTACAATTTACTTTCCGCTAATTGTTCCTCAAGCCCTTATGGTAGAACCGACTGAAACGGAAAGTAAACAAACTTTAGATGCTTTTATAGAAGCCATGAAGCAGATTTTTGAAGAGGCAAAAAAAGATATTTCTATCTTAGATCATGCACCCCATAAAACTGAAATCGGGGTTATAGATGAGGTTTTGGCCGCACGCGAGCCAAATTTGAAATGGTAATTTTACAAACGCCGCCATTTGATGTTTTTAGCCAAATGGCAATTGATGAGATTATTGCTTGTGATAAAACTTTGGAAAATAAAAATTTCCTAAGATTTTTTAATTGGCAAGAACAAAAAGCCATAACTTTCGGCTATGCCCAAAGAAGCAAATCTCTAAAAGAGCAACTTGAAGCAGGTTATAAAATAACCAGGCGGCCAAGCGGTGGTGGGATAGTATATCACGACGGGGATTTAACTTTTTCCATAATTTTTACAAGCCAAGACAAGGTGGAAGATATTTATAAAAATTTACATACCGCTATTGCCGGCGAACTAAAAAAGTATATAAAGCAAGTACAAACTTACGATCAAAAAAATATTTTTAAACCGGTGGAAAACGGGCAAAGTAAAAGTTGTTTTGCGAACCCCGTTTTAGATGACTTAATGCTTGACGGCAAAAAAATATTAGGTGGAGCGATAAGGCGTTTTGGTAATAGAATTTTATACCAAGGCACTTTGCAAATTGCAGGCGCGCGTGATAAGGAAGAATATAAATCTGCCATAAAAAACGCTCTGGAAAAATTTTTGAAGGAAGAAAGTTCCTTTACGGAAGTTTCTCCGACTTTGCTTTTACAAATTAAAAATAAGGCAGAGCAGGTTTATAAAAATCCTGCTTGGATAAATAAATATTGAGGATAAAGTTATGTCAAAATTTATAAAATTTTTAATAGGTATTTTTCTTGCACCTACGGCTTTATTTACTATCTTTGCTTTTTTTCAAGGCATATATTCAATTTTTAAGTCTTATAAAATCACAGCATTTTTTGTTGTCGGTATGATAATATATGCCCTGGTTCATAAATTTATTTATAATTTTTCCCGTCCTTATGTTTTTGCTCACGAAATTACCCATGCAATCAGTGCAATGTGCTGCGGATACAAGGCGCAAAATATGAAAGTAGGTGAAGAAGCCGGCCAAGTTAAAGTGAGTGGCACAAATATTTTTATTTTTCTTGCTCCGTATTGCCTTCCGTTATATGCAATTTTTGTTTTGATGATTTATTTCTTTTGGCATCTTTTAAGTCCCGAAACTGCTTTTAAATATAAGGATATTTTCCTTTTTATATTTGGTTTCTTTATTATGTTTCACTTGTGGCATACAGTCAAAACTTTACAGGAAACAGAGCAAAGTGATATTTTGCAGGCCGGCGGGACGGTTTTTTCCGTAACAATAATTGTACTATCTAATATCTTAATAATCTTCGGCCTATTGGAACTTTGCTTTCCAGGTGTTTTACCTCTTTTTGATTTATTTAAACAAGTTATTTCCAATACTTTATTTTTCTGGCAAAAAGTTTTTGGCTGGCTATATAATTTGGTAAACGGAGTTGGCAGTAAATGACCAAAAAAGTTTTAAAAAATTCTTTTAAATTTTTAAAATTTGTCACGAGAAATCTCATACGCTCTTTATTTTTGATTTCTCTTGTCATTATAATTGTTGTGTGTATAGGTTGGTTTTTACTGGTTAGATATTTTAATGCTCATAATCTTGGGCAAATAATAGTAAATAGTTTACAGGCAAATTTCGCTCGTCCGGTTGTTATAAGTGAAATTAAACTAGCCTCTTTAAACAGCGTTGAAATAAAAGGTCTTAAAATTATCAATGAACAAATGGATGACTACAATGAGTTTATTTCCGTTGACGATTTGATTATTAAATATGATTTAGTTCCGCTTTTAAAAAATCAGGTTCTGATAAATGAAATTGTCTTAAACAGCCCTGTTATCCATGTTATAAAGGACGAGCAAGGTATCTATAATACGCAAGATTTAGCCGTTGCTTCCCAAGAAAGTCAGCAAGGGCAAAAGTTTAATGTCCAATCTTTATCCGGTAAAAATTGGGAAGTTATTATAGAAGACTGGGTCATAAAAAACGGTACTTTTGCCTATAAAGATTTAAAAACAAAAACGGCACATTCTTTAAACGGATTTAATGCCCATTTCTTAAATTTAAAATTTAATGACTTGACTGATTTTTCTTCCGATTTTGTTGTCCGCAACCGCATAGATGAAAAAATTGCTGAAACTCAAATATCTATGGAAGGCAAAATAAATTTAGCCAATTTTAAGCCCGAAGAAATTTCTTTTAGCGATACTGAAGGCTTAATACGATTTTTAAAGAAACCTATTAATTTCACATTTAACTTAAAAAATTTTACCGCTCCGGAAATTGATGCTTCTTTTTCAGTTCCGGCCTTCAGTTATGAAGATGTTTCTCTATTTTATAAGAAACCTTTTAAAGAAAAGTATCCCGCTTTTAATGTGAATTTCAAAGCCTCTTTAGAAGATAATTTTACAAAACTTGCTGTAAGCAATTTGCAAGTAAAAAGTAAAAATTTAACGGTTCAAGGGCAAGGCAATTTTGATTTTACTTCAAAATCAGGCCAGGCAACTTATAAAACTAAAGAATTTGATATAACAAAACAAACCTTTTTGACTTTCTTAAATCCTTATAAATTATCGGGAAAATTGCTGGTTCAAGGCAAACTGCTTTATAATAAAGGCAAAATTAGCGCCCCCACGTTTAAGGCGGACTTAAACAAAGTTAATGCATTTATCAGAAATTTTACTATTGAAGAAGCCAAAGGCACTTTTGAAGCGCGTGATAATTTTGATTATATGACGGCAACTGTTCAAGACGGTATTTTTAAAGTCGGTCGCCAAATTATTTCAGAAATAAAAGGCACAACAACTTTAGAATATTCTAAACAAAACTTTTATGCTCAAATCTATGATACTATGCTCAACGATAAGAAGATGAAGATGAGTGTAGCAATTTCAAATGTTGCCAGTCCCAGAAAAAGGCGCATAAAAACTTTAATTTATACAAGTGCTTTTGACCCGCTTGAAATTTTTGATTTAACAGAAGATTTTGTTATAGCCCTTTCAAACGGCAAATCTAACCCGCAGAGGGAAGAAGGCTCACTTGCGTGGCTGCATAATTTCAAAAATAATATTCCCAAATTTATGCCTAACTTCAGCGGTTCCCTTTACGCAGAAGAACTAAAAACTCCAATAATTTACGGCAAAGATTTTTATGCCGAGTTTGCTTTGGAAAATCTTTTGCCTGGTATGAATAAATTAAACGGCAAAATAGAAGCCTCTTTAAAAGACGGTATAATTTATAAACTTCAAGAGGCGGCCGAACGCCAGCAAGCGCTTGGTATAGCATTTCAACCATTTGTTATAATGAATAATATGGAGCGTGCCGGTTCTTTTAAAATGAGCAAAGTGCTAAAAGATACCCCCGTGGAAATTATAAATGCTTCAACCAACTTTACAAATGGTAGAATGAAAATAAACAATTTCTATTTGGACGGCAAGGTTATCGCGGCGACAATCGATGGCTGGGTTGATTGGCATAAGGAAGATTTTGATTTAGATATTTATACAATGTTTAAGAATACATCTAAACGCGGCGTCCTTTCCGAAAACTTAACTGACGAAAGCGGCGAACCTGCTTTAGCGTTTAGAACTTATAAAACTATGAAAGACCCGGCAGTTCAAATGAAAAGTCCTAAAAAGACGGGCAAAAAAATAAAAGAGGCCCATGCCAAAGGACTTGAAACAGATTTTAAACAAATAGAAGAATTTAGAGGAGTCAAAAATGAGAAAACAAAAAATTGATATGATGAGTATTTTGCAGGAAAACGAGGCCATTATCGAAGGCCATTTTGAACTTCCAAACGGCTTACATATCCAAAATTATATTGATACTGATGTGCTTTTTCAATATCCCGGTCTTACAACAAAAATTGCGCAAGGCTTGGCAGATTTATTTGAAAGGCAAATAGATGTTGTTTTGGCTCCCACTGCACATAATGCAATTATCGCGCAAGAAGTTGCGCGCATTAAAGGTGCGCGTGCTTTAACTGCTATTTGCGTTAACGGCAAAATGCGCTTAAAAGGCCACGTGAAAATTGAACCCGGCCAAAAAGTTTTAATCGTTGACAATGTTTCTATGACGGGCAGAACATCCCGCTTGGCGGCTTCCCTTGTTAGTATGTATAAAGCCGATACAATCGGTATAGCCGTTATTGTTGACCGCTCTGATAGCGGGGCAGTTGATAATATTCCTTTACGCTCCCTTTTAAATTATCCTTTACAAACTTATTATGCAGGCGATTGCCCTATGTGTAAAGAAGGCTTACCCCTTAAAAAAACAGGGGAAGATTTATGAAAGAATTAAGAGTTAAAGCCAAAGAAGAACACCGTATAAAAAAAGGTCATTATTGGCTTTTTTCAAACGAACTTGAAAAAATAGATAAAACTATTAAACCGGGCGAAATTGTCCGCCTTTTAGACTGTCGTGATAATATTTTAGGTTATGGCTTTTTTAATCCGCACAGTTTAATTGCAGTTAGATTTATCACAAAAAGTGAAGAACCGCCAACCAAAAATTTTATTTTTGAAACTATTGACAGCGCTTTTGAATACCGCAAACATCTAGGACTACGCAAATACGGCCGTATGTGCTATGGCGAGGCCGATGGCGCACCCGGCCTTATTATTGACCGCTACGGCGATTTTCTTGTTGTAGAAATTCTAACCGCCGGTATGGAAAATCTTAAAGAAGATATTTTAGCCGCCGTTAAAAAAATTTTCAAGCCAAAAGGTATTGTTTTTAAAAATGAAAGTAATTTTAGAATGCTTGAAGGCCTTTCCCAAGCCAACGAAATTATCGGTGATATCCCCGAGGAAATTCAAATTGAAGAAAACGGCGTTAAATATCTTGTCAATTTAACTTCTTCGCAAAAAACAGGTTTTTATTTTGACCAACGCGAAAACCGCGCATTTTTAAAACCTTATTTTAAAGATAAAGTCGTTTTAGATTTATATTCTTACAGCGGTTCTTTTGGCATAAATGCCGCTTTAAACGGCGCAGTTGCCGTCTGGGGTACTGATTCCAGCGCGCCCGCAGTTGAGTTGGCAAATAAAAACGCTGCTTTAAATAAAGTTAGCGAAATTTGCCAATATCAAAGAGATGACGCCGAAAGATTACTCAGTGCTGCCATGAAAAAGGAACTGCCCACTCAACCTGATATTATTTTGCTTGACCCTCCCGCTTTTGTCAAAAACCGCAAAAGTTTGCCTCAGGCAATTAACTTATATGTTAAGTTAAACCGTATGGCACTTGAAGGGCTTGAAAAGGGCGGCCTTTTGGCAAGTTCTACTTGCTCTCACCATATCACGCGCGAAATTTTTATTGATATTTTAAAACAGGCAAGTGCTAAAGCCGGTAAAGAGGTGCGTTTAATTGAACTTCGCACACAAGCAAAGGATCATCCTATTTTGATTGGTATGCCGGAAACTGAATACTTGCATTTTGCACTTTTACAAATTCTTTAGGGCTTCGGCTTTTTTCCTCTTTTTTATTTTTTTAAGGCTGCAGATACTCGGGGCTGCCGCCCACTCGGGGTATACCTTGCCTTAAAGAAAATAAAAAATAGGTCGGCACGGTTGTCCGCGCCTAAAAAATCCTGTGCCTTTATATGCTTTGTTTAAGCAAAATAAAAACGCAAAATCCTTGCAAAATCATTTGCTCTGTTATAATCGTCATTCCGGAAGGTTTTTGTCCGTGCGGCGAGCACTCGGGAATCTCTTTCTTATTTGAAACCTCAAAAATACTGCGCCTTTATATGCTTTGTTTTGGCAAATTTGAACCGCGAAAATCTATCATTAATTTAATATTGAAAACACCCCCGGTAGAAAATAAATCTACCAAGGGTGTTGAGTTTTATTTTACTTGATTTATCATTTTGCCTGCTTTAAAAGCTTCAATATTTTTTAGGGTAATATCCAAGATTCTATGCACGGCATCAATAGAGTTAAAAGCCATATGCGGCGTGATAATCACATTGTTGTGTTTTAAAAGTTTATTATTAACGATAGTATCCATAGCAAAATCTATAGATACGCTCTGCTGGTTCAAAATAATATCATCCTGTATTAAAAGTTCCTCATTTTCCAAAACATCAAGGCCGGCACCGGCAACTTTTTTATTAACGATATTTTTATATAAGGCTTCGCTATCAATCAAATCGCCTCTTGCGGTATTTAAAATTATTACACCCTTTTTCATTTTCTTAAAAGTCTCTTCGTTTAGCAAATGGTAATTTTCTTTAGTGGAAGGCGCATGAAGGGAAATAATATCGCTTTTTTTCAAAAGTTCTTCTAAGGTAACATATTCAAAATTATAAAGTCTTTTAAACTCTTCGTTTGGGTATGGGTCATAGGCAATAACTTCCATAGAAAAACCTTTAGAAAGTTTTATCATATGTCTGCCTATTGCCCCGGTGCCTATAATACCGATAGTTTTGCCAAACAAATCTAATCCTGTATAAGCATCAGGTGTATATTTGCCTTGCACCATATCGTTTTTTGCCAAGATTATTTTGCGGCTTATATTTAATAAAAGACCCATAGTATATTCGGCAACGGTTATTTCGCCATATTTTGGCACATTGGCAACGGCAATATTTCTTTTTTTGCAATATTCTAAATCAATATGGTCATAACCTGTGGAGCGTGTTGTTATAAGTTTTAAATTGGTAAAGTTATCTAAGTTTTTTGCTTTTAAAATCTGGTTTGAGTGAACAAATATTGATATTATATCCGCATCTTTAAAATCGTTTAGTTCTTGCGGTGTTAGATTGTCTAAAGATTTTTGCGTCATTAAAATTTTGCAATTACAAACGACTTTATTTTTTATATAGTCTTTGCTAAAGTCGTCTATATCAAAAAAAACAACCTTCATTTTTTACCTCCCGGTAATCCTTTTTTACATATTTTTTAGAGGAAACTTTTTGCGTCAGTAAAACCTTCAAGGTCAAAATAAGCAGCAATAGTTTGCGCGATATCGGCGTAAGTATCTCTCCCGCCGATAAATTGGCCTAAAACTTTTTTACCAAACATCATAACAGGCACATTTTCGCGTGTGTGGTCGCTTCCTTTATAAGTAGGGTCGCAACCGTGGTCAGCGGTAATAAAAACAATATCATCCTCTTCTAAAACATTTTGTATTTCGGGCAATCTTTTATCAAAATATTCTAGTCCCGTGGCATAGCCCTCAATATCGCGCCTATGGCCCCAGACCATATCAAAATCAACAAAGTTTGTAAAAACGAGTGAACCTTTTTCCGCCGCTTTAACTTCGCTTAAAGTTGTGTTAAAAAGTTCCTCTAGTCCGCTTGCTTTAACTTTTTTTGTTATACCTTGTCCGGCGTAAATATCGCTGATTTTACCGATACCGATAACCTGCCCGCCGGCATTTTTTATTTTATCTAAAATCGTTGGGGCGGGGGGACAAACGGAATAATCGTGTCTGTTTTTTGTGCGCGTAAAATTATCAGCACTAGTGCCAACAAAAGGGCGCGCAATTACGCGCGCAATATTATAAGGTTTAACATATTTAAAAGCAATTTCGCAAAGATTATAAAGTTTTTCTAAACCGAAACTTTCCTCGTGCGCTGCAATTTGAAAAACGCTATCAGCAGATGTATAGCAAATCGGTTTGCCGGTTTTTATGTGTTCCTCGCCAAGTTCTTTAATAATCTCTGTTCCGCTGGCGGCTTTATTGCCAAGTATGCCGGAAAGGTTTGCTTCCTTGCAAATATTATCAATTAACTCTTTAGGGAAACTTGGATAGTCCGCTTTAAAATAACCCCAGTTAAAAAGCACAGGCACGCCCGCCATTTCCCAATGGCCAGAAGAGGTATCTTTGCCGTGGCTTTTTTCGCGCATAAAGCCATATTTGCTTGGCAAAGTTATTTGCGGTGAATCTTGTTTTTCTGTTCTAAAAGAACCGTCACTTGCTTGAGCCGCTCTTTGCAGACCGAGAAAAGTCATATTCGGTATTTTTAAAAAACCGCGTTTTTCAATTATGTGTTTTAAAGTATTTGCGCCCTCGTCGCCAAACTTGGCGGCATCACTTGCACCGCCGATACCAAAAGAGTCTAACATCAAAATTACAACTTTACCTGTTTTTTTCATAATATCCCCCATTAACTCCATTGTATTAAATTAAATCTGCAAAAACACAAAAATATTTGGTATAATTTATTAAGTGATAATTCAAATCTTTTGAATTAAAGCCGAGGTAGCTCAGTGGTAGAGCACTGGTCTGAAAAACCAGGTGTCGACAGTTCGATCCTGTCCCTCGGCATTTTTTTGCGCCAAATTTTGCGTTTATAATGCGTTGTTCGTCGCTCGTATATACGGGGTTGCCACCCTCTCGAGATATACTTCGCTCCTCACGCCTTTTCTAAACGCAAACTTTGACGCAAAAACATTTGTTATGCGGGGCAGTAATTTTCACTAAAAATACTCGCAAAATATATGCTCTATTTAAACTTTTCTAAACGCAAACTTTGACGCAAAAACATTTGTTATGCGGGGCAGGAATTTTCACTAAAAATCCTCGCAAAATATATGCTCTGTTTAGACTAATTAAAATTTTGATACTTCGGCCTGCCGGCCTTTTACAGTATACACTCCCTCGTCTGCGCCTTCTCTAAACGCAAAATACTTATAAAAAAATTTACTCTGTTTTAATTTTTTAGAAATTTCGGATAGCACCGCCCTTCGGGCGTGGTACCCTACTATACCTTGTCTTAAAGAAAATAAAAAATAGGTCGGTGCGGTTTTACCGCACCTAAAAAATATAGCGCAAAAATATACCCTCTATTTTGGACCTCGTCTGCGCCTTTTCTAAACGCAAACTTTGACGCAAAAACATTTGTTATGCGGGGCAGGAAAATTTCCACAAAAACCAACAGCAAAAAAAATGCTCCGCTTTATCAATCGTCATACCCGAGTGTTTTTATCGGGTATCTCCTCCTATTTCTAAAGATAAAGCGGTGGAGATTCCCGATTACAACTTTCGGGAATGACAAATTAATAAAATGCCAAAACCAAGCAAACAAAAAAATTGACAAGTCATAAAGTTTAAACAGAACAAATAAGATAATAAAAGAATATTCGGTAAAAACAAAACACAGTATTTGCCTAAATAGGCAAATTTTGATAAAATAAATATATGCGCCTGTAGCTCAGTTGGTTAGAGCAATCCGCTCATAACGGATGGGTCACAGGTTCAAGTCCTGTCGGGCGCATACTTTTACCTAGTAGAAGATTTAATAAGGCCCGAGCAAACGGGCTTTTTTTATAGAGGAATTTTTATGGAAAACCAAACCCAAACCAAACAAGCACAAGAAAAAACCCAAAGCGCACTTGAAGAAATTATTAAAAATAAATATAACGAAATTAACTCTTTAAAAGAAAGTGGTTTTAATCCTTATCCTGCCCATGTTGAGCCAAAACAAAACTGCGCGCAGGCAAAAGAAATGCCTGTTGACAGTGATGTTGTTGTTGCTGGGCGTTTAGTGCAACTGCGTTTGATGGGTAAAGCCTCTTTTGCGCATATTAAAGATTCCTCAGCCAAAATTCAAATTTATGTTCAAAGAGATAGCGTCGGCGATGAACCTTATACCTTCTTTAAAAAGCATATTGCCGTCGGCGATTTTGTGTTAGTAAGCGGTAAAATGTTCTTAACCCACACAAATGAAAAAACAATTAAAGCAACCAAGGTTGAACTTATCTCTAAAGCAGTTAGGCCCATGCCGGAAAAATTCCACGGCATACAAGATACCGAAGTCCGCTTTCGCAAACGCCACTTAGATTTAATTGCTAACGAAGAAGTTAAAGATATTTTTGTAAAAAGAGCAAAAATAATTTCTTCTATTCGTCGCACGCTTGACGAAAAAGGCTATTTGGAAGTTGAAACCCCTATTTTAACCCCTGATTCAGGCGGTGCGGTGGCCCGTCCGTTCCAAACCTATCACAATGCGCTTAAAATGCCGTTAAGGTTGCGTATCGCCTTAGAGTTGTATCACAAGCGTTTAATCGTGGGCGGCTTTGACCGCATTTATGAAATCGGGCATATGTTCCGCAATGAAGGTATTGACACAACCCACAACCCCGAATTTACTATGATGGAACTTTATCAGGCATACGGTGATGTGAACACTATGGCTGATTTGTTTGAAGAAATTTTAGGTAATGCCGCAAAGTCAATCGGTGTAGAAAAAGTGATGTTCCACGGACAGGAAATTAATTTAGTTCCGCCTTTTAAACGCTTGTATATTCCGCAAGCCTGGCAGGAGAAATTCGGCCACGATATTCACGAAGTATTAGACGGCCGCCAGTTTAGAAGAGAGCCTTTAGCCGCCCTTGCCAAAGAACAAGGTATTTCTTTTTCCGCCGATGACCCGGACAGCAAATTGTTTGACGAACTATTTGAAACAAAACTCTTGGCAGGTTTCAACTGCCCTGTAATTGCCTTTGATTATCCGACTGCCGTTAGCCCGTTTAGCAAAACCAAACCGGGTGACCCTGAACTGGTGGAACGCTTTGAAGCCTTTGTCTGTGGCAGTGAACTGGGAAATGCTTACTCCGAGTTAAATGACCCCGCCGATCAATTACAACGCTTAAAAGATCAAGCCATTGCCAAGGCAAAAGCCAAAGGCGAAGATGCTGAAAATGCCGATATTTTAGACGGCGATTATATTGAGGCCTTAGAATCAGGTATGCCACCGACAGGCGGTATGGGTATTGGTATTGACCGCACAATTATGCTACTTACCGGCCAAGATAGTATTAGGGAAATTATCTTCTTCCCTACTCTCAGAAAGCAAGATTAAAAATTGTTTTAAATTAAAAACTCCCCGAAAAAATTTTCGGGGAGTTTTTATTGTGTTGTTAAAAAGCAAGTTTTATAAGTATCAAAATACCTAAAGCAATTCTATAGTAAACAAATATATCAAAATTGTGCTTTTGAATATATTTCATTAAGAATTTAATTACCAAAAAGCCACCCACAAGCGCGCTTAAAAAGCCGGCAATTAATGGCGCGTCAATCTGTGATAAAGAGATATGGGATAATTTTAAAACTGCAGCGCCGGCAATTATCGGCATAGATAAAAGAAAGGATATTCTTGCGCTTAAACCTCTTGTTAAACCTAAAAATAAAGCCGCCGTAATTGTGATTCCGGAGCGTGAAACACCCGGCACTAAAGCAAGTGCCTGCGCACAGCCGATTAACATCATAATTTTTAAGGAAAGATTATCTTTTATATTTTGTTTGGCTTTTCTATCTGCAATAAAAAGTAAAATTGCAAAAATTATTAAAGTGCAGGCAAGGATATGTGGCGCCCTAAAGGTATTTTCCGCTAAATCTTCCAAAAAATATCCTGCGACGGCTGCCGGTATTGTAGCAAGGCCAATATACCAAAAAAGTTTGCCATCCTCACTTTTAGGTTCGGTTAAGCCTTTTTTTGTCAAAACGAGCAAATCTTTCCAAAAATAAGCACACACGGCAATCAAAGTGGCCAGGTGCAGTAAAACATCAAAGGTCAAACCCTGATATTCTTTGCCCGTAAAAAAAGAAAATAAAACAAGGTGGGCGGAACTTGATATCGGTAAAAATTCGCCCAAGGCTTGCAAAAGGCCTAAAATAATGGCTGTTGTTATTGTCATTAATAAAATTATATATTATTTTAATATGGAACTTATAACAGGCTCTTACAAAGCGCTAGAAAAGGAATTTTTAGATTATTTTAATAAAACTAAAACAAATCCTTTAGATAAAGTGCTGATAATAACGCAAAGCCAGCGCCTTAACCAAAGATTAAAAGAGGAACTTCTCAAAAGCAAGGAGTGTCTTTCATGCGTATTTTGGCATGATATTTTAGGGCTTGTTTGCAATATTAATCAAAGTAGCAAAGATTATATCCCTTTAAAGCAAAAAAGCGCGTTGGATTATTTTAAATTAAAAGATTTTTTACAAAAGCATAATTTTAATTCTTCGGCAGGTTATGTCCATGCTTTGCAGACTTCTTTTATGGATATGCAAAATGCCTTAATTATGCCCCAAGACTTACTTAAAATTGAGGAATTAAATTCTTCTTTATCTTCTAAAGACCTAAAAGAATTAATTTTTATTTATCAAAATTATTTGGAACTGATAAAGCAGCCGGATACTCAAAGTTATAAAGATTTTTTTGTTCGCGCCCTGGATAATATTGAAAACAATAATTATCTTGCGCAGTTTAAGCAAATTATTTTTTACGGTATTTATGATTTAACTTCACTGCAATATGATATTTTAAAGGCGGTCGGTCAAAACTACCCAACGGCATTATTCTTCCCTTATGAAGATATTTGCGCCTATAAATATATTCAAGATTTTTATTTAACAAACATTATCGGTATTGGCGCAAAGCATAGAAAAGTTGCTCTGCCTAAAAGCGATTTGGAAGAACTTTCTTCGCATTTATTTGAAGTTTCAAGAGAAGAAAATAAATACTCTGCCGATATAAAAATTATAGATACTTCCGGCACGGTTGATCAAATAAAAAGTGCTGCTAAAGAAATTTTACTTTTACATAAACAAGGTCTTGCTTTTAAGGATATAGCCCTTTGCGCGCGTTCTTTAGAACCTTATAAAAATGATATTGCGCAAGTTTTTTTTCAAAATAATATCCCCATAAATATTAATTTTGAAGAGTCTTTTTTAACACAACCTTTAATTAATGTTTGTGTAAATTTGCTTAATATTGCAAGAAATAATTTTCACAGGGATAGTGTTTTATCTTTTATAACAAGTCCCTATCTAAAAAATGTGCAGGCAACTTGGGGCCAAATTATAAAAAATATAGGAGTTCAAACCGGTTTTGCCCAATGGCTCAATTTACTTGATATTGCAATTGAAAAAGGCAACAATCAGGCAGCAAATTTTAAAGATTTTTTAATTAATCTTGAAAGTAAAGTCTCCATACTTGAAAAAAGTTCTTCTTTTAATTTGCTGGTATCTCATGCAAGGGAAATTTTTAAGACTTTTCTTGATCTTGAAAATCTTACTTTGCCAGAGCAAAATCTTTTTGCAACGCTTGAAAATATTTTAGAAGAAATTTCTTCTTTCGATAAAGTACGCTATGCCCAAAAAGGGGAATTTTTGGAGGAATTTAATTATCTTGTAAAACAAAAAACTGTAAATACTGTTGTTAATCTGCAACGCTCCGTTACCGTGGCGGATATTATGAATTTAAGGGGACAAACTTTTAAGGCGGTAATAGTTTTGGGGTTAAATGAGAGTTTTTTCCCTGTGAAAGTAAGTGAAGACCCTATTTTTAAAGATATTTGGCGTTCCTCTTTGCAAAAACTCGGCTATAATATCAAAGTAAGTGCGCAAAGGTATTTGGAAGAAAAATTATTCTTCTATTTCGCTCTTTCCTGTGCAAGCCAAAAAGCAATTCTAATTTACCAAAGAAGTGATGAAGACGGTAAACTAAAAATACCTTCCATTTATCTAAATTGGGTTTTAAAAATTTTAGAAAAGGGAGAAAGATTCTCTCTAGCAAGGCGTCCTTTAGAACAACTTTTACAGTGGTATAATATTTTCCCTGATTTATTGACGCAACAAGAAGCCGCAATTCTGGTTGCTTTAGAGGGTAAGTATTCTTTGTCCGCGCAATTATTGCAAAGGAAAGAAGACGAACCTTTTTTACAAGCCTTTAATTTAAGCAGAATAGGGCCTTTGGATTCACGCGATTTAGTTTGTTTGCCAGAAGGCCCACTTTGGCAACATATAATCCAAAAAGGTCTTTCGGCAAGTTCTTTAAAAAATATTTATCAATGTCCGGCGAAATATCTCTTTGATAATATCTTGGAAAAAGAGGACACAACGGTTTTACAAAGAGATCAACTCGATTCCAGAGACAAAGGCACTTTATCACACCGAATTTTAGAACAATTTTATAAATACATCAAACAGAGTAGTTTACTTGATAAAATTTCCCCTGCTAACGCGGCAGATATTTTACAGAAATTTATTGAAAAAGAATTGCCTCAAAGCGATTACAGAAAATATGGTTTATATCCTTTGCTTTGGCTTGTTTTATGCGCAGAAATGGTAGATAGTTTAAAAACTTTTGTTTATGCCGATGTAGCCAGATTACAACAAACAGGCCAAGTTCCTACGCATTTTGAAAAAGATATTGTTTGCGATAGCGGTTCTTTTAAAGTACACGGCAAAATAGATAGAATTGATATTTCCCCAGAAGAAAAAACTTTTAGTGTGATAGATTATAAAAGCGGTAAAATCAGTGGCAAAACCGAAAAGGTTATTTTTGAAAGTGCCAATTTCCAAGGTCCGCTTTATTTTGAACTTGCCAAGAATCTGCCGGATTTACAGGGGTTTAGGGCGGATAAGATGTTGTATGCTTCTTTAAAAGATTCTTCCTTTAAGGAAATTTCTTATGAAGAATATCTTGTCTTAAAAGAAAAATTTTGGAGCATAGCGGATTATCTGCAAGACTTAATTAAGGAAGGACTGTTTATCATAACGCCGAATACAAATGCTTGCCAATATTGTTCTTATAGTGATATTTGCCGCAAAAATCATTCTGCTTCGGCCAAAAGAGCGTTTTTTAGCGCAGAGGCAAACAAATTAAGGGAGTTTCGCAAAATATGATACCGCAAGATTATAAAGAAAGACTTGCCGCCGCTTTGCCAAGTGGTAAAAATATTATTGTGGAAGCAGGTGCCGGTACAGGCAAAACCACTTTACTTGCCGATAGACTTTGCTATTTAATCTTAGGCAAAGGTATTAAAATTGATGAAATCGTTGCGCTTACTTTTACTGATAAAGCCGCTGCGGAAATTAAACTGCGCTTACTTGAAACTATGCGTAATATTTTGGCAGATTTAAATTCGCCCGAACCCAAACTTGAAGTTACTAAAAATCTTACGGAAGGTAAATACTTTAAAAAAACAAAAGAAGAACTTATCGATACAATAGAAGATTCTTTTGAACTTATAGAAAGAGCGCAAATTTGCACTATACACAGTTTCGCTTTACAGATTTTAAGATTATATCCCTTGCAGGCAGGTTTTGCCCCTCAAGTGGAAATGGACAGCGGTTTTATTGCAAATTACATTTTTAATAAAAACTGGTCTGTTTTTTTGGAGGAAGAACTTTCTTTAACAAGTCCGCATCGTGCTTTGTGGGAAAAACTTTTAAAAAATTTTACTCTTGAACAATTAAAAGATTTTGCCCTTCTTTTGCAAGAACCTTATTTTGATTATTGTAAATTCGAAAGTTCTTTAGAAGAAATACAGACTTTTTTTGCTTATAAAATATCTCTTGTAAAAAATCTTCTTTCCAGTAACTCTCAACCCGGTAAAAAACGCAAAATAGAAACCCAAATCGAAGAAGCCATTAACCGTGTGGAAAATCTTTCAAAAAATTTAGAAACTTTAAGTAAACAAGAACTTTTGAAATTGCCTATTCAAGAAGAAATTTCCTTTGTTAAACCTGCTAAAGCACCTTTAGGGTGGGAAAATGAAGAGGATTTGCAGGCAGTCAAAAATTTTATTGAGCTTGCCAATACCCTTACGCCCGCTAATTTAGATTTACTGGAGCAAACTTACAATCTCTTTTATACTTTTGCCCAAAAAAACAAACAGGAAATGATAAAACAAAATGTTGTTTCTTATAATCAAAGTATCTTGTTTGCCCGTGATTTGGTGCAAAATAATTTATCTGTCAGAACGGAATTAAAAAAACGTTACAAAAGTATCATGATAGATGAGTTCCAGGATACAGATCTTGCTCAAGGACAATTGCTGCTCTTTTTATCCGAGGCGCCCAATTCTTCCGCCAAAAAATGGCAAGATATTGTTCTTGAACAAGGCAAATTATTTGTGGTAGGTGACCCCAAACAATCAATTTATAGATTTAGAGGGGCAAATATTTCCGCCTATGAAAAGTTTTTGGAACTTATGTATAAGCAACAGTCCCGCAAATGTTTTTTAACCACTAATTTCAGGAGTTCCAAAAGAATAATTTCCTTTGTTAACAAATGGGGCGCAAGTGCGATAAAGGAAAATTCTCTTATACAACCGCCCTATATTGCGCTTGAAGCAGGCAGAGAAGAACTTGGTGAAAAAGTGGAATTTTTACAAATTACCTGCGAGGAAAAACAAAAACAAGATGATTTGCGCGCCAATGAAGCAAATATAGTTGCCTCTTGGATAAAAGAAAATGTTGGCAGTAAAAAAATTAGTAAAGATAGGATCTTATCTTATAAAGATATAAAAATTCTTTATTCAGCAGGAACAGGTATTAAATTTTATACGGACGCATTGGAAAGGTACAATATTCCTTATAATTTAGAGGCAAGCGGTAATTTTTATGAAACACAGGAAATTATAGATATTTTAAATGTCTTAAAAGTGATTTATGATCCCTGCGATAAACTTGCTTTGTTGGGCGTTTTAAGAAGTCCTCTTTGTGCAATGAAGGATGAGGAGATTATTTCCCTCTGGCAGCAAAAAGCATTAAATATCTTCGTTAAAGATTTTCAGGGTTCTCAAACAGTTAAAGAACTTTATAAACTTTTAAGGGATCTTCATATAAAAGCAGGGCATATCACCCTAAAGCAACTGCTTGAAGAAATTTTCTATAAAACAGATTTTTTAATTTTACAAACATTGGCAAACAGCAGCGAACAGGCTTTGGCAAATTTGAATAAGTTTGCGCAAATTGTCTTAAATAATGCAGAACAGGGTTTTAGTTTAGGTCAAATGCTTGCATATATACAAACTTATGGCAAAGTAAATGCGGAGGAAAGCCAAAGTTCCTTAATAGAAGAAAATTTTGATGTTGTTAATGTAATGAGCATACACAAGGCAAAAGGGCTTCAGTCGCCATTTGTTATTCTTGTGGATACAGGACACAAAGAAACGACGGAAAAAGCCCTTTCTTACAAAGATACCCTTTCAGGCACTATCGGGGTTGGTTTAGGCCCTTTAAAAAATCTTAATTATTTTATTTTACAGGAAAAAGAAATTCTACATAAAAAGGCTGAAAAGGAAAGGCTTTTGTATGTCGCTTTAACCCGTGCGGAAGATAAATTACTTATTTGCGTAAGCAAACAGGAAACAAGCGGAAGTATGGAAAAGTCTTTAAGAGCATCAGGTTGTTACCCTTCAGATGAAATTGCCGAAACGGAAATTTTTTCTACGGTTGATTTTGCTTACCGGGATCCTCAAAGTTTTATTTCATGCAAGGGCCAAAAGATTTCTCTTAAAAAAGATTTACAGTGGGGGCAAGCCCTTAATAGTTGGCAGCAACGTAAGCAAGAATTTGCTTTATATCAGCGGGAAGAAACCCTTACCCCTTCTGATTTGCCTTTAAATAAGAATATGGTCCAAAGGGCTTTAAATATAGGCAGTTTGGTGCATAAAGCCATAAATATTTATTTCCAAACAGGTTCTTTTGATTTGTCTTTGGCAATGGAAGTTTTGGATTTACATGATTTAACACTCCTTGAATCTTGCAAGGAAATTATTGATATTTTTGCTAAAGGTTCTATTCTAAAAGAACTTAAGAATATGCGATTTTTAGATTCCGAGATACCTTTCAGCATGTATGAAAAAGACTTTCTTGTTAATGGTGTTATAGACGCTTTGTTTGAAAATTCAAAGGGACAAATCTTCATTATTGACTTTAAAACTGATAAAATAGATAGTAAAGAGTTGGAAACTTATTCCTTAAAATATGCACAACAACTTATGCTTTACAAGCGTGCAGCGGAAAAGATGTTTAAAGATAAAGAAATTAAAACTTTTCTTGCTTATTTAAGGTTAGATAAGATTTTTGAAATATAGGAGATTTTTATGTTTGACAAAATAAAACAATTGATGCAATTAAAAAGCCAAATGGCAGAAATCAAAAAAAGACTTGACGGTATGGAAATAAAAGTTCAAAGCCCTAAAAAATATATTGAAGTTACCGTAAGCGGTTCCCAAGAAATAAAAGAAGTTGCCTTTTTACAGGATACAGCCGCCCTTTCAAAAGAAGATTTAGCAAAAGAAATTAAAGAAGTCGCCAATAAAGCCGTAAAAGAAAGCCAAAGTATGGCTGCACGAACTATGGGCAGTATGACCGGACTTGGCGGTTTTGGCGCATAAATCAAATATAGCCCCAAATTTGATAGAATATAAGTTGTGAGGAAGAATCAATCTCAATTAGCAAGACTTTTGTTTGAGCGCATGGAAATTTCCTTTATGCCGCGTTCATCAGGCGGATATAAGGTTAAAGTATATCCTTGGCTTGCTATTTTGTTTTTAGTTTGTTGGGTATTATTTTCCATCTATTGTATTTTTATTGCCGCGCGTTATATAGATTACGGTATTACAAAAGCGGACAATAAAATAATGAAAACAAAATTTGCAATCATTGCCGAAGAAGTCGCCCGTAACCGCAAATATCTGAAAATGGCAAGGGATACAGACCAACAAATGCGCAAAATGCTTGGCATGCAAGCGGGCAAACATATCAATTTGCCTGCCGGAATAGAACAGGCCCAAGAAGAAAGAGGCCTTAACTTTAAAGATATTTTTGCCAGGAAAAGTGATGATATAAACGAACAGGAAATGCTATCCTATTTACAAGAGACAACGGCCCTTGCTCAAGATAGACTTGCTTCCTTTCAGGAAATTGCTTGGTTTTACGCAAATCAAAGGGATATTAAAGATGCAACCCCTTCCATAAGACCTACGGATAAGACAAGGATAAGTTCGGGTTTTGGTTATAGACTTTCACCCTTTGGAACTTATGTCGCTTCTTACCACTATGGGTTGGATTTTGCGGGTAAACCCGGTGCAAAGATTTATGTTACGGCAGATGGTGTTGTCCGTCAAACAGGCTGGGCACAAGGTTATGGGCAAACTGTATTGGTAGATCACGGTTTTGGCTATTCGACTTTATATGGCCACTTGGCTGATATAAAAGTTAAAAAAGGCGATAGAGTGCGCCGTGGGCAAACAATTGCTGCAATGGGAACAACAGGACGTTCAACAGGTGTCCATTTGCATTATGAAGTATGGAAGGATGGTACACCGGTTAATCCGCGTAATTATTTTGATAATGATAAATAAAACGGAGGATGTATGGGATTTTTAAATAAGGATGCTAAAAACGGGGACTATGTTTCCGTAATAAGCGAAGAGTGCTACTTTCAGGGCACTTTAGATTTGCAAGGCTCTGTTAGAGTTGACGGCAAATTAGAAGGTAATGTAGATAATGCGAAATATGTTACCGTAAGCAAAAATGGTTTTATGAAAGGTAATATCAGCGCAAAAGGTGTTGTTATAATCGGCACTTTGGAAGGCGATATTTGCGCCGATAGTGTGGAAATTTTAAGCACAGCCAAACTTAACGGCAATGTCCGCTCTAAAAAGATTTTGATAGAAGGCGGTGCCGAAGTTAATGCCAGTATTAAAGTCGTAAGTAAAGAAGGCCAAGAAAATTTTGAAGATGAAGAAAAAATAGAAGACGAGGAAAAAGGAGAATAGTAAATGATTTCATTTTTAATCAAATGGAAAAATTGGATTTTATTTGCGGTTGTTGCCTGTTTTTTGGGCAGTATAGCCTATGTCGGTGTAGGTGCTGTAAGAGAAGAATATGGCCCCAATGCCCCTATTGCAAAGGTAGGTAAAGAAAGTATTAAATATAAAGATTACGAACGTAATTTAAAACTTGCTAACGAAACCTTGCCCTCTCAAGAAACCGAAGAAGAAGACAATATTTTAAGAAATCAAGTAAGACAATTTGTTTTGCAATCCTTAATTTCTCAATCCGCTTTAAAACAGGCTGCTTTATCAATGGGTTTTGATGTAAGTGATATGGAAATTGCCTTTTACATCCAAAATAATCCTCTTTTTAACACAACCGGTTCCTTTAATAAAGATACTTATTTGTGGATAATCCGCAATAGAATGGGCATGAACGCTGCGGAATATGAGCAGAGTGTAAAAGATGCAAAACTTGCCCAAGATTTCCAACAAGTTTTATCTTTAGCAACAAAAGTTTCTCCCAAAGAAGAAGAATTTATGAAAACGGTTGTTTATAAAGACCAAGAAGATGCCCAAACTAAACTCTTAACCGATAAAAATGCAAGTTTGGCAAATAACTTCTTACAAGATTTTAACCGCAAGAACCTTATAACTTTTACTAAACTTGCGCCTAATTACCAAACAGAAGAATAAGAAGAAAAACAATGGCAAAAAAAAGTGTTTTAATTGTAGGTTCAGTTGCTTTTGACAGTATTAAAACTCATAAGGCAAGCGCTAAAAATGTTTTGGGCGGTTCTGCCTGTTATTCTTGCATATCCTCAAGTTTTTTTGCTCCTACCAAACTGGTGGCAACTGTGGGTAAAGACTTTACTAAAAAGCATATAAATATTTTCAGAAAACGTGGTATAAATTTAGATTCTTTAGAAATTAAAGAAGGTAAAACTTTTACTTGGCGTGCTTCTTATGATAAAGATTTTAAAAATGCTACAACGCTTTCCACTCAATTAAATGTTTTTTCTGATTTTTATCCCAAAATAAATACTAAAGATGCCAATACCGAAGTTGTCTTTTTGGCAAATATCGCTCCTTCATTGCAACTTGAAGTTTTAAAGCAATTAAAAAATCCAAAACTTATTGCTTGCGATACAATGAATCTTTGGATTAATAACAATAAACCCGAACTTCTTAAATTATTGAAAAAGGTACATATCCTTTTTGTAAACGAAGCCGAAGCCAGACAACTTACAGGTTCTTATAATCTTATTGAGGCAGGCCGTAAAATATTAAAAATGGGACCTGAAATTGCCGTTATAAAACTTGGTCCTCACGGTGCTCTTTTAGTTAGCAAAGATTGCCTTTGCCAGATACCGCCTTATTTGGTGGAATATCCTAAAGATACTACCGGTGCAGGAGATAGTTTTGGCGGCGGTTTTGTTGGTTATTTGGCTTCCGTCAGTAATTGGCGCAGTTTAAAAAATATCAAACGCGCTCTTGCTATGGGTTCGGTAATGGCCTCTTTTGCTATTGAAAGTTTCAGCATTTCAAAACTAGCCAGCGTAAATAGAAAACTAATCGAGAAACGCCTTAAAGAATATTTAGCGGCTTCCAGAATCTAATTTTTTTATTATCTTTTGAACGATAGAATTTATAAAGAAAATATCTTCTTTAGTGAAGTTCTTTGCTGCACTTATCTTTTGTATTTTTTGCGTGCAAATTCTTTTATTTAAAATCGGCGGCAAATCAAGTTTGTCCAGTAAAATAGATAAATTATTAAAAGCAATTTCTTTTTCTTTTACGGTGGCAGATTTCTTTGTGTTTGCGCGCGGTGTTTTTAAATTATTTTTAGCAAATTCCCAACAGCATAAAATTACTGCTTGGGCAAGATTTATGGAAGGTACTTTTGCTGTTGTGGGAATATTTAAAATATAATCTGCCTGGTCAATATCTTCGGCGTTTAGACCGGTTTTTTCGTTACCGAATAAAAGCGCAATTTTTTGATTTTTATTTTCTTTTAAAAAAATATCAATTTTGTTTAAAGTTAAAATCTGTTGGAAAGGTTTTCTGTTTTTTAAAGCAGTTGTTGCAATTATTATATTAGCATCGCTGGTGGCCTCTTTTAGAGAATTAAAGACTTTAGCCTTTTTTAGAATAGGGCTTGCACCGACTGCGCTTTTTGCCTCCTGCCAAGTCGGGTCCCAAGGATTTACCAAACGCAAATCTTCAAAACCGAAATTACCCATTGCTCTTGCTGTAGCACCGATATTTTGCGGATTTCTCGGTTTAACTAAAATAAAACTTAATTGCATTTTGTTTTTTCTTCCATAATATTTAAAATTGTATTATCAACATTTATCATGCCGACATTTGAAATCTTACTCAAGTTTTGGATAGTTGCTAGTGCATTTTTACCGACAAATCCTTCAATTTCGCTAATTCCGTAGTCGTTTGTTGCCATAAAAGCGGCTCTTAAAGCACTGTCCACGGAACTGACCACTTTTAAAGCACACCCGCTTTTTGCACCGTCGCAAAGCATACCGCCAATATCGCTGATGATATTGTTTATAGCAAGTGTTATTTTTGCTATATCCGGACCTTTTTGTTGATAAACTAAAGCCGCAGCCGCGCCCACGCCTGCTGCAATAGCACAACCGCAAATAGGGGCAAGCCCACCGGTCCAAGTTTTAACATAGGCATTTAATAAATGAGATAAGGCAATACTTTTTAAAATGGTTTCTTCTTTTACTTTTAAGGCTTTGCCCACATTGTAAGGCGCAAGTATGGCAACAATACCTTGGTTGCCGCTCTCACCGCTGCTCATCACGGGTAAAGCAATACCGTCCATACGGGCATCTGCGGCAAAAGCACAAAGTATTTTGGTATTATTTACGATATTTTTACTTAATATTTTTTTATTTACCAAACTTTGTAAATAATAACCTACTTTTTTTAATTTTTTGCCTTCTTCGGAAATTCTTAAATTCATCAAAATGCCTTTTTTGATATATTTTAAATCTTCTTTATCCGCGCTAGTTGCTTCTTTAAGAAGATCATTTAAGGTGGCCTTTCTCAAAATATTATTAACAGGGCAATGTTTTTCTTTTTGGCTTTTTTCATTTTTTAAAATTTTACCGTTTAAAGAAATGTAAACAAAATTGGTGTGATGTGTACTGATGATAGCAACGGCTTTTTCTTTTTTATCTGTTATGACTTGTGCTTCTACATAAAAATATTTTTTATTTTTAACTTTAAGTTGAACAATATTTTTTGATAAAAGTTCTTTTGCCGCATTAACTTTGGCAGAATTTGCTGCCTTTAAAATTTCCATATCAAGTTCCGGCTTTTTTATAATCAAGCCAAGTGCCGCGGCAAGCAAATTACCTCTTTCTTCTTTTGTGTTTGGCAAGCGCACGGCAAGCCCGTTTTTATAAGTGGCATTATCAATAAAAATATTTGCTTTAATAATTTTTCCCTTAACCAGACTTGCCGCTTTAGCCGCGCATAAAGCCGTGGATACAGGTTCTGTGCATCCCATAGCAGGGTATACCTGATTTTTTAAAATTTGTTTTAAAAGAGTAGGCATTATTTTTCTTCCTCATTTAAAATAAGAGAATTTGCCTTCATACTGAAAAACTTACCTCTCCCCACAATTATGTGGTCTAAAACCATAATACCTAAGGGGGAAGCAATACGGGATAAAGTTTCTGTTAATTGGAAATCTTCACTGGAAGGTTTGGGTTCACCGGAAGGATGATTATGTATAAAAATAAGACCGGCGGCATTATGAGAAAATGCTTTTTCTAAAATCTTTCTGGGAGAAATAAGGGTTCTATCTAGCGTGCCTTGACAAATTCTTTCAACGGAAATAACAGTATTTCTGACAGTAAGAAAAATAACTTCAAAAGCCTCTTCCTGTTTACCTTGCAATGATGCCCGGCAAAAATCAACTAAATTTTCAGGAGTGGAAATTTCTTTTCTTCTCTTAATCTTTTCTAAAGAATAATTACGCATTATTCCGCGCATCATTTTTAATAATATTATGCTTGCCGGGCCAATTCCTTTTATTTGTAATAAATCTTCTTCTTTTGCGTCAAGGACTTCACCCAAAGAGCCAAATTTTTTAAGTAAAGCCCAAGCAATAGGTTTTGTATCTTTTCTGGGAATAGAGTAAGTTAAAAGCAACTCTAAAATTTCATGTGGCAAAAAAGAATCCATCCCACTGGTTAAGAATTTTTTACGTAAACGTTCTCTATGTCCTAAAAAAGAAGGTTTCTGGTTCATATAAATATTATATACTTTTATTAAGAACTTAAAACAGGCGGTTTATAAAAATGGAAAAACATATTGTTATTATCGGTGCCGGCCCTGCCGGGCAAGAAGCGGCTTTAAAAGCCTCAAAAATGGGAGCAAAAGTAACTTTAATAGAAAAAGGCGAACTTGGCGGTGTTTGTTTAAATTGCGGATGCGTGCCTTCTAAAACTTGGTTGTCTAGCGCGCACGAGTTTTCTTCTTTAAAAGAAATTGCCAAATACAGCACAAAGGAACAAGACCTTGCCGCTTTAAGTTCTGCTTATGATTTTTCCAAGATACAAACACGTCGCCAAAATGTAATTATGCGTCTAAAAAAGGGCCTTGAGTTTTTGTATAAAAACGCAAAAGTAAATTTAATTAAAGGTGAAGCAAAAATAAAAGATGCAAGAACAGTTGTTGTAAATGATCAAGAAATAAACTTTGATGCACTGATTCTTGCCTGTGGTTCAAAAGCATTTTATCCGCCCGCTTTTGAACCTTATAAAGAACAATTATTAGATAACAGTAAAATTTTTAACTTGGAAAAATTGCCTAAATCGATAACCATACTCGGTGGTGGGGCAATAGGTTGTGAGTTTGCTTGTTTCTTTAATGCTCTTGGCGTAAAAGTTGTTTTAGTGGAAAAATTACCCGGGATTGCCCTAGCCATGGGTCAGGATATTAGCCGTGCCGTAACAACTGCTTTTGAAAAACGCGGTATAGAAATAAAAACAGGTATTGGGGCGCAAACTTTGGAAATTTCCGGTAACAATAAAACTATTATTTTAGAAAACGGAGAAAAAATTACTTCCGAAGAAATCCTTGTCGCTTTTGGTAGAACAGTTGATTTATCTTCCTTAAATTTAGAGGCACTTAATATTGCTTATGATAAAAAGGGTTTAAAAGTTGATCCTCAAACAATGTTAGTTAAAGATAATATTTATGCCGTTGGCGATATTACAGGTCTTTCCTTACTTGCTCACGCGGCTTCGGCCCAGGCACAAGCGGCCGTAAATCATATTTTAACAGGCAAAGGCAGTTACGATAATGCTTTAATACCTGGTGTTTTATATACCTGGCCCGAAGCGGCAAGTATCGGTTTAACCAAAGAAAAAGCAACAATTCCTGTTAAAATACACAAAAGTTTTTATCTTGCTAACGGTCGTGCTTTAAGCCAAAACCAAAGCGAAGGTTTTGTTCAAGTTTTAACCGAAGAAACTACAAATAAAATTGTCGGTGCACAAATTGTAGGAGCACAAGCCGGTGAACTTATTCATATAATCAGCCTTGCTATAAAAAATAAAATGACTTTACCTGATTTAGAACAAATAACTTTTGCCCATCCGACATTGGCTGAAATTATCAGAGATGCCGCTTTAAAGTAGTAGGACTTTAGACCTGTAAGACCATGGGTCCATTTATTTTTGAAATTAGGCCCTTTGTCCCTTGTCATAGTTTTATTTATATGCAATAATTTAATTAGGAAGTTTTAAAGGGAGGAAGTTTATGAAAAAGGGAAATGTCTTTTTCGTGTCTTTTATATGTGTTGTCGCTTTAGCCGGTAATGCTTTTTGCGCGAAAACACAGAACAATACTAAAGAATTAAAGACAAATATTGCTGCTTATGTGCAAGAAGATAGTAAAGCCTTGAATAGCATTTTATCACAAGAACAAGAACAGTCTGAGGTTTTGGCCCAAGTCGAAGCCAAATTAGCAAAGGTTGAAAAACAATATCCGGAATCCGCAAAAACAATTGATGCAGTTTTTTCCGCTATTAAAGAATTGATTGGTCGCGGAGGTACTACTCCTGAGTTTCTTGCTCAAAATTATATAACACCTTTGGAAGCAGATTTAAGTCCCGCTTTAGTATCTCTTCAAAAACAAAATACGGGTGCTTTTTATGCCACAATGAGTATTATTGATGTTGTATATCCTACTCAGCGCGGCAATGCAAGCCTTTCAGATATTATAGATTTCGTCGACGGTTATATACCCTTTGAAGGTTCCAGAGTAAGGGACACAGATTATCTTATTTATTCTTTAACAGCCGATCCTTATAAAGATGCTTTGTGGTTATTTGATTATTTAGAAAAAAAGGAACCTGAAGTTAAAAATACCACCGAATATGTTAGACAAAAATTTAATTGTGTCATAAATAATTATAACGGAGAATATTTCGGTTCAAAGGTTTGGGCTCAAAAAACAGAAGGATGTTTGGAAGATTTTGAAAATGATCTTGCTACCGTAAAAGTTCTTAACCCCAGACTTTATGGTAAACTCGTAGGTATAGTTAACCGCAAATATAATACCAAAAACAGAGTAAGCAGCATTGCTCTTATGGTCAAAACAGTTGATGAGACACTTAAGAATTATATTGTGGCAGACACAGGGTTAGTTCAAGATCCTCGCGGTATTTTAGAATCATTAAATGCTTACGCAGATTAAGTAGTAGTTTTATAAGTAATAAAAAATCCCCTCGTAAAAGAGGGGATTTTTATTGCCTTTATAAATATTTTTCTAATTTTCCCACCTAACGTGGATAGGTGTGAAGGGATGGGGGATATTCTTATTAAAGGGAATAACCCTCATTGCATAATCTCGGCGTCCGCTGATTTCCGGTTTGATTTCTACTTCATAGGTGTAGCAATTACCTTGCTTACCTTTGCAAACCATTTCGGTATCTTTGATACTTTCAAAAGCACCACCAAGACCTCTTAAACCAAGTTGCAGTTGAACCACCACATCTTCCGGCTTTAAATCACCCAAAGAAACTCTTGCGGTAAATTTTAAAGTTTCTCCCACAAAGACTTTGCGGTCAATATTGCCTGTTGTATCTTCAATAGAAACTCTGGGCCAATTGGCAGCAATATCATTGCGCCATTTGGCGATAGCAGCGGTATTGCCTTTGGTATTTAAAATATTGCCGTAATAATGGGCTTTAGAATAAAATCTTTCATAATATTCCCGCACCATACGGTTGGTATTAAAGAAAGGAACAATTGTGCAAATGGAATCTTTCATCTTTTTAATCCACTTTGTGGGAAGATTGTTTTTATCTCTATCATAATAAGTCGGCACAATTTCTTGCTCAATTAAGTTATAAAGGGCTTGAGACTCGACTTCGTCTCTTTCAGTATCATTTTTATAACTTTGTGCACCAATAATAGACCAACTAAAATCACAAGGGCCGACCTCGTCCCACCAGCCGTCTAAAATAGAAAGAGCCAAAGCACCGTTTAAAGCGGCTTTCATACCGCTCGTGCCGGATGCTTCCATCGGACGAACCGGGTTATTAAGCCAAACGTCAACGCCTTGCACCATATATCTTGCAAGGTTCATATTATAATCTTCCGCAAAAACGATTTTACCTTTAAAGCGCGGATCTTGCATTATGTTGAATATTTGTTTAATAAACTCTTTACCGGCGGTATCTGCGGGGTGCGCTTTACCGGCAAAAACAAATTGTACCGGTCTTTGGGGATTATTTACGATATCACTCAAGCGGGTTAAATCTTTAAAAAGTAAAGTTGCCCTTTTATAAGTAGCAAATCTTCTGGCAAAGCCGATAGTTAAAACATCTTGTTTTAAAATATTACCCGCATTTCTTGACAAATTAGAAGATAAACGTCTTGACTGTGCAATTGCTCTATTTTTGATGTGATTTATAAGTTTGTCTTTTCTTACACAGTGAGTTTGCCAAAGTTCATTATCGGGAATATCTTTTACTTTATTCCATATACTTTGTTCAAAACGGGTCATATCATCATTGCCGCCATAGACATATTTTTTATAAAGTTCACTTGCTTCGTGGCTTACCCAACTGGGCATATGTACGCCGTTTGTAATGCTTGTTATAGGCACTTCGTTTACATTTAAGCCCGGCCAAATATTCTTCCACATTTCTCTTGAAACAACGCCGTGCAATTTGGCAACGCCGTTTAAATATGCAGATAATTTTAAAGCAAAAACAGTCATGCAGAACATAGGTGATTGAGGTGTTTCTTTACCTAAATCTAAAAAGGCATCCCAGCCGATACCGAGTTGTGCAACATAAGGTTCCATAAATTTTTTGATTAAATTAAAATCAAAATGCTCATTGCCGGCTATAACTGGGGTATGGGTTGTAAAAACGGAAGTTGCCCAAACGATCTCCCTTGCTTCTTCGAAAGATATCTTCTTTTCTTGCATAATATCAATTATGCGTTGGCAAAGTAAGAAAGCAGAATGGCCCTCGTTAATATGATAAACACTTGGTTTTAATCCCATAGCATTTAAGGCTTTTACACCGCCGATACCCAAAATAATTTCTTGTTTTATTCTGTTTTCCCTGTCACCGCCGTAGAGTTGCTCGGTAATAGTTCTGTGTGCCGGTGCGTTTTCAGGTAAATTTGTATCTAAAAGATAAAGAGAGGTTCTTCCCACGGGTACACGCCAAACCATGGCTTTTACGATTTCTCTTCCAAGAGGAATATCAACCGTTAAATTGCTGCCGTCTTGATTGCGGATTGCTTCAACGGACATGTGTGCCCAATCGTTTTCGGGGTATTCTTCACCTTGCCAACCGTCCTTGTTTAAAACTTGTTTTACATAACCTTTTTGATAGAATAAACCAACACCGATTAAAGGAAGGCCAAGGTCGCTTGAACTTTTAATATGGTCGCCCGAAAGCATACCAAGACCGCCGGAATAAATAGGCAAACCTTCGCCGATGCCGTATTCCATAGAAAAATAAGCCGTAAGAAAATTATCTTTACCTTGCCCTTTGTTTTGATTGAACCAAGTATTTTTATTGTTTTGATAATCGCGATATAATTTTTCCACAAAGTTTAAATGGTTAATAAAGTCTTTGTCTTTGCTTAATTCTTCAAGGCGTTTTTGGGATACGCTTGCCATCAACCATTTTGGTGTTCTTTGAGATTCTTCCCAAAGTTTTTCATCTATTTTTAAAAATAAAATTATTGCCGGCCAATTCCAAGCAAACCACATATTGTTGGAAAGTTCTTCCAAAAATTTCATATTTTCCGGTAAATTCGGTGTGACTTTAAAGGAATGTATTTTCATTTTTTCTCCTCTGGGGTATTATTTATTGTTTCTATTATAGTATATAAAATAATGAGATTCTTTATCTGTTTTTATTTTCTTTTTCTTTTAATTTTGCCGCTTTCCATTGGGCAAGTGCTTCTTCAGGCGTGTTTGCTTTGGCAGAACCGAATACATGCGGGTGTCTTGTAATAAGTTTTTTGTTTAAGCCGTCGATAACTTCCTGCACGGTAAAGCGTTTTTCTTCCTGGGCAATTAAAGCGTGAAACAGGGCCTGTAAAAGCAAATCTCCCAGTTCTTCTTTTAAATTTTCATCATCTTGCTTTTCAATAGCGGAAATAACTTCCTGGCTTTCTTCTCTCAAGCATTTAATTAGACTTTGGTGGGTTTGGGCTTTATCCCAAGGACAGCCGTTTGGCCCTCTTAAGGCGTGTAATGTTTTAATAAGACTACTGAAAGATTTTTCTAGTTCATTGGACATTTTTATTCCTCTATTTTTACTATTTCATAGTTGGTATTTTTGTATTTAATATATTCAAAAGTCCCTTCAAAAACTCTTGGCATACCCACGTCAACGCAAACTACTTTTTTATCCTTGCTTACTAAAATACCCGGGACCATGGTATGGCCTACCACCTGTTTAAATGGACAAGCCGAGTGTTTTTCCAACAGTTCGTTTATATCCGCCCAAAAGATGCCTGCAAAAGGATTAATCCCGCCCCGTGTTTGGCTTATATAAAAGATGGGGTGGGTAAAATCATCTCTTTTAACACTGTCAAATAAGATTTCATTTAATAGTTTTGCACAACTTTGCGGAGTTACTTTTGAAGGTAAATCTTTTTTAAGGACATTAAATAATTCGTCACAACAACCTGCATGTGTAAATAAAGTCCCTCTTCCCGCCCAGGCTGCCTGTATTTTTCCGCTTAAAATATCACCAATTAATTTTGTTCTAAAAGATTCTATTTCCCAATAAGGCATAGTGGTAACAAAATAGTTTTTTCTTAAAATTTCAAGTTCGTGATTACCTAACAAACGTATCACTTGTCCTCTTTGTTTTTTTGCTTGCATTTGCATTAAATCAAGCAACATATCAATTGCTTTATGATCTTGCCCGCGGTCGATAATATCTCCCATTTGTATTAAGATAGTATTTTTGCCGGTCCAATTTAATTCCGGGTTAATTAAGCCTGCATGAATTAAAACTGCCGATAGAGAATGATAAAAACCATGAGCATCGCTTAATACCATAAGCGGCTTGAGAGTAGATTTTGCCATACATAAATTATACACTATAATAAGATGATGATAAATAACTTTTATAAGGCAAAGAAAGAAATTATAGATTTAATCGGTTCCCAAAATGTTTTTTGTGATTCCATAAGTCTTCTGTTAAATGGTTTTGACGGCAGCCCCGTAAAGAGCGTGCCGCAGGCCGTTTTGAATATTACCGAACCTGAAAAACTTTGGCCATTAATCAACCTTTTAATACGCTACAAGATACCTTATACTGCGCGTTCCTGCGGAACAAATCACGACGGGGCAGCCGTCCCTTTAAAGGGTGGTGTTATTTTAAATTTAAAACCTTTAAATAAAATCGAAAAAATAGATATAAAAAAAGAAGTTGCCGTTGTGCAAGCAGGTGTTCTTAACGGTGATTTACAGAATGCTCTTTTTGAAAAAGGCTATTTTTTTGCAGGGGATCCTGCTTCAAGTGATTTTTGTACGCTCGGGGCAAATGCTGCTTTAAATTCCGGCGGCGCAAAAACTTTAAAATATGGTTCGACACTTGCCAATATTTTAGCGGCAGATTTAGTAACGGCTACGGGTGCTTTAATGCACTTAGAGCGTGGCTTTCAAGGGCCGGATTTACTTTCTTTTCTTTTAAAATCAGAAGGTACTCTTTGCGTAATATCTCGCCTATGGTTAAAAATATTACCTTTACCTAAAAATAAAATAACTTTGCAGGCAGATTTTAAAACTTTAGAGCAAGCAATGTATGCCGTGGAAAAAATTATTGCCGCAGGCATAGTGCCGAGTGCTTTAGAAGCATTGGATGAATTTGCTTTAAATACGCCTGGCAAACAAGCCTCTTTACTCATGGAAATAGAAGAAGAATCTTTCTTAGAGAAGATAAGAAAAATTTGTAAAGAAAGCAGTGTTATTGATTTTATTGTCGCAGAAAAAGAGCAGGCAAAAGAACTCTGGGAAAAGCGTAAAACGGCGTGTAGCACTCTTGCCCGTTTAAATAAGACAATTATTTCTTTAGATCCATGTGTCGCAAGAAGTGATCTTTCTTTAGCAATTAAACAAATTAAAAAGATTTTGTCTGATTATCAGATACAAGCGGGAATAGTTTTTCATGCCGGAGATGGTAATATCCACCCTAATATTGTTTTTGATTCTTCAAATTTATATTTGAATGCTCAAATTAATAAAGCGATAAAGGAAATATATAAGTTTATTGCCTCTATCGGCGGAAGTATCAGTGCGGAACACGGCGTAGGTATAGAAAAACGTTCCGCCATGGCATTTATGTATGATGAAAAAACTTTAAATCTTATGCGCCAGATCAAAAGGGCTTTAGATCCTCTTAATTTAGCAAATCCCGATAAGATTTTGCCTTTGGCAACTTCAAGCAATAAGGAACCTTATATATCAGATAAGCAAAATATTATTGCTTTGCAAGAAAAAATAAGACAAGCAAAAGATTTAAAAATAACGGAAAGTCTGCTTGCTGATGTTAAAGAAATTATTGAACTTGACAAAAAGAACTGGCTTGTAAAAGTTCAAGCCGGTTGCCCTGTCAGCGAACTTGAAAAATTTTTAAATAAACATAATATGAGTTTGCCCATAGATCCTTCTTATGATGCTTCCGTAGGCAAGGCCTTTGCTGACGGCAGTTTTAAAACCATGTCCGATTATGTAACGGAACTTGAGTTTGTTTTATCCGATGGAGAAATTTATAAAATAGGTGGCAAAACCATTAAAAATGTTGCCGGTTATGATTTAATAAGATTCTTATGTGGTTCCTGCGGTGCTTATGCTTTGATAACGAGTTTAACTATAAGAGTTTTTGCCAAAGGAACAAAGGAACCCTTAAAAGCCAAAAAGCAAGGCACTTTTAGGCCAGCAACTATTCACAAGGCTTTAAAACAGATTTTTGACCCGTTAAATAAATTTAATAAATTAGAGGATTTTTATGTCTTTGAACTTAAAAAACAACCCGTTGAAAAGCCAAGATTTTAGTAAAAATGCTATAACTTTTGCCCGCAGATATGATCATCTTAAGAAAGATACTTCCCGCTGTACTCGTTGTGGGGCTTGTTTGCAAGGGTGCGTATCTTATAAAACGCAAAATATGGAAAACTTTTCACCTCGCGGGCACATACAATTACTGCAACTTCTTTTAGAAAGGAAAATTGACCTAAAAGAAAATGAAGAAATGCTTCTAAAATGTATTGATTCTTGTGCTCAATGTGGGCAATGTTCGCAATTTTGTGCAGTAGATTTAAGAACAGATAATCTTATTTTTGATTTGAAAAGTTTTTTTTCTAAACCGTCTTTCAGAATTAAGTATTTTAATTTTTATCATAAATATCCTTCTTTCCTGTTTTTCTTTTTTACTCTTTTTAAAAAAATAAAACAAACCCCAAAAAAAGAAACAAAAAATTTACTTTTTACTTCTAAAACAGGGTTAAAATTTGCAGAAGCCAGTTTAAGATTATTGCCTTATTCAAGAGTCTCAAAACAGGCAATATATTTAAAGGAAGCAATTTATCAAGGAGACAAAGATACTCTTGCTTTCATTATTAAAAATTTAAAAAAGGAAATAAAATCTTTTGACAAAATACATCTTCTTACGGATGATATTGTTTTGTGGCGTTTTTTAAAAAAATTTCATAGTTTTAAGAGGATAGAATTTATTTCTCTACCTAAAAATTCGCGTACGCAAAAAGATACAATTTACGTAATAAATAACAATTCCTTTAAAGAAAAAGAGGAAAATCTTTTACCCAGTTGCTTAAATTCTAATTTTTTTGTAGAGTTTACGCAGGACCTTCTACACACGCCGGCAAACAGGTTTTGGCGTTCTTTATCTTTTGAGGAAGAAAAGATATTCGCATCCTCCTTAAAGAAATATGAAGGCAAAAATCTTCTTGCGCTTTGCGCCGAAGATAAAGTTTTTTACGATAGACTAAAAAGAAAATATAAAGTAAAACTGAATATTTTCACATTGGCACAAATTACAAATGGAAAAACAAAAACAAAATAATATTGGGCTGGATGCTCAAGAGAAATTAAATTTGCTGACTGAATTCGGCAGGCAGATTTCTCATCATAACAGTTTGGATAGTTTGCTTAGTTTAATAGCCGAGCAAATACAGAAAATCATCGGTGTTAAACGTTGTTTTATTTTTATTAAAGATGACAGCCGTAATGAGTTTTGGTCTAAAATCGCAAGTGGTAAAGGTTTGAAATATAGCGAAATTCATTTGCCTTTACACGGCAATAATATTGCTTGTGCAGTTGCAGAAAGCGGACATACGATAAATATTGCCGATGCTTACAGTGATGAAAGATTCTCTAAAGAACTGGATATTATTACCGGTTTTAAAACAACTTCTCTTTTAGCAGTTCCCTTAAAGAATAAAGAGGGCAAAGTTATAGGCGTTTTCCAATTAAATAACAAGGAAGATAATACCCCTTTCAACTCTCGCGACGAGGGCCTTTTAAAATTACTTGCAACACTTGCCGGCGGAAATATTGAAATTGCCGCTTTATATGAAGAAGTTAAACTTGCCAATTTGGAAACGATTTACCGCCTTGCCGTTGCGGCAGAATATCGCGATCAGTATGATACCAGAACCCATTTGGCCCATATCAGCGCAATTTGTGAAATGATTGCAAAGGAACTTGGTTTTTCTTCTTTGGAAGTTGAGCAAATCAAAAATGCAAGTTTACTGCACGATATAGGCAAAGTTGCCATACCGGATCATATTCTTTTAAAACCGGGCAAACTTACCCAGCAAGAATATGAGTTGATGAAACAGCACACAAAATATAGTGAAAAGATACTTAAAGGTGCTAAATCAAAAATATTGGAAACTGCTTATAAGATGAGTGTTGCTCACCATGAAAAGTGGGACGGCACCGGCTATCCTAATGGTTTGAAAGGGAAAGAAATACCTCTTGAAGCGAGGATACTTTCAGTAGCGGATGTTTTTGATGCCTTATGTATGAAACGTGTTTATAAGCAGGCTTGGCCGCCACAAAAGGCTTTTGATTATATAGTTTCCAAAGCCAACATAGATTTTGATAGTAAAATTGTGGAAGTTTTTAAAAAAGTATTTCCAAATATTTTAAAGTTGTATGAAATTAGGGAGGATAAATGAATAAGATATTATTTGTTCCGATAGTAATTGCATTATTTGCTTTACTTACGGCATTTATTAAGGCAATAAATGTCTACAAAAAACCGCGAGGCACAAAAGAGATGAAGAAAATCAGTTCTGCTATACAGGAAGGGGCCAGCGCTTTTTTGACTAGGGAGTATAAAGTTTTATCAGTAGTAGTAATTTTTGTTGCTCTTTTACTTGCAGTCTTTAATAAAGGGTATTTAAGTTTGGTAGCACTTTCATTTATTGTAGGGGCTTTCTTTTCCGGATTGTCCGGTTTTGTCGGTATGAAGGTTGCCACTTTTACAAATACAAGAACGGCCTATGCAGCAAAGAAATCTTTGAACTCCGCCTTAAAAGTTGCTTTTGGCGGCGGTAGTGTTATGGGGCTTAGTGTCGTAGGACTTGCTTTACTTGGTATTTCGTCTTTAGCCTTCATTTATATTCTTATTTTTGGCAATTCCAGAGAAATTATGCAAAATACTTTATTGCCTATTTTGACGGGCTTTTCTCTAGGGGCAAGTTCCGTTGCTTTGTTTGCCCGTGTAGGTGGGGGAATTTATACAAAAGCAGCAGATGTCGGTGCAGATTTGGTAGGTAAAGTCGAAAGTAATATCCCGGAAGATGATGCCAGAAATCCGGCAACTATTGCCGATAATGTCGGCGATAATGTCGGCGATGTGGCAGGTATGGGTGCAGATTTATTTGAATCTTACAGCGGGGCAATTTTAAGTTCTCTTGTTATAGGTGCAACGGCTGTAATTAATTCGGCAAATAAAGAATTGAGTTTAGTTTATCTACCTTTAGTTTTAGCGGCACTTGGAATACTTTCTTCAATAATAGGAACTTTTGCAGTAAAAATCGGCAGGAAAATAAATCCTCAAGGTGCTTTAAATAAAGGGCTTTATTTGGCTTCAGTATTATTTGCGGTATTTGCTTTTCCCGTAATTAAAGTTATTGCACCACAACAATTTGCTTTCGGCTATAATAAATATTGCTCTTGCGGTATTTATTATGCTGTTTTAATCGGTTTAGTTTGCGGTATTTTAATCGGGCTGATAACAGATTATTATACGGCAGAAGGCAAAAAATACACAAACCTTATTGCAGAAAATTCAAAAAGCGGACCTGCGACAAATATTATTTCAGGTTTAGGTGTTGGTATGATCTCAACGATGTGGCCGGCGGTATTTATTGCTTTAGCGGTGGTTTTATCTTATAAATTTTCCGGTTTATATGGCGTTGCGATTGCGGGGCTTGGTATGCTTTCGACAACAGGCGTTCAACTTGCCGTTGATGCTTATGGCCCTATTGCCGATAATGCCGGTGGTATAGCGCAAATGACAAAGATGTCTCCGGAAGTCCGCCAAAGAACAGATAAACTTGATGCCGTAGGTAATACAACAGCGGCAATCGGTAAAGGTTTTGCAATAGGTTCTGCTGCTTTAACTGCTCTTGCTTTGTTTGAAGCATACAGGGTTTCAGTCGGTATACAAGTTGTTAATATGGCAAATCCTTTTATGATGGCAGGTTTATTTATTGGGGCGATGCTTCCTTTCTTATTTTCCGCATTGGCTATGGATGCAGTAGGCAAAGCGGCAAATGATATGGTTATTGAAGTGCGCAGACAATTCAAAGAAATGCCCGGCATTTTAGAAGGGAAAACCACTCCCGATTATAAAAAATGCGTGGATATTTCTACGGCGTCCGCAATTAAAAAAATGGTTTTGCCTGCCTTAATCGGCATTGTTACGCCTGCTTTGATAGGATTTATTTTTGGCCCTTTGATGCTTTGCGGTTTAATTGTGGGAACGACAGTTTCCGGCGTTATGCTTGCATTGTTTATGGCAAATTCCGGCGGGGCATGGGATAATGCCAAAAAACATATTGAATCACTTGAAGGTGGTAAAGGCACAGAACAACATAAAGCCGCAGTGATAGGGGATACTGTGGGGGATCCATTTAAAGATACCGCGGGACCTTCCTTAAATGTTTTGATGAAACTTATTTCAATTGTTGCACTTACTATTGCTCCTATTTTAAAACTTATTACACCGTTACTTAAATAAAAACTTTAAGGAAAAAAATAACAGCCCTGATTTTAACAATCAGGGCTGTTTTAACTTAAATTCATTTAGTTTACAGAACTTTAGAAATGTTTTGTGTAATTAGAGCATTTTCTTCTTCTACAAGTTCAAGCAGGCGTTTATCACTGGGGTATTCCACCATTTCTTTTGCCTTATTTATTGAAACCCAGTTAATTGCCAAAATTTCCGAAGGATCATGCTTGCCTATGCGCCCAAGTTTCTTCATTAAATACCATTGAACAACTTTTCTGACATATCTGCCTTTTAAGGTAAAAGCATAGCGCACTTTTAAAAGAGGTTTAACGATGGATGCTTTATATCCTGTTTCTTCAAGCACTTCTCTAAGTGCGGCTTGGCGCGGGGTTTCACCCTGTTCAATATGGCCTTTTGGGAAAGTCCAAATCTTGCGGCCCTTCATGCTTTTAACTTGTATTAGAAGGACTTTATTATTTTCTAAAATAACTCCGCCGCAAGAAAATTCGAAAAACATTTATTTCTCCTGTTCTAATATTTTCGCCAGTCCGTAAAGTTTGTTTTCATCAAAATAATTGCCGTATAACTGAACTGCAATGGGTAAATTATTTTTATCTTTACCAAAAGGTATAGATAAAGCAGGAAGTCCCGCTATATTTGCAGGAACTGTGTATAAATCTGCTAAATACTGTTCCAAAATATTATTGATTTTTTCACCTATTTTAAAAGCAGTGCTGGGCGAAGTCGGTGTTAAAATAACATCAACTTCTTTAAATGCTCTCTGAAAATCTTCTTTAATAATTTCTCTTACCTTTTGCGCTTGTAAATAGTAATCCTGTGCATGCGCGCTGCCAAGGCAGTAAGTGCCGGTCATAATTCTGCGTTTAACTTCCGGTCCGAAAGCAGCCCTGTCTTTTAAATAAGTTTCTTCTAAATCTTTTGCTGTTTTATCGCTAAAACCGTATCTAAGTCCGTCAAAGCGGGCAAGGTTACTACTGGCTTCGCTACCGGCCAAAATATAATAACAAGGCGAAGAATATTTTGCATAAGGCAAAGAAATCTCTTTAACTTTTAAGCCTTGTTTTATAAAAGTTTCTTTTGCTTTATTTACGGCAGATAAGATTTCATCATTTAAACCTGCAAGAAAATCTGTCGGTATGCCGATAGTTAAATCTTTAATATTTTCTTCCTTTAAGACAAAAGGTTTTGTGTAGGAAGAATCTTTTTTATCTTCCGCGCTGATGATACTTAAGATAAAAGCATTATCAGCACTATCTAATGTGATTGGGGCAATTTGGTCTAAACTTGAGGCAAAAGCAATAAGCCCGTATCTTGAAACAGAACCGTAAGTGGGTTTTACACCGCAAACTCCGCAAAAAGCAGAAGGTTGTCTTACGGATCCGCCGGTATCGCTACCAAGTGCAATGCTTACCATACCGCTTGCAACTGCTGCGGCACTTCCGCCGCTTGAACCGCCGGGAACTCTTGTTAAATCGTGCGGGTTTTTAACTGCTCCAAAAGCAGAGTTTTCATTAGAAGAACCCATTGCAAATTCATCCATATTTGTTCTGCCGATAATTATGGCATCTTCTTTCAGCAGTTTTTCTATTACGGTTGCATTATAGGGAGCGACAAAATTTTCAAGCATTTTACTTGCGCAAGATGCCTTGTGCCCTTTGTATAAGATATTATCCTTTATAGCAATTGGGACACCGGCCAAAAGGCCTCTTTTATCGAGAGGTTTTGCGTCAATTTCTTTTGCCTTATTAAGGGCTTCTTCTTCAAAGATTTCCAAAAAAGCATTGATTTTTGGATTTAATTCTTTAATAACTTTTAGACTTTCCAAAACGGTGTTAACGGCAGTGGTCTTGCCTTCTTTAATTTCTTGTGCTATTTGACGGGCTGTTTTCATAGGACTTTTTTTACCTTTAAAAAATTATCTTTTTTATCATTAAAAGCGTTTCTTAAAACGGAACTATCTTCAAAAGATACGGGGGTATCTTCTCTTTGATAAGTGCAAGGAATATTTTTATTACCGGTAGGATCTGTCTTTATTTCCTGCAATTTAGCAACCCACTCTAAAACGCCGTCAAGTTGTTTTGTGTAGAGGTTTGCCTCTTCTTCGGTTATTTCTATTTTGGCAAGTTTTGCCGTTTTTTTAATTTCATCTAAAGTTATCATATACTACATATTGTAGCAATTTTATTTGAGGCAAGCATTAATAGCATTTAAAAAATCTACCTGGCTATCATTAAAACGCCTTTTTTGTGTTTGGCAACCTTCCGGTGTGATATATCGGTAATGCCAAGGTTCAAAAGCATAACCTGTTTTTTCTTCCTGTCCTTTAGGGAAAGATAAACTAAAACCGAATTTTTCAGCATTTTCTCTAAGCCAAGCATATTCTTTGGTATTAACGAAACTATCTTCCACGCTGTTTATATCAACGGCTGTTCCCAGTTGGTGTTGTGATGTGCCCGGCCTAGCCACATATTTATTTGCGTGTTCTATTCCTTTATTACTAACACTTCTTGTAAAAAGAGACTCTTGATACTTGTAAGTTCTAAAGCCGGATAAAATAAATAAATCAATATTTTCTTTTTTTGCGGCATTGGCCATTCTTTTAAAGGCTTCGTAGGTTTCTTTTCTGACTTTTTTACCTTCACCAACCAGGTCATCTGGCGCAAAATCTGAAGTTAATAAATTATTTTTGTCTACGATATAAAATAAATAGGGATCTTTTTTTGCCTGCATTAAAAGTTGCCTGTTAAAGAATCTACATTCCGGCTTTTTTATATAAATCTTTCCGGAAGAAATATCATCCCCTTCTACTTCTTTGTTAAGAATTTCTTTAACGGTGGATGTCTCTTTTTCAGACATAAGAATATTTCGGTTTGTCAAAGCGCGGCAAATCAAAGTACAGAAGATAACACAAAGTATAAAATAGAAAACTTTTTTCATAGAATATTTTAAATTTTTTGCTCAATATTTTTTTGTTGCTCAATAAGTTTTTGAATGTCTATTAATTTTTCTTGGTCTGCCAAAGAATTTTCAATTGCTTCTGTACCAATAGTATCATTATAGCCATAGTAAATATTGAGAGTGTTATGATCTACGAGTGCAGTGTTAGGATGATAATGATTAATGACTTGTTTATAATTATGTCCTTTTTTAGCATAGTCAATTAAACCGTTTTGGCAATCGCCTCTTCCACCTGCCGTGGCGGAACATTTATTGTCTTTGCAGTAAGAACAAGTCCCGCAATAGGCACAGTAATAAATTTCTTCTAATTTGCCATTTTTAGTTACAACAATATTTTTAGTGTCAAGTACGGCTTTATTTACCTTATCGCTCGGAAAGGCATAATTAGCAGTTCCTTCCAAACTCATTTTACATAAATAGGCCTGATCTTTTTCATCCGGTCTTAATTGGAAATTTTTCCAAAGAGTTTTTTGATGATTTTCATATTGGTCTGTTCTTTCAGAAGTTTTTTGTAAAGCAAAAGTCCTTGCTAAAATTGCTTGTGCTTTATAGGCATCTATATTGTTTGCTTTCCTAAGTTCGCAATTTGTTACAAAGGATAAATAGCGTTCCAAGTCAACATTTTCAACCACATAAAACATTTTGCTACCTGTTGAAGAAGCATAGAAAGTCGGAATACCCCAGAAAGCAATAGTTCCTTGTAAATTTACTTCATCACCTTCTTTAAATTTGAATTTGAAGAAAGGAGTATCATATTTTAGAATTTGTGAAGAAATGAAAGAATCTGTAAAGTTTTTTATGGGTTTGCTTTTTTGTTTTATTTTCGGATCAATTATTTTTGAAAAAGATATATTTGTTCCCAAAGTTTGAACGACATCTACTCTTGAAGATGTACTACCAAGACTTGTATACTTATAAGTATTTCCGCTCTTATAACTTAAAGATAGAGAAAGTTTTTTGCCTCCTATTGCTTCCACTTTAAGACGGACATCTTTGCTTATAGGGCCATAATAATGGTCCTTATTGATTACAATAGCGTAATTTCTCAAAAATGTAAATTCTCTGATTTGCATATTTGAATTGATTTGAACTTTTAAATCTTTTGCGCCAAGCGGAACAAGGAGCAAAAGTGCAAAAAGGGATACAATTATTCTTTTCATGGCTTAACCTCTCTTTTGTTTCTATACTTAATAATATATATCAAATATTTAAAAAAGTCCAGAGTAAAAAGCCCCATAAATAAATGGGCCTTTTGACCTAGAGCGGTAAACGGCTATTTTTGTATAATAAATTATAGAAGTATTTTAAGGGGGCTTTATGCCGTTAGAAGAATTGAATAAAATTGTAGAAAGAGTCAAAAAAGCGCAAAAAGAATACAGTACTTTTAGCCAAAGCAAGGTAAATAAAATTTTCCAGGCGGCTGCAATTGCCGCTTCGCGTGCAAGAATTGAACTTGCCAAATTTGCCGTTGAGGAAACCGGCATGGGCGTTATGGAAGATAAAGTTATTAAAAACCATTTCGCTTCCGAGTATATTTATAATAACTATAAAGATACAAAAACTTGCGGTGTAATAAGTGAAGATGACTCTTTTGGGTATGCCCAAGTGGCAGAACCTATCGGCATTATCGCCGGTATTATTCCTACAACAAACCCTACTTCTACGGCAATTTTCAAATCGCTTCTTGCTTTAAAAACAAGAAACGGCATAATTTTTTCACCCCATCCAAGAGCAAAAAAATCTACTATTATGGCAGCAAAAAATGTACTTGATGCCGCAGTTAAAGCAGGCGCGCCTGAAAATATTATCGGTTGGATAGAAAATCCTACTACCGAGTTAAGTGACGCTCTTATGAAACACCCGGGTGTTAATTTGATTTTAGCAACAGGCGGACCGGGTATGGTTCATGCGGCATATAGTTCGGGTAAGCCAGCAATCGGTGTCGGTGCGGGTAATACTCCTGTTGTAATAGATGAAACTGCCGATATAAAAATGGCAGTAAGTTCTGTCATTATGAGTAAAACTTTTGATAACGGCGTTATTTGCGCAAGTGAGCAAGCGATAATAATTTGCGAGCAAGTTTACAAAGAAGTTTTAGAAGAATTTAAACTTCGCGGTTGCTATATTTTAAGTGAAAAAGAAAAACCTCTTCTTGCTAAAACCGTTATGCCCGATGGTTTTAAATTAAATTCTGCAATCGTAGGTCAAAGTGCTTATAAAATTGCGGAAATGGCCGGTTTAAAAGTTCCGCAAGATACAAAAATTTTAATAGCAGAATGCGAAAAAGTCGGCGGAAATGAAGTTTTTTCGCACGAAAAACTTTCACCTATACTTGCCTGCTATAAATCAAAAGATTTTAAACACGCGGTAAAAACAGCAGAAGCCTTGGTTGATCTTGGCGGTGCGGGCCACACATCTGTTTTATATACAGAAGAAACAAATAAAGAAAATATTGAATATTTTGAAAAATATATGCACACAGGCCGCGTTTTAATCAATATGCCGTCTTCACAAGGGGCAATAGGTGATGTTTATAACTTCAAACTTGCGCCTTCTTTAACTTTGGGTTGCGGTTCTTGGGGTGGGAACTCCGTCAGTGAAAATATTGGGGTAAAACACCTTTTAAACATTAAAGCCGTTGCCCAAAGACGCGAAAATATGCTTTGGTATCGCGTGCCGCCAAAAATTTATTTTAAACGCGGCGCACTTGAAATCGGTATCAGCGAACTTAAAGATAAAAAACGCGCTCTTATCATAACTGATAAGAATATGGAAACTTGCGGTTATGTCAAAACCGTAGGCGATATGCTTGAAAAATTTAATATCTCCTTTGAAGTTTTCAGTGGTGTTCTGCCGGACCCTAATATCGCAACAATAAACTCTGCCTTGGAAATGACAAAAACTTTTAAACCAGATTTATTTATCGGTCTTGGCGGCGGTTCGCCTATGGATGCGGCTAAAATGATTTGGCTTATGTATGAAAATCCGCACCTTTCCTTTGAAGATATTGCCGCCAGATTTATGGATATTAGAAAGCGTATTTACAGCATACCCGAAGAAGGCAAAAAAGCCCTTTTGGTCGCTATACCCACAACTTCCGGTACAGGTTCAGAAGTTACGCCTTTTACCATTATTACAGATGAAAGAACCAACACAAAATACGCCATTACCGATTATGCAATTACGCCCGATATGGCAATTGTTGACCCTGATTTTGTTATGAACATGCCCAAAAAACTTGCGGCTTATTCCGGGCTTGATGTTATGGTCCACGCAATAGAATCTTACACTTCAATAATGTCAACTAACTTTACCGAAGGCCAAGCGCTTGAGGCTTTAAGACTCATTTTTAAATATCTTAAAGAATCTTATGATAAAGGTGCCCAGGCTCCGCTTGCTCGTGAAAAAATGCACTATGCCGCAACTATTGCCGGTATGGCTTTTGCCAATGCGTTTTTAGGTTTATGTCACTCAATGGCGCATAAACTGGGCGGTATGTTCCATGTTCCGCACGGACTTGCCAATGCCCTTTTGATTAGTTATATTATTGAGTTTAACGCAACTGATAAACCGACAAAGCAAGGCCTTTTCCCTCAATATAAATATCCTTTTGTTAAAGGACGCTATGCCAAAATTGCGCAGTTCTTACACTTTGGCGACGGCCTTGATAAAGACGGTCGCGTTGCTTCTTTAGTCAAAGAAATTGAAAAACTTAAAGAACAACTTGATATACCAAAATCAATTAAAGAATACGGTATTGATGAAAAAGAATTTTTTGCCAAACTTGATGAAATGAGCGAACTTGCCTTTGATGATCAATGTACCGGCGGTAATGCGCGCTATCCTTTGGTAAGTGAAATTAAAGAAATTTTCACCAAAGCCTATTACGGCGAAAAACCGAAATCCCTTTTATGAACATAGTTTTAATTAATCCGGAAATTCCTTTTAATACCGGCAATATCGGCAGAACTTGCGTGGCTACAAACAGCGTTTTGCACCTTGTGGGCAAACTCGGTTTTAAATTGGATGAAAAAGAAATCAGACGCAGTGGACTTGATTATTGGCCAAAGTTAAAATACAAAAGATATATGTGCTTTGAAGATTTTTTAGCAACAATTAAAGACCCTTCACGCTTATTCTTTTTTTCGACAAAAGCAACAAAAAATCTTTGGGATATAAAATTTAAAGAAGATGATTATTTAATTTTCGGCAGTGAATCTTGCGGATTACCGAAGGAACTTTACAAGATTTATAAAGATCAACTTTATAAGATTGAACAACCCGGTCCTGTGCGCTCTTTAAATTTATCCACTTCGGCCGCCATTTGTTTATATGAGGCCTTGCGCCAAACAATGCATAAATAAAAAATGAAAGCACGCAATATTTTTATAATACTTGCTTTAATAAATCTGCTTAATTATATAGATAGGCAGGTTCTATATGCTGTTTTTCCTTTAATAAAACAGGACCTTTTTTTGAGCGATAAACAACTTGGTTTTTTGGCAAGCGCTTTTATGCTTGTTTATATGTTTAGCGCACCTGTTTTAGGGTATATTGCCGATAGGTCACCACGACAAAAAATAATAGCATTTGGTGCTTTTTTGTGGAGTGTGGCCACAATTTTTTGTGCTTGCGCAAGAAATTATTTCACTCTTATTTTTGCACGCTCTTTAGTTGGGGTGGGGGAATCGGGTTTTACAAGCGTTTGCCCATCTTTTATTGCAGAAAGATTTAATCCAAAAGTTCGCGCGCGTGTTCTTGCTTTATTTGCTTTAGGCTTGCCACTTGGTAGCGCACTTGGCTATTTGCTTGGCGGAGTTTTGGGTAAAAGTTTTGGTTGGCGTCTTGCTTTTTTTATTCTTGGTTTGCCCGGTATTATTTTAGCACTTATCGTTTTCTTCGGTATTAAAGATACTCCTAAAAAAAAGGAAGAAAAACCTCCTTTTAAAAATTATTTTAAATTACTTAAAAATAAAAAATTTGTTTTTGTTTGTTTATCGCAAGCAATGGGCACTTTTACTTTAGGTGCGCTTGCCGCCTGGGGGCCAAGTTTCTTAAACAGATATTTTAATTATGATATAGCAGCAAGCGGAACAATCTTCGGCGGACTGATAATCGTGGCCGGCGCGCTTGGCACTTTGCTTGGCGGTTTTTTGGGCGATAAGTGGCAAAAGAAAACAGAAAACGGTTATTTTTACACAACGTCTTTAAGTTTTTTAATTGCTTTTCCCTTTGGCCTGGCGGCATTTTGTATGACAAGCAAAATTTTATTTTTCACTTTTTTAGTTATCAGCATAATGTTTGTTTTTATGCAAAACGGCCCTTTAAATGCAAGTGTTGTTAATTTAACAAATTTAAAAGAACGCTCTATGGCTTTTGCTTTAAATGTTTTTATCATTCACGCCCTGGGCGACGCCCTTTCACCTTATCTTGTGGGTTTTATTTCCGATAGTTTTAATTTAAAAATAGCAGTTATCGCAAGTTTATTTTTTGTTTTACCCGCCAGTTTATTTGCCTATCTTGCAAGCAAAGTTAAATAAAAATATGCTATAAAGATTTTATGAAGATTTTTTAAGGAGGGAAATTTATGTCAAAAAAATTAGTTGCCTATTTTTCAGCCAGCGGAGTTACAGGGGAAGTTGCAAAGACTATCGCTAACATTTTGAAAGCAGATATTTACGAAATTAAACCCAAAGTGCCTTACACCGAGGCAGACCTTGATTGGATGAATAAATCAAGCCGCAGTTCTATGGAAATGAAGAATCTTTCCTTTAGACCGGAAATTGAAAATATCCCTTTAAATATAGCGGAATATGACACCGTTTATCTCGGCTTTCCTATTTGGTGGTATATCGCACCTACTATTGTTAATACTTTCCTTGAAAAATACGATTTCAGCGGTAAAAAAATTATTTTATTTGCCACTTCCGGCGGAAGCAATTTTGGTAAAACTATTCAGCATTTAAGGCCTAGCGTCAGCAAGGAAACAACAATTGTTGAAGGCAAAATTTTAAACTCAGCAAGTTCTTCTGATATTAAAGACTGGCTGGATTCTACTAAATAAAATTTTACCCGCAAATAAAAAACCACGGGCTTTTGCTCGTGGTTTTTTGTGTCAATTTTTTATTTTTTAAATATTTTTGATGTTGATGTTTTTGTTTTTGAAGATTCCCTTTTAGGGGAATCTTGTTTTTTTGTTTCGGCCTTAGCAAAGATATTATTTTTTGTTTGGTTTATATTTTTTAATGATACTCCTTCTTTTTTTTCCTTTTTTTCTTGTTTTACAATTTTATTCTTATTAGAATTTGCAAAAAAGTTATTAGTCCCTAGATTCTTGTTTGCGCTATTTTCCTTTTTGGTGGGCTTTGGCGCAGGTTTAACTTCCGCTACAGGTTTGGGCGCAGGTGCCGGCTGTGGTTGCGGCGCGGGTGTCGGGTTTGGCTTAGGTTGTTGAGCCGGTGTAGGAGTAGGCTTTGGCTTTGGTGTAGGTGCTGGAGTCGGTTTGGGTTTAGGCGCAGGGGTCGGTTTGGGATCAGGTGCAGGCATCGGTTTTTGCTTGGGTGCAGGTGCTGGTTTAGGGGCCACATGACGAGCGGGCGGTGGATTTTTCCCGTGACCGTTTCTACTTACATATATTGGCTGTGGGGAAACATATTCCGTATAATATATTTCTGTAGTAGGGGAACTGCAACGGCTGACATTGGAAATATCATATATAGTGTTATCCGTATTTACCACTACCACCACTTCTTCTTGGCCTTGTGTATATTGGCAAGGTTTTACAAAGGAGTAAGCAACACTTTCGTTTTGTAAAGTATATTGGGAAGTGGGAACGCCGTATTTAACAACAAGGTCGTCAAAATTTTGGCCTCTCCAATCAAATGCTTGTTGCTGGAAAGTTGCACACGCCGTCAGGCTGATAATGCCTAAAAATAAAAAAATAATTTTTTTCATAACTTGCCTCCTTGTACTATAACAACGCACAAAGCAGACAAATTATTGCAGGTTTGCAAATTTAAAAGCACCCCGATTTTTTGAGGGAGGGAATTTTGCTCGGGCCTGCCCTCGTGATGCTCGCCTTTGCCTAAAGGCAAAACTCGCATAACACTGCGGGCTTCGAATCCCGACGTAATGCCAAGCAGTTGGCATTACTCCATCCATAAAAAAATTAAACCGCCAAATTAAGCAAAACAGAGCAAATTTTTTTGTAACGATTTTGAGGGAAGGGGAGAGATTCGCCCTTCCGTCATTTTCCTGACGGAAAATGCTACAGGGCCGGGCTCGCGGTTTTTGCCTTTCGGTGCAAAGCACCTCAAACAAAAACATCGCTCCGCCTTTCGAATCCCTACGGGAAGCAAAGCAGTTTGCTTCACTCCACTCACCATAAATTTAAAAACCCCGCAAAAGCGGGGTTTAAATTTATCGGAGAGGGAGGGATTCGAACCCTCGATACCCTTTTGGAGTATACAGTCTTTCCAGGACTGCGCCTTCAACCACTCGGCCACCTCTCCTAACAAAAGGATAAAATTATTATATCAAATTTAAACTTGTGGCTCAACAAACAAAATTATCTAATCTAAAAAAATACTGGACTTTAATATAAAAATTCTATAATATAAAAGGTAGAGCAATCTTTGCTCTTTTGGGAGGGGTTATGAATATTACGGAAATAAATCAAAAAGTCCAACAAGAAGGCTTTTTCTTGCAAGATTTAAAAAGAGAAATTTCAAAAGTTATCGTAGGTCAGCAAGATTTAATTGAAAAAATGTTAATTGGTCTTATTGCCGACGGACATATTTTAATTGAAGGTGTTCCCGGTCTTGCTAAAACTATGGCAGTTAAAACACTTGCCCAGGCCCTGCAGGCAAGTTTTGCCCGCATACAATTTACGCCTGATTTACTGCCGGCTGATATTACAGGTACATTAATTTTTAACCCAAAAGAAGGCACATTTTCACCGCGCCAAGGGCCTATCTTCGCAAATTTAGTTTTGGCTGATGAAATTAACCGTTCACCGGCAAAAGTGCAAAGTGCCTTGCTTGAAGCCATGCAGGAACGTCAGGTAACTATCGGCGATAAAACTTATCAACTCCCCAAACCCTTTATGGTTCTTGCTACCCAAAACCCTGTTGAGCAAGAAGGCACTTACCCCTTGCCTGAAGCCCAGGTTGATAGATTTATGTTAAAACTTGAGGTCAGTTATCCTTCAAGAGAGGAAGAAAAACTGATACTTGAAAGAATGTCTCTTGCCACAAAACCACAAGTAGAAAGTAAAATTACCACAGATGTAATTCTGCGCGCGCGCCAAGTGGCAGATAATATTTATGTAGATGAAAAAGTAAAAAATTATATCGTTGATTTAGTTTTTGCAACCAGAAACCCCAAAGAATATAAACTTGATAATCTTGCACCTTATATTTTATACGGCGCAAGTCCGCGTGCTTCAATTTATTTAACCCAAGCGGCAAAAGCCTTGGCATTTATTGAAGGCCGTGGCTATGTGACGCCGGAAGATATTAAGGAAATCGGCCCTGATGTTTTGCGCCACCGTATACTTATGACTTACGAAGCCGAAGCCGAAAATGTTACCCCCCAGGAAATTATCACAAAGATATTTGCGACAGTAGAAGTTCCTTAATAAATAATAGGAGCAGGGGGCTTTATGCAAACTTCCGATATTTTAAAACGCGTTCGCCAAATTGAATTTAAGACAGGCAAATTGGTTCGTGAAACTTTTGCCGGCCAATACCTTAGTGTATTTAAAGGCCAGGGTATAGAGTTTGCCGAAGTGCGCCAATATATTGCCGGCGACGATATACGCTCTATTGATTGGAATGTTTCTGCAAGAACGGGCAATACTTATGTTAAAAAATTTAATGAAGAAAGAGAGTTAAGTGTTATTATTGCCTGCGATGTTTCCGCTTCCCAATATTTTGGTTCTAAAGGCAATTTAAAGGCGGAAGCGGCAATAGAACTTGCCTCTATTTTTGCTTTTTCTGCTATTAAAAATAATGATAAAGTCGGTCTTCTTTTGTTTAGTGATAAGGTAGAACTTTATATTCCGCCGCGCAAAGGCAAAAGGCATGTTTTAAGAATTATAAGAGAACTTCTTGCTTTTGAACCCAAAAGAAAAAATACAGATATTTCTTTTGCTTTAAGCACTTTAATAAGACTTATTAAAAGGCAAGGTATTCTTCTTTTTATCTCTGATTTTCTTGACGAAAATTATGAAAGGCCCTTTAAACTTGCCGCGCGTAAATTTGATTTGATACCTGTGATTATTGAAGATCCTTTGGAATTTAATTTCCCAAAACTCTCGGCCTTAATTCAATTTGAAGATAGCGAAGGTAACGGCGCAGGGGCTTTGACTGCCGGTGCTGTAAAACAGATTTCTCAAGCAAGAAAAGATGTCTTATCCAAGGCTTTAAATTTATTTAAATTAAGCGGAGTAGATTATATAAATATTGACGCATCTAAAAATACTTTAGATCCTGTTATAAAATTCTTTAAGCAGCGTTCAAGGAAGTTAGGGGTATGAAAAAATTTTTATTTTCATTTTTATTAATATCTTTTACTTTTATTAGTTTTGCGCAAGATTTGCCGCAAGAGGAGGGAAAAACTCCCGTGCAAGAGAAAAAAAAGATAGCGGATTTTGCTTCCTATAAAGAACCGGTAAAAGAAGTTTCTTTTGCAACGCCCTTTGATTTAACTATTAATTTGCAAAAGCCTGCAAATTTTGATCCCGGTGAGCAGAAAGATTTTGAAATTATAAATATAAATGAGCAAGATCCTTCAAATATAGTTTTAACTCTTGTTCCATTTAATTTGGGTGTTTCTACTTTTACGGCAACAGTTATTGATAAAGAAGGTGAGGTTTTTGCTTTGCCGGATTTGCCTTTGGAAATAAAAAGAATTAAAACTAAATATGACGGGCAAAGTTTGCTTGATATAAGAGGTCCGCAATTTACTCGTTTTTGGATTTTGTATGTGCTTTTGGCTTTACTATTGTTAGCAGCAATAATTTATATTATTTACCGCTTACAAAAACGCAAGAAAAAAGCCGTTGCTCTAAAAATTACTGATCCTTATGCAGATAAAACCAAAACTCCGGAAGAAATAGCCTTAAGCCAAATTGATAGTTTGCTTTTGCAAGATTTATGGGCAAGCGGGCAATATAAAATGTTCTACATTTTTCTGACGGATATTTTTAGAGATTATTTAACTGTTCGTTTCGGTTTTAAAGCGCATCATTATACTACAAGGGACTTAATTAAATATCTTAAATCAAGAATAGATTTTAAATCTGATTTAATAAATCCGCTTGAAGTATTTTTAAAATCGTCAGATTTTGTTAAATTTGCAAAAGCCTTGCCAACCGTTGAACAAAGGGATAGAAATATTTCCGATTTACGTTTAATTATCAAGGAAAGTGCCTTGCCAAAACCTACGCAGGAACAAACTAAAAAACAGGAGGAAAACAAATGATTTTTGCTAGTCCAGTTTTGCTTTATTTGCTTATTCCGCTGCTCTTTATTTGTCTTTTGGGGGCATTTTTAAAAGATCGTTTTGCTCCTAAAGTAAAATATCCTTTACCCAGAGGAGTTAAAATAAAAACTTCACCTTTATTTACTTTTGCAAAATGGTTACCCTATATGTTAATTATTGCGGCTTTGGTTTTTATTATTATTGCTCTTGCCCGTCCGCAAAAGCAAGGCAAAGCCACTATACCGCCCGCTAAAGGTATAGATATAATGATGACAGTTGATACTTCGGGTTCAATGGCGGCTTTAGATTTTCAACCTAATCGTATGGGGGCAGCAAAGCAAGCGGTTTTAGATTTTATAAATAAACGTATGACAGACAGAATAGGTGTTGTCGTTTTTGCAGATAGTGCTATGCTTCAATGTCCTTTGACTTTAGATTATTTTGCTGTTGAAGAGTATGTAAAACTTATTTATATCGGTATGCTTAAAAGCCCAGGAGGAACCGCCATCGGGGATGCTATTGCCGTTTCCACATTGCATCTAAAGGATAGCCCGACAAAAAGTAAAATTATAGTGCTTGTTACCGACGGGGAATCTAATACAGGCACTTTAGATCCTATTTCTGCGGCTAAAGCGGCAAACGGATATGGTATTAAAATTTATACAATTGCAATTTCCGGCGAAGGGCTGATACAACAACCCATAAAAACATCTTTGGGAACAAGAAAAGTAACTTTTCAGGCAGATGATGTAGGGGAAGGTCTTCTAAAAGAAATTGCTGCTATTAGCGGGGGGCAATTCTTCCGTGCGCGCAATAATGCAGAACTTGATGAAATTTATGATACTATTGACAAACTTGAAAAGACAGAATTTGAAAAAATTGTTCAGGTAAATTTTGAAGATGTATATCAAAATTATTTAATTTGTGCTTTAGTTTTATTAATTTGTGCTTTTATTTTAGAAAAATTTATTTTTATAGAGGTGCCGTAATGGAATTATTTGCTAATTTTAAAGTTTTTATTTACTTGTTTTTTACGGCAATTTTGCTGGCGTTTTTTTGGTTTTTGGGTGCAAAACGCAAAAGCAAAATAATTAATTTGCTTTGGTCTAAAGCAAATTATAAACGTTTAACAGATTCAACTTTAGCAATAAGAAGAAAAATAAAAAATGTTTTCTTTTTACTTGGTTTGTTTTTTCTTTTTGTTGCTCTTGCCGGGCCTCAATGGGGTAGGGAGAAGATTATTGCTTCGGCAACCTATTCACAAGCAGTTATTGCGGTTGATGTTTCAAATTCAATGCTTGCGCAAGATTTTAAGCCTAACCGTCTTGAAAGTGCAAAAATTATGATAAACATGCTTCTAAGCCAAAGTTCCCAGCAAAGGCTTGGCTTAATTGCTTTTACTTCTAAAGCCTATTTGCAATGCCCTATAACAACTGATACTTTGGCTCTTAAAAATTTAACAAAATCTTTTTCTACGGCTAATATGCCTGTCCAGGGGACTTCTCTTTCTGCCGCTTTAGAACTTGCCTCTCAAATGCTTGCGCCTTACAGCGGCAAAAAAGCGGTAGTTTTACTTACAGATGGGGAAGACCATTTCCCGCAGGATATTCAGCATGCTGTATCTGTTGCGAGAGAAAATGAAATAAATGTTATTGCTGTAGGTATCGGCAACCCCGAAGGGGAACTTATCCCAATACAAACCCCGCAAGGTAAAGAGTATAAAAAAGACAAAAAAGGCAATCCCGTTTTAACTAAATTAAATGAAAAAGTTTTAAAAGACCTTGCCTTACAAACGGGCGGTGTTTATATCCGTTACAATGGCGAACAAAAAACCGCCGCCAATATCCTTGATCAACTTGAACGACTTGATAAAACAACAGATCAAACTACTAAACTGTTTAAGTATAAAAACCGTTATCAAATTGCTTTAGGCTTTGCTTTGCTTTGTTTGATAACCTCTATACTTATTAGTTTAAGAAAGGTAGAATTTAAAGAGAAGGGAAAAAATGTTTAAATATTTATTTTCACTTTTTATATTTTGTCCACTTTTGCTTAATGCCGGTGCCAACACTGATTTAAAACTCGGCAATAAAGCCTATGCCAAAGATAAATACGGCGCAGCGTATGAATATTATCAAAAGGCCGCTAATGCCGGTGCGGAGCAAGGCGTATATAACAGTGGTGCGGCCCTTTATCGCTTGAAAGATTATGAAGGCGCCAGCAAGCAATATTTGCAAGCCGCCCAAGATTTTGAAAATAAAAATGAGCGCCTTGTCCAAGATTCCTATTATAATGCTGCCAATGCGCAATATATGAACAATAAGACGGAAGATGCTCTTGTAAGTGCAAGAAAAGCAATTTTGCTTAACAGCAAAGATGAGGCCGCTATACATAATATGCAGTTTATGCTTGAACAACGGAAAAACAGTAATAAAGACCAACAAAATAAGCAAGGTAATAAAGAATCCCCCCAAGATAACCAGGATAATAGCCAAGATCAAAATCAAAGCGGTAATAATAACCAAGATCAACAAAATCAGGACCAGCAAAACCAAGATAAAGAACAAGATCAGCAAGATAAAGATAAATTAAGCGAGCAACAAGCCCAAGATATTTTAAAAATGCTTGGCGAAGGGGAAAAGAAAAACACTCCTCCGCCTTTGCAGGGGAATACCGGTAATGACCGAAATAATGAAACTCAAGTGGAGAATGATTGGTAATGCCTTTTAGAAAATTAATTTTGTTTATTTGTTTTTTCTTTTCTTTTATAAGTGTTTTTGCCCAAACACAAGTATACGTCCGTGTAGATAAAACCCGTGCGGAAGTAAAAGAGGAAATAAACTTAACTTTAAGTGTTTCAAGCGATTCTACAAATATAAAAAATCCGGTTATGCCTTCTTTGCCTAATTTCAATATTTATTCTTCCGGCCAATCCCGCAATGTTACTATGATAAACGGGAAAGTAAACGTTAACATGCGTTTTAATTACATTCTTTCACCCAGATTTGCCGGTAAAAGTGCAATAAAACCTTTTACGGTAGAAGTTAACGGTAAAATTTATAAAACCGAACCTATTGAAATTGAAGTTTACCGCGATGGCCAGAGTAACGGATCAGGCGCTAAAGCAAATCAAAATCCTTCTTATGCGGGTGCTGTTGCTTATAAAGATAAAGTAAAAAATACAAAAACAAATAATAATACACAATCTGCAAAAACAAGTCCTGTTAGTACAGAAATAAGAAATCTGCCCGATTTTTTTATGACTGCCAGAGCAAATAAAAAAGAAGCCTACTTAAATGAGCAAATAGATTTGCGAATAAGATTCTATCAAAACAAAAGCACTTTCGGTAATCCTCAATATGAAAGGCCCCAAATGGAAGGTTTTATTTTTGAGGATATTAAGACGAATCAAGGTTATGAAACACTTGCAGGTAACCAATATCACTATATAGAATTTGAAACAGCCTTATTTGGCATCTTGCCCGGTAAAGCGACCATCGGCGCAGCCAAAGTGGAATATGTGCCTTCTAATGATGTTATGGATGCTTTTGATATGTTTTTCAGTTCTTCTTCAAAACCAAAAACTGTTGATACGGATCCTATCGATATTTTAATTAAACCTTTGCCGGAACAAGGCAAAACCGCTGAGTTCGGTGGCGCGGTTGGCAGTAATTTTGAGATTGAAACACAAGTAGATAAAAATACTCTCTCCGTAGGTGAAACTTTGGTTTTGACAACAAAAATCAGCGGTATTGGCAATATGCGCGCTGTTGATACTTTGCCTTCTTTAGATTTGGGTTCGTCTTTTAGAATTTATGATTCCACATCATCTTTAAGCAGTAAAATAACCGCAGGTAAATTAGGCGGGACAAAAGAATTTAAAACAATTATAGTTCCCAGAACTTCGGGCAATTTTACGATACCTGCAATTTCTTTTCAATATTTTAATCCTCAAACAAATAATTATGAAACTATCAGAAGTAAAGAAATTGCTTTGCGTATCCTGCCTGCTAAAGATGAACAGCAGGAAGAAAATTCTGTTCAATTTTATTCCCAAGATAATGCCCCTCAAAATAAACGGGTGGAAAAATTTTCAAGCGATATTTATTATTTGAAAAACGAAGAAATTTCTTTATTTACCAAAACTTTAATTGCTGTCAAAGATTTCGGTAAATATAATTATCTTTTATTTGCTGTATTAGGTTTGACATTGTTAATCACTTTTATAAGTAAAGGTGAATTTGAGTTCTTATCAACTCGCAAACCTTATTTAAGAGCAAGAAGAAAAATTTCCAAAGCAAAGACAATAAACGATATTGCTCCGGCCTTACAGGAGTATTTAAGTGCAAAACAGGGGCAGAATCTCGGTATTACAACCGTTGCGCAAAGTGCCAAAAATTTGAAACTTGAAACTTCAACATGTGCTCTTTTAAATAATTTCTGGCAGGAACTTGAAATGCTTAAATATGCCCCAGCCGATACTCTTAAGAATACTGTTGCTTTAAAACAAAGCGTGCAGAAAGCACTTAACTTAATTAAACAAATTGAAAAGGAGGCAAAATAATTATGCAAAGAATTCTCAAAAAATACTATTTAGTTTTATGTGTTTTTGCACTTTTTGCTCCCTTGCTTTTTGCACAGGAAAGTGAAGCACAAAAAGCCTACAATCAGGGCGATTATTTGCAGGCAGCGCAACTTTATGCTACGCAATTAAAAGAAACCCCAAAGCCAAGTGCTGCTTTATATTACAACTTGGCAAACAGTTATTATAAACTTGGTTTAACACCTAAGGCCTTGGCAAATTATTATAAGGCTTGGCGTTTAAATCCGCGTGATAATGATATACGCCACAATCTTATTTTTGTTATGGCGCAAAATGCACAAAATCTTATTCCGACAGATGTCCCCGCTTCGGTCTTTAATTTATTTTTTTATTTGTCTATAATAGAACTTGAGGGCCTTTTATGGCTTTTAGGTTGGCTGTTTGTTATAGTTTTAATTATCGTTCTGACAACTAATAATAAGAAAATAAAACAGGTGCTGATTTTACTAGGTATTGGTATAATTTTAGTAGGTGCTTGGTATTGTGCAAGATTGCCATTTGATACAAAACCATTAGCAGTTGTAAATAAAAAACAGACAGAAGTCAGAAGTGGCCCGGGGGAAAACTTCCCCGTTAACTTGAGTGTTCCGCGCAACCATATTGTGCAAATTAAAGATAAAAAAGATACCTGGGCACAAATTTTAATACCATCCGAGCAAACACAAGGCTGGGTTCTTAAAGAAGATTTAGAGGAGATATAAAAATGTTTACAAAAAAAGAAACAAAAGAATTGATACAAGTTTTAACTTATGTCGGCGATAATCTTGGTCCGCAAATTGAAACACTTGCAAAAAAAACAATAGAGTGTTTTAATAAAGGCGGCAAAGTTATTTTAATGGGTAATGGCGGTAGCGCAGGCGATGCCCAGCATATCGCAGCGGAGTTTGTCGGCAGATATAAAAAAGAAAGAAAATCTTACCCCGCCCTTGCTTTAAATACAAATACATCTTCTCTAACGGCTATCGGCAATGATTACGGCTATGATGTTTCTTTTTCCCGCCAGGTGGAAGGCTTCGCTAAGCCGGGCGATATCGTTATCGGTATTTCCACTTCAGGTAATAGCAAAAATGTTTATAAGGCCCTTGAACTTGCCAAAGAAAAAGGTTGTTATACGGCAGCATTTTTGGGTAAAGACGGGGGAACAATAAAAGATATTGCAGATTTGCCAATAATTGTTCGCTCCAATAATACACCGCGCATACAAGAGTGCCATATCTTTATCGGCCACACCCTTTGCGAACTTGTTGATAAGGAGTTAAACTAATATGAAAGTTGCCCTTGGCTCGGACCACGCAGGTTTTGCCATAAAAGATTTAGTTAAAAAAACTATTCAAGAAACCGGTGCAGAAGTTTTAGACTTCGGCACTTTTTCCGGTGATAGTGTTGACTACCCCGATTTTGCGGCTAAAGTTGCCACTGCTATTACTTCAGGTCAAGCGAATAAAGGTATTTTGATTTGCGGCAGCGGTATTGGTGTTTGCATTACGGCAAATAAATTTAAAGGTGTGCGCGCTTCTATTGCGCATGATGAATATAGTGCAGAACAAGGCGTTTTGCACGATAATATGAATGTTTTGTGTCTTGGTGCGCGTGTTGTTAAGGCCGAAATTGTACCCTCTTTAGTTAAGGCTTTTTTAAGCGCAAAATTCCAAGAAAACGAAGAGCGCCATGCCCGCAGGTGCGGTAAAGTTTTGGCTTTTGAACAGCAAAACTTTAAATAATTTTTGAGGCTTCGTCTTTTTGGTAAATTTTAATTTTTTTCAAACTTCGGATACACGGGCTTGCCAGCCACTCTAGGTATACCTCGTTTGAAAGAAAAGTTAAAATTTCCTCAAAAATACTGTGCCTTTATATGTTCTGCTTAGGCAAAAGCGAAGATTAAAAATACTTGTAATAACATTTCTTTGTTATATATGCCATTATCTAGAGTTTTAGCCGGGAGTATTATTCTTTTTATTTTATAATTCTTTTAATATCGGAACGATTTGGCTAAATGCATGGCCGCGGTGGCTGATTTTATTTTTTTCTTCCGTCGTCAGCGTCGCCATTGTTTTGCCAAGTTCTTTAACTTCAAAAATGGGGTCATAACCAAAACCTTGCGTGCCAAAATAATCTTGCGTAATATAACCTTCTAGCGCGCCTTCTTTAATAAAAATTTCTCCGCCGGGTAAAGCAAGAATGCAAATTGTTTTAAAACGCGCAGTCCTTTTTTCTTTTGGCAAATTTTCAAGTTCTTTTAAAAGTTTTATATTGTTGGCCGCGTAATCTGCCCTATCTTTAAAAGCGTAACGCGCGCTAAAAACACCGGGCGCGCCGTTAAGCGCGTCCACCATCAAACCGGTATCATCTGCAAGGGTGATTAGACCTGTCTGCTCTAGTCCGCTTTTTGCTTTTATTATGGCATTTTCTTTTAAAGTCAAAGCAGTTTCTTCCGGCTGGATAAGAGAGGGAAAATCTAAAAAGGTAAGATATTCAAACTTTTTGCCTTTATTATTTTCGGTCGGTAAAATTTTTAAAAGTTCTTCTTTTTTATGTTTGTTGGCAGTAGCAATAAAAATTTTCATTTTTCTTTTTTTAAAAAAACTCCGTTTTTAGGGCAAAGTTTATTGATAGGGCAAGTTGCACACTCCGGCTTTCTTGCGTCGCAAGGTCCTCTGCCATGCCAAATAAGAGCATGGCTTATCCAATGCCAATACTTTTTATCAAGCATTTTAATTAAATCTTGTTCTATTTTTAAAGGTTCCGTATTTTTGGTTAGGCCAAGGCGGAAAGATAATCTTTTAACATGGGTATCAACTACAATGCCTTCATCAATTCCGTAAAAATCACCGAGAACGACATTGGCTGTTTTTCTGGCAACGCCGCGCAAAGTCAAAAGTTCTGCCATAGTGTTTGGCACTTGGCCATTAAAATCACTTACTAGTTTTTTAGAAGTTTCCAAAATACTTTTTGCCTTTGCGTGATAAAAACCTGTTGATTTAATAATAGTTTCAATATCTTTAATATCCGCCTTTGCCATTTCTTTTGGGGTTGGATATTTTTTAAATAAAACGGGGGTAACTTTATTTACTCGCTCGTCGGTACATTGGGCAGATAAGATAACCGCCACCAAAAGTTGATAAGCGCTGTTGTTATAAACAAGCGCAGTTTTAGTTTTGGGATATATTTTCTTTAATTCTTTTAAAAGTTCAGGCAATTTTTCTTTTTTTAAAAGCATATTTTACACCTAGTATTATAAATAAAATTAACAGATTAATTAAAATTATTACAGCCCCGCTAGGCAAATTTAAAAGAAAGGAAAAATATATCCCAAGTATAATACTTGCGCAGGAAAAAAGACAGGAATAAATTAAAGTTTTCTTAAAAGAATTTGCAATTTGCAGGGCCGCGCTCGGCGGGACAATAATTAAAGCAGAAACCAGCATAATGCCGACCGCTTTTAAAGCAATAACAATACAAGCCGCACTAAAGACAATTAAAATAGTATTTATTTTATCGGTATTTATGCCGGCTGTTTTGGCAAAGTTTTCATCAAAAGTCATAGCCACAAGTTCGTGGTAATAATAAGAAATTAAAATTAAACTTAAAACGGCAAGTACGGCAGCAAGCAAAACTTCCGCTTGGGAAATTGTTAAAATACTGCCAAACAAAAATCCCATTAAATCGACATTAAAACCGCCGGCAATAGCAGCAATAATCAAACCTAGCGCAATACCAAGTGCGCTTATAATGCCAAGAGCACTATCGGCGTAAATTTTCTCGTTTTTAGTTAATTTTATTATACCCAACGCACTTAAAATAACCACCGGCAAGGCAACAAATAAAGGGCTTGTTTTAGTAAGAAAGCCTAATGCAACGCCGCTTAAAGCAACGTGGCTTAAACTATCGCCCATTAAACTAAGGCGTTTTAACACAAGAAAAGTGCCAATGAGGGAAGTAAAAATCGCAATCAATAATCCGCCGATAAGTGCCTGCCATATAAAAGAATAGGAAAAAAGTTCAAAAGGGCTCATTTTTCCTCCTTATGTTCGTGGGTGTGATTATGCATGTGTGCGGGGAAAGGGCAGGACTCTTCCGAGTGCAAATGGTCCATAATATGCTGGGTATAAGAGCCAAAATAATTTGCCACCGCCTGGGAGGAGCAAAAATCTTCTTTACTGCCACAGAAAATAAGTTCTTTATCAAGCACCATAAAATCACTTGCGTATTTACCGATTTCGGCAATATCGTGCGTGATAAGTAAAATTGTTGTCTTTTGTTCTTTATTTAATTTAGATAAAAGTTCAAAAAAACTTTCGCGCGAAGTGCTGTCTAAAGCGGTTGTCGGCTCGTCTAAAATAATAAGTTTTGGCTTATTTACCAAAGTTCTTGCAAGCAAAACGCGCTGTTGTTGGCCGCCTGAAAGTTCGGTAAAAAGTTTATTTCTGTATTTAAAACAGTTTGTCGTGAGCATCATATTAAGCGCAGTTTTCAAATCTTCTTTATTAAAAATTTTTAAACTTTTTTTTGTACTTAAAAGGCCCATTTTAACAACTTCAAAAGCAGTTATCGGCATAAGTCTGGGCGGTGTAATTTTTTGCTCAAGATAGCCCAGTTCTTTAAAATATTCTTTTTGCCAATAATTAATTTTACCGCTTTGCAGTGGCACAATCCCGAGTAAAAGTTTAATTAAAGTAGTTTTTCCGCTTCCGTTTGGGCCGATAAGAGCCGTCCAAGAGCCTTCTTTCAAACTAAAAGAAACTTTACTTAAAACTTGCTGCCCTCGGTAAGCGTGCGAGATATTTTTTGCTTCAATCAAATTCATTTTTTAACTACACTCAAGTCCTTTGACTAAATTTTTAAGATTCTTATACATAAAATCTTGATAGGAAATTTGCTCGTCAAATTCTTCTTTTGTTACATGCTCTATCGTATAAAGCATTAAAACTTGTGCGCCTGTTTGCTTGGCGATTAAAGCGGCCATATCAGGGGGGAGTGCTTCTTCCGTAAAAATATATTTGATATTCTTTTCTTTAATTTGTTTTATCATTTCAAGAATATCTTTTGGGCTTGGCTCTTGCGACTGGGAAGAGTTAACCAGCGGTTTAAAATTAAGATTATAATTTTTTGCAATTGCGCCAAAAGCAAGATGCCCGATATGATAAATATCGCGTGTTTTACAATTTGCAAGTTGTGTTGAGTAAGCAGTTTTTAAGGCAGTTATTTCCTTTTGAAAAATAGGTAAATTCGTTTGGATTTCCGTAGTTAAAGAAGGATATTTTACTTTAATATCTTCTGAGGCTCTTTGCGTCATTAAAAAGGCCTTATCAAAGTCCATCCAAATATGTTTTTCTTGCGGTGTTGTAAGGCTTTGGCCTAGGGCAAAAGCGGTATTTTGGTTTATGTCATAAGCCCAAGGTTCTAAGGTTTTATCTATATAAAAAAACAGCGGTGCTTTTTTAACTTCTAAAATATCTTTAGGCAAAGGTTCAAAAGAGTGCGGTTCCACGCCGGGTGGCATAAGCATGGATACATCTGCCATATCTTTAACAATATTTTTGACTAAAGTATAAGGGACATAACTTGAAACTAAAATTTGCGGTTTTTTTTCAGATTTAGCAAGATTTTTATCTTCTTTTTCAGCGCAAGCATTAAGCAATAAAACAACTGCCGCTATAAAAAAAACGGCAGTTGTTTTTAGCAAGTTTCTAGTACGGAGATTTTTCATTAGATAATACCTAATTTCTTGCCGCACTTTACAAAGGCTTCAACTGCCTTTTGTAAGTTTTCCTGGGTATGATCGCTTGTCACAATAGTTCTTATTCTTGCTTTGCCTCTTGGCACAGTGGGAAAAACTATTGCTAAAGCAAAAACGCCTTCCTCAAAAAGCATTTTGCTTAGTTCTTTTGCTTTCTTTTCATCGCCCACCATAACAGGCGTGATAGGCGTTTTAGAATTGCCGGTATCAAAACCTGCTTTTTTAAGTTCTTCTTTAAAGAAGTTTGTATTATCCCAAAGTCTTTTTAAGCGCTCAGGCTCATTATAAATAATATCAAGCCCGGCTATACAACTTGCTATAACTGCAGGCGGGTGCGAACTGGAAAATAAGAATGGGCGCGCAACGCTTTGTAAATATTGCTTAAGTTCAAAAGAGCCGGCCACATAACCGCCGATAGTGGCAAATGCTTTTGAAAGCGTGCCGATTTGTATATCAACCTGCCCTTTTAAATTATAATGGGCAACGGTTCCCCTGCCTTGCGGGCCGATAACGCCGCTTGCGTGGGCATCATCAACCATAGTTATAACATTATGTTTTTTGCAAAGTTCAACAATTTCGGGCAGTTTGGCAATATCGCCGTCCATACTAAAAACGCCGTCGGTAACAAGCAATTTTCTTCTTGCGTTTTTAACATCTTCGTCTGTTTCTAAAATCTCTTTTAAATGAGCCATATCACTGTGGCGGTAGATTTTGCGTTTTGCTTTGGAAAGTCTACCCCCGTCAATAATAGAAGCATGGTTTAATTCATCGGAAATAAGAACATCTTGCGGGCTTGTCATTAAACTTTGGCAAACAGCGGTATTTGAAGTAAAACCCGATTGTATTACGATAGAATCTTGGGTCCCTTTAAATTCGGCAAGTCTTTTTTCCAAAACTTCATGTAAGGAAGTTGTGCCGATAATTGTTCTGACAGCCGCTGTTCCAATACCATATTTTTTTGTCGCTTCGATAGCGGCTTCTTTTATTTTGGGGTGGCTTGCCAGACAAAGATAATTATTGGAAGTTAAATTAACAACTTCTTTACCGTTAATTTTACAAACGGGGCCTTGCTCGCTTTGTAAAATAGCAGGCTCAATAAAGCGTTCCTCTTTTTTTAAAGTTTCAATCTCTTCTTTTAAAAAATCTAAAGTTGGCATTTTTTACTCCTACGGAATAAGTAAAATTTTACCGCATTCTTTTTTAGGGTCAAGGGCAATTTCAAAAGCCTTTTGGAAATCTTTCATTTTAAAAGTGTGGGTAATAACAGGGCGCGGATCAATGGCTTTGCTCTTTAAAAGGCTTTCCATTTTGTACCAACTTCTGAAAATTTCTCTACCGGTGATTCCTTGCAATCTGACCGCTTTAAAAACGATCTGATTTGCATAATCTAAAGTTAAATCGCCTTTAGGTAAACCGAAGGCCACAAATTTGCCCGCAGGTTTAACAGCCTTTAAAGCAGTATTTATTGCTTGCTGATTGCCGGACATTTCAATAACAATATCAATACCGCTTTTTTCGCCGCCGGCATCAATAATTTTTTCTAAAGTGTTTTCTTCAGTCGGGTCAATAACGACATCTGCGCCCATTTGCTGGGCGAGGTTTTTTCTAAATGCAGAAGTTTCAACGGCAATAACCTTTGCTGCGCCGCATGCTTTAGCAATTTGCACGGCAAATAATCCTTGCGGACCGCAGCCGGAAATTAAAACAGATTTACCGATAATATCTTCCGAAAGGGTTGCAAAAACGGCATTACCCAAAGGTTCCATAATAGAACCGATATCTTTTAAGGAATTATCACTATGTTTCCAAGCGCAACGGGCCGGAACAGCGGCATATTCGGCAAAACCGCCGGGAACATCAATACCTAAAATTTTTAAATTGCTGCAGACATGTCTTTGGTCATTTCTGCATTGATAGCACATACCGCAAAAGATATGGCTTTCAACGGAAACGAAATCGCCTTTATTAAAGCCTTTTGCTTTATCACCAATTTCAACGACTTCGCCGCACATTTCATGACCGAAGACAAAAGGTATTGGCATACGCGCAGCCGACCAGGAAGAATAAGTGTAAATAGGTAAATCGCTACCGCAAATAGAAGTTGCGTGTATTTTAATTAAAAGTTCATCACTTTTAATTCTAGGCATTTCAATATCAATATATTCAGCACCGGGTGCCGGTTTTGTTTTACAAATTGCTTTCATAGTTAATTCTCCTTCTTATTTAATTTTATTATTTAGACACGGGGTTTTCAAGATATAAGGTATAGTCAAAAGCCCCGGAATAGATAAAATTAGAACAAGCCAATAGAAATCTTTATAGCCAAGTGCCATTTGCCATTTACCGCTAAGCATACCCGGAACCATCATACCAAGAGCCATAATACCGGTGGAAATAGCATAATGCGAAGTTTTATATTTACCGGAACATATTTGCATAACAAATACGGTAAATGCCATAAAACCAAGCCCGTAACCAAATTGTTCAAAGCAAAGTAAAACGGCAATAATAGCCAAACTCGGTGTAAAGTAAGCCATATAAAGATAGACGATATTTGGCAAAGTTAATGCTAAAGCAAAAGGCCAAATACATTTTTTAAATCCGTACTTGGCAAGCAAAAATCCGCCCGAAATATTACCGATAATTAAAGCAATCATGGCAAGAGTTCCTTTTATAAGCCCAAAATCTTTAAGACTGACGCCCAGAGCGCCTTCGGAAATAGGTTTTATTAAAAAAGGTGTTGTAATTTTTTCAAGTGATGCCTCGCCCAAGCGGTAAAGCAAAATAAAAGCGAGTATTGCAATAATATTTTTTTGCGTGAAATAAGTTTTAAAAGATTCTTTAAAATCACCAAAAGGCAAAACTGCTGATTTGACGGGCTTATCTTGCTCCGGTTTTGGTAAACTGAAAGTGTGCCATAAAAAGAAAAGTAAAAATAATACTGCCGCCGTTATAAAGGAAACTTGCCAACTTAAAAGAATATTGCCTGTTCTTTCTTTGACGATACCTGCAAAAATTGCAATTATGCCCGATCCGTAAATCATAGCAAGGCGGTAAAATAAAGTTCTTATACCGACAAAGAAAGACTGCTTTTTTTCATCTAATGCAAGCATATAATAGCCGTCAATAGCAATATCGTGGGTTGCACTTATAAAAGCACCGGCAAAAAAGCCGGCAATGGAATAAGTAAAATAATTAGGTAAAGAAAAACTGAAGGCAATTAGTAGGAAAATTACCGCAAGCAAAACTTGCATCATAAGTATCCAACTGCGTTTTGTGCTTTTAGAATCTACTAAAGGGGCCCAAAACATCTTTAAAACCCACGGCAAATAAAGCCAAGAAGTCCAAAGGGCGATTTTATCATTTGGCACACCCATAGAGGAATAAACCGCCACTGCTAGGACATTTATTATTATATAAGGCAAACCTTCGGCAAAATAAAGAGAAGGCACAAAAGCCCAAGCATTTTTCATAAAATCTCCTAAAATTTTATATCATATATTTATGAATATATTATACTTTATATTACTTGCTTTTTTCTGGGGTAGTGCTTATATCGGTGTAAAATATACGCTTGATGTTGTGCCACCTTATACTTCCGCGTTTTTGCGCACTTTTGTAGGTTTTCTCTTTTTTGCGGTTTGGTATTTAATAGCAAAAAAGAAAGTCTATTTGCCTTTAAAACTTGCCTGGCGGCCTTGGCTTGCCGGCACTTTGATAATGACATTGCCTTTTATGTTCTTATATTGGGGGCAAAGATTTATTCCCGCCGGAACAGGCGGTATTTTAAACGGAACAGTACCGTTGTGGGTTTTTGTTATTGCCGCTTTAACAATTAAGGGTGAAGATAAATTTACATGGAAAAAAGCAGTTGGCACTTTGCTTGGCTTTTGCGGTTTACTTTTAGTTTTTGCGCCTGCTTTACAAAATTTCCACAGTGTTGATAAAAATGTTTTATTCGGTATGGCTTCACTTCTCTGTATGGCTATTTGTTATGCTTTGGGTAATGTCTTTACAAAATATATACTTACGGGTAATATAAGTATGGAGCAAAACATTTTTCACCAATTTTGGTTTAGTGCGGCAAGTTTGCTTATTGTTGCCTTAATTATCGGCGAGCCTTTGCCCAGTTCCGAAATTTTTGCGCCTAAAGTTTTTATTTCAATGTTGTATGTCGGCATTTGTTCTTCCGCTTTGGCTTTGCTTTTGCTTTATAAACTTCTTAAAGAGTGGGGCGCTTTAAAGGCAAGCGCCGCAACCTATTTTGTACCTATAGTGGCAGTTGCGCTTGATTATATTTTAAACGGCACTGTGCCGGGCATTTATACTATAACCGGTATGGTTGTTATCATTATAAGTTTAGTGCTTATAAAATAATATATATGCTATTATATTTATATGGAAAGTTTTATTAAAGTTGCTTCAGCAATACCTTCCTTAAAAGTGGCAGATGTTTTTTATAATGCCAAGCAAATTCTTGCGCTTTGTAAAAAAGCGGCGAAGGGAAATGTAAATATTATAACTTTTCCGGAAACTTGTTTAACAGGCTACACTTGCGGTGATTTATTTTTACAAAGCACACTTTTAAATAAAACGGAAGATGCTCTTTCCTATCTTCTAAGGGAAACAAAAAAATTAGATTTAATCATTATTATAGGCTTACCCATTAATGCAGGTGCGCAACTGGCAAATTGTGCAATAGTTATCTATAAAGGTAAAATACTTGGTGCTGTGCCAAAAACTTATTTGCCGAACTATAAAGAATTTTATGAAAAAAGATATTTTACGCCTGCTAATAATCTTTTGCAAGAAAAAATAACTTTATGCGCTCAAAGTGTTCCGCTTTCAACAAAACTTTTATTTAAAGCGGGCAGTGCTTTATTTGCCTGTGAAATTTGCGAAGACCTTTGGGCGCCTGTTTCGCCATCATCAATTGCCGCTTTAAACGGCGCAAATTTAATTTTTAATTTATCTGGCAGTGATGAACTTGTCGGTAAAAACGAATATAGAAAGAATCTTTTATCCGTTCATTCAGTAAAAAATATTTGTGCTTACGCGTATGCTTCAAGCGGCCTTGGCGAATCTACCACCGATACCGCTTATACGGGAAATGCTTTTATTTATGAAAACGGCACTTGCCTTGCAGAAAGCAAAAGATTTTCCCCCCAAGAACAACTTATTATCAGCGATATTGATACAGAAAAATTAAATAAATTAAGACATCAAAATATCACTTTCAGCGATACAAGCGCAAATTACAAAACTCATTATACGATAATTGATACCAAGTTAAAAGTAAAAAAAAACTCTTTAAATAGAGAGTTTGTTTCTTTACCTTTCGTTCCTAAAAATAAAAAAGATTTTGACGATATTTTAAATATTCAGGTTTTCGGCCTTGCAAAACGCATAATACACACAAATGCCAAAACATTGGTTCTCGGTATTTCCGGCGGGCTTGATTCCGCTTGGGCTTTAATTGTTTGTGCTCATACTTTAAAATTGCTTGGCAGGACAAATAAAGATATTTTGGCAATAACAATGCCCGCTTTTGCAACCAGTAAAAGAACGCGCGCAAATGCTCTTGCGCTAGCAAAAACCTTTGGTGCAACTACCAAGGAAATAAATATTTCGAATACTTGTCTTTCACAATTAAAAGATATTAAACACAGTCCCAAAAATCACGATATTACTTTTGAAAATACACAAGCGCGCTACCGTACGCAAATTTTAATGAATCTTGCCAATCAAACAGGTGGGTTTGTTATAGGAACAGGCGATTTATCTGAACTTTCACTTGGTTGGTGCACTTATAACGGGGACCATATGTCAATGTACGGCGTAAATGCAGGCATCAGCAAAACTTTAATTAAGGCCTTAACTTTAAATTATGCAGAGAATTCTAATCCTAAAATTGCCAAATTGTTAAAGGATATTTTAGATACTCCTATCAGCCCGGAACTTGTGCCGGCCACCAAAAAGGGTGCGCAGGAAACGGAACTTTCTATCGGGCCTTATGAGTTGCACGATTTCTTTTTATATTATGTAATGCGATATAATTTTGGTCCTAAAAAAATATTTTATATGGCGCAAAGTGCTTTTAAAAATAAATATACAAAGGCAGAACTTAAAAAATATTTGCAGATATTTTTTAGACGATTTTTTAGCCAGCAATTTAAACGCTCTTGCTTGCCCGATGGCGTAAAGGTTTGTGCAATATCTTTAAGTCCGCGTGGCGATTTATGTATGCCAAGTGATGCCTGTTTAAGTGCTTGGCAAAAAGAAATGGAGGAAATCTAAATGTTTAATAATAAACTTGAACAAAATATCCCTTTAATAAATACTTGTCTTATAATTATTGCAGCGGCGGCTTTAACTTGGATACTTATTTACACAAAAAGCATGCTTATGCCCTTTATTATTGCTTTATTTATTTCTATCGTTTCCAATACAATTTCCGCCTGGCTTAAAGATAAATGGGGCGTACCTAGAGCGCTTGGCCTTATTTTAAGTGCTACTTTATTTTTGGCTATTTTATTCTTGACGGTTTTATTTGTTTCAAACTCCATTGAATCTTTTATTTCAGGTGCGGATATTTACTCCAAAAAATTAACTTATGTGATTGAATGGTCTTCTGAAAAAATGCATAAACTGGGCCTTGGTACTAACACTGAAGTGTTGGCAGATTATCTTAACAGATTACCTCTTTTTAATATGGTTAGAAGTATGGGTGGGGGGATAGTTTCTCTTCTTACCAGTTCAATGCTTGTTTGTTTATTTGTTATTTTTATGTTAATTGGTTCTTCTACCGAAAAAAGCAAATTCACCATAAATATTGAAAAGCAAATTTCATATTATCTTTTGGTAAAGATTGCCGTTTCCTTAATGGTGGCATTTTTTGTATGGATAGTTTTAAGCGTAGTTAAAACCGAACTTGCCCTGATGTTCGCAATTTTGACTTTTATGTTAAATTTCATCCCCAATATCGGGCCTGTTATTGCAACACTTTTGCCGGCACCGGTTTTATTTTTACAATACGGCTTTTCCTGGCAGTTTTGGTTTGCTTTACTTGGGGCGAGTTTGGTTCATTTCGTTATAGGTAATATTCTTGAAACGCGCTGGCTTGGTAAAGGTATGGACCTTAACCCGGTTGTCGTGCTTGCCTGCTTGATCTTTTGGGCACTTGTTTGGGGGCCGATGGGCGCACTTTTGGCTGTGCCTTTAACTTCAATTATTAAAATAATTCTTGAAAAAAGTCCTTCAACAAAACCATTTGCAGATATTTTGGCAGGCCGCCTGCCCTTTAAATAAATGATAGATTTAAGCCTTCTTCCCAAAAAGCCCGGCGTTTATATTATGAGGGATAAAACAAACTTCATAATATATATCGGCAAAGCAAAAAATATATCGGCCAGAGTTCACCAATATTTTACCAAAGGCGAAATTATCAGCCGTGCGTGGAAGATACCCCTTTTAATACCTTTAATTGCAAAAATTGATTATATTGTTTGCGCAAGTGAGCGCGACGCCCTTTTGCTTGAAAATAAATTAATCAAACGCTATCAGCCGTTTTTTAACACAATGTTAAAAGACGCAAAAAGTTATCCTTATCTAAAATTAACTAACGAAGATTTCCCACGCCTTGTTTTAACAAGGCAGTATAAAGAAGACGGCTCTTTATACTTTGGGCCTTATCCAAAGGTTGCTCTTTTAAATAATCTTTTGCGCTTTTTGTGGAAAAGCAAAATAATTTCTCTAAGACCTTGTAAGTGGAGTTTTTCCCTAAAAAAACCGCTAGCCGAAAAGAAAATAAACGGCTGTATTTATTATCATACAGGCCAGTGTCTTGCCCCTTGTGCTAAGGCGGAAAACCGTCCTTTATATAAAAAAATGGTTAAGCAAATTAAACTTTTTTTAGAGGGTAATTTTTCTGCTTTTCAAAAAATGCTTGAGAGTGAAATGAATAAAGCCAGCAAAAATATGGCCTACGAAGAAGCCGCAAAATATAGGGATTTACTTGCCTCTCTTGACTCTATGAAAGAGCGCGTTAAAATAAGTGAGTTTAAAGAAGAAAAACTTAAAACTTATATTGAAGCCAGCACCAAACTTCAAAGATTAAGTGAAATACTAGGCTCCAAAAAACCTATCCGCCATATTGAGGCCTTTGATAATTCGCACTTACAGGGCAAACAGGCCGTTGGCGGTATGGTGTGTTTTGTTGACGGCCAAAAATATAAAGCACATTACAGGCGTTTTAAAATTAAATCCGCCTTACCGGAAACCGGCGGGGATGACTTTTTAATGATGAAAGAGTGCGTTATGCGCCGTTTAAAACAACTTGAAAAAACGCCGAAACAGAATCACCCTGATTTATTTTTAATTGACGGCGGTAAAGGCCAACTTCACTTTGCGCTTGAAGCAATAAAACAGCGCGGTTTTGATATTCAAGTTATTTCTCTTGCTAAAAGGGAAGAAGAGATTTTTACCCCTAATTCTTCCACAAGTATTAAACTTGATAAAAGCGACCCCGCACTGCGCTTGATTATGGAAATCCGCGATGAAGTGCACCGCTTTGCCATAACCTATCACCGCTTACTCAGAAACAAAGCCCTTTTAAATAAAAAATAAGGGTTGTCTTTTAACAAAATTGGTATTATAATTTATATAGGATAAAATTATGAAAAAGTTTTTAATATTTTTATTTGTTCTTTTTGTTATGCCCGCTTTTGCGGGTGCTTTTGATATGGCACAAAATAAAATCTATTCTGAAGAACAAAATAAATTAGCACAGGAACTGAATAATATTAAAGAAGATACCTGTGATTTATATGGCCTTGTTGAAAATGAATTATTGAACTATTATGGCAAACATAATATAAAAGATTTTTATGATCCCGAACATAGAACCGGCTGGTTTAGAGTATATGATTTTTTATCTTGGCTTAAAGCAAATGAGAAGGACTTAACAGAAAAATTAGCTAAAGAAGCAAATGTTTTTAATCATTCTCAATATGGAGAATTATTAGAAAAGCCATTAAAAAAATATTGTTCTTTAAGTTCGTCAGAAACAAAAGGTTTTTTGGGCTTTTTCTTAGGAGAAAAATACTTACTAAGTAAGTATTTAAAAGGAAATGATTCAATTGATAGTTATATTCCAATAAGTAAAACTGGAAAAGCAGGAGTTGCCGAAGTTAAAAGACAAAAAATAAATCTTCCAAAAGAATTGGGGTTATCTAATAATAACGTTTATATAACGCTTAGTTCTATTAAGTATAATGAAGAATCCTCTAGTTCTTTTGTCGGTTTTCTAAATACAGGTTTACATGAAACTATGCATATGCTTGGAATATTAACTTTTAAAACAAATGAACTATTATCAGAAACATTCACTATTTTCGCACAGTTAGCGTATGCTTTACCGGTGAAAAAAGAAGAAAAATTCTATACTGGAGTAAGAAATTTATACAATATTTTGGAGTTCGCTCCTGAAATTTTACAATTTGATCTTTTTGGTCCTACGGAATATCAGGATAGTTTATTTGCGTATATACAATTTAAAGGATTAAATAAAATGAGAAATTTAGACAATATTGTTATCTTTTCAAAATATGTGGAGTCGCATAATCATGATCCCCAGGGCCTTAGGATATTTGAGCGGTTAGGTAAAGATTTTTTTGAACCTTTAATAGTACAGAAGGAAACAGGAAATATACTAGAAATAGACCAAATAAGATCAGATTCAACTTGTAAAATACTTTTTGAAAGTGATAATGTGATGATAGTAAAAAAAGATTCTTTGATAAATTGTTATTATAAATCTTCTACTAATAGAAGAAAAGGGGTGTTTAATATCGTCCCAGCAGGTGTGACAGAAGATAGTTATTTAATAGAATTTACTGTGGACCATATTGATATAAAAGGATATGTAGATAGTTTTGCTATTTTATCTGACTATAGGCAAACTTTTGAAGGCTTAGCAAATGAATATGTAAAAAAGGCATTAGATTCTTTATATAAAGAATCTAATTATAATAAATATTCAGATATAAAGCATAATCCCTTAGAATATTTCTTGAAGGAAAATAAGGATGTTCCGCCTGTGCCGGAAGGTTATATTTAACTAGTAAAAAAGCCCTCTAATTTAGAGGGCTTTTTTGCGTCAAATGTTTTTCTAAAAGAATTAGAAGCGCACAAATCTTTCAACTTTAATTGTGCAACCAAGTTCTTTAGAAGCGGCTTCAACATAATCTTTAACAGAAAGTTTGCTGTCTTTCATATAAGGTTGATTGAGTAAGCAAACATCTTTGTAGAATTTGTTAATTCTGCCGGGAATCATCTTTGCGATAGCGTCTTCGGGTTTGCCTTCGTTCTTGGCTTGAGTCATTGCGATTTCTTTTTCTCTTTCAATGATTTCAGCGGGAACTGCTGCTTCGTTAAGATATTGGGCAACCATACCGACTGCTTGCATAGCAAGATTTCTTGCTACTTCTTTTGCGGCTTCTTCTTTACCGTTAACACCGCTGAGTTCAACTAAAGCACCTTTCTTGTTATCGCTGTGGACATAATAACCGATTAAGTTATTATTTGCGTTCCAGCAAACGGCTTTAGTGAAGGAAACATTTTCCCCAAATTTAGGGGCTTTTTCTTCAATAAGTTTCTTTAAGGTTTCATCGGTTGTGTAATCGGTGATAGTCGGGTTTTTAAGCATATATTCTGCAATATTATCTACGAGTGCAATAAAATCCGGTGTTTTGGCAACGAAGTCAGTTTCGCAACCAAGATAAGCCATTGCATAAGTTTTATTATCGGCGGAAATTTTAAGGGCAAGTCTGCCTTCTTTGGTTTCTCTGCCGGCTCTTTTTGCCATATCGGCAAGGCCTTTTTTGCGTAAGTAGACGATAGCGGCTTCAACTTCATTATTGCTTTGGGCAAGGGCTTGTTTGCAAGCACCAAGACCGGCGCCGGTTTTTTCTCTTAATACTTTAATTAATTCTAAAGTGGACATATTACTGTTTCTCCTTCTAAAATCTTTCTCTGCGCTCTTGTTAAAAAAGAGCGCAGAGTTTAAATAATTTATTTTGCTTCTACTGCTTCTTTTTCTGCTTTTTTAGTTGTTTTTTTAGCAGTGGTTTTTTTAGCGGTTGTTGCTTTTTTGGCAGTAGTTTTTTTAGCAGTGGTTTTCTTTTCTTTTACTTCTTCTGCTACTTCGGCTGCGTCAACTTTTTCTGCAACGGCAACTTCTGCAACTTCTTTAACTTCTTCTTTAGCAGGTTCGGTTGTTTCTTCGGTTGCAACTGCTGCTTGAAGGGCTTCTGCCATGATAGGATTTTCAACCGGTTTTTCTTCTTCAAGATTTTGCTCTGCCGGCTCGGGGTTGGCTTCCGCTCTTGCTTCTAAAATAGAATCTGCAACAGCGGCGCAGAAAAGTTTAATAGATCTTGCGGCATCATCATTACCCGGGATAGGATAATCGATATTATCGGGGTCTGCGTTTGTATCGCAAACGGCGACAACGGGGATACCTAAAATTTTTGCTTCTCTAACTGCACCTTGTGTGTCAACGGGATCGATAACGAAAAGAACATCCGGAAGAGATTTCATATCTCTGATACCGCCGAGTAATTTTTGTAAGCGGTTAAGTTCTTTTGTTAAACGGGAAGATTCTTTTTTGGAAATTGCTTTCAAAACACCTTCATTTTCCCATCTTTCAAGTTCGGCCATTCTTTCAACAGATTTGCGAACTGTTTGGAAATTGGTTAAAGTTCCGCCGAGCCATTTTTCATGGATGCAAGGGCAATTAACTCTTGCTGCTTCGGTTTGGATTGCTTCTTGTGCTTGTTTTTTTGTTCCGACAAATAAGAATTTAGAACCTTTTTTTGCTTCTTCTTTAATATAAGCGCAGGCTTTTTTTAATTCTTTTGCGGTTTTTTGTAAGTCTAAGATATGAACGCCGTTTCTTTCGCCAAAGATATAGCGGCTCATTTTAGGGTTCCATCTGGAAGTTTGGTGACCAAAGTGAACACCAGCCTCAAGCATGGCTTTCATAGATATATTGCTCATTTATTTTTTCTCCTTAGTGATAGTTGCCAAAATTTAGGTAGAGGTTACCTATGGCGACAACTTATCATGGTTAATGGTAAAAGCATTTGATTTACAAACTTGTTTCGCTTTATACTCACATTTAACCTATATAAATTATAGCATTTTTGCGGAAATTTTGCGTTTATATTGCGTTGCTCGTCGCTCACATATACGGGGCTGCCGCCCGCTCGAGATATGCTTCGCTCCTTGCGCCTTATCTAAACGCAAACTTTTCGCAAAAATAATGTACTCTGTCTTAAATGTGTTGAACGAAAAATTAAAATTTCCTCAAAACTTTTCGCAAAAAAATTTGCTCTATTATAACTAATTTCTTAACGGATACGCGGGGTTGTGGACACAAACTTTGTGTTGCCACCCGCTCTAGGTATACCTCATTTCTAAAATCGTTTTTTCTAAAGAAAAAACTAATTAAAACTATCTCCAAAATCCTTGCAAAATAATTTGCTCTGCTTGGTAAATAGGAAAATAAAAAAGGCCTGTATTCGCAATACAGGCCTTTGAAGTTTTAAGAATATTTTCTATTTAAGTCTATCTTTAAACTTTTGGAAGATTAAAGATATACCAAACAAAATACCTGCCATCGCAAACAAACCGATAATTCTATATAAAATACCCAGTGACCACAAATCAAAGAGGAATAGTTTTACAATAGAAATCATCATAATAACTACGCCGATTTTTAACAAAGTTTTATGCTTGTTATAGAAGGCAATAAGGCAGGTGGCAGCACCGTATAAAGTCCACGCGATAGTATAAGTTACGGTTGCGGCAAAGTTACCAAAGAAATTAAACTTTAATACTTCATCACCTATACTAAAGTAATTGGCAATTTCAATATTAATTAAGAAGAAAATTAATATTGCTCCCGCTGTATTAAGAATATTTTTAACTGTGTTGTTTTCTTCTTTTGTAAGCCAATATCTTGCAGAAATAAACATAGCCGCAGCAGATAAAGAATAAACAATCAAATACCAGTTAAATATTTTTGCTTCGTAAGTATAACAAGTGTAAAAATCTCCTATAAAGACAAGTCTTATAAAAGCAATAAACAATAGGGAAAGGGCAATTTTAGGATTCCAAACAGTAGGGAATTTTTTATTAAGAACAATTAAAGCAGCCCCTTCTACGGCAAGAGCCAAAGTAAGCATTTGATCGGCAAATATTAAACTGATTGCCGCCGTTATAAAAAATATGCTTGTCATGGTGATGATAACAAACGGATTTTTATATTTATCTTTCTTTGTTTCTTGATATAAAACACCGCTGTTAAGCAAGAATAAAGCAGCAAAAGGCAATGTAATTAAACCTTTATCCGTATCTAAAGGGAAAGTTTTATAGCATATTGTTATAGCCCAAGCAATTATACCCATATAGGCACTTGCAAACCATTGCGGGCAAGTATCTTCTTTGAAATCTTTTTTGCAAAGGAAAGGATAAACAAAATATAAAGCAAAGAATATACAGGCAATAATAACAGCGTAAACATCATGGGCTTTTGTGAAAAGATAACTGGAGCCGAGCGCCGCTATTAAAACGAGAGCGGTTTTTTTGTAGGCTCTTGCCAAACTTAAACAAACTAAATTAAGTACGCCTGCAGCAAACCAAACATAATACATATCCCTTGTATGGAACATTGAAAGGAACCACAAACTTGCAAAAACTAAAGCAAAGCCCTGTTCTTCCTTCTTTGATAAATGCATGAAAGTAAATAAGTTTACAGCACCGAGCAGTAAATATGTGCCAAAAGCCCAAGGCATTAAAGCGTGTTTTACGGTTAGCATATAATAAAGCACAATTAAAATACCGATAGAAGCAAATTTTAAAGGTAATTTATAAGGCTCGCCTTCTTTTGTAAAAGAGAGGGAAAGCAAAGCAAAATTTACTATAAAAATATTTGTCAAAATAAGATAAAAATCTTTTGCCGTGCTCGCTTGAACATTAAATAAGAAAGTAAAGAGCAAAGATGCCATTATGTAAGCACCTAGAGATGTTTTTAAGGTATAGTTAAATTTATCTTTAAATTTGAAAGCAATAACAAAAAGTGCCAAATTAAAAATAATTGCCCCGCTGTGAACCATGGAAAGATTTTCAAGTTTGAAGTTGGCTTCCGTTATTACCAAGAAAACAATAAATAAGCCGATTAGGTTGATGATTGTTGTGAAAATTTCACCTGTTTTTGAATTTATAACCAAAGAGTTTACCAAACTTGCACCCAAGATTATCAGTAATAATAAAATACCGCTTGCTTGTGTCGCGCAACTGGTGCCGGCCCAAGTGATCAGACATAAAATAAATATTATCCCCATAATATAAGCAGGCACTTTGAAAATGGAAGGTTCACCGTAGTATAAAACTAAAACAAGGGCATTGCTTATTGTGACCAAAATAAGCAAATTCATCAACACATAAGATGAAGGATCAAGCAAACCTATTAACGGCAAAACCATCAGCGCACCTACAATTATAAAAGCACTGAAGACATACTTCGTTAATAAAGGTAAGGTGTTTTTTAGTCTTAAATAAGCAAAAGTTAATGCGACGCTGTAAATTGTAAATATTATTTGGAAAATATTTACCCTTTGAGGATTAAAATCTTTGGCAAGCCAAGCAAGTTGACAAAGGAAGGTGAAAATAAAGGAAGTAATTAAAAGGCCATGCCACCCTTTTTTTAAAGAAACGGCAATGGCCGCTCCGTTGATAAAAGCAATATAAGTAAAGAAGAATATATAATTATCACTGCCGTTGCTGAGTAAAAATGGCGTAATAAAAGCCGCTAGCATACCAAGGAAACTAATAAACTGTATATCTTTTTTTGCCGATACAAAGAAAGATACAAAAGAAATTGCCGCCATTAAAGTAAAAGCAACTGGTAGGCTAATCATATTATAAAAGGAGAAAGCGCAGTAAGTTGCAATAAAGAAAGTTGTTATACCGCTTGCGCATAAAGTGCCGATAGTAGTTTTAAGTTTTTCATCTTTTATATATAGACCTGCCCCCAGTAAAATAAGCCCTGTTAAACCGGCAAGGGCTGTAATCGTTTGCTTACTGATAATTTCATTTTGTACGACATAGATAAGTCCAAAAATTACGGCTAAAATAAAAGCGAAACCTGCTATCCAAGAGAAAAGTTTTGCAGCCGTAAACTGAACGGCAGAAGCAGTTTCATTTTTTTCTTCAAAAATTTCTTGTGTTTCTTTTTTATTTTGGGGAACGGCTTCTTCTTTATAAGGAGTATAGGAGAAGTTTTCTTCTTCGCTTTTTTGTGAAATCTTTTCTGCTTTTGTTTGGATAGGTTCCGCTTTGGGTTCACTTAAAGGATCAAAGGAATCATTAAGTTCAGAATGAGGTTTTTCTTCGTGGGTATATTGAGTAACAAAAGGTTTTTCTTCTTCGCTTACTGATGGCTTCTTTTCTGCCGGTGGTAGTTTAGAGGGGTTTATTTGTTCTATTTTACGTGATAGAATATCTATTCTTTCATTAGCGTCAGAAATTTTTACAAACAAAATTATTATTAAAATAAGCGATATGATAAACATTTTACTCCCCTTATCTCATTAATATGTTCATAAGGTCATTATATAAAAAAAAGGCTTGTCTTTTGACAAGCCTTTTAAAGTTTTTCGGTTTAGGAAAATTAGAATCTTCCGTTAACGATTACCATTACAGGTAACCAACCGTTTTCTTTAATGATGTTAACTAAACCGATTTGTAAACCGCAGTCAACTCTTCTTGCATTGTTAACAAAACCGAGTTGAAGGCCGGTTAAATTTTCAGCTTGGTTGTAAAAACCCCATTGAAGCCCTTTCATTTCTTGGCCTAAGTTAACAAGACCAGTTTTTAAACCGGTGAAGGTTCCTTTGTTTACATCAAGAAGACCGCCGGTTAAACCGACAGCATCTGTTGTAACGTTGTAAATAGCGCCTTGTAAACCGCGCATTTCATTGGATCTTGCATAACCATAGGCTGCAGACCAACCCCACATTTGGTCGGCTCTGGAAGAACCGATTACCCAAGAGATACCGTGAACGGTCGGGGTGTTTGCATCAACTAAACCAAGAACGACATTGGCGTGATTGGTTTCGGGCCAAGCAATATTATCATATAAGGATAATTTGATTGGTGATTCTGCGGCTGCTGTAAGGCCTAAAGTTGCGACGAGTACAGCAAGTACGAGTAACTTCTTCATTTACATCCTCCTTGTTTTACTACATAATTATATACTACAATTTTTGTATGAGAAAATTCACATTTTTTTTATTTTTATTTTTTTCTGTTTTCTGCTTTGCTCAAAACAGAGATGCTAAAACAACATCTAGAGGTCAAAATCCTTTCCAAGTGAAACAGGCCAGTTCTGTCAAACAAAATAATAATGCGGTGCAACAAAAACCTGTAGCATATACCACGTCTAATAATACATCAGTTCAAAGAACAGAACCTTATAAAACAGTTTCACCAAGACCAGTGGTAAATCCAACCGCCCAAAAACCTTCTTTACAAAAAATTGATTCGACAAACAAGATTCCCTTAAGTAAAGAACAAATTAATAAAGAACAAAAACCATCCAATGATAATACAAACAGGCCCCAACCAAGACCGGGTAATTATAGAATTATCTACTGGAATAATTTTATTGAACCGACCTTTCACAATCAACGGGAATGGGCAAGCAAAGTTTTAGATACACAAAATCTTTCACTTGACGGTAGCGGAGTGCAGGTTGCTGTTCTTGATTCCGGCATAAAGCCACATAAACAATTTGACGGTGCAAATATTGAGGTTTTGGATATTACCGGTCAAAATGATCCTTTTGATTTTTGCGGGCACGGCACAGCCGTTGTCGGCATTATTGCAGGGCAAAAGGGGAATGATTTTAAAGGTATTGCGCCGAGAGTTAATTTGAAATCTTATAAAATTGCCGATGAAAGCGGAACAACAAATAATACCTATATAATAAATGCTTTGGATAGTATTTTGGAATATAATCGCCAAAATCCGAACGCAAAAATAAATATTGTAAATATAAGTTACGGACTTGAGGAAGATAATTTTGAATTAAGAAATAAACTTGCAGAAGTTTACTCAAGCGGTATTACCATAATTTCAGCCAGCGGAAATGATGGCAAGCAAGGGCTTTTATTCCCGGCAAAGTACAACTTTGTTTTTGCGGCAGGTTCTATTAACCAAAACAAACAAATATCCGATTTTTCCAATTGGGGAGAAGGCCTTGATTTCGTTTTGCCCGGTTCCGGTCTTAAAACTTTAGGTTTGGATAATGACTATGTTTGGGTTCGCGGGACTTCCTTTTCAAGTGCTTATTTAACCGGTATTGCCGCTTTGTCAACACAGGCTTTTAAAAATAAACATGGGCGTTTGCCAAGCCCGCAAGAACTTTATGAAGTACTACAAAAAATCAGTATGCCTATTGTGGCACCTTCTCTAAAACAGGGCTATGGTGTACCTGATGCTTCAAAAATAGTATCATATATATAATGTACCAAGATTACGAAATACCAAAAGACCTGCATTTTAAAACGCAGGATATTATCAGAATGCATGGCCTTAAATGCAGCCTGCTTTTGAATGCACAAGATTTTAAAGAAGAACTTACTTTGGTTAAAGCAACTTTAAAATTAAGTTTTAGCGTGCTTTCAAAAGAGATTTTGGTTCAAGGCCAAATTAAGGGGATAAGAAAGGCCGAGTGCTCTCGATGTTTAAGAGAATTTGAAAAGCCTTTTGAAGAAGAATTTTCACAATTATTTCCCAATAATGCTGAAATAATTGATATAATGTATATAACAAGGCAAACACTTGCCCTTGAGCAAAACATTCAGGAGTTATGCTCTCCCGATTGCAAGGGCTTGTGTGCTTATTGCGGTTGTAATAAGAATGAAGTTGAGTGTTCTTGCCAGCCGCCTAAGTTAAATCAATTTGCTTGTTTGAAAGATAAATTTCAAAAAAAGAAGTGAGGAATACAAATGCCTAATCCAAAAAGAAAACATACTAGATCCAGAAGGGATTTACGCCGCAGCGCGAATTCTAAATTAGAAGCAGTCAATTTTGTTGAATGTTCTAATTGCGGTGCTGCCCGTTTACCTCATAACGTTTGCCCGAAATGCGGTTTTTATGACGGCAAAATGGTAACGGAAGTTAAGGTCAAAAAGACCAAAACTCAAGAAGAAGCAAAATAATAAATCCTATGAGGATAGCACTAGATGCTTTAGGCGGTGATTTTGGCGCAACCCCAAATGTTTTAGGGGCTGTGCAAGCCGCCAAAGAATTTGGCTATAATATCATCTTGGTCGGTGATGAAACACTGATCAAGAAGGAACTTGCGCAAGTTGGAGATTATCCAGAGGATAAAATCTCCATTATTCACGCGCCCAATGTCATCGATATGGGCGCAAATCCTGCGCGCGAGTGCCGTTCTAAAAAAGATGCAAGCATTGTGGTTTGCGCGCATCTTGTAAAAGAGGGTAAAGCAGATGCCATGATTTCTGCCGGTAATTCCGGTGCGACAATGGTGGCTGCTTTATTTGGCATTGGCAGAATAGAAGGTGTTGAAAGGCCTGCCATTGCCTCTCCTTTACCTACGGAAAAAGGCCCGGCAGTTTTAATGGATGCCGGCGCAAATGCTGATTGTGATGCAGTTAATCTTCTTCAATTTGCCTTAATGGGTTCAATATACTCTAATATTGCTTACGGTGTTGCAAGCCCTGTTGTCGGTTTGCTTTCTATCGGGGAAGAAGAAGGTAAAGGTAATTTACTTATAAAAAATACCACAAAATATATCAAGCGTCTTGGTTTAAATTATTTTGGTAATATTGAAGGACGCGACGTCCACACCGGCATGATAAATGTTATAGTGTGCGATGGTTTTGTGGGAAATATCGTTTTAAAACACGCTGAAGGCCTTGCTAAATCAATGTTTAATATGATAAAAAGTTCTTTAAAGGGGCATCCTTTAGCAACGCTTGGTATGCTTGTTGCGAAATCGGCTTTAAGAACTATTAAAGCAAAGACCGATCCTGAAGTTTACGGCGGTGCTCCGTTGTTGGGCGTTAAAGGACCTGTTTTGATTTGCCACGGCAAAAGCGGCCAAAAAGCAATTTATAATTCTATAAAGGCAGCGGCAAAACTGGTAGAAAATAAAGCCGTTGAAGCAATTGAACAGAAAATTGTTTCTTATAAAGAAATTTTTAAAAAAGCAAAAGAACATGAACTTGAATAATAAAAAAGTTGTTATTACCGGGGCTGCCCGCGGTATCGGTTATGCGATTGCTCAAGAGTTTTTAAGAGCGGGTGCGCAGGTTGCTTTGTGTTCTACTACCGAAGAAGGTGCAAATAAAGCAAAAGAAAATTTATTGAAAGAATTTCCTAATGCAAAAATCTATGCCCAAAAAACGGATGTCTCAAAAGAAGCCCAAGTCCAAAATTTTGTGGATAATGTTTTTAAAGAATTTGGGACAATTGATATTTTGGTTAACAATGCCGGTATCACTCGCGACACTCTTGCTATCAGAATGAGTGAACAAGATTGGGATAGTGTGTTAAATGTAAATTTAAAAGGGACATTTTTAATGTCTAAAGCAGTTTTAAAAATTATGATGAAAGCCAAAAGCGGCAGTATTGTTAACATGAGTTCTGTCGTAGGCCAAAGCGGTAATGCCGCACAAGTAAATTACAGCGCTTCAAAAGCAGGTATTATAGGGCTTACGAAATCTTTGGCTAAAGAGTTTGCTTCAAGAAATATAAGGGTTAATGCAGTTGCTCCGGGTTTTGTTAAAACCGATATGACAGATAAACTTTCCGATCAAATTAAAGAGCAAACTTTGGCTTTAATTCCTTTAAAAAGATTTGCAACAACAACAGACATTGCCAAAGCGGTAATGTTTTTATCCTCTGATGATGGAGGATATATCACCGGCCAGATTTTAGCAGTTAATGGCGGTTTATACATATAGCAATTTGCTATGGAGGAAAAAATGAACGTAGAAGAAAAAGTAAAAAATATTATTGTGGAACAATTAGGTGTTGAACCGGAACAAGTTAAACCGGAAGCCCAATTCGTCAACGATTTAGGGGCAGATTCCCTTGATACCGTTGAACTTATTATGGCTCTTGAAGAAGAATTCGGTATTGACATTCCCGATGAACAAGCAGAAAAAATTAAAACCGTTGGGGAAGCAATTGCCCACATTAAAGAAAAAGTCAATTAAGTGTATCAAGAAATAGAAAAAGTATTAAATTATACTTTTAAAAATAAAGATATTTTAAAGGAAGCACTCACTCACAGGTCTTATAATCCGCACCCTCATGGCATTAATAATGAACGCCTTGAATTTTTGGGTGATAGTGTTTTGGGGCTTGTTGTTGCCGGGCAACTTTATAATTTGCTTACGGCAAAAGAAGAGGGAGTGCTTTCTAAAATAAAGGCAAACCTAGTTTCAAGAAAAAATCTTTATTTTTGGGCTAAACAATTAGATGTAGGTAAATATCTGTTTCTCGGTCAAGGGGAAATAGCCAGCGGAGGCAGAGAAAGGGCAAGTATACTTTCTAATGCTATGGAGGCACTCCTCGGTGCGATATATCTTGATGGTGGTTTTGAGGAAGTTTCTAAAGTTATTCTCGCTTGGTTTAAAACTCAAAAAATAGAAATAGATTTGCAAGATTATAAAAGCGTTTTACAGGAATATATGCAAAAGTTATCCAGAAGCGTTCCTGATTATGAAATAGTTGAAACCATAGGGCCCGAACATGATAAAATTTTTACCGCGGTAGTTTACGAAGAGGGCAAAGAATTGGGGCGCGGAAAAGGGCATAATAAAAAAGATGCTCACCAAGCAGCGGCAAAAGATGCTTTGGATAAAATACATAAAAGAAAAGTTTAATTTTCGTAAAAACAAATAGGGGTTAGTATGAAAAAAATGGCTTTAGTCTTTTTCTTGGCTCTTCCGGTGGCTTTTTTAGTTTGGCTTACTTTAAAAAGTCCCGAGCAGGCAAAAAAACCGGATTCTGCTACTATTGATAAAATCGAAGCACAAAATCCCAAGCAAGTTGTAGATGAAATCGCCCAAAGTATAGAAGAAGGTGATATGGAGACTGCTTTATCAATAATAGTAGAAAAATTGAAACATCCCGATATCCCAACGTCCAAAGGGGAGCCTTTAATTACTTTGGCTGCAGAGAAAAACAATTATGATGTTCTTGCCTATTTAGTAGACTTCGGTTGTAATGTAGACGTTGTTGATAATAAAGGTGAAACCGCTTTAATTAAAGCCGCCAGAAACGGCAATATGGAAATGGTAACAAAACTTCTTTCCGTCAATGCTAATGTTAATATTAAGAGTTTAAGGGGAATAACTGCCCTTACTGAGGCTGCCCAGGGACAGCATGCCGCCATTACCACTTATTTATTATCCCGCGGGGCCATAGCAGGTGTAAGCGAAGAAAATCTTTTATCCTATGCTTTTGATAAAAATTTAGTTGGTATAAATGCCATGCTGCTTGGCGGTGCAAATGCAAACTATGCCGATTCAAATGGTAATACTGCTTTGATTATTGTAAGTTCTTACGGCGATTTGGCTGCAGTTAATACTTTGACTGCTTACAAAGCAAATGTTAATGCTGCAAATAAATATGGCATGACACCGCTTTTATATGCAATAAAAGGCGGTTATGATGATATTGTGAGAATGCTCATAAACCGCAACGATGTAGATATAAATAAAGCAAATAACAATGGCCAGACACCTTTGTTTTATGCCGCTTATACCGGCAATACTTCTGTTGCACAAGATTTGCTTGAACTCGGTGCTGATTATAATAAGGCTGATATGAAAGGTATAACTCCACTTGTTGCTGCCCAGAAAAGGGGACATAAAGAAACAGCCCAGGCAATAAGCAATTTTATTACTTTCAAGAATTTGCCTCGTGATGAAAAAGGCAGAATTATTTACGAAAATAAAAAGAAAACGTCTGTTCCTTCTCAAAAAGATATTGCGGCGCAAAAGGCTAAAGAGCAGTCTGTTAAAACGCAAGAAGAAATCGCAAAACGTGCGCAAGAAGAACAAGAAAAAGCACTTGCTCAAACAAAAGCCATACAGGAAGAAGTGCAAAAATCTTTGGCTTTTGGTTCAAATCAAAATGGACAGCAAAATACTGGACAGAATAAATAAAATTTTTTAATGGATATTGACTTTTTAAATTTAATCATATATCCTTTAATTTATAGGTCTTAAAAAGGGGGACTGTATGAGCGAAATACATCTTAACGATGAAACCTTTGCAAAAGAAGTTCTTGAATATAAAGGTGTTGTGTTGGTCGATTTTTGGGCACCCTGGTGCGGACCTTGCAGAATGCTCGGTCCTGTTATAGAGGAACTTGCAAATGATTATGAAGGTAAAGCAAAAATCTGTAAAATAAATACAGATGATGCTCCCGAGAAAAGTGTCCAATATAAAATTGCATCTATCCCTACTTTAATGCTTTTTAAAGATGGTCAAATGGTAAAGCAAATGGTAGGTTTACAAAGCAAAGAAGAATTAAAAAAACAAATTGATGCTTTGTTGTAAAGTTTTTTAGTAGTTTCTTATCTTAAAGTTGCTTTACCTGTTTGTTTTTATAAGGCAGGTAAAGCAACTAAAAATCCCTTAAAATCAGAGGTCGTTATTTTTTAGTTAGCAGTTTTCTTGCATTTCTTTTTTATTTTTATGCTAAATCCCGAAAAATTATATTTAGTTGACGCATATGGTTTTTTGCACCGTAATTATCATGCTTTGCCAAAACTTATGACATCTAAAGGCAAAGAGGTCGGGGCTTTGTATGGTTTTTTAAATTGGATTTTGAAATTTAATAAAGAAATTAAACCGCAATATGTGGCTTTTTGTTTCGATTCCAAAGGGCCGACAAACCGTCATAAAATTTACCCGCAGTATAAAGCAAACAGACCGCCCACAGATGAGGCTTTGGTTGAGCAACTTAAAATTGCGCGCGATTTAGTTAGCGCACTTGGCTTTAGAGTTTGTGCTTTAGATGGGGCAGAGGCTGATGATATTTTGGCAACACTTGCAACAAAAGCGCAAGAACAAGGTGCTCAAGCAATAATAATAACTTCCGATAAAGATATCTTGCAAATTGCAACGGATAAAATACAGGTTTGGAACGGTAACTTAAAAGAAAAGCCGAAAAGTGCTTCGGAGTGTAAAACAAAATTCGGAGTGGATTGCCAGTATATTGCAGATTATTTATCTATCGTAGGTGATTCATCTGATAATGTGCCCGGTGTTGCAGGGTTAGGTCCCAAAGCGGCAGTTGAACTTATTACTAAATTTGGTAATTTGGAAAATATTTTACGTGCAGCACAAGAACATAATGACCAGATAAAGGAAACGATGATAAAAAAACTTCTTGCAAATGAACAAGATGCCTTGCTTTCTAAAAAATTAATTGTTTTAAACACGAACTTGCCTTTACAAACTGCGTTAAAAGATTCAAAAGTAAATGCTCCTGACCTGGAAAAATTAAACTTTTTTGCAGGTGAATTTGAATTTAGGAATTTAACTGCTTATATAGAAGAAATAAAGCGAGAAAAACAAAATCAAAAAGAAACTTTACAAATACAAGATAGTTTATTTGATATGTCACAGTTTGACGAGCCAAAAGATCAAACAAAAGTATATACTTTAGCAGAAGTTTTAAAAGAAATCCAACAACAAAAAGAGTTTGTTATTTATGCCCAAGATGATTATTTACTTGTTGCCAAAGATAAAGATTTGTATGCGTTTAAAGAAATAAATAAAATCACCTCACAAGAAAATACTTTATTAAAGGAACTTGTCTTAAATGAAAATATTTTTAAAATAGGTAATGACTTAAAATATACTTTTAGATTGCTTGATATAAATCCGGAAGATAAAATCTTAAATTGTTTTGATACTTCGCTTGCAAAATATTGTTTGGATCCGGCAGGAGAGTTTAGTCTAGTTGGTCTTTTAGGGGTAAACTTAAATTTATTTATAAATCCGCAAGCGGATATTAAAGAGCAATTGTCCTTTTTTGCAAAACATTTTTTTAGTTTAAAAGAAAAATTGGAACAAGAATTAAAAAAACAAAATCAATATGAAGTTTTTAAGACGATGGAAACACCTTTGATGAGTGTCCTTTTATCAATGGAATTAAACGGAATAAAAGTTGATAAAGTGTGGCTTAAGACTTTGGATATTTTGCTTTCCAAAGAAATGGAACAAGCACAAAGCCAAGTAGATAAAATTGCAGGCAGGGCAGTAAATATAAACTCGCCAAAACAACTTGGTATTTTACTCTTTGAAGAATTAAAATTACCTTATTTAAGAAAAACAAAAACAGGATATTCTACCGACGAGGAAGTTTTGTCTACTTTAGTGAAGGTTCACCCAATTGCAAATCCTATTTTAACTTACCGCGAGAGCGCAAAATTAAAAAGCACTTATGTTGATGCTCTTTTAGAATTGTCAGATCAAGACAGCCATAGAGTTTATACTAATTTTAATCAAACGGGCACTTTAACGGGGAGGCTTTCGAGTTTCAGCCCTAATTTGCAAAATATTCCCGCCCGCACAGAAAAGGGCCGCCTTATCCGCCAGGCCTTTATCGCAGAAGAAGGCAAAACGCTTTTATCTTTAGATTACTCTCAAATAGATTTGCGCGTTTTAGCGCATGAATCGGGAGATGAAACTCTAATAAATGCTTTTAGAAACACTCAAGATATTCACTTGCAAACTGCCTGCGAAATTTTTAATAAAAAATCCGATCAGATAACAAAAGAAGAACGCTCCGCAGCCAAAGCAATAAACTTTGGTATTGTTTACGGGCAAGGGCCTATGGCTTTAGCCGAAACTTTAGATATAACCGTAAGTGAGGCAAAAAGATATATTGATTCCTATTTTGCGCGTTATGATACTTTAAAAGAATGGATAAATAAGACTGCCGAAAAAGCACGCAGGGAAGGTTATGTTAGAACTTTTATGGGCCATATTCGCTATTTGCCGGAATTTGAGGCTGCATCCGCCAGGCTTACAAGTTTTGCAAACCGCGCTGCAGTTAATACGATTATTCAGGGCGGGTCTTCGGATATTATTAAAAAGGCCATGCTTGATATTTACGCAGTTTTACCAAAAGATGTAAAAATGCTGCTTCAGATACACGATGAACTCGTTTTTGAAGTTCCTACGGAAAAATTAAAAGAAATTGCCTCTTTATTAAAAGAAAAGATGGAGATGGCCGTTTCTTTAAGAGTGCCTTTAGTCGCAAAAGCAAAAGCAGGCAAAAATTTAAGTGAAATGGGGCCGGTTCTATGAATTTTAGAAAAAATGGTTCTTTAGTTATCGGACTTAGCGGAGGTATTGCAAGCGGCAAAAGTACCGTCTTAAAAGTTTTTGAAGGTCTTGGCGCGGAAATTATTTGCAGTGATCAATTAGCCGCACAAAACTTTGCTTTACTTAAAGATAAAATAGAGGCTTATTTTAATACTGCTGATAAAACGCAAATTGCTCAAAAAATTTTTAAAAATGCTCAAGATAAAAAATGGCTTGAAAAACTTTTACATCCTTTAGTATTAAAGGAAGCCCAAGCAAAAATTAAGCAAAGTACAAAAAAAATAATTATTTTTGATATTCCTTTGCTTTTTGAGTGCGGATTAGAAGACAGTTTTGATTTAACTTTATGCGTTTATACCGATTTTGATATTCGCTTAAAAAGAGCCTTGGCGCGTAAAATGACAAAAGAAGATTTTATAAACAGGGATAAAGCCCAAATGCTTTTAGAAGAAAAAGCCCAAAGGGCAAACCTTGTAATTTTTAATAATTCAAACAAAAAGGATTTAGAAGAAAAAATAGAAAAACTATTTTTGATTTTAAATAATAAATAAGAGGATACTATGGACAACAAAGAAGCAAAAACAGCAAAAAATACTACTACTCGCAGGAAATATACTCCGCGTGCGACAACGCGCACGACATCACAAAACAGTGCGCAAAATACAAATCAAAATGCGCAAAATAATGCTGCAACACCTGTTAAGCCGATGCAGAATAATACTGTATCACCTACTAAACCCATACAAAATAATAATACCCAAAATAATTTTGTTAAACCTGCTCCCATTACGCCAAAAGCAAACGGTGCCAAAACTTTAGATGCTTTAGCCCTTTCAAAATTAAGTGTTGCCGAACTTACAAAACTTGCCGTAAATTATAACGTTCAAGATATTTCCGGTTTAAGAAAGCAGGAACTTATCGGCAAAATCGTGGAAGTGCAGGCAAAGCAAAACGGTTCTGTTTACGGCGGTGGTGTTTTGGAAATTTTACCTGACGGTTTTGGTTTTTTACGTTCGGAAGAAAATAACTATCTTGCCGGTGCGCAGGATATTTATGTTTCTCCTTCACAAATAAAAAGATTTGGTTTAAGGAAAGGCGATAATATTGAAGGCCTTATCCGCCCCCCAAAAGATAATGAAAGATTTTTTGCTATGCTTCAAGTCCAAAAAGTTAATAATGTAGAAGCGGAGAAAATATATAACAGACCTTTGTTCGAGAACTTAACGCCCTTACACCCAAATAATCGCTTTGTTTTGGAGGTTAATAAAAATGACCTAACGCAAAGAGTTATTGATTTGATGGCTCCTATCGGTAAAGGTCAGCGTGCTTTGATTGTTGCGGCCCCTAAAACAGGTAAAACCGTTATGATGCAGGCACTGGCCAATTCATTAACCACAAATCACAAAGATATTGAACTTTTGGTTCTCTTAATTGACGAAAGACCGGAAGAAGTTACAGATATGCGCCGCAATATTAAAGGCGAAGTTATTGCTTCTACCTTTGATGAACCGGCGGAAAGACATGTGCAAGTGGCAGAAATGGTTCTTGAAAAAGCAAAACGCGGTGTTGAGCATGGCAAAGATGTTGTTATTTTGCTTGACTCTATTACCCGTCTTGCAAGAGCCTATAATACCGTTATGCCGGCTTCCGGCCGCGTGCTTACCGGCGGACTTGAGGCAACTTCACTTCAAAGACCGAAAAGATTTTTCGGTGCAGCAAGAAATATTGAAGAAGGCGGTTCTTTAACAATTATTGCTACTGCACTAGTTGAAACCGGCAGCAGAATGGATGATATTATTTTTGAAGAATTTAAAGGCACCGGCAACAGCGAAATTTATCTTGATAGAAAACTTTCCGACAGAAGAATCTTCCCGGCTATTGATATTAACAGAACTTCTACCCGTAAAGAAGATTTACTTTTGAGCGAAGATGAACTTAATAAAGCCTGGATTTTACGTAAGATACTTGCACCTTTAAGTTCCGTTGATGCAATGACACTTTTGCTTGAAAAATTGTCTGCGACGAAATCTAATAAAGACTTTTTAAAGCAAATGGAAGCCAACCATTTCTAAAAGGGAATATTAAGTAGAAATAAAAAACCTCCGATTTTTTAATCGGAGGTTTTTATTTGTCTTTTAACAAAATTTTATTTTTTCATATCTTCTTTTACTTTGTTAAACAAATCATATCTGGCGGCGTCTTCAAGGAAAGTTTGCCAGTCTTCCTGTGTGAAGTCATATCTTTCTATGATTTGCTGTGCGGCCTTTTGTTGATAATCTTCATATCCTTCTGCTTTAAAGGCTTCTTCCGCTTCAAGATATTCTTTTGTAATAGCAAGTAAAGCTTCTTCATCGCTCATTTCTTCTTCATCCGAGATTTCTTCATCAGAAGAGGCTTCCTGTTTGGTCTGTTCTTTGCTTGCTTCCTTGTTTTCTTCAGAATTGGATTGAGTGGACGTTTCTTGAATAGTAGGAATAGTTTTGAAAGAAATATGATGGCCTTTTTTGTTGCCTAACACTACAAATAAGGTAACGATAACGGTGAATAATATTAATACAGTTAAAGCAATATTTGCCCAGCCGTGAAAATCTTTATTGCTTAATAAAGGATATGTGGCATAGATTATTAAAAGTATTATGATTATTGCGGCTAATATTGGTGCTAACATAGTTTCCTCACTTTCCGGTAGTTTGTGGTTCCGGTTGATTTTGAATATAATTTATGAACCCGGTTGCAAAGGCAGGATCTTGCATAGCCTTTTGCACTGCTTCTATAAAAGCCGGGTCTTTGCTATATTTAAGCAAAATTTTTTGTGTTTGTGTAGAGTTCATTTGCTTTTGGAACTCTTCTATTGACGGTAAAGTATCAAAGTTTTGAATTTCTTTATCAAGGGCTTTATTCATGTCTTTTATGAAATTTTGTATAGCGGGATCTTTACCGTAAGTGGCAATTTTATCTGCCATTTCTTTGGCATTAGTAGGATTTATAAAAGGTTGTGTGCTATAATGAATTTGCAAGATGGCTTTTTTATTTAAGTCTATTTTTGAAACATTTCCTGTTGATTGTTGTACAGGTGTAGAAGGATCTGTTTCTTCTAAATCAGCAAACTCAAATTGATTTATAGGGGAATCCCAATTATTTGATTCTGCCTCTTGTTTATCAATTTGAGTTTGCTTGAAATCTGTAAAGTATCTATAAGTCATAATAATAATACTTAAGGTTAAAAAGGTTATTATCAGAATTATTTTTACTTTAACGGATTTTGTCATATTATTATTTAACTTCTAAAAGTTCGACATCAAAAACAAGTAAACTGCCGGCCGCTATAGGACCGCTTTGTCTATCGCCGTAAGCAGTTGCTGGCGGGCAATAAAGTTTTGCTTTTGAACCGACCTTCATTTCTTGTAAACCGAGTGTCCAGCAACTGATAACTTGGTTTAAAGGAAATTCTGCCGGCTGGCCTCTTTTGATAGAACTGTCAAAAACTTTACCGTTTAATAAAGTTCCTTCATAATGAACTTTAACAGTATCGGTTGCTTTCGGTTGTTTGCCTTTACCTTTTTGTGTAATTTGGATAACTGCGCCGTTGCTAAGAGTTTTTGATTTTTTTTCTTTTTTGATTTTTTCCATTACTTGATTTTGTTCAACTTTGCGTTGATTTAAAATCTTTTTGGAATCGGCTTCAAAACGGGCTTGAACTGCTGATTGGTAATCTTCCAATTTAACCTTTGAATTTCTGTTAAGTAAAGAATCAAGCATACCCTGGGAAAGGGCTTTATATTCTTCGTTGGAAGAGATTACGAATTGCTCTTTAATGTTATTACCGAGTTGATAACCAAGAGCATATAAAGTACCTTCGTCATTTTGATTTGTTTGATTTTCTTGTGCAAAAGCCAAGGGTGCAACAAAGGCAAGTATAGATAAGACTAATAATTTTTTCATTTTTTTATTCTCCTATTTATTATTGATATATTGAAGCAGTTTTTCTTTTACTATCGGTGCGCAGGCCTGTCCCGCAGCGATTTGGCTACGTCTTTGGGCTTCCTCCGGTCTGAAGGAGCCGGTTCTTTGGCTTTGGCTGATAGTCGCAAAAATATTACCGTTTTTTGCTTCCTTTAAATTTACATTAGCCGTTGCCGTGCACCAATAAAGGCCATCGGTTGTTTTTGAAGGAAATTTATCAAGAATGATATTCATGTGTAAGATAATATCACTATCCTGTTGAATTTCACTTACGCCGAAACCTATATTGTTTATTGCCTCAATAACTTTATTTTTTACAATTTTGTCTTCAAAACCTTCAAATTCATAAATAATCTTTACATTATCAAAGGCTTTGGAATAACTGTTTTTAAAGTTATTTAGATTATTTTCTTGATAAGCAAGTTTATCATAGGAAACAAGTTTATATTCTTCATCGAGTTCTTGGCGTTGGGCAAAAAGATCTTCCATAGCAAATGCATATTGTAAAGCGCGCCATTTGTTTTCTTCATTATCAATATTGTTTGCCATAGTTTGCATCTTTGAATCAATTTGACCGTAAGCCGGTTCAATTAATTTTTGGGCTTGGTTTCTGTCGATAACGGCAAGAGCATAGTATTTCTTATTTGCCTTATCTTTCCAAGTTTCGACAACTTTGGCAGAGTCTAATATTGCCTGCCTGCGTGCTTGTGTGTAAGCATCACCAGGGTTAAGAGAAGCAAAAATAGCCTTTATATCCTTTAAGGCATTTTCTTTTGCGGTATCTTTTTGTGTGTCATAAGATATTTTGGTTATATACTTATCAACAGGATATTTTTCTGTTTTCTTAACCATAATATGCTTATTTGAGCAGGCACTGATTAACAAAAGAGCAATGCTCAAAGTCAGTAATTTTTTCATTTATTTCCTCCTAATTTATTTAGAACTATAACGCCACAAATAAGTTCTTTGACCTTTCTTTATTTTTACCTTTTCAAAATGGTAAGTGTCAATAGGTATCCCTGCGCCGTTATAATTATAAAAATCTATATCGTATTCTCCCGGTTCCAAAAAGACATTAGCCATCTTTATTTGTGCCGGCAAGATAAACCACGAACGGGTGTCTGCTTGTTCCGTTGCGGTGTTAAAAATAGTTGTTGCAATATCAACAAGGAGTAAAACCCCTTTATTATCGGTATTTTTATTAGTTATATCGTGGGCTTGTTTAGATAAAATAAATTTTGTTGCAGCGCGGGTTGCTGTTCTTGCCCAAATGGCGGCACTTTCTTCCTGTAAGGTTAATTTGGCTGCGCTGGAAATATCGGCAACATCTTTTGTTTTTATTTGTTTGCCTTCAACAACTATTGCAGAAGTTGTGCCGTAATAGGGAACATCTATGTAACTGGGATAAGATATGGCGATAGTTCTCCCAAAAAGGCCGGAAAGCACAGCATCAATAGTTTGCTTATCCGTTCCTTGTAACGAATTATTGCCGTTTAAAATAAAGCCAAGTCTATCCCAGGAAACACTCATCTGACTGGATATTTTTAATGGACTTTTACCGCTGTAATGTATAAAAACAAGTTCGCCTAAATCTTTATAATTTGCCGGTAAATTACTGCTTGGCGGATTTGCGTTAAAATAGCCTTTTAGATGCTCATAGGCATTTAAGGCATTTGTTCTTGCAATTCTGGCCGAAGAAAGTTGCCCAATATCTTCAAAAACCATACTTGCAAAATATTGGACAAAGGGTTCATCATTATAAATCTTTTTTGTGTTTTCTCTATATCTGTCTAAAAAGAAAACGGCTTTGCGCATTTCCACGGCGGCATCTTCAAAATTTTCTTTGGCAAGATAATTTAATGCCGTAAAGAAATAAGTTAAAGCCTGCTCATACATCGGCATTTTATAAGGTAAGGCATTATCATTTGTCATCAAAGATACTGCATTTTGGGAAATACTTTTTGCAAAAAGGGCTTCATTAAATTGCTGGGCTAAAGTAAAATTTGCTAGGGAGTTATCTATATCATAAGAGGCTTGTTCGGCGAGGGCTAAATCCAGTTGATATAAGACGGCGTTTTTTTCGCCATATTGTGATTTTTTGTTTTTTTCAATTCTTGCGCTTGCATTTTCAAAATTATTGTTTGCCATTAATTTTGAAACATCTTTTTTATACTGCAAAGAAGGCCCCGCGCAAGCACAAAGCATACTTGTTAAAATTAAAATAAAAAAACGGGACCTTCTTGCAGTAGTCATGTTTAGAATTTTAAAGAATTCTTTACAACGTATTTTTTAAGTTTTTGTTGGCCGTTCCAAACAATTTGATTGGTTTGGATATTTATAAGTTTCAAGTTAATCTGATAGTAGATAACAGATTTTCTGCCTTCACTGTCAACGATAGAATCTAATACACCGCTTAACATATAATCAGCACCGACTTCGCGGCCGAATTCTTTTCTAGTTTCTTCGCTGGCATATTCTTGCTGTTCAAGTCTTTCATTGCGGACTTCGCCTCTTTCTTCCGGTGAGGCCACAAATTCCACTTTGCCGCTGTTGATTAAAGCGCTTTGCATTTCTTCGATGAAAGTAACGGTATTGATATGTTCCATGGTGTTATTTTTTACTGTGCCGACAATAACAACAGGTTCATTTCCACCTTTGGCTTTTAAGGCTTTGTTATACCAATTGCCTTCAAGACAATCTGCAATCATTGTTTCGGCGGTTGTTCTGGAATCTGCGTCGTTCCATTTTCCGCTTAAATCTTTAGTTGTATTTGCATCCATACGCTCTACTTTTGTTCCGCAGGCAATAAGCATAGGCAAAAGCAAAGCGAGAACTAATAATTTTTTCATACACCTTTCTCCTTTAAAGTATATAATAAACTATTGTAGCACTTTTGGGGTACTATGTGATAAAATAATATTATGGTAATGGTTTTTGATATTGGCAATACCCATATAACAATGGGTTTTGTAAAAGCAAATAAAGTATTTTACGAAATGCGCTATCCTTCAACAGATTTTTTGTTGGGCGATTTTTTAAAGTATATTAAAGAGCAATTTTCTTTAAAGAAGATAAAAAAATCGGAAATAGAGGCTTGTGCAATCTCAAGTGTTGTACCTGCCTTAACGGAACCTATTAAATCTTTTTGTAAAAAAGAATTTAAGAAAGAACCTTTTATCGTTACGGTTGAAAAAACGATATTAAGAATAAAACAGGGCGACATTTCAGATTTAGGGGCAGATAGAATTGCCGATATTGAGGCTGCTTTATTTTTATATCCGGGCAAAGACTTAATTATTGTGGATTTTGGAACGGCAAACACTTTTTGCGCAGTCAGTAAAAAAGGTTATTACCTTGGTGGGGCGATAAGCGCAGGGCTTAATTTAACGATGAAGGCTCTTGCTTTAGGGGCTGCACAACTTGGAGAGGTGCCTTTAATTCAAGCAAAATATGCTGCCGGTATGACAACCCAAACCCAAGTCCAAGCGGGTCTTTATTTTACGATACTTGGCGGAGCAAAGGAAATAATACAAAGATTAAAAACGGAAGTTTTCCCTAAATCAAAAGTTCTTGTTGTCGGAACGGGGGGGATTGCAAATCTCTATACAAAACAGGATATTTTTGATGTTTTTGAACCGAATCTTACTCTCATTGGTATTGCTTATTTGGCAAAAAAATATCAAAAGGGTTGAGAAAATTAGTTAAAATTTCTATAATAAGAATAACATTTAATATCAAAGAGGTTTTTTATATGGCAAGAAAATCATTTATTGCAGGTAATTGGAAAATGCACAAAAATATTGCGGAGTCAAAGGCTTTGGCTCAAGCAATAAAAGAAGCACAAAACAAAAATGATGCTGATATTATGATAGCACCTGTTTTTACAAGTTTAAATGCCGTTGCCGAAGTTGTAAAAGGCAGCAACATTATTGTTAGCGCACAAGATTGCTTTTATGAAGAAAAAGGGGCATTTACTTCTCAAATTGCACCGAATCAAATTAAAGAAGCAGGCGCAACTTGCGTTATTTTAGGACATAGTGAAAGAAGAAAACTCTTTGGTGATACAAACGAAATTTTAAATAAAAAAGTTAAAGCCGCTTTAGCACAAGGTTTAAGGGTTGTCTATTGCGTCGGTGAAACTTTGGTAGAAAGAGAAAGCGAAAAAACCTTATCCGTAATTCAAGAACAACTTGAAGGCGGGCTTAAGGGTTTTACCAAAGAAGAATTAAAAGATTTGGTAATTGCTTATGAACCGGTTTGGGCTATCGGTACAGGTAAAACTGCTACTCCGGAACAAGCACAAGAAGTCCATAAAGCAATAAGGGAAGTTTTAGAACAAAAATTTGATAAAGATTTTGCCGATAAAGTTCGTATTTTATACGGCGGTAGTGTTAAAACAGATAATGTTGATGCCATTATGGCAAAAGAAGATGTGGACGGCGTTTTAGTCGGCGGACAATCTTTAGTGGCAGAACAATTTATCAGAATAATAAACTATAACAAATAGTCTATGAATATTGCCAGTTATATAGATCATACTCTTTTAAAACCTATTGCCCAAAGTAAGGATATTGAACAACTTTGCAAAGAGGCAAAAGAGTATCATTTCGCTTCTGTTTGTGTTAATCCGTGTTGGGTTTCTTATGCAAGTAAACTTTTACAAGGAAGTGACGTAAAAGTTTGTACGGTAATAGGGTTCCCTCTCGGTGCTAATGACAGCAAGGTAAAAGCCTTTGAGGCTAAAACCGCTATCGAACAAGGAGCAAGTGAAGTAGATATGGTTATCAATATTGGTGCTTTAAAAGCAGGGGATTACGAAACCGTGCAAAAAGATATTGAAGCAGTTCGTAAAGCAAGTGCTGGTAAAACTCTAAAAGTGATCATTGAAACTTCATATTTGTCCGATGAAGAAAAACAGAAGGTTTGCCAAATTTGCGCTGCTTGCGGTGCAGATTTTGTAAAGACTTCTACGGGGTTTTCTTCTAATGGGGCAACCGTTCATGACGTTGCTTTAATGGCTGCTTCGTCAGGGGAAAAAGTAAAAGTTAAAGCCTCCGGGGGCATCAGAACAAGGGAAGATGCCTTAAAGATGATTGAAGCCGGTGCCAGTCGATTAGGGACAAGTGCCGGAATAAAAATAATATAGGAAGATTTATGATTAAACATTGGGAAATTTTAGAAAACAAATGGACACAAGATTCTGCTTATGTATTATGTATTGACGGTGATGATAATGATTCTGCCTTGATTGCAAAAGAATTGGCTTCTTTTTGTAATCCGGTTGATATTAAAGTATCTAACTTTAGCCATATTTTTGAACTTCTCAATGTCACAGACGACGATATTTTGCAAAAAATACGCAATAGAATTGAAGAAATCGCAGCAAAAAGTTCTTCAAAAGATAAATCTGACTCTTTAAGTTCAGGGCCGGTTCATGTAAGTGATGGCGGTCTTGCTTTTTCTACGGAGGATATTTCCGGTGATAATTTAATAATCAGATCTTCAGGAGGGGGGGATGATTTATCATCTTCTTCAGACGGTTTGCAGATTTCTATAAGAGAGGCTATTCCTTCCAAATTAGAAGACACTAAAACAAATAACATAGATATGGCACTTAATAAACAGCAAGAGGAAGTAAAACAATTGGAAGAAGAGCAACCTGTCAAAGAAGTTTCCGATTCGGAAGATAAAAAACCTTTTGTACAAGTAAAAGAAGAAGAAAAACCCCAGAAAAAAGAGAAAGTCGGATTTTTTAAAAGATTATTTTCTTTTGGAAAAAAGAAAAGTGAATCTAAAAAACAAGAAGCCGAGGCAGAACCTTTACCGATTGAAACGAAACAAACCAAAGTAAAAAATATTGTCCCCAGCAAGGCAGATACTTTCCGTGTGCCTGGTAATCCCAAAGCAGAAAACGCGAAAGAAAAAAAGGATAATATGCATGGGGTTGTGGTTAAAGGAACGGCTTTCCCGACCAAAGAAATGGGTATTTCAAAAATAAAAGAAGTATCATTAGATTCCAAACCTCTGTTTGATAAAGAGCAAAGTACCGAAAAAGGCTCTTTGGAATCGCAAGTCCCTCTTGATGATATTTTTGCGGCAGAAACTATTTGTCAATTTTATGATGAGGGGAAAAATGCTTCTGAAGAGCCTAAAATAGAAAAGATTGTTGAACCTACTCCTATGCCGACACCGCAAGTTATAACAATAACCCAAAATAAAATTTTAGAAGAAAAAATGAAAAAGGCTAAAGAAGAAAAGTCTTTGCCGGATAATACATCAGAAAACAAACCTGCAGAACCTACAGTTAAAAAAGAGAATGTGCCACCTGCCGCGCCAGCAAATGTTGCGCCTGCTACGCAGGTAAAACAGAATGTTCCGCAAAAACCTGCAGAACCGCAAAAACCGGTAGCCCCCAAAGCCCCTGTTCAGCCTGTTGTTAACAGCGAAAAGGTGCAAAAACCTCAACCCGTTTTAAAACCGGCTACCCCCGTTGTTAAAAATGAGCAAAAGCCTTTGCCTCAAAGCAATTTAATAGGGGATAATACGCAAAAAATGAATGAAGAAAAAAAGATAAGAAAAGATATTCCTACTATAAGTGTTTCCGCTGATGAAACTTTTAAGGTAAAAAATCCTATCAAGCAGGATCAGCCAAAAACTTCTTTGCCCACAGTGGAAGTGGAATCTAAAAAATTAGGGGAAGAAATGGCTTCTTTGGCAAGTAAAGAAATTGCCCCCGAAAAAGAACCCAAAAAGGCTCCTGAATCTAAACCTAATTCGGTGGCAGAGAAGAAAAAAGAAGTTGCTCAACCCAAATCTGACAAACCTAAAAAACCTATTGCTATGCCTCGCATAGATCAAACATCCATAGATGGTTTTGACCATACCATACAAACTTCTTCCATACCTGTGTATAAGAAAAGTAATTGGGCTATAGAAATGCCTATAATTCCTTCTTATACTCTGGATAATATGGATATGTCTTCAAATCGTTTTGCACATGCTACGGCAATGACAATAATAGAAAACCCCGGAACCATGTATAATCCTTTCTTCGTATTTGGGGAAAGTGGCTGCGGAAAGACGCATTTCCTAAATGCTATTGGGGTGGAATATTCCAAAAAATTATCCCAAGATCAAATTTTTATTACAAACGGTGTGCGCTTTTCAAGAGGTGTACAAAGGTCTATAGAGGATGGCTCCATAGATAAAGTAAAAGGTTTTTTGGATAATGCTCAAGTTTTGATCATAGATGATATCCACTTAACTGCTGTTAACGAAGCAAACAGAGATTTTATATCTCAAGTTCTAAATGACTTTGTCGCCAAGAGAAAACAATTGATTATTTCTTCAAAGTATCCTCCGCAAGGGCTTTCCAGATTTGAAGAATTGACTAACTTTAAGTTAAGTCAAGGTTGGGTTTCCGAGTTAAAAACTTTAAGACCTAATCACTTCATCAAAGTCTATACCAAGATGGCGGGAGATGCCCAAATAGATTTAACCGAAGCCCAATGCAGAGGTTTCTTCGGTAGGGAGAATTTGACATTGGGTGTAATTGCAAGAGATATTAAGAGAGCAAAAGTTTTGCGCAGACGTATTAAAGACAGCGGAAATATGCTAATGTCATACGAACAACTATTCAACTATATCACGGCAATATCAGGAGAAGATACTACAAGCCAACTGGAAACCTTGGATTTATCAAGCCCCTTATCTATAAGAAGAGGGGAAGATACCAATTGGGGTAATTTCGGGTTCTTCTTCCCTAAAGAAAGCGCAGAGAACTTTAAATGGATAGTTTATGCAACTATGCGCCGCGCTAAAGAACTTGGTATAAAAGGCGGTTTTAACTTCGCTTTAAAATCTGCTTACTCTACGGAACATATTATTGCTTCAGCCTTTAAAATCGCGAATGTTTGCGATAGTAAGAGTTTAAAAGCAGCAATTATTTTAGGACCTGATCCTAAAGTTATTCAACCTGCAATTAGGGATAATTTCTGCGATATTTTATCACACATGTTGGAAGTAATGATGATTCGCTGCGCTATAATTCCTTATGAAGATATTAAAAAACCGAGCACTTATGTAAAGGTTTTAGGCGATGTCCTTAAATAAAAAAGAGGTTTTATGAAAAAAATATCCTTATTAGTTTGTGCCTTGGCGGTGTTATTATGTGCCTGCCAAAGAATGAACCTTGGTCCAAAAGGCGAAGGGGAATATGTTATAGGCAAAGCAGAAGTAGAATATAATGCCAAAGATATATCCGGTATGAAAAAAGAGGCTTTTAAACTTGCAAAGCAAGATGCCTTAAAAAATGCGGTAAATGTCTTTTTATCTTCTAATACTAATATGGAATATCCTCAAAATATTCAAGAAGAAATTTTGGCAAAACCGGATAATTTTATAAGAAAAGCCTATATCAAACATGGCGAGCAAAGAGGGGAAAATTATATTCTTGAAGCCCGTGTTATGATACTCGTCAGCAATCTTGCAACTAAAATTAAAAATTTACAGGATTCTTCTTATATCAAAAAAACGAATATCTTTGTTGCTACAAGAGAACTTGAAAAGGATGAAGTTTCCTTAAATCAATTTTGTAAACAGGGTATTTATAAAGCCTTAAAAAATCAGCCTTATGTTTTAATAGACGGTGGTAATTTAAGCCAAAACAATATAGAAAATAATACTTCGGTCGTAGATAAGGCTAAAAAAGAAGGAACAAGATTTGTTATTATCGCGGATGCTTCGGCTAATCCCATAGAAACGGCATCCCAACTTTCAACAACTTTTAAACCTATAAGGGCAAAAGTCAATATGGTCGCTATTGGTACAAAAAATTATCAGTTAATTTCCGAGCAAGCCCAAAGCGCAAGCGGCCTTGACGGTGATGAGAAAATGGCTTATCAAAAGGCTTTAAGTAATGCCTGTTTTGAGGCTGCCGAAGATCTAGTTGAACCGATAAATGCAGCCATTAACAGTGCGAAGACTTTTCAATTTGTTATAAAAGAAGTTAACACTATTCAAAGACTTGAGAAACTTCAGACAATTTTAAGAGAATTAAAAGAAGTGGAAGATTTTGTATTAGTTAAATATGTCAATTCTACCGCTACTTTCGAGGTGCAGGCTAATGTGCGCACTTCGGAAGAGTTTTCCGCAAAAATTATTAGGAAATATTATAATAACTTTACTATTTTAAGCACTACTCCCGAAATAGTGGAAATGGTTTTTATTTAATATGCTTTGCTCAATAACTTCGGCTTGTTTAAAAGGAATAGAAGGCTATATAGTTAATGTGGAAGTTGATATTGCCGCAGGTTTGCCTTCCCTTACATTAGTCGGTTTACCCGACCAAGAAGTAAAAGAAGCAAAAGACAGAGTCCTTGCCGCAATAAGAAACAGCGGATTTGATTCCCCCGTAAAAAAAATAACAATAAATTTAGTTCCTGCCGAAATAAAAAAAAGCGGAACACATTTTGATTTACCTATTGCTCTTGGGATTTTAGGCGCAAGCGGACAATTATCTGACAGCGCAATAGAAAATTTAAAAAAATATGTTTTTATAGGTTCTCTTGGTTTAACCGGCAAGGTACACGGTTGTGCCGGTGTTTTACCTATGCTTATTGCGTTGAGTCGCAAGAAAAAAACAAAAGCAATTATTCCGCAAGATAATTTACAAGAATCAAAATATGCCACTATGGATTGTTTTAGCGCACAAAATTTAAGGCAGGTTGTTGATTTACTTGAAGGCAAAATTCCCTTCGAACAGGAAGATAAAAATCAGGAAGAAACTTTTAGTTTGCAAGAAGTTTACAGCGAAGATTTTAGCGAAGTTAAAGGCCAAACTCTTGCCAAAAGGGCGCTTGAAATTGCCGCAGCCGGCGGGCATAATGTTTTGATGATGGGACCTCCGGGAACAGGTAAAAGTATGCTTGCTAAAAGATTTGCCACCATTTTGCCTCCTCTTGAAAAAGAGGAAATGTTGGAGATCTTACAAATTTATTCTGTTTGCGGTTTGCTAAATAAAAGAAAAGGCAATTTTCAAAGGCCGTTTAGAGATCCGCATCATACAATTTCAAATATTGCTTTAATCGGCGGGGGGCAAAACCCAAGACCGGGCGAAGTCAGCCTCGCCCATAACGGCGTTTTGTTTTTAGATGAATTTGCGGAGTTTTCAAGAACTTCTCTTGAAGTTTTAAGAGAACCTTTGGAAACTTTTAAAGTTACAATTGCGCGCGCAAAAGAAACTTTAACTTTCCCTGCTAAATTTACGCTTATTGCCGCTATGAACCCTTGCCCTTGCGGTTATCACGGACATAATGTGAAAGTTTGCAATTGCACGCCTGTTCAAATAAGCCGTTATAAAGCAAAAATTTCAGGTCCGCTTTTAGATAGAATTGATTTAACGGTTAATCTTTTGCCCGTTAATTTTAAGGATTGGGAAAAGAAATCCGAAGGCCCGACAAGCGCGCAAATAAGAGAGAAAGTTATAGCCGCAAGAAAAATACAAAAAGAGCGTTTTAAAGGAACTTCTACAACAGCAAATGCCTTTATGAGTGTAGCGCAAATAAAAGAGTTTTGCGCCTTACCAAAAGATGGGGCGCAAGTGCTTGAACTTGCTATGAAGAAACTTGGTCTTTCTGCAAGAAGCCTTGATAAGATTTTAAAAACAGCACGCACTATTGCCGATTTGGAAGGTTCTAAAGATATTAAAAAAGAACACCTTATGGAAGTTTTTCAATATAGACCTTTAGACAGAAAAGGGGTTAGAGACATATGAACTTTGAAGAAAAACTTGCTCGTATAAAAGTTAACTCCTTTAGTTATTTGCGTGCTGATTGGCTTATGCAAATGATAGAAATTTTTGGTAGTGCAGCAGAACTTTTAAAACAAGATGCCAAGACTATCAGCAAAGAAGGCAAAATATCTTTAGAAAGCGCAGAGGTCTTTTTAAAATCTTGCGCTATGCTTGACGCCGAAAAAGAAGTTGAAAAGACCGAAAAAGTCGGTGGTAAAATTTTATTTAATGGGGAAGAAGATTTTCCTAAAAGACTTGCCGAAATTAAGGAAGCACCTATTTTAATTTATGTCCGCGGCGATTTGGGGGATAGTGAGAGAACGTCCGTCGGTATGGTAGGAACGCGTAAAATATCGCCTTACGGCAGGCGCGCGGCCACGCAACTGGCCGGCGATCTTGCGCAAAGCGGTGTTGTTTTAGTTAGCGGACTAGCGCGCGGTATTGATAGTGTTGTTCATGCTGAAGCGGTTAAAAATCAAAGTACCACTTGGGCCTTAATCGGCACGGGTATCGGGCGTTGTTATCCGGCTGAAAACAGAGAACTGGCAAGAGCAATTTTAGATACCGGTGGCGCAATAATTTCAGAACTACCTTTTGACGCCGCTCCTTTAGCACATCATTTCCCAAGAAGAAACCGTCTTATAGCAGGACTTTCAGATTTAATTGTAGTAGTTGAAGGTGAAATTAAAAGCGGTGCTTTAATAACCGCTAAAATGGCACTTGACCAAGGGCTTGATGTTATGGCTGTTCCCGGTCCGATTGACAGCCCCACTTCCGGCGGACCAAATAAACTTATAAAAGAAGGGGCGGGTATGGTTCTATCGGCAAAAGATATAATTGACGCCATACCAAGCACAAAAAAATTTGGACTAAATGTAAAAAAACTCTATAATGAAAGTAAGGCCCCAAGTGAGCCTTTGACAGATCAGGAACAAAAGATACTTGATTTGATAGGGGAAGATTCTAAAAATATTGATGAACTTTCCCTGGAAACAGATTTAGATATAATGCAGTTAAGCGCAATTTTATTTAGTTTAGAAGTGGCAGGTATAGTAATCTGCACAGACGGCAAATATAGCCGCAGTAAATTTAATTAAGGAAGATAAAATATATGGCTACAAAAACAGCAAATACAACAAATAAAACAACAGGCAAAGCCCTTGTAATAGTGGAATCACCTACAAAACAAAAAACTATAAGTAAAATACTCGGACCTAATTTTATTGTCCGCAGTTCTTTTGGACATGTCAGAGATTTGCCATCAAAAGAAATAGGCGTGGATGAAAATAATAATTTTGCCCCTACTTATGTAGTCAGCGGAAAACCGCGCATTATCGCAGATTTGAAAGATGCTTTAAAAAAGGTTAGCGAAGTTTATCTTGCTACCGACCCTGATAGAGAAGGAGAAGCAATTGCTTGGCATTTGCAGGAACTTTTAAAATTAAAACCGGAAAATACAAGAAGAATCTTCTTTCACGAAATTACACCAACAGCCGTTAAAGATTCTTTTGCCCACGCAAGAGGTATTGACCATAATTTAGTTGATGCCCAACAAGCCCGCAGAGTTTTAGATAGACTTGTAGGTTATAAATTGTCTCCTCTTCTTTGGCGCAAAATAACAAGCGGGCTTAGTGCAGGGCGTGTTCAATCCGTTGCGGTTAGATTACTTGCCGAACGCGCGAAGGAAATTGAAAATTTTAAGGAACAACCCTATTGGTCTTTAAAAGTTAAACTTGAAAAACCAAATGAAAAACCGACTTTCCTCGCCCGTGCCTATAAATGGGAAGGCAAAAATGTGGAAAGAACCACAACCTATAAATTATTTGCCGAAGATTATAAAGTTAAAAATACTATTTTTGATTCCAATGAAAGTTTGGCTGCTTTAAACGCCGTTTTAAGACAGGGGCCTTTAAAAGTAGAAAAAATAGAAAAAAAGGAAGTTAAACAAAAACCGAAACCTCCTTTTATTACCAGTTCCATGCAACAAGATGCTTATAATAAACTTGGTTTTTCTTCCCAAAAAACAATGTCGGTCGCGCAAAGTTTATACGAAGGTGTGGAAATTGCGGGTCAAATAACCGGTCTTATAACTTATATGAGAACCGACTCTTTTAATGTTTCAACGCAACTTCAAACCCAAACAAGCAAATTTATTAAAGAAAAATACGGCGAGACCTATGCCCCTGCAAAACCGCCTGTATATAAGAGCAAAGTTAAAGGCGCGCAGGAAGCACACGAGGCTATCCACCCAACCGATGTAAATAAAACGCCACAAGATATTAAAAAATATCTAACGCCGGAGCAATTTAAACTTTATGAACTTATTTGGCTTAGATTTGTTGCTTCACAAATGGCAGAAGCGGTGTTTAATACTGTTTCAATAGATATTTCTGCGGTAAGTGCGGATAAATGTCTTTTAAGAGCAAACGGCAGAACCATTAAGTTTAACGGTTATTTATCTGTTTATCAAGATGAACCCGAAGAAGAAAATGCCGAGGAAGATAAGCAGGATGCTCTTTTGCCTGCTCTTGAAGAAGGCGACACTTTAAATCTTTTGGATATCCAAACCAAAGAACACAAAACAACTCCACCGCCTTGCTACAATGAAGCAAGTCTTATTAAAACTTTGGAAAAACATGGTATCGGCAGACCTTCCACTTATGCGCCGACAATTAAAACTATTATGGATAGAAAATATGTCGCTAAACAGCCGAAAACAAATAAACTTGTGGCGACAGATTTAGGTATAACGGTTACCGAGCAATTAAAAGAATTTTTCAAAGATATTATGGACCTTTCTTACACGGCAGGCGTAGAAGAAACTTTGGATGATATTGCCGAAGGTTCTAAAGGTTGGGTATCTGTTATAAGTAAATTCCACGAGGGTTTTGTTAAAGATTTGGCTAATGCTGCCCAAAATATGAAAAAGCCCGCACCTAAGGCCGTTGAAGGCGAAAAATGCCCGCTTTGCGGTGGTGCTATGGTGGAAAAACAAAGCCGTTTCGGTAAGTTTTTAACTTGCGTAAATTACCCAAACTGTAAAGGTAAAAAAAGTTTAAACGGTGTAAATACTACTGTTGAACAAACAAATGAAAAGTGCGAAAAATGCGGTAGCCCCATGGTTATAAGAAACGGAAAACGCGGTCGTTTTATGGCTTGCAGTGCTTATCCTAAATGCCGCAATACTTATTCTGTTGATGAACAAGGTAATAAAATTGCTTCTACCGGTCCTATTGATTCGGGCAGAAAGTGCGAAAAATGCGGTAAACCCCTAGTGCTTAGAAAAAGTGCCAAGGGTGAGTTTTTAGGTTGCAGCGGTTACCCAAAATGTAAAAACATTGTTCAAATCACGCCGGAAGAAGCCCAAAAAATAAGAGAAAATAACGAAAGCAAATAAAAATGCTCAAACAAATAGAAAATTTTAAAATCCATATTAAAGGCAGAAATTTATCGGAGCATACAATCCGTGCTTACAGCACGGATTTGCAGGAATTTGCCGGTTTTATGAATTTTAAAAATTTGCTTACGGTAAAAGATTTTAATTTGGCGAATATAAGATCTTACCTTGCTTGGGAAAATAATAAAGGTTTATTAAGGCAGGCAATGCTACGCAAAATAAGTTCGCTTAGAAGTTTTGCTAAATTCTTGGAAAACCGCGGTATTATAGAATCAAACCCATTTAAACTTTTTAATGCTCCAAGAAGGGAAAAACTTTTACCGAAATTTTTAACCCAAACGGAAGCCACTGATTTAATGCAGGCCCCAAGCACCTCAAGATTTGCTTTAAGAAACCAAGCCATTTTAGAACTTATGTATTCAAGCGGTTTAAGAAGAAGCGAAACTGTTGGTTTAAATATCGGTGATATTAATTTTTCGCAAGGCACAGTTAGGGTTTTCGGTAAAGGCGCAAAGGAAAGAATTGTGCCTGTTACCGATATTGCTTTAAGTTGTATTAGCGATTATCTTGCTACCAGAACGGATACTTCCTATCAGGCACCATTGTTTTTAGGTTCTAAAGGCACGCGTTTAAGCGGAGAAGGCCTTGCCCAAATTGTTAAGCAATCTGCTATAAAAGCAAATCTTGCGCATAAAATAACACCGCATAGTTTAAGACACTCTTTTGCGACACATCTTTTAAATAACGGTTGCGATTTAAAAAGTTTGCAAGAAATGCTCGGCCATAAAAGTTTATCTGCAACCCAAGTTTACACCCATGTTTCTTTAGAACATTTAAAACAGGTTTATGACCGCGCGCACCCAAAGGGGGATAAATGATAAGTATTGGTATAGATATTGGCGGAACTTTTATCAAATTTATGGCAATTGACGCTCAAGGTAAAGTTTTAAAAAGAACGGCAATTGCTACTGATACAACTTTAAGCGCACAAGCCTTTGTAAAGCAACTTGCCGCCGTAGTTAAAGAGTGGCAAAAAGAATTTAAAAAAGAAAAATTTGTTATCGGTATGGGTGTTGCCGGTGATACGGATAATACAAAAGGTATTTTACATTTTGCGCCCAATATTCCCTGGCATAATTTTAAAATTGTTGATATGCTAAAAAAAGAAACAGGCCTACCTTGCTGGGCTTCTAATGATGCCAATATGGCTGCTTGGGGTATTTACGATTATGAATTTAAAAGAAAATATAAAAATCTTATGGTTATCACACTTGGCACGGGTGTTGGCGGCGGACTGATTATTGAAGGCAAATTATATCAAGGTTTCAGCGGTTCGGCCGGTGAGTTTGGCCATATCAAAGTAGATTATTCCAAAAATGCTTTAAAGTGTGCTTGCGGTCATAAAGGATGTTTAGAGGCCTATATCGGTACAAAGGGTCTTAAAAAACAGATGTTTGCGGTCGCTAAAAAAACGCCCAAAAGTGTACTTGCTAAATTGTTAAAGGAAGAAAAATTTTCAATAAAACTTCTTTCCGATGCGGCCAGTAAAAAAGATAAAAATGCTTTAAAAATTTGGCAAAATTTCGGGCATTATTTAGCCACTGCTTTAAGTGACAGCGTGCTTTTGCTTAATCCTGATGCAATTATTCTTGCGGGCGGTGTTTCCAAAGGTTATAGATATTTTATGCCCGCTATGAAGGAAGTTTTCAGTAAGCAAGTAATCAAAAGACCTTTTAAGGATATTAAAGTTTTAATTTCCAAGCAAAAAGATATAGGTGCTTTTGGTTCTGCTTTATATGCTTTATCACAACAAAATGAAAGGTAAGATAAATCTTTTTCTAATTTTATTTTTAATTCCGCTTTTTGTTTTCGGGCAGGAAAATGTTTTGCCCAGCCCGACGCAAGATGATTTTATTTATTTTACCGCAGATGAAGCTATTTACGATAAAGAACAAGGCATTGCCGAGTTAAACGGAAATGTCGTAATTGTTTTAGACCAAAATAAAACGCAGGGCCAAATTTCCAAAATCAAGGCAGAAAAAATACAAATTTTAACAGAAGAACAAATTCTGATGACGCAAGGTCCTACTATCATAGAGCAAGAAGGTAACATAATTGAAGTTCAAGATATTCATTTTGATATTGCCTCAAAAAGACTTATTATGAAAGATCTTTGGGCTGATTACGGTCCTATCAAGGTTTTAGAGGCAAAAGATATTGAAGTTAAGCAGGAACAATATCTCTTAAAAAAGGCGGAGTTAACTTGTTGCTCCATTGAAAAACCGCATTATACTTTATATGTCGGCAAGGCAGATTTAATACCGGAAGATAGAATAATTGCCTATAATGCCGTCTTAAAAATTGGCAAAGTGCCGGTGTTTTATTTTCCTATATTTTACCGCTCTTTAAATACGGATAGACTTTTTACCACTTATATTGATTTTGACCAAAGTGGCAATACGGGTTTTGGTTTTTTAACTTCCACCGTCTATGCCAGAAATAATTTTAGAGCTGCAGCCAATTTAGATTATTACACAAAATCAGGTATCGGTTATGGTTTAGATATCGGCTATCTTGCACCGGGAAAATTCCGCGGTTCTATGCAAGCCTATACAATTTACGACCAAGAAAAAGACGAACAACGCTGGGGTGTTGACGGCGGTTATTGGTGGCAAATGCACGATAGTTCAGATAGCCTTAATAATAAAGGCGGTGCAATTTACTTTAGCCAACTGGAAACAAGAAATGTCTCCGATGCCGATTTTAATGACGATTTCTTCCGCGCTAATCCTTATGTCGTTTCGCCGGATAAATTAACGCGCGCTTCCATTGTGCGCCAAACGCGCAAAAGCACTTTTAGGGTAAGTTATTCAAAGAGGAGTCAACTTGATCCCGATAATAAAACTTACTTCAATGCCGAGGAAGTTTTGCCTAAAGTGGACTGGATTTTTAATCCCTTTGTTATACCTTATACCGGTGGGGTGGTTAATAATTTTTCAATTTCTTTTAACAATACCAAAAAGGAAGATTATGATTTTGTGCAGTATTTCCAAGCCAAATGGAACAGCGCAAGAGATTTTAAATTACATAAAAACTTCACTTTAACGCCGAGTGTTTTTTATAATCAGGAAATTATTTTAAAAGACCCCACAAATAATGAGGAAGATAAATTTGTCGGCCGTTACGGCGGGCAATTAAACTTGCGTTCAAATTTGATTACCGGTATGCTTGATGTAGGCTACCGCTACACAAGGCGCAACCAGGAAGGCGCGCTTACTTCCGAAAATCCCTTTGATAATAAAGAAGAAGAAAATTTAGTTTATATCCAAAATTATTATTTGCCTACGCCAAATATCTATTTTAAAATGGGCAGCGGTTATAATTTACAAAACAGTCAAGATAGTTGGGATGCCAAATATAGAGTTGAACCAATACTTGCCGAAGTTGGCTATTTTTCGCAAAAAACAGGGTCAAGCATTTATATCCAAAATTTATATGATGTTCACACGGCAAATCAGGCTTTTGTATTTGACGCAATTTTAAAAAATCTTTACGGTAGCAGCGCAAAATTCGGTGTTGTAAATTACAGCACGGATAGAGATAGTTTTTTATTTAATACCCAATTTACCCTTGCCCCAAGATATATAACTTGGCGCGCTGATATGGGTATAGATTTTGAAGTTAAAGACTCCACCGTTCACGCCTATTCAAAACACATAAAAGTTTATAAAGATTTCCACGATATTTCTTTAATGCTCGGCGTTAGAGATAGAAATAAAAATTTATCTTTTTCCTTTAGAATCAATGTTATGTGTGGCGGGCAGGATAAACGCCAAACCCAAAAACAGGCAGAAAATGAAAATTATCCCTGGAACGATGATAGAATGTTAAGAGATTAGGAGAAAAAGTATATGAAAAAAGTTCCCTACGGCAGAATAGAAGTTGTGTGCGGATGTATGTTTTCCGGCAAAAGTACCGAACTTATAAGACGCGTTGAAGTTTGCCTTCAAGCCGGCCAAAAAGTGCAGGTTTTTAACTCTACCCTTGATAAACGCTACGCTAGGCGCGGTATTGCCACCCACGATTTAAAGAAACTTGACGGTATCCCCGTAGATAAAGCCGAAGAAATTTTGCCTTTAGTCAAATCCGATACTGAAGTTGTTGCCCTTGATGAAGTCAATTTTTTCAGTAAAGAAATTGTTAATGTTGCCCAAGAACTTGCCAAGCGTGGCAAACGCGTTATTTGTTGCGGTCTTGATATGGATTATCAGGCCGTCCCTTTTGAAAGTACCGCCAAACTTCTAGCCGTTGCCGATAATGTTTTAAAACTTTCCGCCCGCTGTGTTTGTTGCGGCAAACCCGCAAGAAGAACGCAAAGAAAAGTTAATATTAAAAGTAGGATTTATGTTGGCGGGGCGCAGGACTATGAGGCAAGATGTGCAGACTGCTTTAAGCCATAATGAAAAGGGTTTTTAAAATCTCTCACAATATTGTATAATATATAAGAACTAATTTTTTTGAGGTATATATAAAATGAAAGAAAAAATACATCCTAAATACGAAGTCGTAGAAGTTGTTTGCGCCTGTGGTGCAAAATTTAAAACCCGCTCTACGATGAAAGCAGTTAAATTAGATATTTGTTCTGCCTGCCACCCGTTCTTTACCGGCAAGCAAAAAATGCTTGATACCGAAGGTCGCGTAGAAAAGTTTAATAAGAAATTTGCCGCTACCAAAGGGCAAATGGTCGTTCGCAAACCTAAAACCGAAGTTAAACTTAAAAAGAACACCAAAAGAACAGCAAGCAAAAAAGTAGTTCTTTCCACAGCACCGGTTAAAAATCTCGTAAAGAAAACAACCAAAGCAACGAAAGAAACTAAAAAAGAAGCAAAATAGCAAACTAGAATCTGACGGCAGGCCCTCACTTTAATTTTTGAGGGCCTGCCGTTTTTCAAGGTAATAAATATGGAAATGGATACAAGCAAATTTAAAGAAGAATTTACTAATATTGAGCGCGAACTTGCCCAAGGCAATATCGCACCGGAAGTTTTTAAAGAAAAGACAAAACGCCACGCTTTCCTGCAACCTATTATTGAAAAAATTGCCGAACTTGAAAAAGTCCAGCAGGCAATAAAAGAAGCAAAAGAAATTTTGGAAGACGGTACAGATAAAGATATGTGTGAACTTGCCGCCGCAGATTTAGCCGAACTTGAAGGCAAACCCGAGCAACTTATACAGGAACTTCGCATTTTAATTATTCCGCCCGATCCAAACGATTCCAAAAACATTTACCTTGAAATGCGCCCCGGCGCAGGCGGGGATGAAAGCGCAATTTTTGCCGCCGAGTTATTAAGAGTTTATCAACACTTTGCAGATTCCCGCGGTTGGAAAACCGAAATTTTGGAATATACACCAACCGGTCTTAAAGGTTGTAAATACGCAAGTATGTTTATTAAAGGTGACGGCGCTTATTCTTGGCTTAGAGATGAGGCCGGCACGCACCGCGTGCAAAGAGTGCCCGATACAGAAACTTCCGGCCGCGTGCACACTTCAACTGTAACCGTGGCTATTATGCCTGAGGCTGAAGATATTGATATTCAAATTAACCCGGCCGATATTGAAATGGAAACTTGCCGTTCTGGCGGGGCTGGTGGTCAAAATGTTAACAAGGTTGAAACTGCAGTGCGCCTTATCCATAAACCAACAGGCATAGTCGTCAGTTGCCGCGAGGAACGCCACCAAGGCGCAAACCGCGAAAAGGCTATGCGTATGCTTAAAGCAAAACTCTATCAAATAGAAGAAGAAAAAAGAAATAAAGAAATTTACGACGCACGCAAAAGCCAAGTGGGCACAGGTGATAGGTCAGAAAAAATCAGAACTTATAACTTCCCGCAAAGCCGTGTTACTGACCACCGTTTAAATGAAAACTTCCACAATATCGCGGAAATTATGGAAGGCCAAATCGACGAAATTTTGGAACATTTACGCAAATTAAGAGTAGAAGAAAAACTTAAACACCTTTCCTTATGATAACTATTGCCCAACTTATTGAAGAAGGTTCAAAAAAACTTACTGATGCAGGTATTGATGAACCCCAAGTGCATAGCGAACTTATCGCCGCTTTTGTTTTAAATAAAAGCAGGACTTATTTGCGCGCTTTTAACCAAAACATTGTTCTTGATAAACAAGAAAAATTATTTAACACTATTTTGGAAGAAAAACTTAAAGGCCGTCCGCTGGCGCATATCATCGGCTCTTGCGAGTTTATGGGCAGAATTTTTAATGTAAGCCCTACTGTTTTAATTCCGCGCCCCGAAACCGAAGAACTTATAGAACAAAGTTTAAAGCAACTTAAAATGCGTTTGCCTAATACTATTCTTGATTTATGTACAGGCTCTGGCTGTATTGCTATAAGTTTGGCGTTTTTGTTTCATAATGCGCATGTAACTGCGGCAGATATTTCCGCCGAAGCGCTTGAAACCGCTACCACAAATGCGCGCAACTTAAATGTCGCAAAAAGAATAGATTTTATTAAAAGTAATTTGTTTGATAATATACAAAAATCTTTTGATTTTATTATCTCTAATCCGCCATATATTCCAACAGAAGTTATTAAAACGCTTTCGCCCGAAGTTTTGTGCGAACCGCATATCGCCCTTGACGGCGGAAAAGACGGACTTGAAATTATTAAGAAAATAGCCAAACAGGCCTGTGAACATCTTAATCCGGAAGGCTTGCTTGCTTTAGAAATAGGGTGCGAACAAGCGCCAAAAGTGGTAAAATTTTTTAAAGCAGATAAGTGGCAAAGGCCGCAAGTCGTAAAAGATTTTGCCGGCATTGAAAGATTTATTTTTGTGCGCAAGAAATAATTTTTTAAAAAAGAAAAGGAGATTTTTTTATGGATAAATTTATTATTCAAGGCGGTAGAAAATTAAAAGGCAGTGTTGAAATAAGCGGTTCCAAAAATGCCGCTTTACCGATTTTGATGGCAACCCTTTTGACCGACGAAGATTGCATTATTAACCGCGTACCCAGATTAAGGGATATTCGCACAACTATAAAAATACTTGAAGAACTTGGCAAAGAAGTTAGTAATGATAACGGCACTTTAACTATTAAAGCAAAACATAAATTAAAAACCTCCGTTTCTTATGATTTAGTTAAAAAAATGCGCGCAAGTTTTTGGGTGGCAGGGCCACTGCTTGCCAGATTTAAAAAAACACAAGTGCCTTTGCCGGGCGGTTGCGCAATCGGCTTAAGGCCGGTTGATATCCACTTAAAAGGATTTGAAAAATTCGGCGCAAAAATCAGTATGGATAAGGGGAACATCATTATTAAAGCAAGCAAATTAAATCCCGCTAAAATTATTTTAAGTTTCCCGAGTGTGGGCGCAACGCAAAATTTAATGATGTGCGCTTCTTTAATCCCAGGCAAAACTATTATTGAAAATGGCGCGCGTGAACCCGAGGTTTTTGATTTAATAACCGCCCTTAATTCCATGGGCGCAGATATTACTTTGGATAATAGAGGGCGCATAATCGTAGAAGGTAAAACCAAACTCGGCGGTATGACGCATACCATCGTTGCCGATAGAATTGAAACAGGCACTTATCTTTTAGCCGCTGCGGCAACGGGCAGTTCTATAACAATTAAAGAGTGTGTGCCCAGCCATAATGAAATTTTAATTGAATATCTAAACGAAGTCGGTTTTAAAATTGAAACAACCGAAACGGAAATTAAAATCTCCAAGAAAACAAAAAAGATTAAACCGGTTAATATAAGAACGGCACCTTTCCCCGGTTTTGCAACTGATTTGCAAGCACCTTGGATGGCTTTAATGTGCCTTGCTAACGGTAAAAGCGATATCAGCGAAGATATTTTTGAAAACCGCTTTATGCACGCAGCCGAACTTATAAGAATGGGTGCAAATATTTCTTTGGAACATAATTGTGCGCATATTATGGGTGTTAAAAACTTTACGCCGGCGGTTGTTATGTCTTCAGATTTAAGAGGCGGCGCTGCTTTAGTTATTGCCGCCCTTTGCGCAAAAGGTACAAGCGAAGTTCAAAGAGTTTACCACATTGACCGCGGTTATGAAAGAATAGAAGAAAAATTAACTGCCCTTGGCGCAAAAATAAAAAGAGTGAATCCTTCTCCTTTTGAATAGTTATGACCTTTAAAGAGTTAACCGAACTTTTAAAAAAAAGAAGTTACGGCGGTAAAAAAGGCAATCTATCTTTACTTAAACAAACAGCAAAAAAACTTGGCGTTTTGCCTGTTAATTATAAAACTGTTTTAATTGCCGGCACAAACGGCAAAGGAACAGTGGCGTATTTGCTTGCCCAAACGGCAATAAAAAGCGGTATTAAAACAGGTCTTTTTATTTCTCCGCATATTTTTGATATAAGGGAAAGAATTACTTTAAATAATAAAAAAATCTCTGAGAAAGATTTTTGCTCTTGCCTTAAAAAAGTGCTTTCAGCCGAGGTAAAACCTTTAAAATTTTTTGAACTTTTAACTTTAATGGCACTGGTTTATTTTAAAGAAAAAAAAGTTGATTTTGCCGTTTTTGAATGCGGTATCGGCGGACTTAAAGATAGCACAAATATCATTGATTCTGATTTAAGTATAATAACTTCCGTCGCTAAAGATCACGAGCAACTTTTGGGGAGTACGCTTGAAGAAATTGCCACTCAAAAAGCAGGTATAATTAAAAAAGAAAAACCTTGTATTTTGGGGCAAGTTTCACCAAAGATATTAAAAATTATTGAAGATACTTGTATCAAAAAAAATGCTCCTTTAATTATTTCGAAAGTAAATAATATCAATCTTGATTTTATTAAAAATACGACGCAGTTTACCTGCCAAAATAAAAAATATGTGCTAAATATGCTTGGCAAAAAATCAGCCGAAAATGCCTCTTTAGTTATTTCTTGCGCTAATATCTTGGGTTTTGATAAAGGCCTTAAAAAGGCTTTTTTAGTAAAACCTTTGCCGATGCGTTTTGAAATAAAAAAAATGGGTAAAAATTATTTAATTAAAGATGGTGCACATAACCCTGCTGCAATTAAAGAGTTTTTAAATACTTTTGTAAAAAGTCCTTATTTTAAGCAAGAAAATATTTTAGTTTACGGCGTAAATAAAGAAAAAGATTATAAAACTTGTGCCAAACTTTTAAGTTCTTATTTTAGAAAAATTTGCCTTGTGGAATTTGAAAAATCCTGCCCTAAAAATGAGTTGAAAAAGTATTTTAAAAATTGTGCGTTTATCGAAGTAAAAAAATTGGTAAAAATAAAGGCAAATATCGTTCAGATAGGTAGTTTTTATTTATCTTGCGAACTTAAAAGATATTTGCCTAAAAAGCAATTATAGAAATATTGTTTTTATCTGCTAAAGCGCAAACTTCATCAATATCTAAAATAATAGTTTTGCTCGCCTCAATAGCAAGAACATTTGCATGAGCCTCAATCATTGATTTTATTGTGCCTTTGCCGATAATGGGTAAATCATATCTATCATCTTGTTTAGGGCGTGCTACTTTAACGACGGTTAAAAATTTATTTCTACCCGGATTTTTAGCCACAATTTGCCCTGCTCTTAAAATACAATTATCTGTACCTTCCATGGCCTCAACTGCGATAACAGCCTTATCACAAATAACACTTGTTAAACCGACATCTAAAGTGGCTAAAGTCGTGGAGATATTTTTGCCAAGTTCAATATTTTTTTCTTCTTCTTCAGTTGGCTTTCTCTTGGTAAGAACACCTTTTTGCGGAATAAACTTTTCTAAAAATAAGGAAGAAGACTCAAACTTAATACCTTCTTTTTTAAACTCATTTATAGCGGCTTCCAAAATGCTTTTTGCGCGCATATCTTTAAGCGTGGCAAGCACTTTTGCCGTTCTCAAATCAGGGATTAAATTAAAGATATTAAAGTGCTCAACTCTGCCTGCCATAACGGCCTTTTGGACTTCATTTTCTTTAAAAAAGTTTATGGCTTTGCCAAGTTGACCAAGTTTCAAAGTTATACTTTTTACGGAGTATGGCTTAAAATCTTCTTCTATGGCATTATTTTTTGCGCAGATAACAAAGACTTCCCACCCTTTAGCATATGCTTCTTTTGCTATAAGAATAGGAAATTTGCCTTCGCCTGCTATAATGCCGAGTTTATTCATCACTTTCCTCTTCTTGACTGTGAATATGCATTCTGGCACCCATAATACCGCGTTTTGTGTTGCGGCAGAAATCAATAAGTTCCTTAACTTCCGCAGTAGGGTTTTCTTTTTCAAGCATATCTAAAGTTTCTTTCATTGTGTGGGTGGTATCAAGGAAAAGTTTTTTATAAGCATTTTTGACAGCGCTGATTTGTTCTCTTGTCCAGCCGGCTCTTCTTAAACCGACGGTATTAAGACCGACGAGTTTTGCTCTTGTACCGGTTGCGCGGCAAAAAGGCGGCATATCAAGAGTTAGTCCGCTTAAGCCCGAAAGCATTGAAAACCTGCCTATACGCACAAATTGATGTACTGCTGTCATACCGGATAAAATGACATTGTTTGAAATATGTACATGTCCCGCAACGCCACAATTGTTAACTAAAATTATATTATTACCCAAAACACAATCGTGTGCTACGTGTGAGTTTGCCATAAGTAAACAATTATTGCCGATAGTTGTAGGTGTTTCAAGACTGGTTGCTCTGTGAACAGTTACATTTTCGCGGATTTTGTTATTATCACCTATGATTACGCGGCTTTCAATTCCGTTATAACTTAAATCTTGCGGTTTTACACCGATAAAAGAACTGCCGATAAGGTCGTTATTTTTGCCCATAGTTGTATTCTCTATAACGCAGTAAGGACCGATTTTTGTTCCTTCACCGATTTCTACATTTTTACCGATAATTACGTAAGGTCCGACTTGGACATTTTTCCCAAGTTTAGCCGAGGGATCTACAATAGCACTTGGATGTATAGTTGTTTCTTGCATAGAAATATCTCCTAAAATTAATTTTCTTCCGTTAATTTTTTGGCAAAAGCCACATTTGTTTTATGTCCGCCGAATTTACAAGTTATGTGCATAGGACCCAAAACTTTGCCGGTTAATTTAAGATCACCCAGCAAATCAAGTATTTTATGGCGGACCATTTCATTATCAAATCTTAAAGGCACGCTGAATCCATCTTTTTTAATTACTACACAATTTTCAAGATTACCGCCTTTTGCAAGCCCGTTTGCCTGAAGATAGGCAATTTCTTCTTCAAACCCAAAAGTTCTGGCGGGGGCAATTTCACTTAAATAATTTTCCGGTGTTAGAGTGAAAGTGTATTCCTGATGGGCTACCAAAGGGTGTCCCTTTCTTTCATAAACAAAAGTTATTTTAAAATCTTCGCAAGGTTTTGCATTGTAAGTAATATCGCCTTCTTCAAAAGAAACTTCTTTATTTAAGTGTAAAACTTCGGCTGTTTGGTCAATTTCTTTTAATTCACCTTGAAGTATTGCTTTTGTATAAGGGAGGGAAGATCCGTCCATAATTGGCGGTTCCGGCCCATCCATTTCAATAATTAAATCGGTGATACCAAGCCCGTTTATCGCGCTTAAAACATGTTCGATAGTGTGAACTTCGGCCTTTTCATTTGCTATATTCGTTCCGCGCAAGGTGGAAGATACATTTTTGGCTAGAGCAATAATAGGTTCTGAATCTTTTAAGTCAGTTCTGATAAATGAAATATAACCTTGTTCGCTCGGTTTAAAAGTAATAGAGCAAATTTCACCGGTATGTATACCGATACCTTTTAAAGTTTGAATATTTTTAATAGTTTTTCTTTTCATAGTTTTTCTTTTCATAGTTCGTCCTTATTTAAAGAACTTAAATTTTTTCTTTAAGGCAAGAAGTTCTTTATAAAACTCTGGCAGTTTGCCCATAATTGCGGCAATTCTCATATATTCGCCGTAAGGTCTTGCGGGGGAACCAAGCAATTTTTCACCCGGTTTGACATTGCCGAGTATTCCTGCTTGCGGGCCTAAAACTGCCTGATCGCCGATAGTTAAATGTCCGCTGACGCCCACTTGCCCTGCCATAATAACACCGTTACCGACTTTTGTGGAACCGGCAATACCGACTTGGGAAACAAGTATAGTTGCTTTGCCGATTTCAACATTATGTGCGATTTGGACAAGATTATCAATTTTTGTATTTGCGCCGATAATGGTGCTGTTTAATTTTGCTCTGTCAATTGTAGTATTGGCACCGATCTCAACATCATCTTCCAAAATAACATTGCCGATTTGCGGTATTTTATTATGCATACCGTTTTCGAAAACATAACCAAAACCATCTGAACCGATAACTGCGCCCGGTTGTAAAATAACTTTGTTTTTCAAAATACAATTTTCGCGTACAACAACATTTGGATATAAAATACAAAGTGCGCCGATTTGCACATTTCTGCCCACATAAACATTAGGATAAATTATTGTTCCATCACCGATAACGGCACCTTCTTCAATAACAGCATAAGCACCTATGGAAACGCCTTTGCCGATTTTGGCACTAGGGTCAATAACGGCTTTCTCGCTGATTTTGGGGGCTTGTTTATTTAAAGTATCAATATCTCTTAAAACTTGAGTGAAAGCCCATTCCGGATTCTTAACATATAAAATATTGCCTTGGAACGGGAGAGGGGTATCTTTTAATTTTTCATTAACTATCAAAGCACCTAAAGGCAAATTTGCAAGATTATCAAATCTTTCGGTTTGGTTTGTATAGGCAATTGCACCTTCTTTAATTTTATCAAGACCGCAAACGCCTGTCGGGGTAAAGTTCTCATCTCCTTTAAGTTGGGCATTACACATTTCAACTATTTGCTTTAAGGTTTTCATATAACTCTCCGTTTTTCTTAATATATTTTTTATGATAATTCTTCATCCATTTTACAAATTCTTGAGTAGCGTCTAAAGGTTTGCCGTAAATAAGTTCGGTTTTATCTACCACTACACCGACATTTCTTAAAGTTGCATATTCTTCTATACCGCTGTAAATCTCTCTTAAAATCTGTTGAATAACAAAATCTTGACGGGTTAGAAACTCTTCGCTTGAGCGGGCTTTAAAATTAAGTAAGAAGGCCTGTTTATCAATAATCTCTTGCTTGGTAGATGCGATTTGTTCCTTTAAGGTATCTTGTTTTTCAGGTTGATTTACCGGAGTGTCCGCTAAATTAATCCAGGAAGAAAAGCAAAGTTCATTAAGCAAAGGCTTAACTTTGTTTTCTTCAAAGCAAGGGTAAAGATTGTTTTTTGGCAAGACAAAAATGTCTTTTTCATAGAAAGGCATATTTTGGCTGAAAGTATCTTGTAAGTTTTCAAGTTGCTTTTGTAAATCGGCTATCTGTTTTGTAAGTTGGGCATATTCTATCTGTTTATTTTCAAGGGCAAGTTTCATTTTTTTGCGTGCTTCAATAGTCCAGGGATTTTTGTTAAAGGCTTCCTGCATATCGATATAGATTGCAACGGGGGAATCTTTTATAACTTCTTCCTTTTCACTTTGACTTGATTTAAAGGCTACAAGGCGGTTATCTTTTGGCTGAAGTGCAGGTTTTGTACCTTTTGGATCAGTAGAACCGGGTGTTCCTTGTGGCATATCATTATTAAGTTGCGGATCAAAGGAAGATGACTCTTGCTGAAGATTGTTATCCGAAGGCACAGGCACAAGTGTGGTGGTATCATATTTTTCAAGCGGGATTTGGCTTGCGCCGGCAAGTTCATTTTCAACTGCTTTAGTGGCAATACTTTCCTGCGCTGCGATAAAAGCAGGGCACAAAAATATCAAAAATATGATAAACCAAAAATGTTTCATACCTTAATTAAAACAAGTTTGCCATAGAAAAGTAAATATAGCCTCTCTTTTCTCCCGATTTATGATTTAAACCATAACCCCAGTCAAGTCTGATAGGTAAAGTGGGGGTAACAAGTCTTAAGCCGACACCGGCACCCATTTTAAACTCATCTATTGCTGTGCCTGTTTTGAATTTTATATCATCAAAATTCTTCCAAGAATTACCTATATCAAAGAAAGCGGCAATTTGGGCAAGAGTTCTTCTGCCTTCTCTTGCAAGAGGGAACTTTAACTCAACATTTGCCATGTAATAAAGTTCACCGCCTCTTTCAGGACCGATTTGGCCGGTATTATCATAACCTCTGATAGTATCTGCACCGCCGAGGAAGATTCTTTCGTATGTCGGTACAATATCTGTTCTACCGTAGGGTTTAACGATACCGGCTCTATTACCTATCATTAAAACGATAGGATAATCTTTGCCGATATTGATTAAAGTTTTATTGTAAGAAGATTTAAAATTGATTTCGTAAATATCCAAATCACCAAACATTGGTCCGCCGGAAAGTTCTACGCCGATTGAATTTCTTGAACCGCTTGTCGGGTCCCAATAATTATCTCTTGTATCAATAGCAAAACTTACGCCGATAGTGGAGATATTTGTTTTGCCTTCGACAAGCCCGTCATCAAAGCCGACAAATTCACTGTCAATATCGTAAATATCAATATTTTTAAACGAATAAGAAAAACCTAAATTATAAATATCATCGTTAAATCTGGGGCCGACATTGATTCTTCCGCCTTTTCTTTTTTCCGTATAAGCAGAAGAAGTGCCCATATAAGAGCGGTAGCGGCGGGTATTAAACAAATCAATACCGAAAGAAACCGGCCTATCAAATACCCACGGAGTTGACCAACTTAAAGTATAATCCAAAATTCTTTTACCGAAAAGTCCTCTTACGGAAAGTCTTTGTGCTTTACCAAAAAGATTCATGTGTGTTATGGAAATATCGCCGTATAAACCGTCTAAAGAGGACATTGCCACACCTGCGGTAAACATACCCGGTCTGCCTTCAACGATATTATAACCGACATCAACTTTATTTATATCATTAGTCGGGGTGATATCAATTTGGGCATCGTTGACAAAGCCGAGATTCATAATTTTGCTTTGTCCGCGTCTTATTTTTTCATAACTGAAAATATCGCCCTCTTTAAAAGGAACCTCTCTTGCGAAGATATAAGTTTTTGTCGATTCATTGCCGGTAATATCGATATGGTCGATAAAAACGGTATTATTTTCGGTGATTTCATAATCAATATCAAGAGTGTTATCTTCGTTTAATTTGCGAACGGGTTGAATTTGGGCTCTCAAGAAACCTTTATTTGCATAATTTTCCTGCATATCGCGGATGGTTGCATCAAACTTCTGCTGGTTAAAGCGTTTGCCCTTTTTATAAAAGACCATATTATCAAGTTCTTTTTCGGTGAAGAGAGTGTTTCCCGTGAAAGTTGTTTTACCGAAGACGGCATTATCACCTTCGTGAACTTTATATTTTAAAGTTACTTCGCTTTTATCTTCGTTAAATTCTTTATCAAAGTCGGTTATTTTGAAATCGTAAAAGCCTTCGTTTCTGGCATATAAAGTGGCTTTATATTGGTCTTGCGGTAAAAGTTGTTCTTTATAAATTTTACCTGTGCGGTTTTTTGTTTGCTTTAAAAATTTCTTTTGATTAAGTTTATCTGCGCCTTCAATAAAAACATCTTTAACTTTTGTTCTGGTGCCTTCATCAATTATTAAAGTGATTATAACGATATTCTCTTCAGAATTGAAGTTTTCTTCATAGGATACTTGCGCATTGATATAACCTCTTTGGGCATAAGCATCAATAATTTTGGGGATATCGGCTTCCATTTTTGAAGAAGCATAAGGATCTTTTACTTTTAAAGCCATTGCTCCTGTGATGGTGGATTTTGAAAGTTTTTTTCTGCCTTTATAGAGTATTTTATCTAATATCGGTTTTTCCTTAACGAGTAAGGTTATAGTGTGGCAGGGATAAGTATTGGCATCTTCATCATCTGCTTTATTTACTCTGGAGCCTTCTTTTGAGGAAATATCTATTTCAATATCGTCAAAATTGCCAAGTGCCATTAAAGAAACAACATCATCTTGTATAGCAGATTTCTCGTATAGATGGCCCACTTTTGCAGAAATATTTTTTGTGATAGTTTTTTTGCGGATGTTTTTTAAACCTTCTGTTTTTATTTCACAAATCATCCAAGGGCCGTTAGGATCGATGTGGGATTCTTCTGTTTGTTCACTGCCGGTTTTATCTTCCGTAGGGGCGACATAATTATCTCTTGCCCAATTTATAGAACTTTTGGGAACTAAACTTTCACCAGAAAGATTAGTGTTTTGCGCAAAGGCAAAAGGGGTAAAAAGTAAAACAATAGGTAAATAATAAAAAACTTTAATTAGATTTCTTTTCATATAAATATATTATATTAAATATAGGGGAATAAAAATAGTCTAAATAAAAAAGCCCCCAATTTAGAATTGAGGGCTTTATTTTTTCAATTTTAATTATTTTTCTTCAAGTTTAGGTTCTACGGGAGTAATTTCATCAACGGGACCTTTCTTGCAAGGGCAGTCTTTACCTTTCATGCAAGGGCAACCTTTACCTTCTTTAGCGGCTTTTGCAAAAGGACATTCTTTTCCGCCTTTATTTGCATCTTTGGCAAAGGGGCAGGTTTTTCCGTCTCTGCCTTTTTCTTTCATACAAGGACAATCTTTTTTGTGTTTTTTGTCCCATTTCATACCCTTTTTGGCACCTTTAAAGTTAGCGGGAGGAACACCGAACATCGGTTTCATTTCGCCGGAAATTATGTTTTGGGTGATTTCATCAATATGTTTTGCCTTAAATTCCGGAGTTTTGCTTTTGGCAAGTTTTTCTTTTGCTTCGGCAAGTTTCTGTTCGGATTCTTTTACGCGATCTTCCATTCTTTCGATGTGTTTATCATAGTTCGCGGCAACTTTAGCGGCAATTTTTGCCCTAATTTCATTTTTCTTTTTATCACTTGTAGCCTTATTATACTTTTCTACAAGTTGTGTCATTTCTTGTCTTTCTTTTTCCATCTTTTTCATTTCTTTTTGGTCAGGTTGAGCGAAAGCCATAACAGATAAACCAAAGCAGAAAGCAAAAGACATAACTATAAGTTTTTTCATACTATTTCTCCATATAAATAACTATTGATATCCTCAAGTAGGGAATCAATATCCGTTTCAACATCGCCTATTTGGGCATAAATTGAATCGGAAAAATACATATATCCGTTGCTGTTAGACTGTCTGAGTCCGAAACCCCCCACCATTACAGCCACACAGCATGCCGCCGCAGTTCCCCATAGAATAGGGCGGGAAAGATTTTTTATTCTATTAAACAAATCCTTAAAACTCCAAGCCTTTGCCGGTTCTTCCTGCAAGTTTAAGACGGGTGCTTGCATAGGCGGTAAAGCCGCGCTTGTTAAAGCCGTCATTTTTAAAATTGACTGACACTCTTTGCATTCTCTTAAGTGTTCTACAAAAGCATCTTCTTTAGAATCTTCAAGTTCACCGTATGCATAGAGCAAGGCTTGTTCTTCATATTTTTTATTATGCGGCATAGTCTTCTCCTAAAGATTTCTGTATTTTTTTAATTGCTCTGTTTAAACGGGCAAGCACCGTTCCCAAAGGGCAATTAAGTACCGAAGCAATTTCTTTAAAACTTAAATATTGGCGCATTAAAATAACTTCTTTTTGCTCCGGAGGCAAATTTTCAATTAAACTTTTTATGTGGTTAAGTTCTATTTCGCCAAGTGCTTTTTTGGAAGTTTCATCATCTTGTTTAATAATTTCTTCTTCCAAGGGGACTGTTTTGCCACCTTTTCTATAAAAATCCATCACTTTGTTTCTTGCAATAATCCAAAGCCAGGCTTTAAATTTGCCTTCCTCTTTATATTTATCAATTTCTTTAAGGGCTTTTATAAAAGTATCTTGTAAAATATCTTTGGCGTTACCCTCGTCCTTTACGCTGTAAAAAATAAAAGTAAACAGAGAGTCTTGATATTTTTCTACAAGTTTGCCGAATATTTCTTTATTACCGTTTTTAATTTCTTTTACAATAATTTCATCTTGCATATTTCTAGCCCTCAAATATACAACGCAAAAGGTTCAAAATTTATTGCATCTATTTTTTATTCTATAAAATTTGGCAATAAAAAACCCCTGCTTTCACAGGGGTTTAAAAAAGTTCCAACTCTTTAACTTATTTTGCCGGTTTTACAACTTTGCCGGATTTCATGCATTTAGAGCATACATAAGCAGTTTGAGTTTTGCCTTCAAGCACAACTTTTTGTTTGTGAAGGTTGGGCTTAAAAGTTCTTTTTGTTTTCATGTGGGAATGGCTGTAAGAATTCCCTTGGACGGATTTTTTACCGCAAATTTCGCATTTATATGACATATTTGTATCTTCCTAACCTAATAACTTTAATTTTAAATATTGTAGCAAATAATAAAACAACTTGCAAATTTTGCTTCGGCTTTTTGGTAAATTTTAATTTTTTTCAAACTTCGGATACACGGGGCCGTGGGCACAAACTTTGTGTTGCCACCCCTCACGGTATACCTTGTTTGAAAAAGCACTTTTTTAGAAAAAGTTAATTAGAATTTCCACAAAAATCCTTGTAAAATAATTTGCCTTGCACGGTAAATAATAAAACAACTTGCAAATTTAATTGAATATAAAGTTAAATTGTTCCTTACAAATATTGCAAGATCTTTTAAGGTAATTTTTAACTTTTTCAAAGAAAGTTTGTTCTTTTTTTGCCGGGCAAATTTCCGATGTTATATAAATATCATTTTTTGCCATTAAATCGGTTAAATAATTAGAGGGTATAGCAAAGTTTATATTTTGATTCTCGTTTCCTTTTAAACTGGATGTGGCAATGCCTATAACTTCACCCTTTTTGTTAAAAACAGGACTACCGCTGGAACTTGGTGAAATCGGAGCACTTATTTGTTGCCAAACCACGGTAGTAGAAACTTGCCTTAATTGAGAAATTAAACCGTTTGTAATGGTATTTTGTAAACGTCTGGGATTTCCGATGACGGTTATTTCCTCACCCGCTTTTACTTGATTTGAATCTCCTAGTACGACATAAGGTAAATTGTTGTTAGGTATTTGTAAAACAGCCAGATCTATAGTTTCATCGGAAGTTACGGCAATAATTTTGGCTTCACTGGAAACAATACCGTTTTTGAAGGTAAAATTTACAGCGAAGGCATCTTTTATGACATGGGCGGCGGTTGCTACAAAACCGTTTGTATCTATAATAAACCCGGTTCCACTATAAGTAGAGCCGTCTTTTCTTATCACATTAACACTGACAATGGCATCGCCGTAAAGTTCGGCTATTTCGGTATGTGTTTTTTCCTGTGCAAAAATATTTAGTCCCAGTAAAGTCAGAAATAAAAAAGTTAATATCTTTTTCATATTTATATTATAGAAAAACCGAGCAAAGCAGAAAAGAGAAATTTATTTTAACGAATAATCTAAACCAACAAATGTTTTACAACGCTATTTTGTATTATTTTTTTAGGTTTGCCAAAGCAAACCGGCTATTTTTTTTATTTTATTTAAGATGAGGTATAGTAGGGAACCACGCCCGAAGGGCGGTGCTATCCGAAATCTTAAAAAAATAAAAAAGAGCAAAAAATAATACAAAAGAGAAAGCCGAGGATGGGATTTGAACCCACAACCTACGGTTTACAAAACCGTTGCTCAACCATTGAGCTACCTCGGCATAATCAATCAAACTTATACTAAATTATAGCAATTTTGGCTTTTAATGGCAAATAAATTATTTAGTATAAGGCGCGCTGAAAGAGCGAAACTCCAAACTGTTATTTATATTTTTAAATAACCAGCCCTTTTGATTATCGTCATATAGAGAATCGAAATCTTTAAAATTATTTTTCATTGCAGCCTGTAAATTGGCATACATGTTTTTTTTGTCTTTTTTGGCTGTCCAATAATATCCGGCATTATTTACTAAAGTGGTGGGGGATTTAGGAGAAAGTTTTAAGGATATATCCAAATCTTTTTTTGCTTCCTTATAATTTTTTAATTTCATTTGCACATAAGCCCTGTTATTATAAGGCACCGCCCATTTAGGATTTAACTCTATTGCTTTATCATAATCTTTTATGGCGTTTGGCCAATCTTTTATATTCTCATAAGCGACACCGCGCCTGTTGTATGCCGCAGCGTCGGGGGTTATTTCTATTAAAGCGGTATAGTCTTTGATTACGCGATCATATAAATCTATTTCCTTAAAAGCATTTGCTCTTGCTTTTAAGGCTTGGATATTTTGCGGATTGCGGTTTAAAATTTGGCTGAAATAAGAGATAGCCTCATCATAAAACTCTATGTTATAACTAATCTTACCGAGATATGTTAAAAGTTCCTGACTTTGAGGATTTTTTGATAGAAGTTCTTCAAACAAAGGTATTGCTTTTGGATAATCTCGTAATTCATAATAAGCCTTTGCCTGCGAAAGTTTGGTATCGGTCTTTTTGACTTTTTCGAAATCGTTAAGCGCAAGTTTATATTTTCCGCTTTGCATATAGCAGTAGGCTCTTTTAAGATAAAAATCTTCATAGTTTTTCTTTAGGCTTATGGCTTTAGTTAAATCCTCCATTGCGGGCGAATAGTTGGTTTGTTCTATATAAGCAAGGGCTCTTGCATAGTATTTAAAGGGATCTTTTGGGTTTAACTTAATAGCATAAGAATAATCTGCCAGGGCCTTTTTATAGCGCTTTTGTTCTTTATAAACATCGGCCCGTGTGTGATAAAGTAAAGCCCAACGAGGAGCTTTGTTTATGGCTTTTGTAAATAATTTTATTTTTTCTTGAGGGGATTTTTCCTTTACCCCTTGATCATAATAATACTTCGCGCTTTGTGCAAAAAGCGCAGGAGTAAGAAAAAGTAATAATAAAAATAAGTATTTTTTCATTTTTAAAAATATGTGATTAAGATATAATAGCCTAATGCTTGTGTCATCAGTATACCTATACCTATAAAGACACCTACCCATAAAATTATTTTAGTAAAAAGTGTTAAATTTAAAATAACGGCAACAAACAGACTCGTTCTTGCGGAAATTATGGCAAAGGCATCTGCTTTGTTTTTTATTATACCAAGACTTCTTACTATAAAATGTCTTGCAAAAAATAGGATGGTGCTGATAATTCCGATTGCCATAACACCTAAAGCAGTTTTTTGGGCATATCTTTTTATTTTTTGGTTATAATCTTCAAAGGCTTGAGAAATCAATTTTGAAAGTTCCTTCTTGGAAAACATTTCAAAAGAAAGACTGTTTATCCTATTTTCAATAGAAGTTTTTAAACTGGTCATTACCTGTCTGATCATTAAGCCGAAGTTTTGGGAGAAGACTTTTAAACTTGCCGTCATTCCCATAAGAAAGCCATAGATAAGGCCTAATGCCAAAAATAATCCGAAATTAATTATGCCAAAGATTATTTTAAACCAAAGAGGTGTGTGATAATTGTAGGCTATAACGGTAAAGATAAAATAAGCCCCTATTAAAAAGAGTATTGTAGGAATAATCAGGTAAGGTAGCATGATTTTAATGCTTTTTGAAAGCATATTTGTAAAATCTTGGGCAAATTTCTGCTCCTTATGATAGTTTTGTTTATGGTGGTGTCTTCTATGGAAAAAACGTTTAACGGATAAGGATTTTTTAGTTTCTTTTACCGCGGGTAGTGTTTGTTCTTTTCTATTTGTCTTATTTGTCTTTTTATTTTGTTTTTCTTCTTGCATAGCAACCTCTATTCTTTTTGTGCAGCAAAATCTAAAACTATAAAAAGAGTTAGTTTCAGTTGCTGATAAAAATCTTCTAAAGCAATATTTTCATTACTTTGATGGGGACCGCCCTCTCCAGAGTTAATAAGCGGTCCGATGCCGTAAGTTATAATACCGTGCCTTCTTAAGACTTCACTTTCGCTTGAGGCAGGTGTCATTGTCTTTAATGTTAAAGTGTTTGGAAAAGTTTTTGTTACGGAATTTTTTATAGATACAAAAAGGTCATCATCTTGCAAGGATGGCTGGGGGAAAGGCATTTCCGGCTTTTCTAAAATAGAAAGGATAATGTTTTCATCTTGGACAAATAAGTTGCTTAATTCTTCAAAAAAAGCATCAGGGGAAGTCCAAGGCAAAAGCCGGCAATTTAATACTGCCTGGGCTTGGCTTTGAACGGAATTGTTTTCATTACCGCTGCTTAAAATAGAGGGGGTAATTGTATTTACAAGTTGTGTCTTTAAAAAGTTGTCATCCATAATAATTTGTGCGGCTTGTGTGGCAAGTTTATTATCTTCCCCAAGCAACATGTCAATGGTGGTTTTTGCGTCATCATCTTGAAGAGGGTAAATTTGTCTGAAGAAATTCTTTGTCCATTCATTTAACATCGGTTTTTGTGGGTAATTTTCAATAGTTTGTAAAGCCTGAGATAATTTATAAATAGCATTTTCCTGATTGGAAGAAGTAGCAGTATGGCCTTCTTCTCCGAAAGCGCTAACTAAAATATCCATATACATTTTTGAGGCACTTTCAACAAAAAACAAGTTTTTGTTATCTTCATTCTTTATTAAACCGCCACCTTCGTTTAAAGCATAAGCGGCTTTAAGATATTCGGGATATTTATCAAAGAGAAATTTTAATCCTTTTTCCCCGGTGGCTTCTTCATCCGCGGAAAAGATAAAAATTATATCACGTTTTAAAGGGATATTGTTTTGTTTTAACCAAGTTAATATTGCCAAATTTATAGCGGCATAATTTTTTGCATCACTTGCGCCAAGACCATAAATTTTGCCATCTTTTATAAGGGCTTGGGTTGGCGGAGTTTGCCAGTTATCTGCTATTGAAGCGGTGTCTAAATGGGAAATTAAAATAAGCGGTTTTAAAGAATTTGGGGTATTTGCTTTTAAAACGGCAATTAAATTTGCACGGGGTTTTTCTATGCGGAATATACGCCAGTCGATTTTATTATCTATGAGATTTTTGTATATATAACGTTGTGCAAAAATTTCTTGAGGATTTGGTTGTGCGGTATCAATATTTATCAGATTGATTAAGTGCTCTAAAGCCGTTTTATTTAAATCGGCATAGTTGATTTGCTTATCTGTTTGGGCAAAACAGAATACAGAAAGAGTAAAAAATATTAAAAAAAGGAAGGTTTTTTTCATTTTATTTTTAGGTTTAACCTATCTCCTTCTTTTAAATTATGCTCTTTGGCAAAACCGCTGTTTACTTCTAAAACGTATTTACCAAAGCCTTCTGCTGTGGCTATTTCTTCTTCCGGTGCTGCTATATGAGAATGTGGCACTTCTTCAGCGATATTTACTATTTTTCCTTCGGAATCAATAAAAATAATATCTAGGTCTATAAGGGTATTTTTCATCCAAAAATAACGTGCTTCATCTTTTGAAAAAATAAACAGCATTCCTTTGTTTTTGGCAAGATTTTCCCTAAACATAAGACCTTTTTCTGTTTCCTCGCGGGTTTTGGCAAGTTCCACTTCAATTTTAGTGCCATTAGGCAAAACAACTTCATTTTGCATACATCCCACCAGTAAAAAGGAATAAAGAAAAAGAATTAAAAAAAATCTATACATACTTATAGTTTACTAAAAAAACACGAAAGGGTCTTGATTTTTTTGTATAAATTAATAAAATATATGTAAGGGAGGCTTTACGCTATGAACAAAAATCGAATTATAATTTTATTATCCTTATTTTTAGTTTTCGTTTCTTCCTCGTTATTTGCTCAAACCGTTAAATATGTGGCATATTTTCCCGTGCCTTATTTATCGCACACAAAGATAACGGCGGATACTGCTTTTTTTGCCGGTAGAGAAAACGGTCTTAAATATAAAAATCCAAATGCTTCGGAAGGAAGTACTGTTACAGTTGGAGGTACTCTTACATCCAATAAGATAAGCACTCAAAAGGATTTAGAACTAAAAACTTCTAACACACATCCTACCGCAGTCAGTTTTTCTGTCGCTGATGCAGAAGGTATGGGCGAGGGGACGCTGATAGTAGATAAAGAGTTCGGCGTGCTTAGTATTAATAAAGTCGGCAATAATACAACCACCAGTAAAATTAAACAATTAAAAGCAGATAATGACTTAAGCGTAAAAGAGATCGTTTGGGAAGAGGTTACTGCTGATACCACTGACGATGATAAGTATAGTGCTTTTGTTAAAGGCAGTAATAATTACAGTTCGACTACTCCTTCGGAAAACGGCTTCCCTATAGGAACGACACGCTTTTGCTGGTCCCCTTTAAGAATAAAAGGGACTTATGAGTATCAGTACTATTTGATAGCATATGATGGAACAACTTGCCCATAAATAATCTAAAGTAATTTAGTAAAAAACCTGTCTTTTATAAGACAGGTTTTTTTGTGCGTATATCTTGGATAACAACATCTGTGTAGTAATGTTTTAAAATTTCTTTATAATTTTGTCCGGCATCTGCGCGACCGCCACTTCCTGTTTGGCAAAGGCCGACGCCATGGCCCCAACCACCGCCATAGAATATGAAAGATTTTATTTCTCCGTTTTCATAAATAGGCTGAACTATAAAATAAGTACTGCGGAGCATACCGGTAGCAAGATATTTTTTGATTTCATGTTCTTTGGTTAATATTAGAGTGTTTTTCTTTCCAACTATTTTTATTCCATGGACATAGCCGGAGCGCCCTCTTTTTAAAGGAATAATTGCCTTTATAGGGCCTATATCTTTTTTGCGGTTAGCCACTTCTCTTAATTGTTTTTCTTCTAAAACTCTTGTCCATCTAAAAGTTGAGGGGCTTACATTTTTAAAATAGCGGCTGTAAGCAGGGCGGCTATGTTCCAAAAGTTCTTTAAAGTGATATGGCTGTAAGTTTTCTTCGTTAAAATCTTGATAATCGGAAACGGGTTTTAAGTATTTATGGCTGAACCAGCCGGCTTCCGCGCTGCTTTGGGTATAACCGCCACAATTAGAGGAAAAAACCGCTTCAATTGGTTTGTTTTGATAAGTAAGAATTTGGCCTAAAGTTGCTTCGGTTGCGCTGTTTGTTCTTTCTCTTTCGGCTCGAACTCCGCCGTAAACTTGACAGTTTTGTGTGTCGCAAACATCATAACCCCAGTGCTTATGTTTGCCCAAACCTTTCATTGCATAGGTGCGTGCTATAACTGCTTGTGCTTTTAGTGCTTCAAGCGGAAAAACGCTTGGCATTTCAGATGCTACAACGCCGTAAACATATTCTTCAATATTGACAATATTTACAGGGACAATACCATTTATTTTTTTATTAAAAATCAGTTCTATAATTCCTCTGTATTCATTATCTTGGCGACTTATCCAAGTGGTGCCGTGTCCGCTTAAAAGGTCTTTTATTATAATTGTGTGGCCTTCACTTTCATTAGATTGCGGAACAATTTTGACCGAGGAAGAAACAAAAGTTCTTTTGTTATCTGGGCTGATTAGATACATGTTGCCCTTTTCTACGATGGCTTTCCACCAAGTTTTTGCTTTACCGTTAATTAATACTTTGCCATGATTATCAATTGCTTTAAAATCGTGTGAAGGGGAAAATTTTATTTCTTTTAAACCGATAGGCCCGCCACTAATTTTTGCGCCAAGGCCGACACGTATCATAGGCAAAGGTCCTTCGAAAGATTGTGGCTTTTGAACATTTGTATGGGTTCTTATAATTTTTTCTTTATTTTGGGGAATTTCTTGCAGATTTTTCTTTTTTAAATGAGGGCGCGTTTGAGCAATTTTTTCGCGAATTTGTTTATCGTTTTTTTCCACAGAGTTAACGCTGATATAATTTTTATAGGCCTCGTTATAATCTTTTAGTTTTACAAGGACGTCGGCATATTTTTCTTTTGCTTCAATAAATTGATTATCATAATCTATTACTTTTTTATAGGCATCTCGCGCTTTTTTATAATCTTTTTGTTTTGCATAGAGATCTCCAAGTAAAAAATTTGCAAGAGCGGTGTGATTGTTAAACTTTGCCGCAAGTTGTAGATTTTTTATGGCAAGTTTTGGCATATCAAGCCCGATTTGTGCGCGTGCTAAATTGATATAGTAAAAATCTGTTTTTGTCTCTTGATCTACTAGGCGGGCAAAAATGTTTTCCGCATTAAGATAATAACCGGCATTAAGATAGGCATCCCCGGCAAATTCAAGAACGGTTTGATCTTGCGGATATTTTTTTAAAGCAACACTTATTGTGTCAATAGCAAGTTTATTTTGGCCAAGTTCCAAAGCAATATAAACAGCATTTAAGAAGGCTTCTTTTTCTTCTGTTTCTTTTGAGATTTCCAAAAATTTATTTAAGGCTTCCTGCTGTTTTCCGTTAAAATATAAATCAGACGCTTCTTGTATTGCGCTAGCATTTATAAAAAGCGTTAAAGTAATAAATAAAAAAGAAAATAAAAGTGCTTTTAATCTTATCATTTACTATAATTATACTATTATGAGAGAAATTCCAAAATGGCTAAAAGATTTAGCAGCCCAAAAAAAAGCGGCTTTTCATACACAAAAAGCCCAGATTTTAAAGCAAACTTTAGACGATAATTTTTGCACCGTTTGCAAAGAAGCAAAATGTCCAAACCGCGGTGAATGTTTTTGCAGCGGAGAGGCAACAATAATGATACTTGGCGCAATTTGTACGCGTTCTTGCCGTTTTTGCTCCGTGCCTAAACACCAAATTCCAAAGGAGCCGGATATAAACGAACCGCAAAAAATTGCTGCTTTTGTTAAACAAAGAAATCTAAAATATTTAGTTTTAACAATGCCAACAAGAGATGATTTAAAGGACGGCGGTGCCAGCCATATTGCGGCTGTTTTAAAAGAAGTAAAAAAACAAAATCCTGCGTGTTTAACAGAACCTTTAATTTCTGATTTACAAGGAAATATTGATGCTTTAAAAATTGTTTTGGGCGCTGGGCCAAATGTTCTTGGCCACAATATGGAAACTGTCCCTTCCCTTTATAAACAAGTGCGTGTTGGGGCTTCTTACATGCGTTCTTTAGATTTATTAAAAAAAGTAAAAGAAATTACTCCGAATATTTTAACTAAGAGCAGTTTGATGCTTGGTCTTGGTGAAACGAAAGAAGAGTTAAAGGAAGTTTTCAGGGATTTGCGTAAAGTTGATTGCGATATGTTGACACTGGGGCAATATCTGGCGCCAAGCAAAGAACATATTGAAGTTCAGAGTTTTCCTACTCAAGATTATTATGATGAATTAAAAAAATATTGTCTTTCTCTTGGTTTTAAAGCAGTCTTGGCAGGGCCTTTTGTACGTAGTTCTTATAAAGCAGGTTCCTTATATAAAGAAGCAATAAAAAAAGCGTGCTAAATAAAAGCACGCTTTTTAGAAAGATTTGTTTTTCTACTCCATTACAAGACAACTCATATCAGTCATACCTGAATTATTTTGTAAAAGAGTGCCGTCATAGGTTTCATCTGTCGAAATGTTATTACATATTTTGCCTGATCTAGGACTGCTGTTATTCCAACAACAATACATATTATATTCGGAAGTGTAAATTGTATATTCATAATTGCCACCGTTTCTGGCACAAGAATATGTAGCAAAACTCGCATTGTTTTCTGCACTAATGTTTTGAGCAAAGCAATTAAAATATTTAAATACGGAGACGCCCTCGGTAAATAGTGGATCTACACCAATACTTTCCAATGATCCGGCATCGATATATTTTTCATTTTCCGCAAAGTATACAGCCCTTGCTGCTTGCCATTGATGAAGAAAATCAACGGCTTCCGTTGCTTTTGATACTTCAACATGGGTAAGGTATCTTGGCAAGGCATAACCTGTCAAAATACCGATAAGAAGTACTACAACTACTAATTCCGTAAGAGTAAAACCTTTGTCTTTTAATTTTTTTATCATAGATTTTTCCTTATTTAATTTGAAGTCTGCTTAAATCGGAAATTTGTTTTGTAAGCAATGTGTGTATTTCCGCAAGCAAGGCCAAACGATTATTTTTTGTTTTAGTATCATCGACATTAACCATAACTTCTTTAAAGAAGTTTTCTAAAGGTTCTGCAAGCAAAGCAAGAAGAGAGAAAATTTCTTTAAAATCTGTTTCGGTTGTCATTTCCTTTTTATCTAATTTATTTTTGACATCCTTCAATGTATTATATAAAACTTTTTCCTCATTGCAAGAAAAAAGATTTTCCTGTGCTTCGGTAAAAGTTTGCCCTTCCGATTTTTTAAGGATATTGGAAATTCTTTTTGCCGCTTGTGCAGCCTGCATTAAAGAGGCACTGTTTTTAGCACTGTTTAAGGCTCTTGCAATGATTACCAGTTGATTTAAAGTTTTATTTTTTAGCGGTAAAATAGCCTCAATTACGTCTGAAGAAATATGCTCTTGTTCAAGTAAGAAAGCAAATCTTTGCCACATAAAACCAAAAAGTTCTTCTGTTTTTGAATTTTCTAGTTTCGGTAAGAGGGAGACTGCTTTGTCAATAAGTTCTTGCAGAGGTATGGCAATATTTTTATCTAATATAATTCTGACTGCCCCCATAGCCTGTCTGCGTAATGCAAAAGGATCTTGGCTGCCGCTTGGCACTTGATTTGCTGCAAAGTTGGCAGCAAGGGAATCCATTTTCCCAGCCAAACTTACCACTGCACCGCAAAGTGTTTTAGGTAAGGCGGAAGACGCACTTAAAGGTAAGTAAAATTCACCGATGGCTGTTGCGCTATCTTTGGGGAAGTTTTCCTTTTGTGCGTAAACGCCACCCATATAGCCTTGAAGTTCACTAAACTCATAAACAACGCTACTGGCCAAATCAGCATAACAATATTTAGCGGCTTTTTGTATATTTTCTTTTACTTCTTTTTCTTGTTTTTCGGCAATAAACAAGGAAAGTTCTTCCACTCTTTTTGTTTTTTGGGCCATATTACCAAGGCCGTCAATAAAATTGATAGTGGCAAGTTTTTCGGCCATTTTATCAAGCCCTGTCTTAATATCGTTTTCAAAGAAGAAAACGGCATCAGTTAAGCGGGCGGTCATAACATTTTTAAAACCGTGTCTTACTTCATCCTGATTTACGCTGATACCGTCCCTGACAGCGATAAAATGCGGCTGAAGATTACCTTTGTTATCAACAACGGGGAACATTCTTAATTGTTTTTTCAATACGGTTGTGATAAGTTCTTTAGGTAACTTTAAAAATTTAATATCCATATCACCGCTTAAAACAACGGGGTGTTCGGTGAAAGAAATTGTTTCATTTATCAAATCTTCATCCAAATCTGCCTGATAGCCAAGTTTTGAAGCAATACTGTTTAAGGCTTTTATCAAAGTTTGTTTTCTTTCTTCAATATCAGCCAAAATCGGTTGTTCAAGATTTTTTAAAGCAGGGATATAATCTGCCGGCGTGTCTATTTTAACCGGTTTTGCGCCAAAAGAAAGCATAGGCAAACTTGTTTTTGTGCTTTTGACACCGGCAATTTCAAATTTAACAAGTTTATCGCCATATAAGGCAACGATATTTCTTATCGGGCGAGCAAAGTGTAAGCAGGAATCTTCCCAAACCATATTTTTTGGGAAAACCAAACTTCTTATAATATTTTCAAAAATTTGAGGTAAAAGATTTTTTGTTTCCTGGCCTTTTAGTGTGCATTTTGCATAAAGAAAAGGACCTTTCGGTGTTTCAACGATAATCAAATCTTGCGCTTTCAAGCCGTTTTTTTGGGCAAAGCCTTCGGCTTGTTTTGTATAGTTGCCGTCTTTATCTTTCAGTAAAGCGGCGGGGGGGCCTTTGACTTCTTTTTGTATATCGGCTGCCTTGGCAGTAAGTTCTTTAATTTCTACAACGAGTCTTCGGTAAGTACCAAAAGTGCTGACGGCAGAATATTGTAAATTATTTTCCTTTAAAATATTTTCCGTATTATTTTTTAACTGTTCAAGCGCGCCAAATAAGAAGCGTGCCGGTAAATGTTCTGTTTCAATTGCTAAAAGTGCTGTTTTGTTCATAGTTTTTCTTCCGGTGTATTGGCTTTTACATATTCTTGCGCGCAAAGTTTTGCAAGTGAACGAATTTTAGTTATAATATTTGTTCTGTCTGAAACGGAAATCGCGCCGCGCGCTTCTAAAATATTAAAATAGTGGGAAACTTTCATCGCACAGTCATAGGCGGGTAAATAAAGACCGAGTTTGCAGAGTTTTTTACATTCTTCTTCATTCTCGGCAACATAGCGACGCAAGTTTTCAATATCGGCTTGTTCAAAATGATAATGGGAAAATTGTCTTTCGCTTTCCTTTACCATTTCGCCGTAAGTTGTAGTGTCGTTCCACATAACATCAAAGACATTATCTTTCTTTTGGCTAAACATTGCAATTCTTTCAAGGCCGTAAGTAATTTCTGCTGTAATTGGCTTTAAAGTATAACCGGCCATAATCTGGAAATAGGTAAACTGAGTAATTTCCATACCGTCAAGCCAAACTTCCCATCCGACACCGCTTGCACCTAAAGTAGGGGATTGCCAGTCATCTTCAATCCAGCGAACATCATGCTTTTTGGGGTCTAAATTAAGGGCTTTTAAAGAATCTAAATAGAGTTTTTGAACATTGGCAGGTGCCGGTTTTAAAATAACCTGAAATTGGTGAAACTTGCCCAAGCGGTTTGGGTTATCTCCGTATCTGCCGTCGGCAGGTCTTCTGCTGGGTTCTACATAGCAGCAATTTGTCGGCTTTTCTGTAAGAGAGCCGAAGAAAGTTGCAGGGTTAAAAGTACCTGCTCCTTTTTCCAAATCATAAGGCTGTACGATAAGGCAGCCCTGTTTTTTCCAATAGTTTTCTAATGTATGGATAATATCTTGAAAGTTCATATATTTATATTATATTAAATTAAAAATTAAATATTTAGACTATGCGCCAAAGCGTCTTTGCCTTGCGGAGAATTCTTTTATTGCTTCGAGTAATTCTTTTTTCCTAAAATCGGGCCAAAGAGTTTTGGTAAAGTAAAACTCACTGTAAGCGGCCTGCCATAAAAGGAAGTTTGACAAGCGTTGTTCCCCTGAAGTTCTTATAATTAAGTCAGGATCCGGGATATTATTATAAAGGCATTTTTCAAAATTGGCTTGTGTGGGTTTTAAGCCTTTTTCTTGCAATTTTGAGATGGCTTCCAAAATCTCCTGTCTTGCGCCGTAATTTATGGCAAGGTTCAAAGTTAAGCCCTTATTTTTTGCAGATTCTTTTTGCACTTGGTCCATTTTTGCAAGTATTTTAGAGGGAAGTCTTTTGTGGCTTGAACTAAAAATAATTTTTATATGTTTATCAGGATTGTTTAGGAATTTATCTAAAGTTTCTTCAAGCAATTTCATTAAGGATAAAATTTCTGTTTTAGGTCTTGCCCAGTTTTCTGTAGAGAAAGCATAGAGCGTTAAATATTTAACGCCAAGTTTAAGTGCTTCTTTGGTAATTATTTCAACGGAATTAGCCCCTTCTTTGTGGCCTTGTGTACGGGGCAAATTTTTTGCTTTTGCCCAGCGGCCGTTTCCGTCCATGATAATTGCAATATGCTTTGGTATTTTCATAAATTAAAAAAGGGTTTAGATTGTTATTTTTTAACAAACTAAACCCTTTGCCAAATAAAGACTAAATTGTCATTATTTCTTTTTCTTTAGCGGAGACGATTTTTTCAATTTCGCCGATAGTTCCGTCAGTATCTTTCTGGATTTGGACTTCGTATCTCTTTAAATCGTCTTCGGTAATTTCGCCTGCTTTTTGTGCTTTTTTAAGTTTTTCCAAAATATCGCGCCTTTCATTGCGTACGGCAACTTTATAATCTTCGCTCATTTTAGAAATAGTTTTAGTTAACATTTTGCGGCGGTCTTCTGTCATCGGAGGTAAAATAATTCTGATAATTTTGCCGTCGTTCATCGGGGTAACGCCCAAATCTGCTTGTTGAAGGGCTTTTTCCACTTCTTTAATTGCGCTTATATCATAGGGTTGAATTTCCAAAGTTTTGGCATCGGCAACGTTTAAAAGAGCCATATTTTTTAAAGGAGTGGGAACGCCGTAATATTCTACGCGGACATTTTCCACCATTTGCGGATTTGCGCGGCCGGTTCTTAAAGTGCCTAAATCTTTATTTAATTTTTGGGCCACTTGTGCCATATTTTGTTTTGTCTTATTTAAAAGTTCATTAATAGTTTCCATAAATACCTCGTTTAATTTTAATAAATTGTTGTTCCTATTTTTTTGCCTTGTGCGGCAAGTTTGATATTGCCTTTTTTATGTAAGTTAAAAACACATAACTTAAATTTATTTTCCAAGCATAAAGCAAGGGCAGCGGTATCCATAAATTTAAGACCCTTTTTAATAGCATCTGCATAAGTTATTTTAGCAATCAATTTCGCTTTAGGGTTAATTTTGGGATCGCTGTCATAAACACCGTCAACTTGGGTTGCTTTCAAAATTGTATCTGCCTTAATTTCTGCTGCGCGCAGGGCTGCTGCTGTATCTGTTGTAAAGAAAGGGCTGCCTGTTCCGCCGGCAAAAATAACGACTCTGCCTTTTTCAAGATGGCGGATTGCCCTTCTTCTTATAAAAGGTTCTGCAAGTTTATCCATATTAATGGAAGTTAAAACTCTTGTTGGCACACCTATATCTTCCAAAGCAGACTGAAGTGCAATAGCATTAATTACGGTTGCAAGCATACCCATATTATCGGAATTTACTCTGCTGATAATGCCACCGCCGTCTCTGACGCCGCGCCAGATATTTCCGCCACCCATAACAATAGCCAGTTGGCATTTTGTTTTAAGGGCATCTTTTATTTCTTTGGAAATGGAGCGCATTTCCTTTGGGTCAAGACCTCTTGCATTGCTTGAGCAAAGGGCCTCCCCGGACAACTTTAAAAGTATTCTTTTTGCCATATTTAAAATTCTCCCAGTTTTCTTTATGATACAAAATATTGATATAATATGTATATAGCAATTTTAAATTGTTTGCATAATTCAACCAAAAAAGATAAAATATATTAACACATTTAAGAGGTATTAAAAATGGCAAAATTAAAAACAGGACGTCATACAAGCGCTTTAAAAGCACAACGTCAAGCAGTAAAAAGAACTTCTGCAAATAAAGGTTTAAAGAAGAATATTCACCTTGCTGCAAAAGAAGTTGTTTCTACAAAATCTGCAAAAAGTGTAGCAAAAGCATCTTCTGCTTTAGATAAGGCTGCAAAAAAAGGTGTTATACACTGGAAAGCAGCAGGCAGAAAGAAATCCCGCTTGGCTAAACTTGCAAATAAAGCCGCAAAGGCAACTAAATAACTTTTAGTATAAAAAACTCCGTCTTTTTAAAAAGGCGGAGTTTTTTAATGCTTAAATTTGGCTGACAATTTAATCACCCCTGCTTAAAGGCGGAAAGAATTTTAAACTTATTTTTACAAATTTAAAACCGGCAAGTTCAAGTTTATTTCTATCAATATCCCAATAGTGAATCTTTAGCATTTTACCTAATTCTTCTATAGATATTTTGAATGCTTTGCAGACAATTTGGGGTGTCATATCTTTTGTTCTTGTCTGTTGAGGTAAAGTTGTATCCCCAAGGTAGAACCCGAAGGCTTTATAGATACGACCTCTGTAAATGAATTCAAAATCGCATAAAACTTTTCTTAACATATATATAAGTATAGCATAAAATTTTTGCCTAACACAAAAACCGTAGTTACATTTTTAATTGAAATATCATTAATCTTTTTTATCTAGTGGCGGATAGAAATCTAATTTGAGTTTAATAAAAACAAAGCCTGCTTGTTCAAATTTAGTTTTATCAAGATCCCAATAATGAACTTTTATTAAATTAGCAATTTCTTCTTGGGATAATTTCAGAGCGTAGCAGACAATTTGAGGAGTAAAATCTTTTTTTTGGGCCAGTGCAGGCACCATGGTATCCCCCAAATAAACGGCAATGTCTTTGTAGGTTCTTCCCCTAAAGGAAAATTCATAATCGCACAGTATTTTTCTTAACATAAATTTTATAGACTTAATTTCTTAAAAATAATAAAACTTATAAGTTAATACACTTCAAGTATAGAAAAAATATTATCCCAAATCAATAAGATTCCAATATTTTTGATAAAGTTCCTGTAATCTTTTTTTGAAAGGTTGGTGCTTGGGCAATATCAGCATGGGGTCTTGGTTAAAAAGTTCTTCTTTATCTTGAACGACTTCTTCAAGAACATTTTTATCTTTTATTAAATCGGCACTTTTCAATTCTACTTCGCCGCTTTGGCGTGTACCGAGTATTTCGCCCGGACCTCTTAAAGCAAGGTCTTTTTGACCGATTTTGAAACCGTCATTTGTTTGGCATAAAATATCAAGGCGTTCTTTAGCAAGAGTGCTAACATGGTCGGCCACTAGAACGCAGATTGATTTGGCCTCTCCCCTGCCGACACGTCCGCGCAATTGGTGCAAACTGGCAAGCCCAAAACGCTGGGCATTTTGAATAATCATAATGGTTGCATTTTTAATATCAATACCGACTTCAATTACGGGGGTGGCCACTAAAACCTGATATTTTTTATTTAAAAAATCTTCCATTATTTTTTGTTTTTCCTGCCCGCCCATTTGCCCGTGAATCATGGCAAAACTGATATCGGGCATAAGCATTTTTAATTTTTCAAATTCTTCTTTTGCGGCTTTAAGTTCAAGTTTATCACTTTCGTCAATTAAGGGATAAACGATATAACCCTGATGGCCTTGAGCAATTTCTTTTCTTAAAAGTTCTAAAGCACCGTTTTGGTTTAGTTGCAAAGTTTCAATGGGCTTTCTGTTCGGGGGCATTTCATCAATGGTGGAAACTGATAAATCACCGTATAAAGCAAGCGCAAATGTTCTTGGTATCGGAGTAGCCGTCATGGAAAGCATATCAATATGGCGTGCTTTTGCGCGCAGTTTTGCCCTTTGTTTTACGCCAAAGCGGTGTTGTTCGTCAATAACAATAAAACGGAGATTTTTAAATTTAACTTTATCTTCAATAAGAGCATGCGTGCCGATAAGTATATCAATTTTGCCTTCCGCTAAATCCTGTAAAATTTTTTCCTTATTTTTTTTAGTTGTTTTGGATGTTAAAATTTCCACTTTTACGGGTAAATTTTTAAGTTGGTTTTTTAAAGTTATAAAATGCTGGGTGGCTAAAATTTCCGTCGGTGCCATAAAGGCAGATTGAAAGTTATTTTCCACCGCTAGAAGTAGCGCGCTTAAAGCAACTATTGTTTTGCCCGAGCCGACATCGCCTTGTAAAAGGCGCGTCATCGGGCGGGGGGAAAGCATATCTTTAAAAATTTCATTTATCACACGTGTTTGCGCTTTTGTAAAAGTGAAAGGTAAATTTTCTTTAAACGGTGTAAGTAAATGTTTTTTTAATTCATAGCGGTGCTGTTTTTCGTCTATTTTTTCTTGTTTTTGTTTAAGAGTCCAAGCCATACTCATAAGTAAAAATTCTTCATAGACCATACGCTTTCTTGCGTTCTCAAGTTCACTTATGCTTGAGGGAAAGTGTATACCTTTTAATGCTTGCTGAATAGTTAAAAGTTGGCGTTTTTTTAAAAGTTCCGGTGGTAATATTTCTTTTTCTTCTTCAAGATAGGTGCCAAGTGCTTTTGCAACTGTCTGGCGGAAAAACTTATTTGTTAAGCCTTGTGTTAAAGAATAAATAGGAACAATTGCATCTGCGTGTAAATGTAATTCGGGGTCGGTAGGCAGATAGTATTCTTCAACGGTAATTTTATTTGAAAGAAAAGAATTTTTATCTTCTCTTTTGGCAACCAACCAAACATAAGAACCTATTTTAAAATCTTTTTTTATTTGTGCAAAAACATCATAACCGCGTGCTCTTCTTTTAAACCAAGTGGCTTCAAAAATATTATTTTTATCGTCTTGGACAAATGCTTTAAAAATGCCTATACTTCTGGTTGGTATAACTTGCGTTCTTAAAACCTGTACTTTAAAACAAACGCTTTGGGCGTCTTTAAAATCGCTTAAATTTTTGTTTGGCCTTCTATCCTGATAAGTGCGCGCATAATAGTGAAGTAAATCGCTTGTCGTAAAAACATCCAAGCGGTTAAACATTGCGCTTTTAGCAGGGCCTACACCTTTAATATATTTAATATCTGCCATAAAAATATTTTATCAAATTGTATCTTGGGACTTGAAAAAAAACTCCGCTAATGCTTTAATAAGGTTATCAACACCTTGGAGGGTTTATGAAAAAGAAATATATTTTGGATACAAATGTTTTACTCCACGATCCTGCCGCAATTACGCGTTTTGACGATAATGAAGTTATTATCCCGATGATAGTTATTGAAGAACTTGATAATTTTAAAACCGCTGCCGATGAAAGGGGCAAGAGCGCGCGCGTGGTTTCGCGTTATATTGATGCTTTAAGATTGAAGGGTAAAATAGCCCAAGGTGTTAAGACGGAAAACGGCGGTTCCATAAAAGTTGAATTTTCGCGCGAGCATATTTTGCCGGGCGGTTTAAACTTTAATAAATCTGATAATGATATTTTAAATATCGCTTATTATTACCATAAAGAACAATCCAATAAATCAAATAAAAAGCCGGTGATAATTGTTACCAAAGACACGAATTTGCGTATCAAGGCCGAAGCACTTGGTATTGAAGCGCAAGATTATAATAACGATAAAATTAAATATGATGAACTTTATTTAGGTAGTGCGGAAGTGGAAGTTTCTTCTGCTAAAATTGATGAATTTTACCAAAATAAAAAAATTACTTTGGAAAAAGGCGAATATTATCCAAACCAATTTTTAATTTTAAAATCTGATGACGGCAGCAAAAAATCTGCTGTTGGCAGAGTGGACCAGTCAGGCGAAGTTTTAAAGGCCTTAAGTCCGCAAGAACCCACTGCTTGGGGTATTAAACCTTTAAACAAAGAACAGCGCTTTGCTATGGAACTTTTGCTTGATGACAGCGTTGATTTGGTAACCCTTGTCGGCTCAGCGGGAACGGGTAAAACCTTAATTACTCTTGCCACAGGTCTTAGAAGAACTTTTGATGACGAAACTTATAGACGCTTACTTGTTTGCCGCCCTATTGTGCCTGTGGGCAGAGATCTTGGTTTCTTGCCCGGTACTATGGAAGAAAAACTTGATGCCTGGATGGGCGCAATTTACGATAATTTAAGTTTCCTTGCCAATAAGAAAAATCCCGAAGATGGCGAAGAAGAAGTGCGTTATCTTACAACCAGTGGTAAACTTGAAATTGCATCTGTAACCCATATCCGCGGTAGAACACTTCCCAAACAATATATGATTGTTGACGATGCCCAAAACTTAAGCCCGCACGAAATTAAGACAATTTTATCTCGCGCAGGCCAAGGCACCAAAGTCGTTGTAACCGGCGACCCTTACCAAATTGATACCCCTTACTTGGATATTGAGTCTAACGGCTTGACTTATTTGGTAGAAAGGTTTAAAGGCCAAAAGACTTACGGACATATAACATTTACCAAAACTGAACGCAGTAGTCTTGCTGATTTGGCTGGAAAACTTTTATAAAATAAAAGTTGCTAGTAAAAATGAACTCCCCTTGCTTTTGGCAAGGGGAGTTTTACCTTTATATATTTATTTCCCAATTAAAATATGCCACAGATATTCGGTATTGCCGTGCACACCGGTGATGGGGGATGGGCAAAGCCCGGATTCAGAGGCGTTAAACTTTTCTTTAATATTCTCGTTAAAAAATTCTTTTAAAGAAGAAATTGCTTTTTGGCGGTTTTCTTCGGTCTTAACAATGCCGTGCGGCACTTCTTTAGGGGTTAGTTCAAATTGGGGTTTTATTAAAAAAACAATTTCTGATTTTTGGGCCATACAACTAAACAAAGCGAGCATTATCATTTTTAGTGAAATAAAGGAAACATCAACTGCAGCAAATTCAAATCTTTCTTCAAACATATCTGGCGTAATGTAGCGGGCATTTGTGTTTGGCCTAAAAATAAAATTTGGGTATTTTAAAATTTCACTTGCAATTTGCCCTTTGCCCACATCAACACCGTAAACTTTTTTTGCGCCTTCAATTAGCATACAATGCGAAAATCCGCCTGTAGCAACACCAATATCAACGCAAATTTTATTTTTTAGGGAAATATTAAAATTGTTTAAAGCGCCTTTTAATTTTAACCCACCGCGTGATACATAAGGGCAAGATTTTTCTTTTAAAGTGATAAGGTCTTCTTCTTTTATTTTTCTATCGGCGCGGGTTTCAACTTGATAATTAACCAAAACTTCGCCTGCCATAATTATGGCTTGGGCTTTGTTGCGGCTTGGGGCAAGTCCCTTTTCTACAAGTGCATTATCAAGGCGCAGTTTTGGCATTTATTTTTCTTCCTCAAAACTTTCAAGTTTAAGTTCGGTCCCTTGTTTTTTTAAGATTTCAACTTTGTTTTTAACTTCGTCAAGTTGCGCGCTTAATTCTTTGGATAAAGTTAAACCTTCTTCAAAAAGTTTGGCACTTTGCTCTAGTTCTAAAGAAGGGTCTTCAAGTTTTGAAATAATTTCTTCAAGTTTATCAAGTTTCTTTTCAAAGGTTAATTTCATATAGTTTCTACCTCGTAAATATCTTGTGCGCTTTGTATTTTTAGGTGCTCTCCCTTTAAGGATGACTGAACGACTTTATTATCGCTTTTACGCCGGACAATAGAATAACCGCGTTTTAAAACATTAAACGGGCTTAAATCTTTTAAGCGGTTTTGCGCAAGATCAAGTCTTTGTTCTTTTTGATTAAAAATAATAGCGGGGTTTTTAAAAATTTTATTTTCCAGGGCCATTTTAAGACGGCCGAAAAGTCTTTCGTATTTAATAGTTATAGTTTGTAAAAGATTTTTGTTTAATTGCCTAACACGCTCTATAAGACTTGAAGATGTTTCAACCACAAGTTCCGCTGCGGCAGACGGCGTCGGCGCGCGCAGTGATGAAGCAAAATCTGTTAAAGTAAAATCAACTTCGTGGCCCACGCAGGAAATTACGGGTATCTTGCTTTTTGCTACCGCACGGACGACGATTTCTTCATTAAAAGCCCAAAGATCTTCCATACTGCCACCGCCGCGACCAACTAAAATAACATCAATTTTTGGTTTTAAATGATTAAGATTTTTAATGGCTTCTACAATTTCATATTTTGCGGCCTCGCCTTGAACAGCGCAAGGCGCAATAGTAATTTCTAGCCCGGTTGCACGGCGGTTTAAGACGGATAAAATATCTCTTATAGCAGCCCCCGTCGGTGAAGTTGCAACACCGATTCTTTTGGGGAATTTCGGCAAAGGCAGTTTTTTATCTTCGTCAAAAAGACCTTCTTTGGTTAATTTTTCTTTTAATTTTTCAAATTCCAGGTAAAGATTACCTTTACTTTGTGTCTGAACGGAGTGGGCAATTATTTGATAGCGCCCTTGTTTAATGTAGCAAGAAATTTCGCCGGAAACTTGAACTTTTAAGCCTTCTTCAAGTTTAACACCGCGGGCATAACCGCGAAATAATACGACGGAAATTAAAGCGTTTTCATCCTTTAAATCAAAATAGATATGCCCGCTGGAAGCGGTTTTTAAATTGGAAATTTCGCCCTCAACTTTAATATCGCCAAAAACACCTTCAAGCATTTCTTTTATTATTTGGCTGATTTCGGAAACAGAAAAAATTTTTTCCGGGTCAAAGGGTAAGTTCATTTTTTCTTCCTCAAAAGTTCTTGGCGTTCTTTAATTATTTTTTCTTTGCCTTGTGTGGTAAGATTTAAAAACTTTTTAGGGTTTGGCATATATTCCTGCTCTACATAATGATTTGGGAAATCATGCGCGTATTTATAGCCGATATTTTTTCCGCCGCTTCTAAGATGATCCGGAACGGCTCTATAAGGCCCGTTTTTAACTTCTTCAAGCGCAGCATCAATCGCAAGATATGCGCTGTTTGATTTTGGCGCGCAGGCAACATAAATTGCCGCTTGGGAAAGGGGGATTCTGACTTCCGGCATACCAAGAACTTGTGCACTGAAAAATGCCGCCTGCGCTACGACTAAAGCAGTAGGCTCGGCTAGTCCCACATCTTCACTTGCGCAAATTAAAATGCGGCGCGCAATAAAACGCGGATCCTCGCCCGAGTTTAACATTTTAGCAAGCCAATAGACGGCTGCATCCGGGTCTGATCCGCGCATAGATTTAATGAAAGCGGAAATTATATCGTAGTGATTATCGCCTTTTTTATCATAATTTAAGTGACGCACTTGTATACATTCACTAGCTATATCAAGCGTAATTTCTTTTTGATCGCCTTCATAAGGCGTGGTTAAAACAGCAAGTTCAAGTGCATTAAGTAATCTTCTTGCATCACCGTTTGCTTGGGTAATTAAGAAAGTTTTTGCATCTTTTTTTATTTTAAAATTTTCCGCCTTGGCTGCTTTTTTGATAATTTTATCTAAAGCCGAGTCGTCAAGTGCCTTAAATTCAAAGACGGAAAATCTTGATAAAAGAGCATTGTTTATATAAAAGTAAGGGTTTTCTGTTGTAAGACCGATAAGCGTAATTAAACCGCTTTCCACTGACGGCAAAAGTACATCTTGCTGGGTTTTGTTAAAATGGTGGATTTCATCTAAAATAAGTAAAGTTTTTTGCGCGCCGGCAAGATTATTTTCCTGTTTAAATTTGGCTTCCTCTATAATTTGTTTTAATTCGCCAACACCGCAGGCGGCGGCGTTTAACTCGCGCACTACTGCCTTAGTATTTTTGGCAATTAAACGGGCTAGCGCGGTTTTACCCACACCCGGGGGGCCGAAGAATACGGCGGATCTTATTTTATCTGCCTCAATTAAACGGCGCAGCATTTTGCCGGGTGCTAAAATATCTTGCTGGCCGGCAAATTCTTCTAAAGTTTGCGGGGCCATACGTGCGGCAAGCGGCATATTTTTTTGTTTGCTTTCGTTTAATTCTTCTTCAAAAAAATCGCTCATGTATTACTCCAAAGGTAAACGGTTTAAAGCGGAAGAAAGTTTATCTATTGCAATATCAAGTTGGTCCTGCTCGTCTTGTTTCTTGGAGGAAACAGTTTCACTTTTTGTATAGGCTTGGGCGGCAAAATATAAAGCAGTATGTAATAAAAGTTTAAAAGAATCGGCAATGCCTTTTTGCTTTGCTATTTTGTTCATTTGGTTTTCCACCATAGCCGCGAGTGAGTTTATTTCCAAAGGCCCTAAATTTTCAAAATAAACATCTTCCAAAGTAAAGCCTTGTATGGTAAGGGAAACACTTTCATCTTTATTCATTTTTACCTCCCAAGTAAGGTTTGCTGGACTGATCTTCTATCTTTTTTATTTCTTTTGCAATTTTTGTTTGAACTTGTTTGATAACGGCAATAGTATCTTGTTGCCACTGACGTAAATCTTTATACTTTTCCTGTTCTTTTTTAAGAAAAGCAATATCTTCACGTGCTTTTTTTAAGTCAGCAAAAAGTTTGGAGTTTTCCTCTTCTAAAAGGGAAAGCCTCTTTATAACTTTATCAGTTAAAGCGTTTAACTTTTTATATTTATCTTCCATTATTTTTTATCTGAGTTCTGCACCAAGTTGCTCTTTGAGTTTATTTAAGATATTTTCCACGGCTGTATTAACTTCTTTATCCGTTAAGGTCTTTTCTTTAGCAGTAAACTCAAAATGCAAGGTCATACTCTTTTTGCCTTCAGCAAGATTTTCGCCTTGGTAAAGATCAATTAAGTTATATTTTACTTCAAGAGGGTTTAACACTTGCTGAATTTTCGCATAAGGGATAGTTTTATCAAGGATAAAGGAAAGATCCCTTTCGCTTGAAGGCAAATTGGAAACATCTTTTGCCTTTTTAAAGGTCTGGGTGTCAAAATGTTTTTCAAGATTTTTTAAGTTAAATTCAAAAGCCCAAACATCATTTTTAACATCAAAAGCCTTTAAAGTTAATGGGTGTACTTGCCCTAAAATACCGATAACTTTATTATCAAGCATAATATCCATACAAATTTTTGGATGCATATAAACCGGTGCTTTTACAGTCGGCACAAGTTTGATTTCATAATCACAGAGCAAAGTTTCAATAATACCTTTTAAGCCAAAAATACCATAGTGGCATTGCGGGCTTAAAAAGAATTTTTGCGTGGGTGTTTTGCCTGTTAAAACGCCGGAAATTGCAAAATTTTCAACGGGATAACCTTTTTGTAAACTAAAAGTTTTGCCGCTTTCAAAAAGTCTTAAATTATCTCTTGAAAAGTTTTGGTTGTGGTGAATATTTTTCAAAAGACTCATAAGTAAGGTAGGTCTTAAAAACTCCATACCTTGAGCAAGCGGGTTTTGAATTTCAAGGCAATTTTTAATATCAAAACCAAATGTTTCAATTTCCTTTTGGGAAACAAAATCATAGTTTTTACACTCTAGGAAACCTTGTCCGATAAGTTTTTCAATTAAGATATTTTCAATATCAATATTTTTAGGATTTTCGGCAAAGTATAAATGAGTATAAGAAGAATCTGCTTTTTCGGCAAGTTTATCAAAACCGATAAAGCGCGCGGCTTCTTCGGCTAGATCCCATTTATGGTTTAAATCGCGCCTGTGTGTCGGCGGGGTAAAAAGCCATTTTTCGCCGGAAATTTCCAGTTTGCCAAGACGGCCGAAAATATCTTTTAATTTTTGTTCTTCAATTTCCATACCCAAGATTTTTTCAATATCTTTAGGTGTAAAAGTAACGGTGTTAGGTGTGTAAGGTTGGGGGTAAACATCATTTACTTTGCTGACTTCTCCGCCGCAAATTTCAACTATTAATTGTGTGGCAATGTCCATAGCGCGGGTGCAGTTTTCAATATCAACACCGCGTTCAAATCTTTGGGAAGATTCCGTAGAAATTGCCATTTTTTTGGAAGTTTTATTTATACAAGGCGGGTAAAAATAGGCCGCTTCCAAAAAGATATCTTTTGTTTCAGGTAAAATACTATCGTTTTCGCCACCGATAACGCCGGCAAGGGCAACGGGTTTTTGACCGTCGGCAATAACAAGGTTTTGTTCGCTCAAAGTTCTTTTAACGCCGTCAAGGCCTAAAAATTCTTCGCCTTCAGTTGCCCAGCGCACATTGATTTTGCCTTCTTTTAAATGGTTTAAATCAAAAGCATGTAAAGGATGGCCGATTTCGTAAAGGACATAATTTGTTATATCAACAATAGCGTTTTTGGGGTTAACACCCATAGCGCTAAGTCTTTCAGCAAGCCATTTTGGAGAAGGGCAGTTTTTAACATTTTTGATAATTCTGCCATTATATCTTTGGCAACCTGTTTCGTCAGTTAAAATATTAACTTCAAGACTGTTTCCATTGCCTTCAATATGTTTAATTTCCTTATTTTTTAAAGGAATATTGAGTAAAACGGATAATTCGCGCGCAACGCCAAGGTGGCTCATTAAGTCCGGTCTGTTGGGGGTAAGTTCCAAATCAAAAATAATATCGGGCTTGCCGTAAAGTTCTTTAATGTTTGTGCCGATAGGTGTGTTTTTATCAAGCAGCATAATACCGCTTGCATCAGCAGTTAAGCCAAGTTCTTTAGAAGAACAAAGCATACCTTCTGAGGCAACTCCTCTGATAACAGCAGGTTTTAAATATTCTTTGCCAAGGCGCGCGCCGACTTTTGCAAGCGGAACAATTTGGCCTTCTTCAATATTTTTGGCACCGCAAACAACTCTTAAAGTGCCGTCTTTTGTTTCCAAATCAACTAAATGTAATTTATCAGCATTAGGGTGGGGGTGAATTTTAACAATTTTAGCCGCGTAAATATCATCAAAATCTGCGCCTATTTTTGTTATTTCTTCCACTTCCATACCAAGCGAAGTTAAATGTTTTTCAAGTTCGCTTGCCGTCAAATCAATATCAATAAAGTCTTTTAACCAAGAATATAATATTTTCATTTAAAATTGCTCCAAAATACGAACATCATTATCGTAGAAATTTCTAATATCTTTTATGTTAAGCGAGAACATCGCCAAGCGCTCAACACCCATACCAAAAGCATAACCGCTGTAAATTTCAGGGTCAATGCCGCAGTTTCTAAGTACATTAGGGTGAACTATACCTGCACCGAGCATTTCTTTCCAACCGGAACCTTTACAAACAGGGCAGTTTTGGTCTTTACCTTCGCAGAAGACGCATTTTACATCAACTTCAACACTAGGTTCTGTAAACGGGAAGAAAGAAGATCTAAAACGAACTTGTGCTTTAGGCCCAAAAAGACCTTTCATAAATAAAGTTAAATCTCTTTTAAGGTCAGCCAAAGACACATTCTTATCAATATATAAACCTTCAATTTGATTAAATACAGGGCTGTGGGTTGCGTCTAAAGCATCTTTTCTAAACACTCTGCCGGGGGCGATAATTCTTATCGGCGGTTTTTGTTTTTGCATAGTTCTTATTTGCACGCCGGAAGTGTGCGTTCTTAAAACAAAATCTTTCTTTTGTGTGTTTTTGATAAAGAAGGTATCTTGCATATCTCTTGCAGGGTGATGGGCAGGAATATTTAAAGCATCAAAGTTGTGGTATTCATCTTCCACCAGCGGACCTTGCGCCCACACAAAGCCAAGGCCTTTTAAAATATCTGTCATTCTTTTTTTGGCAATTTCAAGGGGATGTCTTTTGCCTTTTTCAAAGGGGAAAGCGGGCAAAGTTAAATCTATATCAGTTGCGTTTAAAGTTTTATTGATTTCTTCAATTTCAAGAGTGGCGGCCTTTTCTTCAAAAAGGGCGGTTAATTTATTTTTTGCCTCATTACTTAAAGGTCCAAAGGTCTTTTTTTCTTCTAAAGATAAATCTTTTAAACTTTTTAAAAGTTCGGTTAGAGCGCCTTTTCTGCCAAGGGCTTCAACTTGCAAATCTTGTAATTCTTTTAAAGAAGCGCAATTTTGCAGTTTGGTTGTATAGTTGTTTTCAATTTCATTAAGTTTTGTTTTAAGTTGTTCTATCATATATACATATTATATAAAAATCTAATAAACATTGTTAAATTTTTGTGGCGGCTTTTGCGTTTATAGCGCGTTAAGCCTCGCTCATATATACGGGGTTGCCACCCCTTGTGATATACTTCGCTCGGCAGGCCTTCTCTAAACGCAAAATCCTTGCAAAAATATTTGCTTTGTTTTGGTTAATATTTCCATAAAATCAGATTTCTCCGTCGTAAAAAAATTTTAAAAAAGGGCCTTGACAAATCAAAAAAAAGGCGTATACTATGGCTATGGGCGGTAGTTAGGGCTTGCGAAAAGGCAAGCGTTTCCTTCTCCTAAAAAAGGAGCCCGCCCGTAAGTTTTGAAGTTCTTTGATAAACAGATTTCTCTTGTGGCCGGGGTTTCTAAGGTTGGTGTTATGAGAGTAAATGCCTGCTTTGAGGAACTTAGGGCCGGGCGTAAAGTTCCCGCAAGGGTGCCCGGGCTTAAAAAGCGGCTAGTGCTGCAGGATGTAAAGGGAGTGCTAAGGTTCTTGTTTTTCCCCTTGGTGCTTTTTTCCAAAGGCGATTACTTTGGTTTTTACATCCGTGCAAAGAGGGGATAGCCTTACTTCTGCTACTTCGGTGGAAGTGGGGTGGATAATAAACCGTGGCCTTAGGGCTGTGGTCTTGCGGGTTGTTTGGCGGTGTTGGGTGCGGTGAAGTTGTTTTAGTGGCCGTGGGCGCTGTGGGCAGCCGGCAAGGTTAAAGTAAGACATACTAGACTGAAAAGGAGTGTAGTATATGGAGGAAAACTCCACAATTGCGGGTTGATAGATTTGAACTTTGATGGATAATCTGGTTTAATTTATCAGCCCGCTTTTTTTATGTCTTCTTTATAAAATCTAAAAATATTTTGATATAAATTCCTCTTCTGAAAAATAAATACTTTTAAAAAGTTCTTGCCAAAAAAGTCCTTTTTTTATTATAATATTGTCATAGCGATTTTGGCGCGATGGCCAAGTGGTAAGGCGGCAGTCTGCAAAACTGCTATTCGTGGGTTCGATTCCCGCTCGCGCCTAATAAGGTTTTCCCATTGCGGGCGTAGTTCAATGGTAGAACCTCAGTTTTCCAAACTGATGACGAGGGTTCGATTCCCTTCGCCCGCTTATAAAAATTGCTGGGATAGCTCAGTTGGTAGAGCATCTCCATGGTAAGGAGAAGGTCGTGGGTTCAAGTCCCATTCCCAGCTTATAGATTTTAAATAAAAAAGTAATAGGAGTAAAAAATTATGGCAAAAGAGAAGTTTTCAAGAAGCAAACCGCACGTTAACGTCGGCACAATCGGTCACGTTGACCACGGTAAGACAACCTTAACCGCTGCTTTAACAAAAGTTTTAGCAAGCGAAGGTAAATCAAAAGAAATGGCATACAGCGATATCGCAAAAGGCGGTGTTGTTAGAGACGCAAGCAAAATCGTCACCGTTGCCGTTTCCCACGTTGAATATGAAAGTGATAAAAGACACTATGCCCACATTGACTGCCCGGGCCAC
>JAZUQO010000011.1:0-6918 GCA_045605725.1 Elusimicrobiaceae bacterium
AGAGGGTTGACAAGGTACTATCTTTGCCTTTGCGCCGCTGAAATTTTTGTGTTAGCGCGAACTTTCTTTTGGGCGTGCCTAGTTAATCTAAGTAAGCACAAAAAAAGGAAGCGATAACCAAAAAGGGCGCGGCCCGCAGGGGTTGGCCGTTTTTATGGAAAACTTTGTTAAAAAAACTTGCCAACTTGCCTAGTTGACTGCGTTTTTTTGCCTCGCTTTCTTATCCTAAAAACGGGCAAACGCAATAGAGCAAATATAACACCTTGCCAACCCTGAAATCCCGACGTGAAGCAAAGCAGTTTGCTTCACTCCCTCCGTATAAATTAAAAACCCCGCAATTTTTTTAAAGAGGGATTCGGTCACAAGTCGCCTTACTAACGTGCGGCGCTCGCGACCCCGCCTCGCCATCCTCGCCTTTCACTTCGTTCAAACTCGGATAAGGCTCCGGCTTTCGAATCCCTACGCAATGCCAAGCAGTTGGCATTGCTCCATCCAGAAAAAAATTAAACCGCCATAAAGGAATGGATTCGGCTTCCGTCAAATTTCTGACGAAATTTGCTCCAGCCCGGGCTCGCGGTTTTTGCCTTGCTTCGCAAACAAAAACATCGCTCCGCCTTTCGAATCCCGACGTGAAGCAAAGCAGTTTGCTTCACTCCCTCCGTATAAATTAAAAACCCCGCTAATGCGGGGTTTAAATTTATACGGAGAGGGAGGGATTCGAACCCTCGATACGGGAAATCCCCCGTATGACGGTTTAGCAAACCGTTGCCTTCAGCCACTCGGCCACCTCTCCAATTACTCAAATTTTTGAAGGTAAAAAATTTTACCTTGTTTAATAAATTATAGCAAAATTACACGAAAAAATAAAAAATTATTTAAAACTTTCCTCTAAAGCCTGCTCAAGCGGTGTAAATTTTTGATTAGTTAAATTATTCCACTTTTTAGAGGTAAAAACCCAATCACCTTTGATTGCGGCTTCGCGCACTTTATCATAATTAAGGGCAGGCGTAAATTTAAAAATTTTGGCTAAATTTTGATAACACCAAGCAACGCCTTCAAGCGCCCATAAAGGCAAAGTGAACATAAAAGGTTTTGGCACGCCCATTTTCTCGGCCATAGTGGTAATAAAATAAGTCCAACTGTAACTTTTATCCTCACCGACAAAAAACACTTGCCCGTTTGCCACACTTAAAGTGCTGGCTTGAAAAAGAGCATTAACCAAATCTTCCACATAAATGAAATTAAAGTAAGTTTCCCCGCTGGAAGTATTAACCATTAAGCCGCGTTTAACCCAAGATGCTATTTTTGATACGCCCGAATCATTCCTGCCAAAAACTACCGGCGCACGCAAAATAACACGGTGCATACTTTCGGGCAAATTTAAAACATACTCTTCCGCACCGAGTTTTGTTCTGCCATAATCGGAAACGGGGCAAGGCGGGCAAGTTTCATCAATAGGATGTTTTTTATTTTTGGCAGGACCAGCAGCAGCCTGGCTTGATAAATAAACAAAACTATCCAAACCTAAAACACCTTGCGCCGCCGCGCATAAATTTTTGCTTAATTCGACATTTGCTTTGTAGAAATCTTGATAATCATAGCCAAAAAGGCAGGCCGCTAGATGAAAGACGACATTTGCCCCTTCTAAACTTGCGCGCAATGCAGCAATATTAGAATAGTTGACTTTAATAACTTCGACATTTTCGCGCGCTTCACCTTTATAAGTTCCACGCGAAAAAATTCTAACTTTATAACCTTCTTTTAAAAGTTTATCGCAAAGTCTTTGGCCAACAAAGCCAAGCCCGCCTGTTATGACGGCTGTTTTCATTTGCGAGGCTCTTTTACGACAACTTTCTCTACTTTTTGAACACCTTTTTTGGCTGTGTTCATATTATCTTTAAAATCTTCTTGCCAATCTTTAGGTGAACCTATACCGATTTGTGATAAGCCTTTATAAATTTGGGCCTTTGTCGGGTATCTGCCCTGTTTAATTTTTTGCCAGGGTTTAACACCATCATATTGAGGCAAGCACATCATAATGATGATAGCGGCAATTATCATAAAAACTATATCCATAAAAGCATTTATTATTTTGCTTTTAGAAAAGGGCAATACGCTCAATACCGCGCTGGCAAAAACGATACCAAGTAAAATAACGATGTAAAGACCGAAAATCATCGGCCCGGCAGAAAACGGAAAATCCGGGAAACATACCGGTACTGCTACACAAACTAAAGCCAAAAGTATGGCTCTTCTTAAAATAACCATAAGACCTCCTTAATACTTCTTTACTTTATTATAGCAAAAAGTTTATTCTTCGTTCTTAAATTCTACGGTGACAGTTAGGATTTCTTTACCATAATCTTTGGGCAAGGGCGGATACGGAGCGGAGTTTAAAACCGCAAGTTTACCCTTATAATCGAAATCATCATTTTTGGAAGATTGTTCTATCTGTACGCCGTAAATTGCACCGTTTTTATCAATATTGAAAGATACAAGCACACTTAACCCGATTGTCTTTTTGGGCATAAGTTTTTGCCAGGAAGTCCACAAAGAATTTCTGACTTGGGTTATATACCACGGATAAGGGAAATTGGTAAAACTTGCCTGCACAGCCCTTTCCCCGGGAACGCTTTCAAGATTATGCTCGCCGGAAACATCAATATTGCCTGTCTGGACTTCTTTTAAAATACTCGGTTTTGAAAGAACTACTTTTTCTTCTTTTTTTGCCGGTTCTTTTTTAACCGTTTTTGTATTTTGCTTTTCTGTTGAAATTTGCGCTTTGGAATTATATTCTTTTTTAGTTTCTTTCGGTTTTTCTGTTTTTATCTGACTTTCTTGTTTCGTTTCTGCTTTTTTTTCTACAACGGGAGTTTCCTGTTTCACTTGTGGCGTGGAAGCAGCAGTTTTTTGTTCCGGCGTGCCATAACGCATAGGCGCACTTGAAGAACCTATAAAATCAATAGTATAGGTCGCGTGCTTTTTTTTGTTTTGACCTTGCCCTTGCATACAAAAAAATAAAAGAGAAAATACCAAAATATGCAAGATGCCGGAATATAATAAAGATAAAGGCATAAAAATTATCTCTTTTCCAAAACTCCTATACCAAGTTTTGCAGCACCGAGTTTTTTAGCCGTATCGAAAACCGTAACAACTTTTTCTATCGGCACGGCTTTATCTGCTTGAACAAGGATAGTTTTTTCATGTGAACGGCCAAGCCTTAAAGTAAGTTCTTCGGTTAAATCTTGCATGGCGACATTTCTATCCATAACCAAAATCTTACCCTCTTTGGTTATTTCTATACGAATAACATTATCTTCGCTTATTTTATTGACTGAAGCGGCCGAAGGCAAATCGACATTAAGTTGGCTTTGCACGATAAAAGGAGTCATAACCATAAAAATTATAAGCAAAATTAAAGTGATGTCTATAAAAGGCACCATATTAATTTCACCCATTACTCCTTTTGTTTTAAGGTGCTTTCTCATAAAGTTTTTTCCTCGGCAACTTCTTCAGACTGTTTTTGAGATTCTTCCTGTTTTTGCGGGACATATAATTTAGCGGAGATAACTTCCTGCGCCATATATTGTAAATTTTCTGAGAAGAAATTTACTTTGCTTAAAAAATAGTTATAGGCAATCAAAGCGGGCACCGCCACAAATAAACCGGCTGCCGTATTTACCAAGGCTTCTGCAATACCTTTTGCCACTACTGAAGGGCCTGTCCCGCTGATATTTGCTAAATCACTAAAAGCGCGCATAACACCAAGAACCGTTCCAAATAAACCGATAAAAGGCGTCGTACTGGCAAGCGTTGCCAAAACTGATAATTTGCGTGATAATACTGCTGTTTCCCAATCGATAATGGAATCAGCCAAATCATTAAGATGGGCTAAATCTTTTTTATCGGATTTAAGCAAATTTACAATTAATTTTGAGGCTGCTGTATTTGCATAACCTTTTTTACGGCAGGCTTCTAAAATTTTATTAAAATTGCGGGCCGGCAATTGATAGCGAACATATTCCATTAGTTTGCTTGAGCGATTAATATTGCTTCTGTATTTTAAAAATCTCTCTATCATAATAGCAATAGAGTAAACTGATAAACACATCAGCAAAATTAAAACAGGTCCGCCTGCTTTAAGTAGTTCTTTTATACTTCCCATTTGAGTAAAATCCATAATAATTATCCTCCTAAATTACTTTTAATAATAGTAAAATCTGTAAAATTAAATTTGCACAAATACCTGCCAAAACATCATCTAAAACAATGGCTGTTCCATCTATATAATACTTTTCTTTTAATGGCAAAGGCAAGTTTTGGCCGATACTTTCCGCCCGTTTAATAAAAGCGGGTTTTATTGTGTCAAATACTCTAAAAATTATAAAGGCAAGTAAAATTATAAAACCGTTTCTCGGTAAAAAAAGCATTGAAACAAAAAAACCGGCAATTTCATCAATAATAATTTTGGGGTTATCTTTTATATTTGATTCAAATTTAACTTTTTGTGAGACATAAACACTAAAAACCAAAAAGAAAATAAGACAAAGCAAATATAGAGAAGTTTTTGCCGGCATGAAAAATAAAAATAAAATAAGACCTTCAAAAGTGCCAAGCAACCCGGCCCCGGTATTTTTCCTGTTTTTTAAAATTGCCGTGGGTAAATAACTAATATAGGCACCAGTGGCAAAAAATTTTAAAAGTTTATTTGGCATTTACAGGTAAACTCCAAGATTCTTTTAACATTTCCCAGTTGTTTTTGAGATAAGTTATAGCACTTAAACCGGTAACTACTGCCGTTAAAGCAGTTATCCAGTAAGGTAAAACTTTTAAGACAAAGTAAATATTTTCAAGATAGTTTTTAAAAGCACCATCTGTCAATTGAATTAAAGCATAAATATCAACAATAAAAAATATTACGCCAAGCGCAATAAGTTGAAAAGTCGTTTTAAATTTACCCCAGCGTTCCGCTGCCAAAACTTTGTTATTTAAAGCGGCAAGAACCCTTAAAGTGGAAACCATTAACTCCCTTAAAATTATGAAAAATACTGCCCATACGGGAACATCTAAATAAGAAATTTCCGTAAAAGCAAAAAATGCCGCACCGACGAGTATTTTATCAACAAAAGGATCTACTATCGCACCAAAAGGGGTATAGGAATTGGTGCTTCTTGCAATTTTACCGTCAACCCAATCGGTAGATGCGGCAAAAGCAAAAATAAGGGAAGATATTATTAATGTGATGGGGGTTTGGGCTATCATTAATAAAAACATAATAATTGCTAATGCTGCTCTTGCGAGGGTTATTTTATTGGGTAAAGTCATTTCTCTTTTCATTTTTTGCTCTCTTTTTGTTGTTTAATATTTTGATTAATTTTTATATCTTTTAAATCTGTTTTGGTTTTTACGCCTTGACTTTCTAAAGTTATCTGCACGGGAAAACTGTTTTCATCAAGTAAAAAAGTAAGTGTATAAATATCTTCTTCGTTTTTACCTTCCAAAACAAGTTGATAATTTTTATCTTCTTCCTTAAAATCTTTAATTTCGTGCTCTTCTAAAACTTGGGCATAATTGCCGAAATCAAAAAGGGCCTTGTTTGTTTGCGCTTGTTGCCAGGTTTGCCAATCGCTTGTTGTTATTAAATTACCTTCGGGATCAAAAATTTTAATTACTTTTTTATCGGTCCAAGCCCTTTGGATAAGTTTGCCGTTTTCATAAGTATCTAAAATAAGATTTTCCCCTTCTTTTAAAAGTTTACCTGTATTGGCGGAAATTAAAATATCTTCAAAAGAAGTTTGTTGTTCAAAATCTAAAGAAAGATTTTGTAAAGTTTTATCCCAAGCACTAAAATCTTTTAAGACCTCTGCCTGCGTTTTAGCAAAACATGGTAGAGAAAAAGAGCATAAAGTAATCATTAAGAAAAATTTATTTATAAACTGTTTCATACTCTTCCTCCGCAGGAGAATTTTGCAAAGTTTGCAAGGCTTGTTCAATAAGGTCATAATGAATCTCCCACCTATTGGTGCCTTCCGGTTTAGAAATGAAACCTTTCATTTCAAGTACGCTTAAAATATTTGAAGCACGCGCACTGGAGCCGAAATTAGCCTTTAAAATATCTTGGGAAACCCTGCGTCTTTGTAAAATCAAATTAAGTGCTTGCACCATTTCCTCGCGAGAAGTACCGATACCTTCTGCCGGGCGCATGCCTTCTTGGTTTTGCTCGGGCGGAACTTGAACAGGATAATCAGGCGCACCTTGCGCGCGCAAGAAATCTGCAACTTTTGTTATTTCTTCTTCCGAAATATAAGCACCTTGTATACGTTTTGGCTTGGGATCGGAAATACCTAAATAAAGCATATCACCTTTACCAAGCAAAGTGTCAGCGCCGTTTGCATCAAGCACGACTCTTGAGTCAATTTTAGAAGTAACTTGTAAAGCAATTCTTGAAGGTAAGTTTGCTTTAATAACACCTGTAATGACATTGGTGGAAGGTCTTTGCGTGCATAAAATTAAGTGTATACCCAAAGCACGACCCATCTGTGCAAGACGCTGAATAGAATCTTCAATTGCGGCTTTGGTTTGAAGCATCAAATCTGCCATTTCATCAATAATTACGACGATATAAAAAGCCTTTTCTTCATTATGCTCGGCAGCCCAAGCATTGTATGATTCAATATTTTTGACTTTGGCAATTTCAAAAATCTTCATACGCTTTTCCATAACTTTTACAAGGGCCTGTAAACTCTTTACCGCGCCTTGCGCATCTTTTACAACATTAACATCTTCGCACGGCACTTTAGGATCATAAAGATGAGGTATGCCTTCATATAAAGTTAACTCAACCCTTTTGGGATCGATAAGCAAAAATTTAATTTCATCGGGTTTGGCACGGTATAAAAGAGAAACTATCATTGAGTG
>JAZUQO010000012.1:0-34495 GCA_045605725.1 Elusimicrobiaceae bacterium
TTTTGCATATTATCCATAAGTTCAAAACCGCTGATAGGGTTAACAAAACCGGCATAGTTTTCTATATCATTTGTCTGTAAAAGTTGCCCACCAGGTGCAGAACCTGCCAAAATTGTTGTTTTTAAACCTGCTCTAAGGGTATATAAAGCAGCACTTAAAGCACTGGGCCCGCAGCCGATTATTAAAATATCTGTTTTCATAATTTTTTTATCATCTCCTTAAAAAGTTCACTTGGAAAGCCAACAACATTATCTTTAGAGCCAAGCACTTTTTCTATAAACATATCATTTTTGTCCTGCATGGCATAAGCACCGGCTTTATCTAAATGTTTATAAGATAAATTTTGCAAAGTTTCTTTACTTAATTTACGCGCCTTGCACCAACTTACATCATAACCGCAAAAAATTTGCTTTTTATTTTTGCACACCAAAGCAAGCCCGCTATAAACACGCTGCCAGGAGCCGTTTTCTTTATTTAACAAGCGCAAGGCATCTTTTTGGTCTTTTGGTTTGCCAAGAATTTCGCCTTTGCAATAAACAAGAGTATCCCCTGCAATAACAAGGGCATCAGGATATAAAGCCGCCACGCTAAAAGCCTTTTTTAAAGCGAGGTCTTTAACCACGGCAAAAGGACGTTTTTTTGTTGTCGTTTCCTTGATAGCGGAACTTATAACATCAAATTTATAGCCGAGCCTCTTTAAAATATCTTGCCTTCTTGGCGAGGCGGAAGCAAGTATTATGCGCATTATAACTTAATTGTATAAGTGCAAAGACCGTAGGAGCAAATCATCCCTAAAATACCGCAGATACTGGTGCTAATACCTAAAGGTTTAACACCGACACTGTGCGCAGCAGTTAAGGTTGAATATAAATCACCCGGCAAGATTTGGGCAAAAAGCCACTGCCAAGCCATGCCGATTATAGCGGCAAGAATAAAAAATACAATTACTCCGATTAAAATTTTAAATGCTTTCATTTTAAAAAACCTCAAATAAGATTATACTTATAGTATAGCAAAAAAGCCGCCTCCCAAGAAAACTTAAGAAACGGCTTTTTATCTTAAACTAAAACAAGTTTACGGAATAGCGTCCATTATTCTACGTAAGGCCTGTTCATCCGGGCCGCGGATTTCAATAGTTTTTTCCTTGCCTTTATTACCTTTTACGATGTTAACGAGATCGGCATCGACATCAAAAAATTCAGCAAGAAAAACTTTTAAAATATCATTGGCTTCTGTATCGATTTTTTCTGTGCGAACTTTTACTCTTAATACACTGCCAATTCTGCTGACGACTTCGTTATCCCCTTTGGTTGATATAGCGCGAACTTTAATTATCATTATATCCTCCTAAAAACTAGTCAAAAAATAGCACTACCTATTCTTATCAAATTACTGCCTTCCTGCAAGGCTATTTCAAAATCACCGCTCATACCGAGCGAAAGATAGTCTTGCTCCTTAAAATAGCAGTCAAAAACTTCTTTGGCTTTTTTGAAGGCCGCCCTAATTTCATCTTGCGAGCCCTGCGGGGCAATTGCCATAAGCCCTTTTAACTCAATATCAGTGTAAAGAGTTTTAACTCTTTCAATAAAAGAAGGAACTTCCTCTATCTTTAAACCGCCCTGCGTTTGCCTGTCCGTCAGTTTTATTTGAAGCAGACAAAATGCTTTTTTATTTTGTTTTTGCGCCTGCTTATTTAAAACTTCCGCTAGGTGTAAACTGTCAAGAGAGCAAATCATATCAAAAGTTTCAAGCACTTTTGCGACTTTATTAGTTTGCAAATGCCCGATAAAGAATTTTTTTACTTCAAAATTTTTTAATTTCGGACTTGAAAATTTTATTAAAGTATCCTGTAATTTACTTTCCCCGATAGCAAAAACATTCTCTTTGCTTAAAAGTTGCCATATTTGTTCTTCGGCAGCATATTTTGTTACGACCAAAATATTAACTTTAGAAAAATCTCTGTTATTCTTAAGGCAAATTTCTTTGACACGGGCTAAAACTGCATCGTAAGATTGGGCTACTTTATTTTCTTTTTGCATAAACCCTTACCCTATATATATTTTACCAAAATTTGAGAAATGGGGCAAATTATATATATTTTTTAAGGCAGATACAAGCCTTTTTTATTTTTGAGAGGTTTTTAATGTAGGTTTTATAAATTTGATAAGCCAGGCCTGCGCGGTTTTTTTATCGTTTACTTTGCCTTCCACCTGGGCAAGGGTAAGTTTTTCAAGAATATCCCCCACAAGCGGACTTGGCGAAATTTTTAAAATTTCCATAACTTCCCTGCCATCAAGCAATTTCGGCGGTAAAACGATTTTTTGCTTTTCGGTAAAATATTTGGAAATTAGAAAATTGAGCATTTGCATGTGGCGCAAAGTTTTACCCACATTTTCTTTTTTGCGGGCTTCTTCTATCGTCATAACAGGAGCATGTGCTTTTTTAATAAGAGCACGCGTTTGTGCGGGAGTTACATAACTTGTATAATCTGCCCAGCATAAAAGGAGCATCGGCAAACCGGCAAGCCCAAGTTCCTTAAAAAATTTATAGATACCTTTGTCAGTTACAATTTCATTACTTGCAAGGTTGCTCGGACGCAAGTGAAACTCGATCATCTTACAAATAATTTTGATTTCATCATTAGAGTATTTTAATTTTTTAAGAAAATCTTTTGCCATAGCGGCACCCTGTTCTTCGTGATAGAAAAATCTTAAGCGGCCTTTCATCATTTTGGCAGTTGCGGGCTTTGCAATATCATGCAAGAAAGCAGCCATCTTATAAAGGGGTTTATCCTGGGCAATTTTTGCCATTTGTTTGCCGTAAGGTTTAAAAACTTCGCTTACTTTATCAAGCAAAAACTCCATACGCTCAACAACGAGCAAAGTGTGCGTCCACACGCCACCATCGCCGTAATAGCATTTAGCACAAGATTTTTGTTTTTCCAACTCGGGCAATAAATCTTTAAACAAACCGTATTCCTGCATTTGTCTTAAGTAAAAAGCGGTGTTTTTCTCTTTAAACAATTTTTTTAATTCTTCTTGGATACGCTCGCCCGCGGGATTTTGGGCAAGTTTAGAATATTTTTTAATTAAAGTTAAAGTTTCCGGCGCGATTTTAAAATTAAGTTGGGCCGCCGCTCTAAATGCTCTAAAAAGGCGCAAAGGATCTTCCTTAAAAACGGAAGGGTTATTTGCTCTTATAATTTTGGCTTTTAAGTCGGCTAAACCATTATTTAAATCTAAAATATCTCTTTTATCAAAAACAGGCAAATAAGCATTATTTTTAACTTTTATGCTTTTGACTTTAGCAACAGGGCAAGCAAACGCATTAATTGTAAAATCTCGCCTTTTTAAATCTTGATTAATATCTTTGCCTATGATTGCGCAAATATCGATTTGAAGGCCTTTTTTGCAAGAAATACGCCATACTCCGAACTCTGCGTCCATTTCAAAAGCATTTGCTCTTAATTTTGTGGCGAGTTTCTTGGTACAAGTAACCAAATCTTGCTTTGGCAAGGCAATATCAATATCACTGCTGTATTTCTTAAGCAGGCTATTACGCACCGCCCCGCCGACATAATAGGCCATTGGCGCACAGTCCTGTATAATTTTGGCAAGATTTTCCATTTTTTATAACTCTTAATTTTCCGCTGACATTGTGGCAAGGCGTTCTTTCATCTTTTCGATAGCCTCTTTGCGCAAGTCTTTTTTAAGAATTTTTCTGAGTGAATTTTTGGGAAGAGAATCCCTAAATTCAACTTCTCTTGGGCGTTTATAGTTATCTAAATTATTTTTAAGATATTTTCTGAAATCAGCCTCGTCAAAAGCATAACCTTTTCTTTTGACTGCATAAAGTTTAATAATTTCGCCGCCGTGACCATCTGGCACGCCAATAACAGCACATTCCTCAATACCGGGATAGTCGTTTATCACGTGTTCCACTTGTGCGGAGAAAACTTTTAACCCTTTAATAATAATCATATCTTTCTTTCTGTCGCGGATAAAGATAAAACCCTCATCATCAACAACGCCTATATCGCCGGTTTTAAACCAACCTTCGGAGTCAAAAACTTCTGCGGTAGCGGCGGGATTATTATAATAACCTTTAAAGACATTTTCGCCTTTTACACAAATTTCGCCTTCCTGGTTGCGGTCAAGTTCTTTGCCGTTATCGTCAACAATTTTGACATTAACATAAGGCAAGTTTATACCCACTGAACCGGATTTTTTATTTTCTTCCGTATTAACACTGACAACCGGACTTGTTTCGGTTAGGCCGTAACCTTCCAAAATAGGCAGACCGAGTTGCTTTTCAAAGTGGTCTTTTGTTTCCTGGCTTAAAGGAGCCGCTCCGGAAAGACAGAAACGCACTTTTCTAAAAGCCCAATACTGTAAATAAAGTCTTTTAAGACCTTTTGCTTCTTTTGATAAAACGCTGTAAAGTTGGGGAACAGCCGTCATAATGGTAATCTTTTCCTTACCCATTAAGTGCAGCCAGGCAGAAGCGGGCGTAATATTTGCCATAACAACTACTTTTAACCCCAGGAAAAGCGGCGCAATAACATTTGCCGTCCACGCAAGAGTGTGGAACATCGGCAAAATACAAAGCATGGAATCATCATCAGTAATCTTAAAGGAAATTACCAAAGAATGGACATCCGCCAAAATATTGTTATGCGTAAGCATAACGCCTTTTGGGTTGCCTGTTGTGCCGGATGTATATAAAATCATCGCCACATCTTCGGCCGCAGGTTTAACTGAAAGGGTTTGTGGATTAAACTTACTTTCCTTAATAGCAGGCCAAAAGAGTTTTATATTAGGATCGTTTAATTCTTTTACGCTTGAGGAAATTTCATCCGTAGAAAAAATATAATTTAAAGAAGGTAAATCTTTTTTAACCTTGGCATAGTGGCGCAAAAATTCTGCTTGGGTAACAACGGCTTTTGCCTTGGAATCGTTTAAAATAAATTTGATTTCTTCTGCTTTAGAAATCATAAAGTTTATAGGCACACCGACCGCACCGATTTTATAAAGAGCAAAATTAGTTATAATAACTTCAACCCCGTTTCTAAGAGCCAAAGCCACTTTATCATTAGCACGCACACCGTGTTGCCAAAGCATATCGCTGGCTCTATCAACACTCATCAAAAGTTCGTGATAACTCCAAGTTTTTCCCCCTGAAATAATTGCAACGGCTTCCGGTTTTTTATAAGCGCTAGAAGCAAGCACGCTATAAAGATTAGTGTATTTTATCATATACCTATATTTTACTATTTTAAGCAGAAAACTGCTAGTTTTTATCTATACAAATAAAACCCCCGTTTAAAAAATCGGGGGTTTTACTGTTTGCAAAAAACGCAATTATTTTACTAAAACTTTTTGAGAAATATTAAAATCCGATCCTTTGATATTAACAATGTAAACACCTTTTGCTTTTGAAGCCATATTAATTGTTGTTTTATTGCCTTTTAATTTGGCTATAGCAACTTGTTTACCTGTTATATCAAAAACTTTAATATCGGCATTTTGGGCAATTTGGCTATCTATTACAATATCTCCGGAAGAATAATAAACCTTGACTTTGCTTTCCACATAATCTTGGATGCTGACTGTCGGCATATTATTTTCAATATACAAGGAATCCACAAAAGCCCAGTCTTCCTGATTATTATTAAGGGTTGCTTTAACGGTAAAGTAATATCTATCACTCTTAAGAGCATACAAATTGTGGGTTCTTAAACCTTGACCGTCAAGCATATCTCTTTGAACTTGAACACCGTTATAAGTAAAAGGATTATTAGCAGGATTTATTAACTCAACTTGACTTGCCGGATAGGTATTGCCATAAGCATCAAGTTCAAAAGTATTTGTCATAATATCCCATTTTTTGGAAGTTTGATAATCTTGATTTACGACAACGGGTGTATAGATAGTTTCATATAAACTTCTTGGTTCCACATGAAAGGAAAAGAGATCAACACTTTGATTATTATCCATAACGCTTACGACAATATCTAAAGATGCCACTTCGCTACTGATATTAGAGAAAAGGAAATAAGGTGTAAGGACTGTTTCATTCCACAAATTAATTTCATAACTTTCGGAATCTATTGTCATAGAATCCGACAGTGTTGCCAATTCTACTTGGAAATAAGTAGATTTTACTTGTTTCTTCACGCGTGGGCCCTGTTGTTTTTGAACATCTGTTAAGGCCTGTTTTATTTCTTTTGCCACTTTCGGTGCAAAATTATAAATATCTTCTTTTGTAGGAAATGAAAGACTAAAAGTACAACCAAAAACTACAATCAACAAACTAACAATGAGCTTTTTCATAATTTATATTTTATCTCCTTAATATTAATCTTTTGAACAATTTAAGATGCTGGTATTTTGCATTTTCTTATTAAGATAATGGGTGTCTGTATACCCACCAAAATCAGGCAACGACGGTTCGTCTCCGTAAAAACAATAAGCCCTACTTATACCGACCTTTCCGTATTCACCTGGTATTCCTTCCCAATAAGCGTTAGGGTAACCTTCCCCTGTGGCCGACACATAGCCGTTAGGATAATCTTCAACAGGATAATTATATGGACCTTCTCGCTTTCTGCAATACTCACCTTCACCCCAGGTTTGTTGACCATTTATGTAGGCACCGCCATCGGAATAACAATGGCCGTTTTTACAGCGATAATAACTTTTCTCTGTTATCACTGTCTTTGCGGATTTATAATAGGTAAAACTAGTAGGACTCGGAACATCCATAACACAACTAAAAGAGGACATTGTAGAGCCGCCGCGCTCTGCTATCTTTTTGCAAAGGTCTTCTGTGCTATGGGTGTGATTATTATAATCAGCCATGACTGTTACCCATTCATTGTAAGAATAGTTTCCAAGTTCATGACAAAGGGTAAGTTCTGTATTAGAATAGGTGCAAATGTCATTATGTTTCATCTTATAATAGGCATCTTGGGCATAAGAGCGATATTGAAGATTGTTTGTACCTGATCTCTCAAATTCAAGACCGCAATAAGCCTCTAATGTTCTTGAAGAATACGTGCAGTCATCTTTTCTGGAATCTACCGGAATAGGAACAATATCGCTAACCGTGCCACCATATTTCACCATAGTAGCAGGGTATCTTCTTATAGCTCCGGCGCACCAGCCGTTTCTTGTTTGACTTGAATTTAAATCGTTAACCCAAAGGTCAATGGGATTGCTTTTAGCATTTTTGTAAGAAGCAAACTCATCCCTGGTAGAATAACCGGAAGTGCATTGATAAACCGCTATATTATCACAAGTAAAGTATTTCTTAAGTAAACTAGTATTTGATGTATCTTCGACACAACCACCGGAATGGGAAAGACAAGTGCCTAAGGCATTTATTGTGCTTATGGTGGCGCTCCATTCATTATCATCGGGAGTGGCATTTGTATCAGAATCGCAATAGGCAAACCAATAGGTACCGGAACTTTCATCAGGCGGGGTGGAGGAAGTAAAAGCATTAAGTTTCATCCACTTAATATCGCATTTAGGGTTTTTCATTTTAACATTGTCTATTTCAAAAGTTCCTCTCTTGTTAATAGCAATTTTTGAATTGCTAAAATTGGTATCTCCACCGTAAACAACTGCTTGCGGTGAATTTATTAATTCCGAATAAGTAACATTTTGGTTGGTATCTAAAGTACCGGATATATAAGCCGATGTCGGTGCCGCAGTAACGGCAGAATAAATATCCCTTTCTGCAGATAATGTAGTATCAGAAGAATAAGTAGCACTATCAAAAGTTAATTTTTCGCCAAGACCTACTACTCCGCCATTGACCTCAAGATCACTGGAAAAAAGAGCAATACTTCTTGTGGTAAGTGTTCCGTACCTGCCGGTTTTAGAAGGTGTGTAAGCAACGCTCTCCATAACTTGAGCGCTTAAAGTGCAAACACAGAAAAAAAACAAAATAAAGACAAAAGTCGTTTTAAATATTTTCATTTCGATCTCTCCGTAAATTTGATACTTATGTTATATTAAGTATATCATAAGTTAAGTATATGCCATTTTTAATATTTTGTCAATAGGTATTTAGAGTTTCAAATCCAACGAATAATCTTTCTTTGACTTTAAATGCCCATTTTCAAAAAACCATTCTTCAAGCAAATCGCCTGTTTGGGAATATTTTTTTGTCGTGCCGTGTTCGCGGCCGTTTTGATAAGGCGCAATCATAGCAATTGTGCCGTTTTTGTGATAGGTAATTTTATCACCTACAATAGCATCTTTTTTATAAGTACACTCTGTCTTTAGATTACCTTCTTCATCATAGGTCTTGCTGATGCCTTCCAAAAAGCCATCCTGATAGGAGGAAACTTCCAAAATCTTCCCGTTCGGGTAATATTTTAAACGTCTGCCGTTTTCAAGATCATCTTTATAGAAAAACTCCTCTCTTAAACGACCGTTGGGATAAAAAACAAAAACACGTCCGTTTAAAAGCCCGTTCTTATATTCCTTTTCCACATTAATTTTGCCTGTTTCATAAAAAATTTTGCTGATGCCGTTTCTTTTGCCGGCTTTAAAAGGGCATTCAAAATAAGTTAAGCCGTTTGCAAAAAACTCTCTTACGATACCATCGGGTAAAGTCCCTTTTGTAGAAATTATTTCAAGGTTTTCATCCAAAGTCTCGCTATAAACTTCTTTGCTTTCAAAAAGATAAGAACGCAAAAACTTTCCTTTGTCCTCGCCTTTGATAGATTTTGTTTTTCTTACAATTAAGTTTTCCATAACAACTCCTTATTTTTTAGCAAGCAGGGCTTTTGCCGCGCAAAATCCGCTTGCCCAAGCAAAATGCAAATTAAAACCACCGCAACGGCCGTCAATATCCAAAAGTTCGCCCGTAAGATAGAGATTTTGATTTTTAAGTGAACAAAAAGTCCCTTTTTGAACTTCTCTTGTGTCTACGCCACCACAAGCCGCACAGGCCTGCTCAAAAGGACGTAACCCTTCTACCTTAAAGGACCACGCTTGTAATACTTCCTTTATTCTAGCAAAATTTTGGCTATTTAAATCACAAATTAATAAGTTTTTCTTAAAACCGAGAAAATCTATAAGCAAATTGGCAATTGTATCAGCCAATATCCCGGCGAAGAAATCTTTAAGTTTGCGTTTTGGATATTTTTGGGCGCGCTCATCTAAAAAAATAGAAAATTCCTGTTTGGTAAAATGACTAAATAAATTTAACTCGAGTTTTTGCCCTTTTTTTGCGTTTCTGCTGATACTAAAAATATTATTGCCCGATACGCCTTGATTATTAAATAAAACTTCGCCTTCTTCCTGAGCAATAAGTTTATCCCCTTCTTTTAAAGAGGCCATCGTTTGAACTTTTAAACCGGCAAGGCGCGTAAGCGCGGTTTTTTCCTGCAGATTAATGGAACATAAAGCAGGACTTAAAGAATTTATAGTATGCCCAAAACTTCTTGCAAGTAAATATCCCGCCTGCGTTCCGCCAACTTGAGGATAAGCACAAGAACCGCAGGCAAGCACTATATTTTTTGCAAAAAAATTTTGGCCTTTTTTAGTAGAAATTTTAAATATTTTTGTTTTGTTGTCTTGGTTTATTTTAGAAACTTCCGTCTGCAAAAGCAATTCCGCACCTGCTTCTTTTAAAGCGCAAGTTAGGCAAGTTGCAAGGGAAGATGCTTTTGAAGTATAAGTAAAAAAGCGGTTTTTTTCTTCCCTGTAAAGCAAACCTAAATTTTCAAAATAATTAAGACAATCTTGAACACTGAATTTATCTAAAGCCGCCTTAACAAAAGAAGTATCTCCGTAGTATTTTTCAGGTGCGACTTGGCGGTTTGTAAAATTACATTCGCCGTTGCCGCTAACTAAAATTTTGCGTCCGCAAGTTATTTCCTTCTCTAAAAGAGCAACTTTTTTACCGCCACGTGCAAGTTCTAAAGCGCAAACAAGACCGCTTGCTCCGCCACCGACGACAATAACATCATAACAGTTTGTTTGCTCTTGCATAATTTATTTTGAACCCGTGCTGCCAAAACCGCCACCGGCACGTTCTGTTTGGGAAATTTCGCCTTCTTCAAAAGTTGGGTATAAAGTCGGTAAAACTACAAGTTGCGCAATTTTTTGGCCTTTTTCAAAGGTAAAAGGAGTATCGTTTAAATTATAAAAACAAACGATAACTTCCCCCCTATAAGGTGCGTCAATTAAACCTGCCATAACTTTAATACCTTTTGTTTCCACGGAACTTTTACCCCAAACGCAACCGCTGGTATTTTCCGGCAATTCAATGGCAATACCCGTTCTTACTTTGCTGATTTGGCGGGCAGGCAGAACTGTTTCTTCCAAAGCAAATAAATCTGCGCCTGAATCTGTTGCGTGGGCACGAACGGGAAGTTTTGCATCCTTCTCAAGTTTTTTAACTTTTATTTGCATAAAAAAACCTTCCAAATTAAAAATAAAATTAAAACAACAGCCAAAGTTAATTTGATTACTTTAGCCGGATTATCGCGGGCATCTTGCTTTATTGGTAAAGGCTCTTCCTTCTTGATAAAGTCAGAAGCATTTAAAACACCGAGCATTGTGTTTTTTTCATCTGCTACGGCTATTTGGTAAGAACCTTTTTTAAAAAGATTTAAAGCGTTATCCAGTTTATCTTTAGGAGCAAGTTTAAATTCAATATTTTGCATAATGGAACCGGCCAAACTTTCCCTATCAAAAAAAGCCAAATTTTGCGTTCTTATTATGCCGGCAAGTTTGCCGTTTTTATCTTTTATAAATATTTGGGGGACGAATTTTTCTTTAGGCAGATTTTTAAGGCGTAAAGTAATTTCGCGCACTTTTGTATCGGTTTTAAAGGAAAGATAATCTTGATCTATATAAGCACCCACGCTATCTTTAGAGTAAGCCAAAATCGTTGTTAAAGTGTTATATAAATTTTTATCCAAAACTTGTTTTAAACGCGCTTTAAAAGGGACAGGCAAAGCAGCAAAAATTTGCGCTGCTTCCATAGTTTTTAAATGCGCCAAAATGTAGCAGGCTTGTTTTATGGGTAAACGCCTTAAAAAAGGCGCGGCCTTGGCAGGGCGCATATTTTCAAAACATAAAATAATACTTTTTGCCGGAAGTGTGCAAAGTAAATCAAGTGCTTGGCCAAGTGGCATTTTATGCAATTCTTCAACCGCTTGTTTTGGGCAAGAATTAACAAAACTTTCAAAAATTTTTGCCGTATTATTTTGTTCTTGTATTGTTTTCCTCATTAATAAATTATAGTATATTGTAAAGGGTGGAGGATAGTTTTTATGTTTTTTTCTAAACCGATAAATGAACTTTCATTTGAAGATGTCGTCGCATTTTTAAAGCAAAATATTGCTGAAAATACTATGCTTGACTATAAATTTATGCTGCCTAAAAATAATGAAAAATTTGCCAAAACCATTGCCGCTTTTGCAAATACTATGGGAGGCACTATAATTTTGGGCGTTAAAGATGAAAACGATAAGCCTATCCCCCCTTTTAACGGGCAACCTTTTCACGCAAAAATAAGACCACAGATTGAAAGTATTATCCAAAATTATATTGACCCCCTTGTTTTCGTGGATATTGCAACTTGTAAAAACCCAAAAAACAGCAATAATATGTTTGTGGTAATAAATATCCCGCAAAGTAATTTAACACCGCACCTTGTAGGTGATTTAAAAAGGGCTTATATAAGAACGGGGCAATCTTCCAGACCGGAAGTTATCGTCCACCCGGATAAACTGCCCTGGCTTCTTGATAACAGAAGAAAAAGCCAAAGTCTGCGGCATATTCTATTAGATAAAGCCCAAGCGCATTTTAATAATTTTTTAATTGCGCAAAATCTAAAAACGAATCAACTGACGGCGGCTTTTACTTTAATACCTTTGTATCCGCAAACACCTTCAATAAATTATAAAGATTTGCCCGCACTTTTAGAAAAGATTAAGTTAAATAATTTTATTTTAGAACCGCAAATAAACACCGTACAAGATGGTATTATTGTAAAAAAAGGCCAATTTTCAACAATAGAATTAAATTCTTACGGACTAATTTCTTACAGAACGCTTTTAAATCCGCAAGATACTTTTGTAGATTTTAAAAAAGTTTTTAAGGATATTGTATTATTCTTTAAATTTGCAAGTGCATTTTATAAACAACTCGGTTTTATAAGCCCGCTTTTGCAAAGAGTTTACATTGCAAATGCGCGCGGTGCACTGGTAAAAACACCCCAAGAAACAAAGCAAATAGCCGAAGATTTTATCCGCTTTGATAAAAATATTGACCCTTTAAATCTTCACGAAGATTTAGCGCAAACCTGCTCTTCTTTAATTGAAGAGATTGCCTGGTCTTTAAATATCCCTTTCAAGGAGGAGAACGCCGCCTTAAACGCCGTTCTTACTATACTAAATGAAAACAATTAAGACAGACTGCCTTATTATTGGTAGCGGTATTGCTGGTTCTCTTTACGCCTATGTGGCTGCGCAAAGCGGCTTAAAATGCGTGCTATTAAGCGCAAGCAAGTTAAATGACTGCAACAGCAACCTTGCACAAGGCGGTATTGTTTATGAACCGAGTAAAGATTTTTCCGATCTTGTAAAAGATATTCAAAAAGCCGGCTGTAATATTTGTAATGAAGAAATTGTAAAAATTATGTGTAAAAGCGGTTTTGAAGCCGTAGAAAAATATTTTACAAAGACATTCAACACGGATTTTAACAGAGATGAAAAAGGAAATCTGCTTTTCACCAAAGAAGCCGCCCACAGTAAAAAAAGAATTATTTACAGCAATGATTCAACCGGCAGTGCAATAATTTTTGCTATGCAAAGCACTATTAAAAAGCAAAAAAATATTAAAATTTTGGAAGATACTTCCGCATTAGATTTACTGACTTTATCGCACAACTCCACCGTAAAAACTGATGTTTATAAACCTTTATCCTGCTTTGGCGCATACGCCTTAAATAATAAAACAGGCGAAGTTTTTGCCATTACCGCAAAAAAGACTGTTCTTGCCACAGGTGGTATCGGGCAGATTTATAAACACACAACAAATTTTCAGCAAGCCTATGGTCACGGTATAGCAATGGCTTATAGAATAGGTGCAAGGGTTATAAATATGGAATATACCCAATTTCATCCAACCGCTTTTGCAAAAGGCAGAAGTGCTTTAATTTCAGAAGCCGTCCGCGGTGAAGGTGCAATTTTAATCAATAATAAAAAAGAGCCTTTTATGGCAAAATACCATCCTTTAAAAGATCTTGCGCCAAGGGATATTGTGGCGCGCGCCATTGAAGAAGAACGCCTAAAAACTGGTTCGGACTGTGTTTATTTAGATTTATCTTCTATGACGGGTGATTTTATAAAAAAACGTTTTCCGCATATTTATAAAACTTGCCTTGAAGCAGGCGTAGATATTACAAAAGAACCAATACCCGTTGTGCCGGCTATGCACTATTTTTGCGGCGGTATTTGGACGGACTCAAAAGCCCGCACAAATATTTTTAACTTAAACGCCATTGGCGAGTGCGCTTGTAACGGCTTTCACGGGGCAAACCGCCTTGCCAGCACTTCACTTTTAGAGGCTTGCGCAAGCGCTTTAATTTGCGCAAAAGAAGATATAAAAGAAATTAAGAAAAAAGATTTTTATATACCTAGTCCAAAAGAGTGGCAAAGCCCCAAACAAACACCGGATGAAAACCTTATTTTACAGGATATTTTAACCCTTAAAAATACTATGTGGAATTATGTCGGCCTTGTGCGCAGTAAAAGCCGCCTTGACAGAGCAGAAAAGATTTTAAGACATCTCAAAAACGAAATTGATATTTTTTATAAAGATTATAAAATTACGCCCGATTTGCTTAATTTAAGAAACGGCACCCAAGTTGCCCTTTTGGTAACTTACGCCGCCTTAAAACATAAAGAAAGTTGCGGAACGCATTTTAGAATAGACTAAGGGGGATATATGAATCAACACGAAAAATTTTTGACTATGGCAATTAACCTTGCCAAAAAAAGTGCAAAAAGCGGAAAAGGCGGGCCTTTTGGTGCGGTAATTGTTAAAAACGGCAAAGTTATTGCAAAAGCACACAATAGTGTTGTGCCAAACCAAGACCCCACCGCCCATGCCGAAGTTAACGCAATAAGAGCGGCCTGTAAAAAACTTAAAAATTTTGAATTAAAAGATTGCATAATTTATGCAAGCGCAGAACCTTGCCCTATGTGCCTTGGCGCAATTTATTGGGCAAGGCCAAAAGCCATTTATTATGCCGCCGATAAAAAACTTGCCGCAAAAGCCGGTTTTGACGATTCTTTTATCTATAAAGAAATTGCTTTACCCAAAAATAAACGCAAAATAAAAACCACAAAAGTTAATTTGCCCACTGATAATGACCCCTTTGAAGAGTGGGCCAAAAACACGGAAAAGACGGAATATTAATTATAAAAAACCCCTCGTAAAAAATGAGGGGCTTTTATTATATAAATATTTTTCACTAAAATTCTTGGAAAACAATAGGTGTATTAAATATACTGCAATCCCCATTAACACATTCTAAGTTTGTACATAACCCTTCCGAATCAAATTCCGTGCAATACGCTTTAGCACGTTGATAACCAAATTGACTATCTAGATATTGAAATGTAGCATTATTACAAACTTTATTTTCTCTATCATAAGATGAACAAACAACAGAGGTCATTCCTGCCTCTTCCTTTTTTAAAACTACAGGACGGCCACTACTTCCATCATAATATGCCAGAGTATTTCCATTTGTAAAAAATCCTGTAAAACAATCCCCATTATTTGGATAAGAACTCTGGCTACTGTTAAATTTTCCAATGATGTACATATCTATTTTTGTCCCTTGAGAAAAACAAAAATTAAAATCTACTCTATTATTATCATCATCTACACGAACTTCACAAGAAGAAGCAAGCTGTTCTTTATTATCACTAACACCAAAATTGCTTTGCCATAAGATATCTATTTGTCCAGCACAAGGTGCCCATACAGGTTCAAAAATTCTACCTTCATCAAGATTCAAATCTCTGCAAACTTTATGTTCTATTGGACGGCAAAAAACTTGCCCTGTGCTATAATCTACAGAAAGTTCATATTCGCCATTATTTCTTTTGGCAACAGAAGCTTTCTTGTTTTCTCCAAAAATTTTATAGTCAAAAAATTTATCGGCAAATTCCGCGCCTGTTGCATCACTACCGTCAGAATCTTTCATATCTAAAGATAAATTAAGCATATTATCAGAATAATTACCTTTTTTGGCATTATAAGTATATTGCGCTTTTGCTATTTGTATCAGAGATATTATCCCTTGTTGGGCGCGTGTTTTTTCAACAGTAAAATTATAACTTGGCACAGCAATCGCTGCAAGTATACCTATAATTAAAACCACTACTAACACTTCAACTAAAGTGAAACCCTTTTTATTTATTTTCATAATATTGTCTCCAATCATATAACTTTACTAATAGTATAATAGATGTTTGCTATTTTTTCAAGTATTTTTATTAATTGTTTGATTAAAAAGTTTTAATTGTTAAATTTTGCTCTTTGATCTGTTTGATACTGATAAAGCCATTGCCAAAATTTTAATTCAAATTCATCAATATTATTATAGCCATAGGCTTGTTTGAGAGCCTCTTGTAAGGGTGTTCTTATTTTGATTTTACGACCATCTTCATCCTTAACGATTTGCCCTTTAGCATTTTTTTTGTATTGATAAGTATTTAAAAGTTTTGTAAATTGCTCAAATTGAATACGCTTTTCCGGGTATTGGTTATTGTAAGGTTTAAACAAGAAACGAACCATGGCATAAGCCTGCATATACCAATCTTCCACTTTACCGTTTGCCACCGCTCTGTCATAGGAATCTTTTTGGACAAAATCGCTAAATTTAAGAAATCTGATAGTAACATTGGTAATAGGTCTTGGCTCTCTCAAATCTTTTATAGGAGTTTTCGAAGATGGCAATAAATTAACTACAATCAAATCCCTTGCCCATACGCCACCGCTTGCTTTATTTGTTATGTCCTCCATATTGACGGCAAGACCTTCGTTTAACCAAATAGGAGGTTCGGGTTTATTTGAACCGGGCGGACAAAAATAATTTTCAACAAAAAGATGGGTTAACTCATGTTCAAATTGGCTTAACATTTTATCTACATTATCAGGTTCATCATACATAACAATTCTGTTATTTTCCGGTGAAAAAAATGCTCCGCTCCAATCACTTGCCACTGATTCATGCTCAAGGAAATTCTGTCTGTTTTGATAAACATATACATTTGCACTACCGCCCATAAGCCAAGGAATATTTCTAAATAAAGACTGATACACATTATTAAACTTCATTGAAAGATTGGGCGTGGGTATGCCTTGCTTGCGTCTTTGCATTTTTACATTTAATTTACCTTTTGAAAGATTTATCCAATCAACACTTTTGGGGGCTTTATCTTGTTTATTTATTTTTGCTTCTTCTTTAGGTTCCTGCTTTGTTTCAGTCGCTGAAGAATCTGTGTTTTTAGGCTCTACTTTTGGATTTTGCTCTTTAATAATTGGCTGATTTTGTTTTAAAGGTAAAACTAACCCGGAAGAAGCATTGTGCGTAGAGGTATAATCTTCTTCTTTACTTTCAGTAGCCTGTTTTATAATGGTTTTTTCTTCGTTTTGGACTTTCTCTATTTTGTTTACTAAATTCGTCTGTTCTTTAATATTTTGAGCAAAAGATAATGTTGTAATTAAAACAGCAAGAAAACAAAAAAATTTTTTCATAACTTACTTTCCCCCTTAAATAAAAAAGGGGGATAAACACTATTATCCCCCCTTTCTTCATTTATAAATTAAATAACCTGGTTTTGATCGGCAATCTGAACTTGTGTAGAGTCTTCTTCTTCATCTTCGCCGCCAGCTCCCGGTTGGAAGAAGGTTATAGTGAACTCAAGAGGCCTTACAATGCCCTGGTTGTGAGAGAAGTCTTGACCTGAAACCCCGCGTTTAATATTAACGGAATAATTATCAATCGAACAGGGGAATGTTTCATTTTCTTCAAAATAAGAAGAAAGGCCATTATTCATTCTAGATAATTCTTCCTCATTTAATAAGGACATACAAGATTGCATAGCAATCTTGGCACCCACAATATGCTTTGTTTGGATGGTATTAGACGTCCTTGTAATAGCAAATTTTAATAACACAACAACAATAGTAGAAATTAATGCACTTAAAACAAGAACCTGAAGTAAGGCTGAACCTTTGAAATTTAATTTTTTCATTATTATATTCCTCCTGTCTCTAACAAGGTTTCATTGACTGATACAACTATAGGCGTTGTGTTTGCTAAATCAGCAAAAGTTCTGACTACTTTTCCCTGTAAAGAATATTTCCCTGTCTCTGTTCTTTCCACATTGTCTAAATAGAAATTTCTTAAGACTACGGTTCCGGTCTGACAAGCATTTAAAAAATTCTCCGTAAAGCCAGTATCATCGTTAATATACAAGGAAGGTTGCGGATTATCCGTATCTAGACCAATGGTTTGCTCATACCTGCGAATTGTTAGTTCATCTTCATTGTAACAATAGAGATAAACCTTCGTCGGCCCCTCCAAAACATTCCCTGTTTGGGCAAAGGGTTCATAATGTAAAGCATCTATTCTTTTAGCCTTTTTGATACCAGATAATAAAATTGAAACAGAAACATTGGGATCGCAGCAACCGAAGTTAGGAGATACAATAATATCGGAACTGTAAAAATCCTTATACAGTTGCCTTTGGAAACTGGAAATTTGATTTCTTATAATAGTTTGTCTCTGCCCTTGGCTTGTTTGAATAGAAGCGGTTTTCCATATCAAAATAAGGGCAGCCGTTACCATGCCGCCTATAAATATAGCGGCCATTAATTCCATTAAAGTAAAACCTTTTTCGTTTCTCATATTGTTTGTCCCTCGCAACTAATCATAAAGGAAATGTATTTTTGATCTTGAGTGTTTTCTTGTGTTTCTTCAGCAGGATCTACTACAGAGTAAACAAAGAAATCATTAGCGCCTTTACAAGAATTAGGTGCCTTACAAGAAACATCATGACAATTTTGAGTAGAAGACTGTCCGCAGTTTGGTGTTTCTTCTAAAGCCGTATAAAACGTGTCTTCTGCAGGACAAATAGGAGCATCCGTTGCACTAAGACTCTGTAAAATAGAGGAAACTTCTTCTATTGCGAAAAGCATTTCTTCTCTATTGGTAGGAGCGACTATTGCTCTCTTTGTGGACATCAATGCCACTATTACACCCGCTGCCATAATAGCAACTAAAAGCATAGCAACAAGTGCTTCTGCTAAAGTAAAACCTTTTTCATTTATCCTTTTCTTCATATAAACACCTTCTTTTACTTAGAAATATAAACCCTGCCTTAGGGATTTTTAGTTGCAACCTCTAACCTCTTGTAAATTATTATCTCCGTCTATAGACGCGCAATAATCGTCACAATAATCTCCATCATTTTCAGTTCCTACCATACAAGCCAAATTACCTGCCGGCAACTGTCCGCAAGCACTAGCACAACTGGAACTATTACCCAAATAAAAATTATACGGCAATTTGGAATAATCTAAATTAGGTATAAAGGAACATCTTATCAAAAAAGTATAGTCGACCTGATTATTATTTATTGCATCCAATGCATCTCGGCAAGAATCTGTATTTGAATTACTATTTAATGACTGTTGCGTAATAGCAGCGTCTGTGTTAAGAGTAAAATGTGAAAAATCATTTTTAAAATTCTTAAAACCTTGTGCAATTATATATAACACACTCTTTGCTCTATCATTTTTGGCATCTCTTACATATCCCATCACAAAAGGTATTGAAAGAGAGGCTAAAATACCCAAAATGATTACAACTGTCATAATTTCTACTAAACTAAACCCTTTATTATTTTTCATATTTTCTTCTCCTACTGTACATTAGGATTGGGTGTATATATATCTATTGCCCTGCCAAAACTATTTATCCATGCTTTATAAGTACAAAGACCCTCACTAGGCCTGCAATATTTGGCACCTATTTTAACCTGATTGTTTCCATCCGGTTTTGGCTCCATATACACAAAGCCATGGAAACCCTCAACAGCGGGAGCATCAGGATCTTGTAATATAAACCTATAATCTAATGATAAATCATTTTCCTGTTTAACATTTGTACCATAATTATATCTAGGGATATAACCGCACACAATCAACTGCTCTACAAAATCTGGCAAAGTAATTTGAATGCCCGCAACTGCCGAAGAACCCACTATCTGACCATTGTAAGTACAGTGGACATCTGTCGTAGGAGTAGAGACCGTTATCGGACGGCCATTGTCATCTGGATATCTGGCAATAGTAATATTGGGATACTCTCTGTGAAAACGTTCCAAACCGCCGTTTATTGTCTCTAAAATTGCTTTTGCTCTTGCATTGTTTTGGGAATCGACCGCATTTTGATAAAGAGGAATAGCAATAGCCGTTAATATTGCAATTATTAAAACAACTACCATTAGTTCCATTAATGTAAAACCTTTTTTATTCATAATAAAACTCCTTATTCATAGTTATTTTCTAATATATAATCTTCCGTTATCCAGGCTTGTTTACCGCTATATTTGCTGGAAGAAATATTAGCAGGACTTATCATTACGGCAAAACGTTTAGTATTATTTTCAACACATTTCCCTAAAGCCCCACTAGGTTGCTGCGTATGGGTAGAATCATAGTAAGGATTGCATATAAAGAATTTATAACCCTGAAAAGTTATATGAGAACCGCAAGCATTTGCATTGCTAAGGCCCCATTCAATCGGATTTAAAGAATAAGAAAACATGGTAGCCTCATCTTCACCTTCTGCACCTCTAAACAAAACACAAGGATTTTTACAATATGGGCAATCAGAAGAAGAAGGATTATCACCAAAACCGCCGGATATCTTTGTATTAGGATTTATTTCATTATATAACTTGGCGGCATTGGCTAATTCCACTAGCATAGCCCTTGCTTTTTCGTTAGTTTTAATAACTGCTGTCCTTTTATAAGTCAAAGAGAACATAGAAACTAGTATGATAACAATTAAGACAACTACCAATATCTCCATTAAGGTAAAACCTTTTTTGTTCATAAACAACCATCTCCTTACATATTACTGCCGATTTCAGACATCTTAAATATCGGCAAGAATATTGATAAGACCAACACAGCAATAATAGCACCTATACCTACAATCAAAATAGGGTCTATCAATGCAGAAAAACGGGCAATAAATTGGTTAATTTGTTCTGTATAGAACTTTGATAAAGTCTGTAAAATATGAGGTAAACGGCCAGATTCTTCACCCATCATCATCATTTCTGTCATAAGGCCGGGGAACATTCCGGAATGTCTAAAACCTTCAGAAGTACTTTTACCGCTTGCAACATCTTTTTTGGCAACAATCAAAGCATTTTGTATTAAAACGTTACCTGCAAAAGATTCTTCCATAACAGATAAAACGTTAATAATACTGACACCGCTTGTTAAAAGCGTTGACATTGAGGACAATATTCTTTCAAAATAAATGTTTGAAATAAAATTACCGAATATAGGAACAGTCAAATGGAATTTGTGCCACATTCTTTTGCCCGTGGGAGTTCTTATCCATAGGACAAAGGATATAACTAAAAAGAAAATCCCGAGCAAAATTAAAATAATATGTTCTCTTATCCCTTTGGCTATTGCGACAATTGCCAAGGTAAGCGGCGGCAAATCAATCTTAAAATCTTCAAAGATTTGAGCAAATGTAGGAACAATTCCGACCACGAAATATATTAAAACACCTATAGCCATTACAAACAAAACCGCCGGATAGGTAATAGCCGTAATAATTTTACTTTTAAGGGCCTCACTTGTTTTTATATAGATAGCAATCTGCAATAAAGAATCGGCAAGTTGTCCACCGACTTCACCGGCTTGCACCATAGAAACCCAAGTGTGATCGAAAATTTTAGGAAATTTTGCCAAAGAATCACTTAAGGTATTACCTGAAGCAACTTCACGTGCAACAGCCACCAAAACAGGACCTAAATATTTATCGGAAGAGAAATCACCGAGCAATTTGATAGCACGGACAAGGGGAACACCACCTGCAATTAAGGTTGATAACTGTTCCGCAAAGAAGGCCAAAACGTGACCTGCCGGTTTAACATTACCTATAGCAACTTTAGTATGAAATAAACCGCCCAAACCCTTTTCTGCTATAGGAGAAGAAACATCAACAACCATCTTCCCTTGCGATTGCAAATATTCTATCGCCTGATTTCTGGTGGGAGCCTCAAGAGAACCCCTTTTAATATTTCCTTCCAAATCCCTTATAGTATATGTAAATTTTGGCATATTTCTATTCCTCTGACATTGTTACAGCCATAACTTCTTCTATAGAGGTAATACCTCTCACGGCTTTACGCCATGCGCTTGCTCTTAAGTTCCAAGCACCGCCGGAAGTAGCCGCTTTTCTAAGTTCAATCAAATCTTTTGTTTTATAAATGGTGTTTCTTGTTGCATCATTAATTTTAAAAACTTCGTAAATTGCTTTTCTGCCTTGATAGCCGATGTCGCTACATTTAGAACAACCGACCGGTTTAAAAAATGTCCAAGATTGTCTATCACTTTCAGGCAGCATAGATTCCTTATAAATAAGTTCAAGTTCTTCCTTACTGGGTATATATGGTGTTTTGCAATAAGGGCACAAAACACGAACAAGACGCTGGGCAGCAACTAATGCTAAAGAACTTGCAAGTAAGAAAGGTTCTACCCCCATATCAATCATACGGGGAATTGCACCGATAGCCTCGTTGGTGTGCAAAGTAGACAACACCAAGTGACCTGTCATAGCGGCTTTTAAACAACTTTCTGCGGTTTCCGAGTCGCGGACTTCACCGACCAGAATAACATCAGGGTCTTGACGTAAGAAAGATCTTAACCCGGCCGCAAAAGTCAGCCCGATTTGAGGTTTAACCTGAACTTGGCTGATACCTGCAAGTTTGTATTCCACCGGGTCTTCAAGCGTCATGTAGTTTAACTCCGGTGTTTTAATTGTTGTCAAGACAGCATTTAAGGTTGTAGTTTTACCGGAACCTGTAGGACCGGTTAAGAAAATAAGACCGTGAGGCATAGCGCAGGCCTCTAAGAAGTCCCTTTTCTGCCTTGGTTCAAAACCGAGTTTATCGATGTTCAAATCGCCGGTTCCTTTATCCAAAATACGAAGAACGAGTTTTTCACCAAACACCGTAGGACACACTGACACACGGAGTTCGATGGTTCTATTATGGAATTTTACAGCAAAACTACCGTCTTGCGGTAGACGTTTTTCCGCGATATCAAGTCTTGAAAGAATTTTAATACGGGAAATAATTGCCGAAACGGCTTCCCTCGGTGGTGGTGTTCTTTCATACAAAGAACCGTCGATTCTGAAACGAAGAGATACCTTTTCATCAAACAGTTCCAAGTGAATATCTGAAACCCTTTCCGACATTGCCTGACGCAAAATAGCGTTAACCATACGCACATAATGGCTACCGGCACCGCCGACAAGCGTTTCCTTATCCAAATCAAGTTTATCTCCCGCTGAACCGATTTTATCCAAAGCGGCATCACTTTCTTCCGCATCATTAATTTCACTGACTTTTTCCGAAACAACGTCAGAAAGTTGGTCTTTTTTAGAATAAAATCTATCAAGAGCAGCAAGCAGTTGCGATTTGGATGCGATGAAGGGCTGTATTTCAAGCCCTGTCATCATTTTTAAATTGTCAAGTAAGAGAACATTAGAAGGTTCTATCATTGCCACGGCAATTGAGTCTTCTTCCATAAACAATGGCAAGACTAAATTCTCTCTGGCAAATTTTTCATCAATAATATCACTTAAATTTTGATCCTTTTCAGAATTTAAGATACCATTTTCCCAACTTGCATAGGGCACGGATAATTGTTTGGAAGTGGCCATAGCCAAATCTTCCTCTTTAATAAATCCTAAAGCCAGTAAAGAATCTGTCAAGGCAGTATCATTTTGTCTGGAATGAAGTTCCGCCTTATGCAAATTTTCATCTGTAAGTTTGCCCTGTTCAATTAATATATCTACAAGTCTTTTTGGCATATTGATTACCTTCTATGTCCCCTATACTAAAATTTTGTTATTCAGAAAGCACCGTAGGTGTTAAGAAAATAACAAGATCTGTTGTTGTTTTAGTTTTTTGCTTACTGGTAAATAACCAACCAAGCACCGGTATTTGACCGAGTACAGGAACTTTTGTAACGGTTTCTTTTTCGCTTGATTGTAATAATCCGCCAAGTACAACTGTTTGACCGCTTTTAACTCTGACTAAAGTTGCAACTGCGCGGGTAACAGTATCATAAGATTCTTGGTCTTTAGCAAGAGATTCTGATGGAACAAGGTCAGAATAAGAAGGGGCAACGGTTAAAGTTACGTAACCTTCTTTGTTAACTTGAGGTGTAACAGTTAATTTAAGACCGACTGTCTTTCTTTCAACACCGCTGTAACTTGTATCGGAACCGCTATTTGTGTTTTTGGTAACGTTACTTACGGCTGCTTCTCTTGAAGATGTAATAACTGCGGGGCTGTTGTTCATTGTGATAACTTTCGGTTTACCCAAACTTCTTGCTTCACCGTTAGTCATTAAAGCCTTGAAAACAACTGATAAACTTTCAAAGTCAAGATTCCAGCCAGATCCGGTACCGCCATCACCTTTAGCACCGAACCATTTTAAGATATTACCTGAAGAATCTTTTTTGAACCATGTCCAAGGGACATCAGTTTTACCTGCGTTAAAGGAACCTTCAATATTCCAATTGAATCCTACGTCAAAACCGCTTGATTTTGAAACTTCAACAATTTGTGCTTCAATTAAAATTTGCGGGGCTTTAACATCAAGTTCTGCTAAAATTGCTTCGATTTGAGGGAAAACTTCCGGAACGTCGGAAACAATTAATTTATTTGTTCTTGCATCAACTGCTATTCTACCTTTGGGAGAAAGAACACTTTTGATAACATCCAAAATGGCAGAACCGTCGTTAGAACCTGAACTTCCGCTGGAAAAGCCGCCACCTGAACCTAAAGTAAAGCCAGGGCCACCGATGCTAGAGGAAGATGAATCAAAAACATTAACAGAAGAAAGACCGCTGGAACCACTGCCTAAAGCAGTAGACGTAGAATCAGCAGGCATAATAGTCTTTAAATTTTGAGCCATCGTTGATTGCGGTTGCAAAGAAACATAGTTTAAAGTAAAAACTTTTGTTATGAGGTCCGGTGATTCATCGGATCTTTGAGTAATAACATAGTTATCACTTTTACCAATGCGTTGATAAGTTAAACCTTGAACTCTTAAAAGAGTATCGAGGGCTTCTTTTGCCGTCACATCTTTAAGAGAAGCGGTAACTTTCTTTTCCGCATATTTTTCGTTATCCATAATAAAGTTAATTTTGCTTTGTCTGGCGATGCTAGACAAGAATGTGCCTATAGGCATATTATTAATATTTACTGAAACTCTTTTGTTTAAGGCCTCATTTTCATCTGCCCCTTGATATAAAGATGTTTCTTGGCTTGATTTGCCTGCTCTTTGAGCCTGCAAATCGTCAGATACAACCACTTTTGCTGATGATGTATTTGTTTGAGCATTTGCTGCAACAGGTGCAAAAACCTGCCCGATAACAAACACATAAGCCATCAACAGAACTATTTTCTTATTCATTACTTCCTCCTTAATTTTTTACTTCTCAATTCTTTTTACTAAATACTGCAAAACGTTTTTAATCTTTTTGTTTAGGTATAGGCAAAGAAAAATCTTTTCCTTTATACTTAAAAAATATTCTTGTGCCCGTAATTTTTGTTATCGTGGCACCTGCGACTTTATTACCAACGCCTTTAAAGTCATTATTTATTTGAACTTCATCACCCATCATACCTTGTATTTTAATTTTACCTACAATGGCAAGATGCGGATTGGCTTTCAAATAAGCCTCTCTGGCGATTTGATCCTCTTCTGCTTTTCTTGCAGCAATCAAAGCATCTTCTTTTGCTTTCTTTTCTCTTGCGATTCTTTCAATTTCCGCCCTGCGCGCTTTTTCTATGTTTGCGACTTCATCTCTGGATAAGAAGGGATCTCTTTTATTTTTAGGTGAGAACTGCACTCTCACCTCGTTTTTCTTATCTTTTTTAGACTCTGCCTTATTTTCTTCCGATTTGGCGGAAACTTCAATTTGTGCAAAACCCAAAACAGGACTAAAAATGAAAGAACTAAGTACTATTAGAAAAATTATATTTCTCATTTTTTCCTCCCGGATAAGGTCTCAACCATTTTATGTTCTTCTAAAAATGCGGTATATATTTCTATTCTTATAGTAATTTTACCGAGTGAAGAACCCTTTCTGTCAAGACTCAATTTATTGATTCTTAAAAATTGAGGATTATTTTCTATACTTTCTACCAAACGTCCCACTTGGCTGTAAGTTAACTCGCCCGTTATTACTGCCGTGGAAATCTCCATTATACCATAATTTAAATTTGCCCCTTTGCTGTATTTAATGCTGTCCTTTATGTTCAACTTATTTGCTATGGCTTCTACCTGCAAAAGAATCCATTCATTTTTTCTATCTGCAGGTGGCAATTGGGCAAGTAAATTTTGGTATCTTACTTTACCATCCTTATAATCCCTTTCGTTTTCGGCTTCTGCTTGCTGGGCCTCAATTCTCTTTTTAATAGTATTAACCTTTTCCTTAGCATTATTGTTAAAAAATTGCACAACAAGGAAAACACCAAGTATCACAATAATGGGTCTAAGAAAAGGTTTAAAATCCCTTTCTTCAAAAAGAATTTGCAAATTTTTTATATCTTCTTTCAATGTATCTAAAAATTTCATAAATTCTATTCCTTTTTACATGTCATGGAGAAAACCGTTCCTAATACCGTGCTTTTGTCATTAGGAGGATATGACCATTTTATACTGTTTTTACACAAATCCGCCATGGCCGAAGAAGTATCCATTTTAGTATTAAATTTGGCTGCTTCATCATATTCGACCTTATTCCCCTCTAACGAGTGAACAACACCGGCAATTGACATATTATCTTTAACTTTTCCCGATTTACTGGCCATAGGATAGTTAATTTGAAGACTTGTAAAATACATTTCATCCGGCATCAAATCCGGCAAAGCAGATAATTTGACGGTATATTTAGGCTGAACAATCAAATCAGCCAAATCATTGCTGTTTTCTTTCATAGCGGCAACTCTGTCTTTTATCTGTTTTGCGGATAAATCCTTAAATTCATCAATACCGCTGTTTACTCTGGCTATATTCGTATTTTGGAAATTACGCGCCATACGTATAGAATTAAACTGAACAATCAGCAACCAGAACAATAACAAGGCAATTATCAAAATAGACACTTTCCAAACAGAAAAAGTTCCCTTAATTTCTTCTTCCGAAGAAGTGTGTTTACTGATAAGATTTATATCAACAATATTCTGATTTATATACTTTAAACATGCCCCTATAGCAGCAATTTCTGCAAAACCGCTGACTTTAAAACCAAAAATATCCTCGATATTCCACTTTCGGACATTTTTCTTTGTTTCCATTTCTAAAAGCGGAGTCCAATCCATCTGATCAGGCTGAGATATAACCACAATGTCTTCAAAAACATTTTTCTCTATTTGTTTGGAAATAAAATCAATACAATTATTAACTTCCAAGCGATTTCTCGTTCCCATAGAAGGATTAAGTTCCACCTCTCTCATTAAAACAGGTGTATTGTCTATTGAGAACAAAAATTTGCCATCGTACGAAGAAAAATGGGCATAAACTTGGCCGACATTTTTCTGTGCTTCTTTATCAGTTTGGTTAAAAAGTCTGAAAATGGAAAGAGGTGCTGTTTCAACGGCAACTAAATTTAAACCTATTTCCTCCATACCTGTTTTCAATGTCCCGACTATAATCTTAGAAGTTAAAGAAAATACTACTTCCAATTGTTTACTTTTTGTTAGTTCGGCATTAAACGGCCTTACGCTAAAATCATAAACAGCCCTTTCAAAAGGATAATGGATATATTTTCTTGCCTGTAAAGGAACGGCACTCTTCCAAAAACGTCTGGGAGTATCAGGCATTACGAAGTGGCGATGAACGCTGAAGTTAGGTGCCAAAGAAATAACAACATCTTTGGAAACCCACTCCCTGCTCTCGATTATTTTTTTTATCGGTTCAAGCCAATGTTTTGGTGAAGCAAAAAAACCTTCATTTAACTCCGCCGGGCGCAAAAGATCGGAACGTATATCTTTAAGGGCCAATTTCACAAGAGAATCGACCTCTATTCCGCCGGATTTTTCCAAAATCTGAGCCACATATATATCCGTTAAGGAAATATATATACCTATACAGTTTTTTACTTCTGATCTTCTAATACCTAAAAGATTTTCTAAAGACTTTTTAAAATCAAAACCCATATGTAAATTATACTCTTATTATCCTATATTACAAGAGATCCTCTAAAGAAGAATCATACGCCCCTGCATTTTGATCAGGGCTTGCAGACGGATTGACAACCCCACTTTGTGTCGTTTGAGTAGTAACCGTAGTGGTAGTAGTGGTTGTTGTCTGATTCACTTGATTCACACTTGAACTGTTTTCAACACTCACAGTTTCGGAAATATCAATCGTTTCTTGATGAACAGCATTCTGTTTTTTCAAAACTTTTGCCGGTTTTTTCCATAAACGAGGTGTTGAATAATCCAAAGCCGCCTGTTTAACTGTCTTAGACGTTTTTGCCGTCTTACTTGTTTTTGTTTCTTGAACTTTTTCTTTTACAGAAACAAGTTCCACTTTACGACGCACAATTTTCTCTTTACCTTTATTATCCTTTGCTCTTAACATCAAAGTGTATTTGCCATCGGGTAAAGCAGCGCCAAAAAATTGTTTTTTACCGTTCCAATAAATCTGGTCATAAACGGAATCTTTACCGGATACCTGGCGAACGATATAATATTTCCCATCTGAAGCATGTTGAATTATTTGTAATTTCCAATCTGCTATCGGATAGGCTGTTTCTATAACTGAGTAATCAATTACCATCATCTCGCCTAAAGTTGTATTTATTTTTTCCGGATACATACCCAAACTTAAGATAGGATAGGAATTTTTATCACTGACCTTATTATATAAGGATGGTTTCTTATCATAATCAAAAACTATTGATATCCCTTCTAAATTGCTGAATTTAGCAGGTGGTTGTTCATTAAGTAACCCCATGTTAAAGTTTAATTTGGAGGAGGAAAGGCCCATATTAATTAAGTAGGAATTCAAAGCAACAGCCTGGCGCATACCTTGCAAAGCAACTTCATCTGTGTAAGAACCCGGCGGAAGTAAAACAAAAACAGGATCTTTGGAAAGAAGCATCAAAGCGTAAACATCTTCCAAAACTTCCTTTCCGTGGGAACTGAATGTAATTTTATCGTCCAAGAAAATGACATCAGAATCAATATCAATTGCATCAACTTTACCATTGCGCATGTAAACATTTACGCCTTCCTGTTTATTTAGCCTATCAATAAGTGTTTTTTGCATTTCTTCGACATTTTGGTCGATTTTTTGATCTCTTTGAGCAACAGTATATTGAGTTTCATCGGATACGATAACTTCATCAGGTTGTAATTCTTCCGAAGATCCTTCGACAAAAGAATATTCTTCTGCATTTTCTTCTTCGGGAACAACCACAACTAAACTATTTTGCATTGCGGACAATTCTTTGTCAATTTCGGCTTGGGCTTCTTGAAGTTCTTGTTTTAACTTTTCTTGTTCCGCTAAAATTCTGGCTTCTTCTTGCTCTTTCAACGTTAAGGCTTGCTGTTGTTCTTCTTCTAATTTTGCCTGCGCTTGTGAAAGTTTTGCTTCTTCTTGTTCTTTTAAAGCCAAGGCTTTTTGCTGTTCTGCTTCGACTCTAGCCTGCACATCATTTTGGGCGGCATTTGCGGAATCTATGATATAGTCTTTACTTTTTTCATAATCTTTTGCCATTTCTTCTTGAATATCTTTGGCTTCTTGTTTATAAGCCTCTTTTTGGGCCTCAAGTTCTTCATCGTAAGTAACGCGTATAGGAGTGCTTACTCCGCCTCTTTTAAAGTGAATCATGTTGACGTACTCATTTGCTATGTTAATTTGTTCGATGTTACCTTCAACAAAAACATCTAAAAAATTATCCATAGCCTTATCATAATCACCTGCCTCATAAAGGCTTTGCCCCTTTTCTAGTTTCTCTTGAGCAGTAAGTGCTTTAGCCCCGAAAGCAACCGCTACGAAACTGCAAAGCACGCAAAAAACCGATAAAGATTTTATCAACTTATTTTTATTGTTCATCATAAGCCCTCGTTACAAAAAGTTACTACAAAAATTATACCATATATTACTATTATATTATTTTATAAGTATTTGTAAAGCCCCTTTTTAATTTATGTTCTGTAAACGCTTTAAAGCCAAGTCGTTATTTTCGTCTTGAGCAAGGATATTAAGCAAATATTTTTTTGCTTCTTTTTTATTTCCGGTTACTTCTTCAAGCGATGCAAAAGCAAAATTAAGCGGCAAAAAGTCAGAATATTTTTGATAAATATTTGTTAAAACTTCCCGGCACTTTTGATAATCTTTTTGTTTAAAATAATACTGCGCCAAAAGCATATTGCCTTCCAAATCCTCTTCTTTAGACACATCTTTTAGTTCATTAAGTAATGCCGGATTGGATTTATCGGACTGCATAATTTTTTTTCTTAAATCGCTTAACAACAATGCTCTTGTTAAAATAGCATCTTCTTTAATACCTAAATCTTTGTTAAGTTGTAAAAGATTTTCTTGGATGCGTTTATCATATTTGTTTCTTGATAATTCCTCTAAAAGTATTGAACGTGCTTTTTGCGGCAAATTATTCTCGCCGTAAGTTTGGGCCAAAACAACATTGTAAGCATTCCTATATGACATAGGTAAATCTAAACTTTCTACAAAAGCGGCATTTTGCAAAGTTCTCAATTCCTTAAAATTAACCAAAAGGCCTAAAAGTATCTTAAACATCGGTTCATAACGGGGATGCAAATCCAAACCTGTTTTTAAATCTGCAAAGGCTTGCTGAAAATTGCCTGCATTTGCCTCTAAAGAAGCCTTTATATTATAAAATTCGTAGTAGAACGGATAGTAAGTTAATATTTGATGCAAGAGATTATATTTGCCTTCCGTATCTTTTAACAAATCTAAATCTCTGAAGTAAGCAAAATAAGTATCTACTGAACCATCAGAAAGAGATATCGCTTTTTCAAATGTTTTTTTAGCATCTATTAAATTATTATTTTTAATTTCCTTATAACCCCTAAAACTATAATAAGAAGATAAAAATCCCCCTCCCTGTTTGAAGGCACAAATTACAAATAACAAAGCAAATAAAATCAAAAAAATCTTAACTATATTTACGTTAACTTTTCTTTTTTCTGAAGTTAAAGAAACCAATACCCCCATGTAAAAATAGAAGATGAGCGCAACCACTTGTATCTGAAAAGTTATATTCAAAATATTATCGACAAGAAAACCTGCCATTGCAGCAAAAATTCCCAGAAAAAATAATTTATTCTTGATATTTTTTTCTTTAAGAGAATATTTTTTAAAACTCCAAAAAGTAAAAAACAGAAAAACACAAAAAGTAAATAATCCCAAAAGTCCGCTTTGGGCAAGTGTTTCAACAAAAATATTATGAGCAGAATTTGATTGTACTTTTAATTTTTTTAGAGCGGGATATTTTTTTAATAATCTACCTTGGCAAGAAGCATAATTTAATTGCCATGATCCCCACCCGGTACCCAGAACCGGATTCTTTGCAAAATTTTCAAAACCGCAAGTCCAAGCCATAAGTCTTTGATGATAAGATCTTCTTAATGCTTCTTTTGGTGCAGCCAAAGTTAAATTTTGTGACTTAGATAAAAAACTTTGAGTAATTAATTTTGTATCCTCTCTTTTATATTCGCTATCTCTGTGGCTCGGCCAAATAAAAAACAAAAGAACCAAAATCCCGAGTAATAAAAAAAATGTTTTTCTTTTTTCAAATATTTTTTCCCTAAATGAGGTGTATAAAAATAAAAGCATTAAAGAAAAAATTAATCCCAAATAAGAAGAACGTGCTCCTGTTAAAGAAATAGAAATTATAAGAATTAAATTTACCATAAAGTAATAATTTTTCACAAATTTATTTTTGGCAAGCAATAAAAAAATTATTCCAACCGGCAAAACCAAAACAATAAAAGAGGATAAGAAATTGGGATTACCGAAAGTAGAAAAAGCATTGGATCCGAAATTTTGATCTATGCCGATACCTTTGGGCAATAAAAACTCATACCCAAGATTCTGACAAATAGCATAAACACCGGCCAAAGTACCTGTTATTAATAAGAGATCTAAAATTTTGTGCAGATTTATTTTTTCTAAAAATTTTATGCCCAAACAAAATGCACCGCCCCACATTAAAAGACCATAAATATCAAATAGCCCTTCCATTCTAAAATAAGCAAACGGCAACCAAAAAATACCCCAAATAAAAAATATTATTCCTTTTTTGCAGTTTTCTTCTTCTGATAAATTTAAAAAAGTTTCCGTATTACAAAACAAACGAGCAGCAAAATAACCGCCGAACATGGCACTTATTATTATGTAACCTCTGCGCCAAAATTCATTTAAAAGTGCTTTGGGAGTTGGCGAAATAAAATAATTTATCGCCAGAGAAATTAATGCCACAGCAAAAAAAGATAAAAAAGCAATATCTGTTTTAGAAAAAAGAAAAGAATATTCCCCTTTTTTAAAAAACTGCAGGCTTAAAACAAACAAAAGAAACAAGGCCCCCACCGAAGAAAGAAATATCTGAATCTGATAAGGGTTTTGCGTAAGATCTGTAAAAAATATTAACGGACTTACAAAAGCAATAATAAAAACACAAATTTTAATTGAACTATCTAACAATTTAGCCATTTTATAAATTCCCCCCTAATTGTTTAAAGACATCTTGTGCCTTTTGATTATCCTTATGTGTTTGTAAATACGCAGTATTTTTTACTTCTTTGGGACCGTTTAAATATTTTTCTATCCACTCGCGCGCCTTTAAGTTATTTCCTTTTGAAAGTTCTACATTTGCCAGTTGATAATAAATATTATCGTAAACAGGATCAAGCAAAAGTGCTCTTTTAAAATCTTGCTCCGCTTTTGAATAGTAAAAATCTCTCTTTTCAGGTTCTTGGCTGGCTGCATATTTCAAGTATAAAGAACCGCGATTATAATGTAAAAGAGCATAATTAGGTGAAAATTTTTCAACTATATTATAGTCTTCCAGAGCACTTTTAAAATCATTACTTACTTCGTCTCCATCACCTCTTTGCGGATCTCTTTTCTCTACTAAAGAAAATCTGCTTGCAAGCATCACTGCCCTAAAATGTCTTGCCATATAAAACATAGGATTATAATGCAGAGTTTTGGTATAAAAACCCAAAGATTCAAAATTCTGTTTTTCCGCTAAAGATGTTGCCCTTGAAAAACAAACATTACCTATAAATTGGAAATAAAACACTGCAAATAAAATACTTGCCAAAACCGACAAAGAACAAATTAATATTTTTTTTGCTTTTATAATGACCGAAATAAAAATATATAAAATAGCAACAGAAATAAGCAAAAAGAAAATAGAATAAATTATCTGTGAAAATGAAATATTCCCTTCTATTAAAAAATCCGTCCAAAATATTTTTGATAAGTAAAACCAAATACCTACTATAAAAAAAGCAGTAAAAATAACAAAGAAATTAGATATTTTTAGAGGCTTACTGACTGGCTTTTTTATCTTATCAAAAGGGCCAAATGCCAAATAAAAAATAAAGCCGTTAAAAATAATTAAAAATGTACTTGTTGACACAAAATAAATGTTGACATCGACTAAATTATGCAAATAAACAGAAATACTCGCCAGAAAAAACCCTGCCAAAAGTAAGGCTTTTTTACGATCTTCATACACTAAAATATTTAATTTATACAAAACCTGTTTGGTAATATAAAATAACACCCATAAAAATACACCAAAACCTAAAGACCCGAGTACAGCCCATTGTTCAAGATAATAGTTTTCCGCATGTTGACTTTCTATATTGTGAAAATTCTCTATATAAAAAATTTCCGGCCTTTTATACGCGGGATAAATAAATTCAAAAGAACCTATACCGGTCCCGACAACAGGCTTTGCTTGTATCATATCAAATGTGGAACGCCACGTAGAAAGTCTGAAATTAAGAGAGTCTATTCTTTTTACGCTAAAATGACCTATTCCTAATGCAGCAATAATACAGATAAATAAACTTGCGATAATAATTTTATTTCTGATGTTCTTATACTTATCTGTAAAAAAATAAATATACATAACCGTGCCTAAAAAAACACTGCCCGCAAATGAAAGAAAAGCCCCTTTGCTTTGTGAAAAAATTAAATTTATGAGAGATAAAATGAACAAAACTATCAAACTTTTTCTAGGTTTAATCAGGTAAGAAAACAAAATAATTACAGCGGCAAAAACAGAAAAACTGCCAAGTAAATTAGGGTTTGCCAAAGTAGAAAAAACTCTTTTACCAAAAAAGTTTTTCCAAATGGCAAAATCTAAATTGAAAACTTGCAATAAACCATAAATAAAAATAATCCATGCCGTTATAAAAAAATATTTTAAAAACAATTTAAAATCTTCTTCTTTAAATTCAAAACAAACTACCAAAAATAATAAAAAGGAAAAAATTTCTCTGCAGAAACTATCCATGCGGGCAAGACGATAGGGATGAAAAAAATAAGAAAAGACTACATATAACGCATAAACAATTAATGGTAAAAATATATATAAATTTTTTTTAGTAAAAATGCTTTCTCCTCTATATATTAGGGAACTTAACCATAAAATAAAAGCACCGCAAGAACCTATATAAAAGAGAGTTATTTTGACTTGTGCGCTATCGTGACTATAAAAACAAAAACAAACCGCTACCAAGGAACATAAAAGACCAAGCCAATGAACTAATATTTTTTTAAAAAAATCAGGTTTTTGTTCTATATCTTCCATAATTTAGCCTTTCATACAATAAAAAGAGCCGAGAATGGGGGTCGAACCCACGACCTGCCGCTTACGAAGCGGCTGGTCTACCAGCTGAGCTATCTCGGCATACAAATATTTTAGCAATTTTATGGTAAATTGGCAAAGAATAGGAAAGTCACATTTTCAGTTATTTACCGAGTTATTGTACTCGGTTTGATTTTATGTTAAAAATATCTTCGGCGTTTTATCTTCTCTGCGCCGTATTTCTTCTTCTTTCAATTTCTTTACTAATATTTCCTTGAGTTCTGAAAAAAATTTAT
>JAZUQO010000013.1:0-33224 GCA_045605725.1 Elusimicrobiaceae bacterium
CGTCATTGCAACATAGCAAAGCCTGCGTTCTTCTTCCATATCATCATCATCTTTGCCGGAAAGTGGGAAAAGGCCTTCTTCAAGCCCGCTTACAAATACTATAGGAAACTCCAAACCTTTGGCAAGGTGAACGGTCATTAAGGTAACTGCACCGTTTTGGGTATCATTTCCCCCCTCATCTGCGCCGCTGATTAAGGAAACTTCCTGCAAATAACCTGATAAAGTGGGCGCCGTTTCTTGGTGGCGGCACCTATCTTCATATTCTTTTACTGCGTTGATAAGTTCGTTTAAGTTGCCGATACGGGATGCTGCTTCGGGGTCTTTTTCAAGTTCGGCTTCAATACTTTTTTGATAGCCGGATAATTCTAGGACTTTTGTTAAAATTTCGCTCGGGCTAGACATTTGCATTTCAAGCGTAAGGCCTTCTATTAAATCAACAAATTCTTTTGCACCGCGGCGCGCAGTAGGTTTTAAATTTTCTATAAACGCTGCTGATTTTAAAGCGGTGTATAAAGAAGTGCCGGCAGCGTTTGCCGCATTGATTAGGGCTTGTTGCGCTGTTTCGCCAAGGGCGCGGCGCGGTGTATTTATAATGCGCAAAAGACTAACCGTATCCATAGGATTAACCAAAACTTTGGCATATGCTAGGACATCTTTAATTTCCTTTCTGTCATAGAACTTGACCGCACCGATAAGGCGGTAAGGTATTTGGTATCTTCTAAAAGTGTCTTCAAAACTGCGCGATTGCGCATTTGTGCGATAAAAAACTGCTATATCATTTAAACTTGCATTACCTTCTTCAACAAGATTATTTATTTGCATGGCGGTGTAGCGCGCCTCTTCGCCTTCGCTGGCAAGTTCTCTAACTGTTATAGGATCTCCGCTTGATTTTTGGGAGAATAAATTCTTTTCGCGTCTATTTTTATTTTTCTTAATTAATTTATTTGCTGCGTCCAAAATAACCTGGGTGGAGCGGTAGTTTTGCTCAAGCGTGATAACTTTTGCATCTTTAAAATCTTTTTCAAATTCAAGAATATTGCGGATATTTGCACCGCGCCAGGAATAAATTGACTGGTCCGGATCGCCCACGACGCACAAATGGCGGTGTTTTAAGGCAAGTTTTTTTGTTAAATAATACTGCGTTTCGTTAGTATCTTGGTATTCGTCCACTAAAATATATTGGAAATAGTTTTGGTAATATTCGCAAATCTCTTGATTATTTTTTAACAAAAAAACTACTTTCATTAAAAGATCGCCGAAATCAAGCGCACCTGCGGTATCTAACTTTTTTTGGTATCTTTTATAAACTTCTGCAATTTGTATTTTTTTATCTATATTACTGCTGACTGCTTGGACCATAAAATCTTCGGGCGTTAGCATATCATCTTTTGCGCGCGAAATGCAGGAAACATAATACTGCGCTTCCTTTTTTGCTTCTTTTACGCCAAGTTCTTCAAGCACGAGTGAAACTATCTTTTTTTGTTCGCTTTCATCATAAATAACAAAATCGCGGTTTAGTTTTAAAACTTCTGCATGTTGCCTTAAAATTCTAACGGCAAAAGAGTGAAAGGTATGTATCCACACGCTTCTTGCTCCGCCGGGGACAAGGCTGTCTATTCTTTGGCGCATTTCTTGCGCGGCTTTATTGGTAAAGGTTACGGCCAAAATTCTTGCGGGGTTCATACCATCGGCAATTAATTTAGCGATTTTAGTTGTTAAAGTTTTGGTTTTACCTGTGCCGGCGCCGGCAATAATCAAACAAGGGCCGTCGTTATAATTAACGGCTTCAAGTTGTTTTTCGTTTAAAGATGAAAGCATTTGCTCTATCGTTGCCGTCATAAAAGTTCTAACTCCGCAAAAGTTTCTATGTGTTTTGTATTGGGAAAGAAGTCAAAACATTGCACTTTTTTAACTTTATAATTTTTAGTTAAAACAGCAAGATTTTCCGCAAGTGTTTTAGGGTTGCAGGAAATATATAAAATGTTTTTTACCCCGCTACTTGCCAAAAGTTCGCATGCTTTTGGGTGCACGCCCGCACGGGCAGGATCTAAAATGATTAAACTATTTTTACTTTCAATTTTATTTTGCGCAAGAAAATCTTCGGTAGTTTGGCAAATAAAATCAACATTTTTGATATTGTTTAAAGCGGCGTTTTGGCGGCCGTTTTCAACAGCCTCTGGCACGCACTCAACACAAAAAGATTTTTTAACAAGATCTGCATTAGTTAGCGAAAAACTGCCCGCCCCGCCGTATAAATCATAAAGCGTTTCGGGCTTGCTTTCTTTAACGGCGTTTCTGACAATTTGATACATCACATTTGCCGTTTTTGTATTTGTTTGGAAAAACGATTGCGGAGATAAATTAAAAACTATTTTTTTATCGTCAAATAAAAGGGCTTCCTGCATAATAGCAGAACCGCTTAAAACTTTTAAATCTTTTATCGGGCTTGCATCACTCATACCATCGTTTATAGCAGTTAAAACGCTATATTCGGGGTAAACCTGGTGGCAAACTTCAACTAGCCCTTCAGTATCAAAAGGTGCTTGGGAAACAAAAACAAGCATCCCGCCTTTTTCATTAAAACTTTGGCGCATCATTAAAGTTCTTAAAATGCCGGTATGCTTCCTTTGATCGTAAAAAGAAATATTTTTATTTTTAGCCCAAAGATTTATTTTGTAAATAAACCACGGCAAATTTTGATTAAATAAAAAGCAATCAGTAAGATTTACCGACCTATCCCAACGCCCCATTTGTCTAAATCCTAAAACATCTTCAAACTCCAAAGGTTCTGTTTTATCGCGTTTGATTTTTTTGTTTAAAGGGTCTTTGTGAATAACCTGATGGGTAAAACTTAACTCAATTTTATTTCTGTAAAATTTTGTTAAAACACTTGGGTTAACTTTGATATTTTGCGTATAAAACGGCTCTAAAAGTTTAGCCACTGCCGAAACTTTTTGTTTTAACTGCTCCTCGTAAGGCACTTTTATTAAAGCGCAACCACCGCAAAGAAGCGCCTGCTTACAAATATTAGACATTGAACTTGAAGACACAGACATCTCCGTCTTTGATAATATAATCGCGCCCTTCCTGGCGAATAAGGCCTTTTTCTTTTAAAATCTTTTCGCTTTTATATTCTAAGATATCTTTTACATCATAAACTTCCGCACAGATAAAACCGCGTTCTATATCGCTGTGTATTTTGCCGGCTGCTTTTGGGGCAGGACAACCAATCGGTATAAGCCAAGAGCGAACTTCCACTTCAGGCCCGGCAGTAAAAAATGTGCACATATTTAAAAGATTCATACCGGCACGGACAATTTTTTCTAGTCCAGTATAATCTGAGCCGCTTTCGGCTAAAAATAGATGTTTTTCTTCTTCACTTAACTCTGCAATTTCGGCTTCAAATTTTACGCATAATTCAACAAAACCTGCTCCCACTTTTTCGGCGTGTTCTTTTAATTTTTTAGCGTTTTCTGTATTGGGTTTTTCGGAATTATTACCGACATAAAGCATCGGCTTTAAAGTTAAAAGTTGAAGTTCTTTTGTTTCTTCTTCTGTTAGACCGAGCGAAGTTGCAGGTTTACCTTGGGAAAGGCACTCTTTAAGTCTTTTTAAAACTTCAAGTTTTTCTTTGGCTTCTTTAGAGCCGCTTTTTGCGTTGCTTTCTTGTTTAGGCAGCATTTTTTCCACACTTTCCAAATCGGCAAGCATAAGTTCGGTTTCAATAATTTCAATATCGCGTAAAGGGTCCACCGAGCCGGAAACATGGGTAATATTTTCATCTTCGAATAGACGAACTACATGGATAATTGCGTCAACTTCGCGGATATTGGCTAAAAATTTATTGCCAAGACCTTCGCCTTTACTTGCGCCCTTAACAATACCTGCGATATCAACAAAACGGATGAAAGCAGCCGTCTTTTTTGGCGGGTTAAAAATTTTAAAAAGTTCGTCTAAACGTTTATCGGGAATACCCACTACGCCGACATTTGGCTCAATAGTGGTAAAAGGGTAATTTGAGGCTTGCGCCCCGGCATTTGTTAAAGCATTAAAAAGGGTTGATTTGCCCACATTAGGCAGGCCGACAATTCCAATATCCATAAAAAATTTCCTTAAAAATAATGTAGAACTACTTTTATATATTTTACTAAATTTAGAAGATTCTAAATAGAGCAGAGATTAAAAGAAAAGAGGAAGAGTATACTGTGAAAGGCCGAAGGCCGGAGTATCCGACCGAGGAACATTTGCAAGGATTTTTGTGGAAATTTTATTCTAAAACAGAAGGAATCTTTTTTGTCGGTATATTTTTTAGGCAAGGAATCTTTTTACAATGATTTTTGTGGAAATTTTAATTAGCTTTTTCTTTTAGAAAAAGTGTTTTTTCAAACAAGGTATACCACGTGGGCTGGCCAAATTTTTTTAAATAGGGCAAATTTTTTGCGAAGATTTTTTAGGCACAATTTTATTGTGCCGACCTATTTTTTATTTTCTTTAAGACAAGGTATAGTAGGGAACCACGCCCGCAGGGCGGAACTATCCGAAGTCTTAAAAAAATAAAAAAAAGGAAAAAAGCCGAAGCAAAAAAACGTCTCGTACGGGATTCGAACCCGTGATCTCCGCCTTGAGAGGGCGGCGTCCTGGACCACTAGACGAACGAGACATTTTATTTAAGAAGTTAATCTTATACTTATATTTTACCAAATATATGAAAACTATTTATCTTTACTGTAATACTTGCGGTAATAGCCATATTCACCATAGGTGGTGCCGGCTTTATAACAATCGTTCAAAACACCGCCAAGAACCTTAATATTTGTTTGTTTAAGACGTTCCAAAGCAAATTGGGCACTCTTAAGGGGTGTTTTGCCTTGTCTTACAGTAAAAATTGCTTTATCGATAATTTGTCCCCAAATAAAAGTGTCTGCAACGGGTAAAGAAGCAGGGCAATCAACAATTATCAAATCATAAGAGGAAGTAAGTTTGTCTATCAACTCTTTCAATACAGGCGTACTTAATAACTCTGAAGAATTTGCCGGTCTTGGGCCTGAAGTTAAAACGGATAAGCCCTTAACATCAGTTTTCTGTATATTTTTTTCAAATTTGGCCAAGGCTTCTTCCTCTGCCCAGAGGGAACTTAACCCCTTTTCATTTGAGAGTTTAAAAATTCTATGCAAGCGGCCGCGTCTTAAATCGCCGTCAATCAAAAGAACTTTTTTGCCTGCTTGGGCAAAGGCCGTAGAAAGAGCTGACGAGAAGAAAGATTTTCCTTCCCCCTGTAAAGAACTTGTTATAAGCAAAGTCTTAATTTTATGAGCATTCAAAGAAAAACTTAACATTGTGCGGATATTACGAACATTTTCCGCCGTTAAAACATTGCCTTCTTTTAACATAATGCGGTAATCTTCAAATCCTTTTTTTTGTTTTTCATGGGGAACAAAACCAAGTAAAGGTATTTTAAATTTATCTTCGATATCTTTTGAGGTTTTGACAGTTTGATCTATACACTCTAAAAGAAAACTAAATATTACCCCGATTAAGCATCCTGCAAAGATACCGACAATGATATTTATCAGTTTGCGTGGTTGATAGGGTTTTAAAGGAACAACTGCCGCATCAACTACGCGGATATTGTTTGCAGAAAACTGGCCCGATAAATCAATTTTGATACTTTGAAGTAATCTTTTTGTTTCTCTGTCAATGGTGTTTCTTATGGTATCAAGTTTGTTCTGAACGGAAATAACCTCCGGGTGGTTTTCCGTATATTTACCAAGCAAAAGTGAAAGTTGGCTTGCAGTCTGAATTTCCTGATTTTTAAGCCCTTTAATAAAATCACTGTTAATGACTTGCGGAAGAGAGTTCAAAAGTTCCTTTTGGGCAGGGCTTTGTTCTGTTGATTCTAAAGCAGCAATAACTTCTTGCGCCATGGAAATACGATTTTTAACGTTTTGCAATGTAAAAGATTCTGCCAAATAATTTGCAATCCTTGCTGCAAGTCTAGGATCATAAGAAGACACGGTTATATTTACTAATCTGGAACGTGTAACAGGCTCTATCTTAAGATTATTTTTTAATGCTTTCCAACCTTTAGCAAATTCCGGCACTTCAGCAAGGTTTAGATCTTTGTAAATTGTTTCGAGTAAAGTTCTTGATTCAAGCAATTCATATTGGGTGCGGTAATAATCTTCATCACTGGTCCATGAACCAAAGGCAACTTGCTCAATCTTTCCGGAATTTTCTCTATCAATCATCATTAGGACAGTGGCTTTATAACGTGGCTGCATTAGCATATTTATAACAACAGCCCCTACTATACCTAAAAAGGCCATAAAAGCAATTAAACGCCAATGTTTAAGAAAGGCATCAAGATAAAAAGAGAAATCAAAAGATTCTTGTTCTGTACTTTTTTCCATAAACGAACCTATTTTTTAAAACAAACTCTGCGGAACAAAAACGACATCACCCGGTTTAAGAGCAATATCTAAATGTTTATTTCCTTCTTTAGTTATTTGGCTTACATCGACTTCCAGTGAACGCTGTTGTCCGTTTTCCATACGCAAAACCTTTACTTTAGAAATTGCCGCAATATCCGTAAATCCACCGGCAGAAGTTATTGCCTCCAGCACTGTCATAGTTTTTTCCGGAGGGATAGCAATAGAAGAAGGCTTCTTTACCTGGCCCAGTACATATAAGGTTTTATTTGCATATTCTTTAATTAAAAGGGACACTGATGGCTTTTTTAAATAAGATTTAAGTTGTTCTTCTATCTTATTGGCTGCCTGGCTTACATTTAAGTTTGCTATCTTAATGTTACCGACTAAAGGAAAGGCTATATATCCTTGTGTGGAAATTCTTAAAGTTCTGCTCATATCTTCTTCTTTATAAACCTGAATATCAACTAAATCCCCCGGTTGCAAAAGATAATCTGAAGAACCTTTAAGGCCCTGCAATTCCTGGGCTAATTCCTGTGTATTATAACTGAAAGAATCTTCCTTTAAATTTGCCTTATTACTGCAAGCAATAATACAAAATAGGAATAGAGCAAATACTATTATTTTAAGTCTACCGAACATAGGTACATTGTACTAAATTATTTGGTTAGGATAAAGAATTGGGAAATCTCTTTATCTTTGGGGTATTTTCGTAGATAAAACTCGGCCAAATTATGGGTTTTCAATCTCTGTTCTTCTTGTTCTTGCAAAGATAAATTTTTATCATTTAAAATTTTGTAATTTGCCAGTAAAACACGTTTAATAAAAATGGGAGAAGGATAATAATTTAAACTATCCGTAATTTGTTCTACCTGCGAGACCGGCGCAAGTTTCTTGGCAAAAAGGAAACTGCGCCAAGTTCTAAAATATTGAATATTTGCCGTTATTAAGGCCAAAGCAATACAGGCAACTACTATTTTTAAGAAGAAGGGTATCGTTTCTGTTCTTATTTTCTTATCAAAAGTGCGCGCTGTGGCAAAAGCAAGTAAAGAAAAGAATAAAAACCCACAAACCGGCAAGTGGAATGGAAAATCTATAATCCCGGTAAAGCAGAACCCGGTTAAACCTGCACAAAATATTGCAAGGCGCACTTGTTTTTTTGGTTCAAGATCTTTAAATAATCTGGCTATTTTATAGATAATCAAACCAATCCAAGCAAGTATTATACTGCCATAAATATAACCGAAACTCAATAATAATTCAAGCCAATCATTGTGCAAATATCTTGGAAAAGCCTTTAATGAAACTTTTAAGTAAGCATCAATAGCCCCGCTGAAAGCGTCAAAACCAACACCTGTCCAAGGAAAATCTTTTAGCATATCAAAAGCCGCGCCGTAAAGTAAAAGCCTTGCCTGATCGGAAAAAGTACCAAACTGCCTTAGCCCAATACTGGCACTGTGTTGCACTATAAGGAAGATTAAACCCAAAAAAATAACAGTAATTGCCGTTATATAAAAAAACTTTTTGCTCTTTTGGGAAATAAGGAAACAGAAGCACAAAGAAATTAGAATAAATAACCCCAGCATTAAAGCAATAACCCCGCCACGGGAGTGGGTAAAAAATACCCCTATAAATAAAATCAAACTGAATGTAAAAAACCACATATTCTTATAAGGCAGTCTTTTTTTGGCATCTAACAAGAAGTGTGGCAGCCACAAGCATAAAGAGATGAAAAAACTCGCCACCATAAACTGCGATCCGTGATTTCTGCTGGCAAAAGGCCCAAAGGAAGAAAACATTGAAAGCCCGGTGAAAAGACCTATATATTCCCCCTTTTGCCAAGTTATCCCTATAAAGCCTATTATAACGGCAACAACAGTTATAAATAAGGCTACTATTTTAACCTCTTTAGTTTTTTCAACTATTTGGCTTATCGCAAAATAAAATAGCGTTAAGGAAAAAAGTAAAGAAAGCCCCTCAAATGTATAATAACGACATAGGGTAAAAGGTAAAAAAGCCGGTTTTTGTAAAAAATTATGTTGATTAAGCAATTGTAAAATAGAAAGTAAAGTAATAAAAAAAAGTAAACCGAGTATAGTTTTGGAAGCCCCAGTAAAATAAAATTTCTTATGTTTAAATAAGATATGAAGACCCATGCTTGAGCAGGCAATATTAAAAAGCAATAATCCCCAAGGCTCTGCCCCGCCAAAAGCAAATGTCGTAAGCAAAGTTATAAGCAAAATCCAAATATAGTAATGAAACTTCATAATTTAATTTTATAAAATTTATCTTTTACTTGCTATTTTAGTTATTTTTTTGCTATATTGAAAGCGGGAGAGCGTCCTAAAACTCTAATAGGAGTTCTCTTATGATTATTACAGATTTATCCCAAACAACACCCTTAAATAAATCCATAAACTTAAAAGATATTGCCTTGCACCAAGGTATGACAAAATGTCTAAGTATGCTTACAACAGGCACTTTTACAGGTTCGCCTAAATTAACAATCTCACAAGACGGAACTAACTTTTATCCTCTTTACAATGAAGAAGGCGATCAGATTACCCTTGAAGCGGGCAAAATTATCTTTCTAAACTTTGCCAACTTATATTTAAAAGTAGATTTAACCGATGTAACCTCTAGCGATTTAAAAGTATCTATTCAATAGGTGGCAATTATGCAAAGACAACTTACTCAAAATATAGTGATACCATCTTTGGTGCTGGGTAGTTTGTTTGCTGGAGAAGGCAGAAAAAAAGACTGGCAAAATAAGCCTGCTTCTTGGCCGGATATTCGCAAAAATGCCAAAGACGGACATATCTATTTGCTAGTTGACGATAGATACCCCATCGGTTTTGCAGCAACGGCAACAGGCGGTTATTCTGTCAAAATTGACGGGGTTTCCTACGAAGATTACAATAGCCAAGCCCAATTCTCCATGGCGGATTGGTCTGATTACAGCGCCAGCGAAGGCTATATTATTGATTATCCGACAGGGGCTAGCAAAGCCCACATTATTGATATTTATCCGCAAACAGAAAGTGAAAATATTACCGCTTTCCATTGTGCAAGAGTTGCAGAAAGTGGGCAAGAAGTCCAAGGGCTTTTGTGGGAACACTTCAATTTGACTAACTCAATCAATATACAGGAGTTAAACGCAACAGGCTCTTTAGCGTCGTCAAATTACTCTAACCCTGCTTTAGTCGCTTGCACCGCAAAGAATAATACCATTAACTTTACTGAAATACAAAGAGCCTTTTTAAAGTGCGAAAAACTTACTTATGTGCCTACATTTAATTTTACAGGCTCAAGTTCTATAAATGCTTCTTTTGCATTTACTAACTGCTCACTATTGGAAAGTGTCGTTTTAAATGACTTGTTGTTTTATAGTGCAAGTTATACTTTCTATAACTGCTATAAATTAAAAAAAGTTTTAGGAATAAAATATACTTCCGCTAGGAATATGGACTACTTTATTACAAAGTCAACTGACTTAAAAGATACTGTGGTAGATGTTTCTTCCGCAAATTATCTAAAGACAGTTGGTTGCTTTGGAACTTCATCTTATTTTATGGGCGGTTTAAAGGGTTTAAGAGTATCATCTTCCGCACCGTTTGACGCAACCGCACCCCAAATCAATGTATCTTACACAGGTATGGATAGAAATGCTTTAGTGCAACTGTTTAATGATTTGCCGACAGTATCAGGCGGACAAATTATCAATGTGACAGGCACAACAGGCAGCGAAGATTTAACAGTTGACGATAAAGCAATAGCCACAGGTAAAGGCTGGACTGTAACTTCAAGTGATTAAAAGAATAAAACCCCGTCTAAACGGGGTTTATTTTTTTAATAAGTTCAAATATTGCCGAAATGGCACTTTGCATATTATAGTATTTATATTCGCCAAGGCGCCCGATAAAATAAATATTTTTTCCTTCTTCGACAAGGCTCAGATATTGCTTATATAGGATTTCATTTTCAGATTTGGGAATTGGATAATATCTTTCATTTTTGCCGAGTTTAAAAATTTCGGGATATTCATAAGCAATGACAGTTTTTTGCGCTTTTTGATCTAAAAAATGTTTAAACTCGGTTATCCTTGTATAGGCTTCTTTACCGGTATAGTTTATCACGGCAACATTTTGAAATTTCTCCTGTTCCAAAGTTTTAAAGTCAAACTTTAAACTGCGGTAAGATAAAGCACCCAATTTATAATTAAAAAATTCATCAATAGAACCACTGTAAAATAAACGACCATAAGAAATATCTTTTAAATTTTTAAAATCTGTATTAAGTTGCACTGTTATATTGGAATGTTTAAGCATTTCCTCAAACATCTTAGTATAACCCCGCGTAGGTATTGCCTGATATTTCTCTGTAAAATATCCATCATAATAACTTGTATACAGTGGAACGCGCGCCATCGCTTCTGCTTGTAAATCTTCCGGTTTAAAACCCCATTGTTTTAAAGTGTAATGATAGAATACTTTTTCATAAACAAAAGAAGCAAGTTCCCGCAAATCTTTATCGCTAGACTCTTTAAGTTCTAAAACGGGCACTTTTTTATTTTCTCCGTAAACAGAAAGTAATTTCTCTTTAAATTTTTCTGCTTTCTGCGTGTCGAACAAAGTATCTATTGAGGTAAAGTTAAAAGGGATAGGCACTTCTTTACCATTAATATTTGCCCGCACCTTGTGTATGTATTTATGCCAAGCGGTAAAGCGGGATAAAAACTGCCAAATTTCATCATTATCCGTTCTAAAAATATGCGGACCGTATTTATGAATATTTAAGCCGTTTTCATCGCAATAATCAAAACAGTTTCCGCCGATATGGTTTCTTCTTTCAATAACAAGTACGCTTTGGCCTTTTTCGGCAAGTAGTCTTGCCAAAACAGCCCCGCTTATTCCCGCACCTACAATTAAGTTTTTATATCTTTTTATCATAAATAACTAATATTTACTTTTTATCGGGTAATAAAAGCCAATCCCCTATTTTTTTATTCCATTCAAGCGGTTGAAATAGCACCCATCCGCCACTGGGATGAAAAGTTAATTCAGAAAAGTATACCCTTTGCTCTATTTCATATAAATCGACTCTCAAAAAAGCATGCCCTTCTGACAATTTTCTTGCTATTTGTAACATTTCATCAAAATGTTTGGGACGCAAAGGCAAATTGTTAAATGGTCTAAAATCTTTTCTATAAAAAGGAGCAAATTGCCAATCAAGTGTGACGAAACTGCTATGTGCAATCAAATGATTTTCTAATCCTTCTGATACATATAAAAATTTAGGTTCTCCGTTAAAGCAATAAAATTTATAATCTATTAATTTGGATATTTGTCTGTCTTGCATATATTTCTCGGCAATAATACGCGGTTTTACATCTTTATAAGGCCACTCACGTCCTTGCCAAAAGTAATTACGCTTTAAAGATTTATTTATTTTCTTTTTGGCAAACTGATAATCAAATTTAGTTTTATCTCGGCAAATAACAAGGCCCCCGCTATCGTGCGTACATTTTAAAACGAATTGGTTTGGTAGTTTATCAAAATCAATATCTTCGAATTTATCCCATACTCCTAAAGTGGGTATAATATATTCTTCTCCGATTATATTTGCAATATATTTTTTGGCCGCATATTTATCAACCATTGTGGTATAAATTGGTTTCCTGTCATAAAGTTTTAACCATTGCAATTTTTCATTAAAAGTTTGAAGGTTTTTTAAATTTAATTCTTGGCCAAGAACCATTTTAAACTTATATTTTAAATACTTTTCATCCGACCAATTATTAAAAAACCCTCTTGATGCCAATATATCAAAACGATATTTATAATCAATAATAAAACGGAAAAGTTTTTTAAATATTGTCATAATCTCTGTTTCCCGGTGTTAAAGAATGTAGTATATATTTGTATTATAAAATATTTCACTTCTTTAAAACGCTTAATAGGATAAACACCTGCAACGAAAACAAACAACACTACCAAAGAACAAACAAGTCCCCTTGCAATCAGGGTAAAAATGCTTTCGTCTTTAAATAAATTAACGCATATTATGTAAGCAATGGCAATACCTATGAAGGCAATAAAACAATAATAAAATTGCTCTTTTAAAAAAGCCGATAATGAAAATCCCTTAAAATAATTCTTAAACAAAATATTTGTTCTCCACAAAAAATTAAAAAAGAAAATAGTTAAGATTGTGGCCCACAAAACGCCATTTACTCCGTATAATTTGCCAAGTATAATATTCAATCCCAAATTACCTATTGCTTCTACAATATATGTATAGCGCAACTTCCACCAAAGGCCTGTTCCCGATACATATTGATTGCGAATATTATTTAAGTTGATAATATAGAAATAGATACAAAATAAAAACATAGAAAAAGTCGGCAGCAATAAATCTTTACCTGCCCACAAACTCATAAACGGTTGGTATAAACATGCCAAACATCCGCAAACCCAAGCCATCAAAACTGTATACAACAAGGAAAAAACCAAAAATCTATTGTAATTATAAGAAGCATCTTTTTTTACAATGCAATTGCCTACACTTGCCCCCATAGAACCGGATATAACGAGCATAATGCCATACAAAGCATTATAAATATAGTAATAGTTCCCGTAAATAGCAGTAATCGTTAAACCCAAAAAAGAAGATATAATTATATTGTCAAAAGAGTTACGGCAAGTATCGCAAATTTTATTGATAGCCAGACCGTAAATTTGTTTTTTTATTTCAGCAGGCATTTTGGGAACACGCTCTAATTTCTTAAAGAAGGGATAATGTTTTAAAGTCGCTCTTTGGATTAAACAATTATTGCAAACGGTACTTACAATAGAAACTATCATATACAAGTAAAAATTACGAGTTATAACTAACACTAAAAATTGCACTAGACAACTGATAATTTGCACTGTACTTCTGATATTATTAATAATGTCTTGCCTTTGGTCAGAAGTCAATAAAACTGCTTTATAAGCAAACAGATAATAACTTATAACGGCATTTATCAAATAAAGTAAGAATAAAATATAAATATTAATTGTGTTGGGATAATTGCCATGAATAAACTTGGTAATAAAAGGCAAAAGACATAAGCCTGAAATCAAAATAATTGAGCCTATAATATGATATACCTTTCTAAACAAAGTTACCAAAGCACAAATAGTTTTTTCATCATGTTTTGCCATGGGTTCATATAAACTATAAACAATAGCGGAATTAAAGCCCAATTCCGCTAAACTCAATACCGATAAAATGGAAGTAAATAAACCAGTTAATCCGGTAAACTCCGCACCAAGTAACCATAAAATAGCCGTACGATTAATAAAAGGCAATATAATCAACACACCACGATTAAGTAAGCCCGAAGCGATATTACGAAGAGTATTATGAGTGCGAGAATTATTGTTCATATAATATCTCCAATTTTTTAATAATCTCTTCTATATCCCAATCCCGTAAATTAATAGAAATCTGCGCAGGCGCTTTTGCCAATATTGCTTCAACCCAAGAAGAAATAGGTTCTCTTAAAGATTTAAATGTAACCAAATCGGAAATTTTAGCATATTGGGAAACTTCACTTGATATAATGCACGGCAAAGCAGAAACCTGTGCTTCAATGAGAGAAAGAGGTATGCCTTCTTTAATTGAAGGAAAAACAAATCTATCCATAGCAGCCAATAAATCAGGAATATCCGTGCGGTTAGATAATATTAAAGATCTTTCTTTCATTTTTGTTTCTTGCAATTTATTTTCTATCATAGCATAGTCAGGGCCACTACCGATTATAAGCAAAAAAGTATTTGGATTTTCCTTAAGCATAGCCGATGCAATATCTATCAAGAATGTTTGATTTTTAACAGCGTTTAAACGGCCAATATGCCCTAAAACAAAAGCATTTTGCAAAATACCGAGTTCTCTGCGAATTTGTTCTTTTGTTTTAGCCTGTTTAAAACGCAACAAATTTATACCGTTATTTAAAATAACAGTATCGGAAATACCAAAAAATTGGTTTAATTGTTTGCGCATGTCTTCATTCAATGCAATTATTTTAGTAGGATGCCTGCCGATTAATTTCTTTAAAGCCAAAACATCCTGTTTGTATTTTTTTTGATATGCGTTAAAATCAGAATGTTGGGTATAAAATATTTTTGTAGTTTTAGGTAATTTTGCCCAAAGAACCATTTGATTCAAATTCAAATGGACATGAATAACATCAGGCCGTAATTTTCTTAATATTTTGCGGACAAAATAATATCTTTGCAATTTATTAATGATTCTAAAAAATATATTTTTTCTTTTGTAGAAAAGCATAAAATCACTTACGTAAATAATATGTACTCCTTGCTCTTTGAGTATTTTTTCATAAGAAGAATCAAGACGTCTCAGGCATAAAATAGTTAAATCAAATTTGTGTTTATTTAAACCAAGAGCATATTCTTTAACCAAAGTTTCAGCCCCGCCCATACTTAGACCGTGAATAAAGTGAACCAGTTTTATTCTTCTTTTCATAACAAGTCCTCTCTGTCTTTTTTAAGTGGCGCAGTGGCGAATACATAAAAAGCAATTACGTATGGTAGCATCAAAGATTCAGGATTCACGAACTGAATTGTTTGTGTAAATAATATTACTGAAATTAGGGGCAAAGTTTTTATAATATTTATCCTTCTGATCTTTGTAATTTCCTTTAATGGATATAATATTGAAGTAAAAAATAATATACCGAAGAAGACGCCGTAACAAACAAAAATCTGTTGTATCATATTATGCATCGCATTAATCATATTGGTAACACCGATATATTGCGTAACCCCTGTTCCAAATAAAATGAATCGCAAATTGTTTAAAAAAGTCTCGCTATACATTATGAAAATTGTAGACCTAGAATTAGCAGTTGCAAGATCAACACTATTTAACCTGGTGGAAAAAGCCGTTAAAATATCCGGCATTTTAAATATAAAATATGCAAACACACAAGCAATAACTGAAGTTATAATTAACGAATAAAAAAGCGTAGTTACCCTTTTAATTCTACTCATGATTAGCAGTAGTATACAAACGCTCACAGTTACTATAAAAGACATCGAAACACTAAATATTCCCGTTATCAGAAAAAGAAAACAACTTATTATATGGAAAAGAACATTTTTCCCTTTGCTATTAGTAATAAAATCAACTGCAAGAGTAAAACCTATTAAACTATAATATGCTAAAGAGTTGGCATTTAAAGACAACATCATGTTCCCCGCATCTTCCACATGTTGCATTCCGAATCTAAACCATCCTTTGGAAAATAAAGTCAGCCAATTATATGGGGCATTCTTTATAGTAGAAATCAAAATAACGGAACATAAAACAAGCGAACCTATATAATAAGCCTTAATACATTGCTCTTTATCCGTTTGGGAATCATACAAAAATGTAAAGAAGATAGATAAAACAGAAATATATCTAACAATATCTATATAATTTTGCTCGGGATACCAAAACGAAGCAAAAATTTCAAGCAATAAATAACAAGAAATCAAAATAAAAACCTTAACAGGTATTTGACGCCGTTTTATCCAATATAAAAAAATACCGGCAAGAAATATGTAAGAACCAGGTAAACCCCAAGATAAAGGAAACATAAAACAAAGCATCGGTGCCAATACTTTAGATTTAGCAAAAACAGCAAATATTAAAAAATACGCTACCAATAAATATTTACTATAAGAAAAAGCCATTATATCCCGCAAAACAAGCAGGCCTGTTAAACCGATCATAAAGGTTAGTAAATATTTGCTTATTTTATTTTGTGGCATAAAGATCTCTTATTTAACTTTATTAGTGTTCATAATAATACTATCAAAATATTTCTTCCACTGTTTAAATATAATAGGGGCTGTAAATTCTTGTGCTGTTTTGCAGGCATTCTCGCCCATTTGTTTTGCTTTTTGTGGCTGGGAAAGAAGTTTTTCCATAGCCAAAGCAAGCATTTTTTCATTATTACAAGGCACAAGCAGACCATTTTCCCCATCTTTAATTAATTCCCTAGGTCCGCCGCAAGGGCAATCCGTTGAAATACTTGGAACCCCTACTGCCATGGCCTCCATAAGTGCATTTGGCATGCCCTCATAATCAGATGACAAGACAAAAAGTTTTGCTTCAGATAAAACTTTAGCAATATTATCACTTTGCCCCATCAAAAACACTCTGTTTTGTAAACCTAGATCTTGTATTAAATATTCTAAATGTTTTTTGATACTGCCTTGCCCATAAATAAGTAGATTTTCTTGCGGATATTTTGCCGCTATTTGTGCAAATGCCCGAATGAGTAAAGCCTGATTTTTTGCTTTTTCCAAACGCCCGCAGGTAACAATGTTTTTAGGATTTGCAGAACGAGTAATTTGGTAAAAAGTATCAGCCACTGGGTTAAAAATTATTATAGATTTTTCTTGAAGGCTTTTTGGGAAAAATTCTTTTGCTTCTTTTGTTTGGAAAACACATCCGTCTGTCAATTTATAAATAATTTTACTTAAAAAATAACCTTTTAAGCCACGATACTTCTTTTTCGGATCATTGCGAACGGAAATAATACATTTTGTAGGAAGGAATAAACTGGAAAGTGTAAGTCTAAAATTATTTTCGGACATAAAACTAATACAATATTTAGGTTTATGATTTTTAATCAGTGAGCGTAACGCTCTAATACGCTTAAAATTTTTGATTAAAATATTTCTATCCGATTCTTTTTTCTCCAAAGAAAGCCTTTGAATTTTAGTATTTAGAATATATTCTTCTTCAGCAGAAAAATTAGTAATAAACACTACGGCATATCCTTCCTTACAGAATTGATTTGCCAAATTGGTCATCGCCCGTTGCGCACCGCCTTTCCTAATATCACTGATATAAAAAAGAATCTTTTTACTATTTTCAACACTCATATTAACTATTTACACTATATACCAAAACTGTCATCTCCTATTGCTAACAAACCCGGGATATTATCCTTTAGTAAACATTTATTTCCCTTCTGTTTTGATAATAAAATCCTCCCATTGTTTAACAATAGTAGATACGTCTAATTTATCGTTAAGTTTTATAGCCTGCTCACCAAATTGTTTTTGCAAGGTATCATCTGATAACACTTTCTGTATTATATTCGCCATTTTTTCAGGTGAGTTATTAGGAACAATAAAGCCGGATTTTCCTTCTTCAATCAGTTCTGAAGCCCCAGAAACATCTGTTGAAATAACTGGCAAACCCAAACACATCGCTTCTGCTAAAGCATTTGGCATACCTTCATAATTAGATGGCAAGACAAATAATTTAGCATCTGCAATTTCTTCAAATATATTTTTTGTAACGCCAGGGGAAAAAACATGTTTTTCCACTTCTAAAAATTTGGCTGTGTTTTGCAAAGATTCTTTCAGAGGCCCTTTGCCGTAAAATGTAATAGTATATGTTGGAAATTTATCTTTAATGCGAGCAAATGCTTCAAGCAACATCTTGTGATTTTTTTGAGGATCAAAACGAGCCACACACACAATTCTGTCTTTTTTGGAAGTTTTTAAAGCAAGACCTTTCTTGTCTCCTAGATCTACCGGATTATAAATGACAACAGATTTTTTCTGAATAGTTGATGAAAAATAAGTTTTATTGCGTTGGGTTTGCAAAACAACACCATCTGCCATTAAATATGCAAAATTTCTCAATTTTCTCAAAACTTCTTTTTTGGGTTCTAACCATGGATCACTTCTGTCGGCAACAATAATTTTAGAAGATAACCCCCAATGCGCCAATACCGCCATAATATTAAAAGGTGCAAGGAAAGAAATAACAATGTCCGCATTTTTCTTGAAGAATTTTCTCATCCAAAACATATTTTTTATCATGTTTCGGCTGTTGGTTTCTTTTTCCACGACAGTGATCTTAATATTTGGACTCACCTGATATAAAATAGGCCGATTATAATATAATAGGATCTCCACTTTAAAATCACGTTCTGCCAAATATTTTGTAATAATGGAAACAACCCTTTCCGCTCCGCCGCGTTGTAATGAGGCGATAAAAAATATAATGCGTTTTTTAGATGAGTTAGATCTATTAGTTTGCTTTTTCATATACGCCTCAGGATAATCCCCTTTCATAGATATTTTTCATATCTTTAAGTATTTCAGCAAAATAAAATTTTTTCAAATAGTTAAAGTTTTGTTCAATTTCTTGTGTTGGTTTTTTTGCCAAAACTTTTTGTATACACTGCGTAATTTCTTCAGAATTATTGGGGCTAAACAAAAATTTGCTGTCGGGAAGCAAATCCTTATGCCCGCGTATAGAAGATGCCAAAACAGGCAATTTACAGGCCATTGCTTCCATCACCACACTTGGCAGCCCTTCGCGTAAAGAGGGATTAATAAAAGCATCCGCCATACGATAAAAATCGGTTATATTAGACTGATATCCCGCCAAAATAACATTTTTTTCAAGTCCGGAATGTTTAATAAAATTTGTAATACTTTCGGACTTCGGCCCCTTTCCGCAAATGACATAATATATTTCGGGATTATTCAACTTGCGTAATGCTTGCAATAGCGCTATATGATTTTTATTTTTATTTAATTCTCCCACAGATAAAAGCACAAAAGCATTTTGAGAAATACCTAATTTCTTACGTAAATCAGGGTTTTTATCAGCAATAGATATAAATCTGGATACATCAATTCCTACGCCATTAACTAACACTACTTTTTTTGCAGAAAATTTTTGGGCAGCCTTAAAATCCTCTTGGTTAATAGTAATTAGCAAATCGGTATATCTAGCCAAAAAGCGTTCCACCGGATAATAACAAAGCCAGTTAAATAAAGGGGCTCCTTTAAAAAAGTGAAACCCGTGTGCTTGATAAATTGTATAAGGTATTTTGACTTTGTGAGAAACTAAACGGCCAACTACTCCGCCCATTGGCGTATTGCAATGCACAATATCATAATGATTTTGCCTCATCAATTTCGATACTTGTTTATATGCTATAAAATTTTTAAAACTAAAAGGACTGCGCGCAAAAGAAATTTTGGCTAATTTTATATGGTATTTATCAAGATCTTTTCTCAATGCTGCTTCATTATCTGCAGAAACATTACAAGCAACAGTAATATCAAAACCCAACTCATATGCTGCCATAAGAGCAGAACGTTCAAAAGTATTAATTTTTCTTCCAATTACTGTCTTTATATAAAGAAATTTCATAATTTTTTTAATCTTTTAATACAAATTTCATTATATTTCATCATATAAATATCTTCATCGTATTGCCCGATCTGAGGTTTGTTCACAATACCTTGCAAGTTATTCAAAATCAGTTTCATATGATCACAACCGCACGCATATGCATGAGGGTACCCTCCGCCAAAGCGGGGATTAACTTCGGAAATATAATATGTACCGTTAATATCAAAAATATCAATATCTATTTGTCCGCGGTAGCCGGCTTCTTTTACAAACTTTTCAATGACCTTAAATAGTGCCGGATCTTTGAAACTAACGGATTTATCTGTTTCTCCTGCGCGCATTTTAATTTTCTTTTTAGTGAAAATAGAAATAATTTCTCCGGAAATCATGTCAATATATACATCTGCCCCGATTTCTTGCCCGTTTAAAAAATCTTGGATCATAAGTCCTTCTTCATGAGCAAATAACACATCTACCGTTTCTTTATCATATACTTTAGAAATACTGATACTGGCCGAACCTCTGGCTGGTTTCACAAAAACAGGGAAAGTAATTTTATTTTGGGCTAGTTCTTGTGCAAAAATTTCTTTATCCATCCACGAACGGGCACAGGGATAATTATGCTTTTCAAGCCATTTATACATCTGGAATTTATCTAGTGACATTTCACAAAGTTCGTATGAACTGCCGATTACGATGGTACCCACCGCTTTAAATTGTTCCTGATGTTTAGCAAGTAAACTTAATTCCGGATCTATTAAACTGAGTACCCCGGTAATATGTTCTTTACAGCAAATATCTAAAATAATGTCTAAATAACCGGGCTCTGTCATTTTGGGAACGATATAGTATTTATCGGCATCATAAATAGCCGGTGCTAGAGAACTGCAATCTGTAGCAATTACCAGCCCCTTACCCTGAAAGGTTTTCTTAAAATACTGAACAACTTTATTACGCGTTCCCGCACTTAAAATAAGAATATTCATGGTTGCTCCCTTAAAAAATCAAAGAATAAAGGGGTTCCCCCTGTATGGATAAATAAAATATTTTTATCTTTTAATTTGTTACCTTTTATATACTGCTGCATTCCCCAAAAAGATTTACCTGTATAAGTAGGATCTAACGCAATCCCGTAATTCTTAAAAACATTCTTGATAGTAGCATTTAACTCTGGGCAAATTTTTCCGTATCCTAATCCGATATAATCATCTATAAATACAGTAGCCATTTGGATTTGATCCTCTGTAACTTTATTTCCCAAATAAGAACGAATACTGGCTAAAACCACATCCCGCCCATACGGATTCTTGCGGGCAATACTAATGCCGATAATTTTTCGTTCATCCTTGGCAAGCAGTTGTCCACATACCAAACCGGCTTGCGTAGTACCCGTTCCAGAAGCGAAGAAAATATAATCAAAGTGAACATGCTGCTGTTTTTCATATTCTTTAATTTCTTGATAACAACGGACATAAGACTCTGTCCCTAAATTACCATGTCCACCACCTTCTATGAAATACGGATGATTACCGTCTTTTTTTAGTTCGGTTAATTTCTTTTCTATCGTATCATGCACTTGTTCCACGGGTACGGTTAAAATTTGTGCCCCCAATATATTCATCAATTGGCTATTAAATGTGTTTTTTGTGGTCTCTTGCGGGCAAATAATATAGCAAGGTAATGTTCTTTGCGCACACATATTGCTGATTACACGGGCATGATTGGAAGAGGCCGAACCATAGGTAACTACACAATCATAATTACCTTTATCAATTTGTTCAAAAAACAAAAAGGCTTTGCGGGCTTTATTCCCACCAAACGAATAGGGCAACAAATCTTCTCTTTTCATATAGAGACAATTGCCGTTAAACTCTCCTAAATTTTGAATCAGTATATTATACATGTACTTGCCAATCTTTTTTTAATAATGCATAGACATAGCGACTAACCAATTTGCCATGCGACAAAATATCTTCTTCTAAAAGTCCTTCTTGTTTAAAACCAATCCGTTCAAACATTTTTTGGACAATTATATTTTCCGTTTCTGTAAAGAAATACACGCGATTAAGTTCTAATTCTTCAAATGCATATTTTAAAAGCAGTTGTGTGGCTTGTTTGGCCACGCCTTTTCCCTTATAAGAAGTTTCTCCTATAGCAATGTAAAATTCTGCTTTTGAATTTTTCTTATCAATTCCCAGCAAACCGATGAGACCTATGGCTATTCCATCCGCTAATATCACTCCGTAAAAGCGGTCGGTACGATCCATATTGCGCATAAACCACTGGGTCGTTTTTTCCTCGTTTAAAGGCAAATCATAATGAAGGAATTTGTTATTTTCAGGATTATTAATCCATTCCACCTTTTTAGGAATATCATTTTGTTGAAATTTTCTAATGGTTATTTGCATGGCGCGCCTTATCCAAACGACCTACTTTAATCTCTCTTCCCCCCTGAATATCCGACCTTTTAATCACTTTCCAAAAAGTTAAACATACAATTTGAAAATCCTTCTTAAACGTAATAGAACTGACATATTTCAAATCGCAAATAAACCGATCGTTCCAATTCGCAATTGCATTACGGCCATGGGTTTGTGCAAACCCAGTTAAACCGGGGCGAACATCATGACGGTGATGTTCCTCTTTAGTATAATACGGCAAATATTCCACAAGTAATGGCCTTGGACCGACAAAACTCATTTCACCCTTTAAAATATTAAAAACTTCTGGTAACTCATCTAAACTGGTGGAACGCAAAAACTTACCAAATTTGGTCAATCTTTGATCATCAGATAAAAGTTTTCCATTTTTATCTTTATCATCCGTCATAGTGCGGAATTTATAAAGTTTAAAGATTTTTTCATCTTTTCCCGGACGTTGCTGTGTAAACAACACCGGACTGCCCAATTTTATACGTACTAGTAAAGCAAGAATTAAAAATAACCACCAAAAAAGAAGTATGCATCCCAATGCTCCCGCTATATCCAGCGGACGTTTAAAATATTTTTCATAAGGTCCATAGGGATGGTGTTTATTTTGCATTATCTGAAACATTCCTTAATAATTTCAATAATAATATCTTGCTGTTCCGGCGTTATTTTATTATCACTAGGCAAGCACAAACCGCGATTAAAAATATCCGAACCTACATCAGTTGTGTTATCCTCACCTTTTTTGGTAATAAACGGATTATTACGGTAAATAGGTTGTAAGTGCATGGGTTTCCAAATAGGGCGGGATTCCACATTATATTTTGCCAAAGTTTCCATGATATGTGTAGGGCAAGATTTGCCTTTTTCTTTAACATAACTAACTTCTTTTTCTCCTCTTATTTGGTGACACATTGCCTCCGGCTTGATTAAAATAGAACTAAGCCAACAGTTTGGCTTCATTAGATCCTTAATATAAGGATTCATCGTGATAGGCAAATCTTTTAAACCTTCCTGATAGCGTTTATAAATAGCGCGTTTTTGGGCAAGATGTTCTGCCAAATGCAAGTACTGCCCGCGCCCGATACCTGCTAATATATTACTCATGCGGTAATTATAGCCAAGTTCTTCATGCTGATACCAAGGCGCATTTTCGCGTGCTTGAGTGGCCCATTTGCGCGCTTTATTGGCAGATTCTTCATCATGGGTAAACAACATTCCCCCACCGGAACAAGTAATAATTTTATTACCGTTATACGAAATAATATTATATTTACCGAAAGAACCTGTTTGTTTACCTTTATATGTTGATCCCAAAGATTCAGCAGCATCTTCTATTAAGATAGCATTGTATTTTTTGCAAACATATAAAATCTCATCAATTTTAGCCGGAGTGCCATACAAATGGGCCAATATAACTACACGGGTATCAGGATATAATCTGAAGGCTTGCTCTAAAGCAGCAGGATCCATATTCCAGGTATCATACTCACTATCAATAAAAATTTGTTGTCCCTTTTCATAAGATACGGTGTTTACGGTGGCAGAAAAAGTCATATCGCTACAAAATACATTTTCTCCTGGTTTCACCCCCGCTAATTTAACGGCCAGGTGCAGGGCGGCTGTTCCGCTGGCTAATGCCACGCCATAAGGCATACCGACATAAGAGGAAGCGGTTTTTTCCAATTCTGCCAAATGCGGACCAACGGTAGAAACACAATTAGTGTCAAATGCTTCTTTTACAAAATTTTGCTCATCTCCGTGCATAGTCGGAGAACTGAGCCATATTTTCTTTTCAAAAGGTTTAAGTATCATAAACTTATTTTTTTACCTCACTTGCCGGGTGATAAGTACTAACGACATCAGCAACCAGAGAACAAATTTCATCTTCCTGTTCGCGATAACTTGCATTCATCAGTTGTTTTACTTGGGTTAAAAACGTATCATTGTCAAAGGAAATAGGCCTGCCGATATGAATTAAATTATTTTCCGTACGGGTTAAACCCTCTTCAGCCATTAGTTTTTCTTCATACAATTTTTCTCCGGGGCGAAAACCTGTATAGGTAATTTTAATGTCCACACCGGGACGCAAACCGGAAAGTTTAATTAAATTACGTGCTAAAGTATCTATTTTAACAGGGCTACCCATATCAAGCACAAAAATTTCAGAACCTTTGCCCATAACACCGGCTTTAAGAACTAAACTGACGGCTTCGGGAATTGTCATAAAATAGCGTATAATATCCGGATGAGTGACGGTTATAGGTCCGCCTTCTTCTATTTGTTTTTTAAAAAGCGGTATTACAGAACCGTTACTGCCAAGCACATTACCAAAGCGAACAGCCACAAATTGCGTTTCGCAGTGAGTATCTTGAACCCTTTGATCCATAGAGGATAGATCATCGGTCATATGAGCATGTATCAAAGGTAACTCTTTTTCGCGGTGTTTTTTTACCATATAATCAAAAGTTTGGATAATCATTTCACACAAACGTTTAGAAGCACCCATAATGTTAACGGGATTGACCGCTTTATCCGTACTTATAAGGACAAAACGTTTACAGCCGTTTCTCATAGCGGCATAGGCAGTTTTATAGGTACCAATGGCATTATTTTTAATGGCTTCACACGGGGAACCTTCCATAAGAGGAACATGCTTATGCGCAGCCGCGTGATAAACAATTTCCGGCTTATAAGTTTCAAATACTTTACCAATACGTTTGCTGTCACGAACAGAACCGATAATAGTCTTTAAATTCAAATTAGGATATTTACGTTTTAGTTCTTGTTCAATATCATAGGCATTATTTTCATACATGTCAAAAATGACCAGTTGTTTTGGCTTATAAAACGCAATTTGACGGCAAAGTTCACTACCTATACTTCCGCCTCCGCCGGTTACTAAAATGGTTTTACCGGTAATAAACTTAGAAACATCCGTCATATCCATAGTAATAGGCTCTCTGCCGAGCAAATCTTCAACGGAAACATTTTTTAATTGACGGACTGAAATTTCTTCGTTAACCAATTGGTAAATACCGGGCAAAACCTTAATTTGGCACTGAGTTTCTTTACAAATGTTCAAAATATCCCTACGCGTTTCCGCGGAAGTTGAAGGAATAGTAAAATAAATTTTGTTGATATTGTATTTTTTGACAGCAGATAAAATTTCATCTCTACCACCTACTATAGGCACACCGGAAATACTGCGTTCCCATTTATCAGGATCATCGTCAATAATAGCACATACTTTGCCATGCGCAAGTTTAGAACGCTGGATATCACGCAAAATTATCTGCCCTGCATCGCCCGCACCAATAAGTAAAATACGTGAAGAAGGAATAATATCGGTAGCAGAATTAGAGTGTTTTGCCCGTTCCCACAATAAAAAGCGGTATATAAAGCGGATAAATGCAATTAATACAAATTGGAAAAGCGCTCCCAAAATATAATAAGAAAGTGGCATACGCTGTAACAAGAGGGTAATAAGCAATATATGGACCGTAGAGGATATCCCCGTAGCCAAAATAATACGATTTGCTTCCGCTACGCTGGCATACTGCCAAATGCTTTGGTAAAGTTTTAATTTCCAAAATAAAAACAAGCAAAATATCGTATAAAACGGAGCAAAAACTAAGTAAGGCGATAAATATATTTCAGGAATAGAGTGGAAATGTAAATCAAAACGCAAGCACAAAGCCATAAAGTAAGCCATATTAACAATAATTGCGTCGTAAGCCATTAGGTAGAGCATTATTTGCTTACTGTGAGAAAGGTACAAAAAAGGCACACGTTTGGAAGTATTTTTCCTAGTAACCATAGTATGAGTATATTTTATCACTTTTTAGAAAGGGTGTCTATAAAATTGGTCGCTAAAAAACTGCTGCAATTTGCAGTATTTATGGAATACAAATTGAGATTTTTCAAGGATAATAACCCACCATAACTTTTGAAAATCTAAAATAATATATAATATATATATGTTTGACGTACAGAAACGGCATAATTGGCTTATTACAGGCGGAGCAGGTTTTATTGGTTCACATATAGCACATTTATTGGTTGAAAATGGGCAAAACGTTTATATTTTTGATAATTTATCCACTGGCAATTTGACTAATCTAAAAGATATTTCAGAAAAAATAATTTTTATTCAAGGAGATATTACCTCTAAAGCAGACATTTCCAAACTGCCAAAAAATATTGATTATATATTACATTTGGCAGCACAAGTATCCGTTCCTAAAAGCGTAGAAAACCCTAAAGAAACATTTTTTATCAACACACAAGGCACATTAAATATCTTGGAATTCTCAAAAGATATAAAAGTAGAAAAATTTGTTTTATCCTCTTCTGCAGCAATTTACGGGGATAAGACTTTGCCCCCTTGTAAAGAAAATGCCTCCCCTGCCTGCCAAAGCCCTTATGCTCTAAGCAAATTACAGAGCGAGGAAATGCTTAAAAAATACAATTCTTTATATAATTTACCGACGGTAGCCTTGCGCTATTTCAATGTTTTTGGACCAAGACAAAACCCAAACAGCGCTTATGCTGCGGTTATTGCCAAATTTGTAGACTGCTTTATAAAAAAACAACCTCTAACAATCTACAGCGACGGTAAACAAACACGCGATTTTGTTTTTGTAAAAGATATAGCAAAAGCCAATATTTTTGCCGCTCTTAATCTTGATAATGGCGAAGTTTATAATGTGGCCGCCGGTGAACATTATACCCTGCTTGAACTTGCGGAAATTTTGAGTAAATTATTTAACTATAAAGCACAAATTAACTTTGCACCCGCCCGGCCGGGTGATATAAAAGAAAGTTTTGCCGATATTTCCAAAATATCTAATGCAGGTTTCAAGCCGAAATACACTTTAAGAACAGGCCTAGAAGAAATGCTTAAGAACATAGGCGTTTTATAACTTACTATTCATTATGTATCGTAAAACTCTATTTTTTTATTTTTGATTTTCTTAAACTTTAATCTTTTTGCTTTACCTTTATGTATGTATGGGGTTAATAGTAAAAAAGATATTACAACAGTTAAAAAAGTAGGTTTTAACTGCTTTCAAACCTACAAAAAAGACTTTGCAACTTTATCTACTCTTGCCACTTTAGCAAAAAAAGAAGGCCTTAAAGCCGTTTTTTACACGGATGAAATAATAAGTGAAGATCAAATTAAACAAGCAAACACTTGGCCTGTTCTCGCCTGGTATCTTTACGATGAACCTAACGTACATAAAATTGATCCCAAAGATATGACTAGGTTAAACGAAAAAGTGAAACTGCTTTTACCCAATGCGCCAACAACTCTTGTTATCGGTCAAGGGAAAACAGAATTAGACTATTATAATATTGCAGATATTTTAATGGTAGATTGGTACCCTGTAGCGCATCTTGCTTTAGAAAGTTTCGGCCAAGAACTTAATTTAGCCAAAGAACGTCTGCAAACAAATAAAGATTTTTGGGGTGTTGTACAGGCTTTTAATTGGAAAGATTATAAACAATATCGGCCGAATAATGACAGAATCGGACGTTTTCCCACGGAAGAAGAAATTTACTTTATGTCTTGGCAAGGCCTTGCAAATGGCGCAAACGGACTTTTTTATTATACTTTTACTACTAATGGAAGAAAATTGAACACATATTCACCGCAAGTTTGGTCTGCTCTTAAAAAGACTTTAAAAGATATTAAAAAATTTAGTTTCTTTATAGATAAAGGTAAAGAAGTTAAAACGCCCTTTATTTTATCTAAAGATTTAGAAAATAGAACTTGGCTTTATAAAGATAATTACTATACTTTAATTGTAAATACCTCTGATAAAACTATTTCTCCGATATTACCGAAAAAAGCAAAAATTCTACTGGGTAAAAAAGAAATTTATCCCTATAAAATCTTAATAATAAAATACAAATAATTTCTAAAAATAAAAATCCCCGGGGTAAATACCTCGGGGATTTTTATCTCTATTAGTAAATTCTATTAGAAAACTGCTTTTACAAAAATACCTGCTTTATTGCTATCGTATTCTAACTCTTTAGACAAATTAGAATCGCGTTTTCTATATTGATACCATACACCGGCACTTAACCATTCTTTGAACTGATAGTTAACTTCCGGGCGAACACGATAAACATCATCTGAACGTTTAACGCCGTCGACTCTGGTTTCATAAGCCAAGTTGTCATATCCCAAGGTTAAAGCAAGAGTAAACTTTTCCATAACCTTTTGGGAAGCATACAAATTAACGCCGGTAGAAACGAAATAGCGGTTATTTATATAAACGGTTTCATCAAAAGTTCTGTCCCCGCTTAAGCGGATTTCATTTTGGGTGGTAGGCTTCCAAGATAAGGCAACTTCATAGCCGAACAAATCTGCATAATTCTTATAACCATCTAAGTTATGTTTATAATTACGATAGTCATAAGTTGCTTTTGCTGTCCCCTTTACTTTAGGAGCAATCTGACCTTCAACACCTAAAGCAACGATACCACCATCGGAGTTATTGTTATTGTTTCTTTGATAATCGATATTGACGTAAGTGTATTCTGCTAAGAAACTTGTTTTGCTGGATAAATTATAGTAAACACCTGCACCTAAATTGATACGATTTCTGTTAAGGTCTTGCCTTTTTGCCTTAAAATATCTATCAAACACGTCAGAAATTTTTACACCTACACCAAACATTTTTTCTTTGCTTGTAATGTAAGAAATATAAGCATTGTTGTTAAGTCTTTTTGCTCTTTGTGTCAATTCGGAGTTGGCAGGATCGGAAGTGAACAAGAATTTATCACCAAGGGTGAAATTGTTATTGTAAACTTCTACATTTGCCACAGCATCAGCATAAGCATTTTTATCATTATCTTCCGTGAAAAAATGATATCCGCCAACGGCACTGGCATCCAATTTTAAAGAACTATTGGGAACTTGCCCGGTATAATTAACACCAAGTCTTGTCGTATTGATGAAAGAATCTTTTTTATCCTTATGTGTTAAGTAGATGTTATCATCATAACTAACGGCTTCATAACCCATAAAGTCAAACTGACCGGCATTTGCTAACATAGCAAAAACCAAAATAAAACCAAGTACTGTTATTTTTTTCATAAGTAGTATACTTTCCTCCATTATCTAGGTGAAGAAGGGCTCAACTGTTCTTCAATATTGTCAATGGCTTGTTGAGAAGCAATATTATTTACGTATTCGGCTTCTTCCGCAAAGGCATCTTCTACGACATTAATTTGTTGAACATTTTGCTGTTTGGTTACATTTTTAGAGACTCTGTTTTGTTGGTTATTTTTACCGGTATTTTGCTGATTGTTGCTAGTAGCAATGGCAGTTTTTACGATTGTTTTATTTGTAGGATTTACTACGTAAACAGCAGCATCATCTGCTTTAACTTCTTTACCCATAATTCTAACACCGGCAAGATCATAACCGGAAATAATAATATTCCCTGCCTTATTTTGGCTGATGACAACCTTTTTACCTCTAGGAATGGAAATTGAAACTTTACCATATGTAACTTCAGTAACTTCGTTGCTATCTATATTAATGGTAACCCCTTTTTCATAAGTAGTTACTGTTCCGCCTTGGGAAACTCTAACTTGTGCAAATGCTGTTACAGAAAACAAAACTGCAGCAGCAAATATAATAATCTTTCTCATCTCTTTCTCCTTTTAATATTTCAAACACCCTAACAAAATGTGTTTTTACTTAGATAAATCATACCTTTTAATAAAATGCCTTTACAACTATTTTTATCCACCTTGCCTTTTATAACATTTTGCAGAATAGGAAATATAATAACCCATTGAAAAATATTTTAAAAATAATGTAAAATAATTATATTGTATTTTGTTTGGGAGATAGGTTTTATAACCGAAATTAGGGGGTGTATATGTTGGTTTTTTTAATGATACTCTTTCTGCTAATAGGCAGTATCGGAGGTATTTTTGTAAATTCTTCCATAAATACCTGGTATGCTTTCTTAAATAAACCTTTTTTTAATCCGCCGAGTTTTATTTTTGCACCTGTCTGGAGTGTTTTGTATATTCTTCTTGCTGTATACTATTGGCGCCTTAGCAAAATTTACGATAAAAGCGAATACAAAAAACAAATAAAAAATTTAAAAAAAATATTCATTATACAACTGCTCTTAAATTTTAGTTGGACACCTGTTTTCTTCGGATTAAGGAATATTTTAGGCGGTTTAATTATTCTTACTATAATCGACTTACTTGTTATTGAAATGGCTGTAAAAACTCTGAAAATAGATAAAAAATGTTTTTATATTTCTCTACTATATCTATCTTGGCTAATTTATGCGACTATTCTAAATATAAGTATTTTTGTTCTAAATTAAGTTTTTATCTAAATAAAATTTTGCTAATTAAACTGTTTGCACCTCATTATATTTAGTAAAATGTACATATGGACAAGAAGAAAATTTTTTTAAATGATAAGACAATATTCATCAGTGGTGTTGCAGGGTTTATAGGATATTTTCTAGCAAAACGCATAGGGAAAGAGAATCCAAAAGCCAGAATTATAGGGTTTGATAGTGTAAATGACTATTATGATAGTTCTCTAAAAGAATATCGCTTAAAAGAACTTTCTAAATTACCTAATTTTATTTTTATCAAGGGTAATCTTGCCGATAAAAAAATTATAACTGAAATTTTTACAAAATACCGACCTCAAATCGTAGTTAATCTGGCTGCTCAAGCAGGGGTACGTTATTCAATTACCAACCCTGATGCCTATATAGAAGCAAATCTTATCGGTTTTTATAACATTTTAGAAGCATGCCGCCATTCTTATGACAATGATAAAACAGGTGTAGAACACCTTGTTTATGCTTCAAGTTCTTCTGTTTACGGTTCAAATAAAAAAGTTCCTTATGCAGTTGAGGATAAGGTAGATAATCCTGTTTCTCTTTATGCGGCAACAAAAAAATCTAATGAATTACTCGCGCACGCATACTCAAAACTTTATAATATTCCTACAACCGGCCTTCGCTTTTTTACAGTTTACGGCCCTGCCGGCAGACCGGATATGGCCTATTTCGGATTTACAAATAAATTACTTAAAGGTGAGAAAATAAAAATTTTCAATTTTGGTGATTGTAAGCGCGACTTTACCTATATAGATGATATTGTGGAAGGTATTATTCGCGTAATGCAAGGCGCACCTGAAAAAAATACGGGGGAAGACGGCCTGCCTATACCGCCGTACGCATTATATAATATCGGCAACAGTTCACCTGAAAATTTGCTGGATTTTGTAAAAATTCTACAGGAAGAACTTATCTGTGCGGGAGTTTTGCCAAAAGATTATGATTTTAAATCCCATAAAGAACTGGTGCCTATGCAAGCGGGTGATGTCCCCATAACTTACGCAGATACTTCCGCTTTGGAAAAAGACTTTGGCTTTAAACCTAAAACACCTTTACGTGAAGGTCTAAAAAAATTTGCCGTTTGGTATAAAGATTTTTATCTTAAGGAAAAATAATTTATGAAAATCGCCGTTACCGGAACCGGTTATGTTGGCCTTTCCCTTGCTACCTTACTTGCACAAAATAATGAAGTTACCGCCGTGGATATTTTGCAGGAAAAAGTAGACTTAATTAATAGCAAGAAATCACCAATAGCAGATAAAGAAATAGAAGATTTTCTACTAAATAAACCCTTAAATTTAAAGGCAACAACCAATGCCAAAAGTGCCTATGAAAAAGCCGATTTCATAATTATTGCAACACCTACAAACTATGATCCCGTGCAAAACTATTTTAATACTTCCTCAGTAGAAGATGTTATAAATCTTGTCCAAAAATACAATCCCGAAGCAACTATAATAATTAAATCTACCGTTCCGGTAGGTTATACCAAAAATATTTGCAAAAAACTAAATATAAAAAATGTCTTATTCAGCCCGGAGTTTTCGCGCGAAGGCCACGCTTTATATGATAATTTATATCCTTCCCGCATAATTGTAGGTACAGATTTAGAAGATAAAAATCTTACTCAAAAGGCGCACACTTTTGCAGAACTCTTACAAGAGGGCGCAATCAAAAAAGATATTCCCACCCTTTTTATGCATTATACCGAGGCAGAAGCCGTTAAACTTTTTGCCAACACCTATCTTGCCTTGCGTGTAAGTTATTTTAACGAACTTGATACCTATGCCGAAATTAAAGGTCTAAATACACAGAATATAATTGAAGGCATTTGTTTAGATCCGCGTATCGGTAATCAATATAACAATCCTTCTTTTGGTTACGGCGGTTATTGTTTACCTAAAGACTCGAAACAACTTTTGGCAAATTATACCGATGTACCGCAAAATTTGATTAAAGCAATTGTCGAATCAAACCGCACACGCAAAGATTTTATTGCAGACCGTATTTTAAAGAAAAGCGGTTATTATAATGAAAACAGTTCTTTTGATGCTTCAAAAGAGCATAACACTATCATTGGTGTATATCGTTTGACAATGAAAGCCGGAAGCGATAATTTCCGTCAAAGTTCTATCCAAGGTATTATGAAACGTATTAAAGCCAAAGGGGCTAAAGTTATTGTTTATGAACCGACATTACAAAACGGAACAACTTTTTTTGGTAGTGAAGTTATAAATGATTTAACAGAATTTAAAAAACTTTCACAGGTAATAATAGTAAACCGCTACGTTTCCGTATTAGACGATGTGAAAGGAAAAGTTTACACTCGCGATTTATTCTTCAGAGATTAAATATTTTACATAAAACTCTCCAAGTTTTATTCTTGGAGAGTTTTTTTATTTATCCGCCATAACAGCAGATATTTCTAAAAAGACTAAAGGATAGCATTTCTTTTTTCAAGGATTTTGCGCTCAAATAATAAATAAGGTCATCCCCGAAGGTCGTAGTCGGGGATCTCATCCTATTCATAAAAACAAAATGGTGGAGATTCCCGACAAAAACTCTCGGGAATGACGATTTTATAGCGCGCGACTTTTTTCAAGGATTTTTTGTTTTAAATTCGCCAAGCACAACATATAACGGCACAGGATTTTTGAGGAAATTTTAACTTTTCTTTCAAATGAGGTATACCTAGAGCGGCTGGCAAGCCCGTGTATCCGAAATTTGAAAAAAATTAAAAT
>JAZUQO010000014.1:0-12635 GCA_045605725.1 Elusimicrobiaceae bacterium
CCAAGTAATCTAACAAACTGAATACTGGCAAGTGTAATAACCGGCAAAATTGCATTTAAAGCAGCGTGTTTAAAAAGAACTCTCTTTTCACTAATTCCCCTTGCACGGGCAGCGCGAACATAGTCTTTATTTAGTTCCTCAAGCATACTTGAACGCATAACCCTAACCATCAAAGCAAAAGAGCCAAAACACAAAGTAAAAGCCGGTAAAATAAGGTGTCTTAAAACATCTAAAAACACTTTAAATTGTCCGTTTAAAAGACTATCTATCAAGAGTAAACCCGTATAAGACTTAAAGGAAGGACTATGTATAATTAAATCACTCGTAAAACTATATTCTCCCGGTGGAAACCAACCAAGTTTGCCGTAAAAAACCATCAGTAAAAGCAGTCCTAAAACAAATATCGGCAGAGAAAAACCCGTCAAGGAAACAAGTCTTAAAAAATTATCCCAAAATTTATCTTTATAAACTGCACTTAAAACGCCAAATATAACACCAAAAAACACCACTAAAATAATTGCCGCTATAGCCAGCTGAAGAGTTGCCGGAAAATAATCTTTTATTGCTTTTGAAACAGGCATATTTGCGCTTTCGCTATAGCCGAAATCGCCACTTAAAATATTTTTTAGCCATCGCCCATATTGAACAAAAAAAGGTTTATCAAGATTATATTTTTTTATAACTTCTTCCATGGAAGCCATCTGACGAGGATCTTGGATATATAAAGAAGCCCTGGCCTCAACAGGTAAACGCTGTGTTAAAAAAAATAAAAAGCAAGTTACCCCTAAAATAACAAGAGGTAAAAAAGAAATTCTTCTTAAAATATATTTGGCCATAGTTTATTCACTGGAATATTGTGTGTTTATATAATTATAGTAAATAATTTGTACATAAAAAAACCCAAGCCTTTAAAAAGTAGGACTTGGGTTTTTTATTTTCACAATAACTATTCTTTTGACGTCCACCTGTCAAATTCTGTTTGATCCGGTTTTTGATTTAAAAAAGGTCTATCATTTTTATGTGAATTTGGAACAGATAAGCCCTCCCCAGCATTACTACCGAAAGTAACACTTCCCATAGTATTTTGATTCCCAGAGAAATGTTCAGGTATTGAAATGGTTGCTTCATTAATTTCAGAAATTACAGTTGTTCCTGTGTCTATTTTATCTTCTTCCAGCAATTCCGGATAAGCGACAAAAATTGCAATAGCACTCAATCCAATCCCCATACAACCTGTGTATGAAGATACAAGAGCAAACAATATCGCAGATAAGGCTATCATAATATTGTTATGTAAAACAAATGCGGAAACAAACCCCAACCCAAAAACAATTCCCATAAACAAAGAAGAAATAAAAACACTCAATAGTAGCGCTACTAGAATAAAGGCAAAACTACTCCAAAATGTCTTACAGGAAAACAAAGCAGAACTCACCATATTATTGCCCGAAAAGAAATGTATTGGTATGTAAAATACAAACATCGAATATCCTATTAAAATTGCTATAAAAATAGGTATTATGAGAATTATACTATCTTGCCCTAATATAGCCGTAGGAAGAGCAAATATTATTATACCGCCAATTATAGTTAAAAGCACCATTAAAACCATAGAAATACCCGTCCACAGAAGATCAACCACTTTACTGAAACCTTCTTTGGCAATCTCTGAAATACTAATTTCTTTATAAAACGTATGTTTTGCCCCTACAACCAAACAAGTTCCACAAACGAGCATGACTATTGCGAAAATGACATTGATAATAAAGGCTTTTGGTGAAGTACTAAGACTAGTTAAACTATTATCTAATGAAGTTTTGGCCGCTTCTAAAAGAACAGGATTTTTTGCTTGTATAGCAAGAAAACATTCTTTAAAATTTCTAATAACTAAAAGGATTTTTTCCCTATTTATGAGGAAGTGGGCAAACCACGATATAACTAAAGGTATAAAATAAAACACGAAAAAAACTTTAAACCACTTTAAATACTTGCCGAATATCAGACCTATGGAACTTACCGGGATATGTCCTGTTTGTGTAATTTTCTTCATCTTTATCTCCTACTTATCATACAAGTTTAAGTTCTCGTTCTCTTTATTTTCATCCTTGATTTGGACTTCGGGAACTTTATTAAAAAACTCTGTAAATTCGTGATTACTTTCAGGATTATAGGCAGAAACATTTTCCATACTATAATTTTTAAAACCAACGGACCACGCCACTTCCAAATTAGTATAAACTACTGTTATCATAATAGCAAACAACAGAATCTCTATTCCCAAAAGTGATAATCCTAAAGCCAAATGCATAATAGAAGAAAGTGGAATGAAAATTAATGGAATATATATAAAAGCACATGCAATTGCTAAAGTAAAAATTAACCCTATAACAAAAGTAAGATAACCACTGATTAAAGTAATACTGTAACGAACTGCCGGAATAATTGCAAGTTCTCTTATGACCACAACAGGCTGCACAAATATTGTATATACAGCAAAGATAAGTGTTGCCAAAGTTATTATAAAAGCAAGAGGAATGGCAAATATGCTTGAAGGAAAAAACATCACAAGAGAAATAACCAAAATAGCAGGCACAAGTTGAAGTAAATCTAACCCTTTACGTTTAAAAAAGCCACCAGAAACTTTTTTAAAACAGAAAAAAACATTTCGTTTTTCTTTATCTATTGTAGCACGGGCCTGAGTTATAAAGGTTAAGTACAACAAATAAAATGAGACATAGGCAATAATAATACAAAAAACAACAAAATAAGTTAAAGATGCCTTGAATGAAAAAGAAAATAAAAAGGCAAGTAAAAACCAAAAGAATAGTATTTTTATAAAATTAAAAAAGTTTAGAAAGAGTATCTCTTTCACGTAAATGAAAGTATCCTTAAAAGTCAATTTTTTAGCGCGCAAAGTATCTATTTCCATATCTTAATTATACAAAAAATCTTGCCTAAATATTTTTTATAATATAAAATTTAATTACTATGAACACAAATAATGAAATATTTTCCTACCACTTAGTCCCTAAAATTTATTTTAAAAGGGGCGCTTTTGAAGTTGCCATAACAGATTTAAAAGATTACAAATCTGTTTTAATTTTGACAGATAAAACCATTGAACACCTAGGTTATAGTTTGGAAGTTCAAGAAGAACTTGAGAATCTTGGGCTTAATGTAAAAACCTTCAGTGCAATAAATGAGGCACCTTCACTGGAAAACATGAGTATTTTGCTTAAACTAGCCCAAAGTTTTGCCCCTCAAATTATTCTTGCCTTCGGAGGAGGAGCAGTTATTGACAGTGCAAAAGCACTCGCTTTTCTCTATGCAAACCCGAGATGTGATTTACAAAAACTTAATCAAGATACTTCTTACAAGAAAAAAGCATATCTTATTGCTATGCCGACAACTTCCGGTACCGGCTGTGAAGCAACAAATAACATTGTTGTAAAAACTGCCGGAAATAAGAAAATTACCCTTTCCCATCCTTCCTTTATGCCGGATATGGCAATTATCGATCCGGAGTGGACTTACTCTCTCCCCCCGGCTTTGGTTGCACAAGGCGGTTTTAATGCTCTAGCAAATGCTTTGGAGGCGTTTTTATCTCCCAAAGCAAGCCAATTTAGTAATGGTTTTGCCCTTGAAGCAGTACGTTTAGTTTATAAATATTTGCAATTTTCTTATCAAGATGACAACCATATTATCGCACGCGAAAAAATGCATTATAGCGCAACATTATCCGGTATGGCCTCATCAAATTCTTCACTTGGTTTAACTTATGATTTGGCTTGGCGTATAAATAATACCTTTAAATTGCCCATTGGTGTTGCATGTGCACAACTTTTAAAACCGGTTATCAAATTTAATTTGGGCGATAAAAAGGTTTATAGAAGGGCTTGTTATATCTTTGATTATATTTTTAAAGAAGAATATAATTTGCCGCAAGAAGAAAAAATAGAAAAACTCCTTTCTTCAATTGATAAATTAAAGAAGGCTGTAAAAATACCTGCCAATTTAAAAGAATGCGGTATATCTGCTAAAGATTTTAAAGAACATTTGGATGAACTTTCCAAAGAGTTAAATGCAGAACAAAGTACTCACGCCGCCATAAAACCGACGACGGAACAGATCAAACAACTTTTGATTGAATCTTTTGAAGGATAAATTAAAATCGTTAAAAAAGCCTCTTTTAAAAAAGAGGCTTTTTTATTTACTTAAATTATTTAACTTTATAAGAAGGAACAAAAGTTCCGGTGTATTCAAGATTTCCGCCTTTTGCGGAATTTGAGATAACATTTAACCAAATAGGATCTAAAGTGCTTCCGATTAAATTAAATTTAGATAAATCACCAAGATCTAGTTTGTCATACCCCTTAACATTAGCATCGGAAATATAAACTTTTGCCCCCGGCACACCTATTTCTTTTGCAATATCTTCGGCCAATGCGGCAACTTCCTGTAGGTATTTATATTTATTATATGGTTCTGTAATTTTTAAGTCATCGACCAAAAGGGCTGTTTCCCTGTCAACACTTCCAACTACAACACCATCTTTAAAAACAGGTAAACGGTTAATTATAGGCAAAAGAATCGCATTACCAACAGCCTTACCGTTTACCACAACTTCTATTGCCCCGACAAAAGTGTTCATTATATTCGGGATTGCATAAATATCATGAAAACCGCCAATTGCAGTGCAAGCATGAGCGTCATTACCCAAGAATAAACTTTTAGAAAGATCTCTCATATCAACTTGTCTTATTTCAACCAAATTATTACCATCATAAAAAGTTCTGCTAAAAGAATGATTAGGATGTGTCCATTTCTCATAATTTAAAGAAAGTTTCTCAAATTTTTCTTGAGTCATAATATTGTGTTTTAAGTTATCTAATCTTTCTTCAAAATTTCCGCGCACAAGCAGATTTGTCAATTCTTGGAATTGAAGTCTAAATCTATCCTGCATTACGGAAACAAATAATCTCGGCAAATAGGGACTTTGTAAAAGATGTAATTTTTCCTCAAGTTTTTGATTATAAACTCCGCCCAAAGCATCAGCAATCAACTCTGCAACTTTTTTATTCCAGATGGATATTCCGCCTTCATCCGTTTCTTTTGATGTAGCAATCTTAATTAATTCATCAAATTCATAATCTTTCTCAAAATTGCCCATTATTTCCATTCTTTCAATTTTTTCCTGCGGTGAAAGAATTTTACCCTGTTTAAGGAAAGTTCTTAAATTATTCGTAGCCGTATTTATCTTCTGCTTAAGAATATCTAAATCTGTTTTATCAGTAGTGGCAAATTGTCCTTTTAAGGTAAAAATTTCTGCCTGCATTTGCTTTGCTTTTTGACTTTTACTGGGATAAAAAACTTCCAAAAAGTCTTCTATTTTATTTGTATTTTTTAAGTTAAGTTTTAAGGCTGCGGCATTTTCAAGAATTTTTTCAAATCTCACCATTTTATAGTCCATTGCGGCAAGCAAAGTGCTTTCGTCACAAATTTTTAATGTGGCTATTATTCTGGGTGCTAAACGATAAATAAAATTCTTTATATCGATGTCGCTTAACTTATGATTTTCTACAGTTAAGAAAGTTTCTTTTCTTTTAATTGCTTCTTCTGCAACTCTGTCAACTGTTTTAAAATTGGTTTCATTAAAAACAGATTTTCCATTTTCAGAAGATTCATAACAGACTTTGAAAAGATTTTCTACCGCGTCAAGTGATATCCCCTGTTCCAAAAATCCTACGATTTTATTATATTTATCAAAATCTAATTCTCCTACTTTAAAATTTTCTGCTTTACTTGCAAGATCCATTATTCTTAAAGGATCAATTTTCAAGAATTTATCTGTTACATTAAACAATGCCTCCACTTCCTTAATAGAAGCATTTACATACTTAAAAACTTCCTCAATGGAAATGGAAGGTATTTTTTGGGCTATAAGATAAAGTTTGGCATACCTTTCATAATTAAAACCATTTTCATCAAAAGCATTGTTAAAAGCCATCATATTAAAGGGGATTTCCGGTCTTATTTGATAACCTTTTACAAAAAGGTCAAACAAATCAGACGAAAACACTCCATCTTGTCTGGAGTTTCTGACGATATAGTATATATTGTTCTCATGAACTTGGTTATTCTTTAAATATTCTGTTGCTGTTTCTTCTGTCCATTTAGTACGATTTGATTTAAAATGTTTAACCTCAGATAAAATAGTTTTTACAATAGGACTTAACGGATTCAGATAGTTCCTAAATGTGCCAGTTAACGGAACCGTTTCTCTTTGTTCAAAAGGATAACTTAAGTGATACAAAAAAGCCTTTTGTGAAATATTTTCCTTTCGTGTTTTGGCCGTCATTGTATAACTTAAATAGATAGGATCTTGTCCGACATTGCCTAAAGCCTTAATAGTGTAAGCAGCATCCGTAGGATTATTAACATATGTAGCCACTGCAGGCGGTAAATTTTCTTGATTTACAAAAGGTAGAACGGCCTTGTCTTGCCCTGTAACAGACATATAAATGGGGATATATGGCTTTCCTATTGCGGTAGCAAATTGTCTGGCATAGTTTACAACAGTTTTGCTTATCTCCTTATTTTCGGCAAATAAAGCTCGTGTTTCCAAAGTGCCTAAAACCAAAGCAAGATTGCCATCAACAGATGCCAAATACACCATAATACTGCCGATAACTTTACCATCGGCAAGTATTTCAAAAGCAGTAGCCATTTTATTAGTAATCAAAGAGGCAATTGCTTCTTCATGGGGACTGCCTAAAGCCCTGCAACAGGCCGAATTGGCACCCAATGAAATCATGGCACTGATATCATTTGTATCGGCAAGACGAACAACAATTTCCTGATTATTTTTAGTTGCTGTTTTAAGAAATTCTGCCATGCGGGGTAAGCGTTCAATAAATTTCGAAAAAACAAGATTTGAAACTTCCTGTTGAGAAGCAGAAAGAGTTAATTTTTTTATTATGGAAATTGTTTTTGAAGCCTGATTAAAGGTGCTTACAGGTTCCATATCTAAATAAACAATATTGTTGCTAACCATTATGCCTTTTTTACCGGATTCTAACGAAAGGAAGGGATAATTGTTAAGCAGTAAAGCAGTAATGATATTTACATCCTCGATAAATTTTGATTTTTCTTTTGCTAAATCAATTTTTACTTCTGTTTTAAGATAACCGACCTTATCAGGATTTGTCCAAACTCTATAGTCAACACCTAACTGTTCAAAAAGTTTTTTTGTCTTTTTATTCCAAGTAAGATTATTCATAATTGTTGCAACATCTTTTCGGGGATTAGCAATAATCAAATCAAAAATATTTTTTAAACTTTCCTGGGTACTTTTTCTAGCATTCAAGAAAGAAGACATATCGGTATTTTCATCCAGTTTCAATTTATCCAATAATTCTGGTGCTATTTGCATTCCTGTTTGTTTAAAAATCTCGGAAAGGTATTTTTCTCTCCAAAGTTTTTCATTTTCCGAAGTTTTAGGCAAAATATAATTTACCAAATCTTCGGCATAGGTTAAATTTCTCTGGGCGATACCACCGATCACTTTTATTTTGCCTAAAATATCTTGAACAAACAAACCTTCCCCTTTTGCCGTTCTTCTTTGTAAAGAAGTTATTTTATTTCTCTCTTCTCTAAAAGAGGGATCCTTGGCAGCCTTTGTGCGTAGTTCGTTCATCTGCTTTGTAAGTTCTTTATATTTCTGACTTTGCGTCGGGTTTATCTTTTGCAAAAGTAGTTCATAGGCTTCATCCGAAAAATTATTTTTAATGTAATTGGTATAAGAAATAAGAGTATTTATTTCTGGCATTTTACCTTGATAAGAATGAACAAACGCCTTTAATCCGATAACTTCCAAAGTGTTTTTTATTTCTTCCTTATGATTATCAAAATCTTTTCTTATGTTTTGTGAAGAAACACCTATCTTATCTGCTTGCTCCAATGCTCTCTGCAAGGCCTGATTAAAAAGATCTTCCATCATTTCAGAGGAATCATTTGTTTGTTCCTTTAAGGCTGGCAAAGTTTCCTCATTTTTTAAATTTTTCTCCGTAGAAATAGTATTTCCAGTATTAGCATTTTGACCTGCGGTAGGCAAAGCCTGATACTGCCAACCGGGAATATAATTCTTCAATTCCGTTTCAGCGGCATTTACCACACTGTTATATAGTTCATCGCTTTGCTCATTTAAGGATAAATCCAATCTAAGTTTTTGAGTGCCGGTAGAATCATACCCTTTTATTCTATAACTCCAATGTCCCGTCAAATTGATTGGCGGTGCGAGGTAACCTTGCAAACGATATTTATCATCTTTTAATCTAAAAGGATCTGGAAACTCATTAAAACCAATTAATCTTTCCTTAGGGAAAGAAGGACTTTTCCATTTATCCGGAAATGCTTTTAAGAGATAATAGATGCCTTTGCCTAGATTTGTCGGCTCTAAGAAGATATGACTTAAAAGGTTAATTTCTTGTCGTGCTGTATCTTCTGTTGCTTGACTTGAGGCTGCAAGCAAACTATTAAATTCTATGCCGTTATAAATCATAAAAGAGCCGTAGCGTTTATTTTTAACAAGATCAAAATAAATAGAAGGCAAATCATTGATTCTAAAATATTGAGTATCGGAAGTGTAGCAGACATCAGTTGCCCCGCTAGTTAAAAGAAGATTTATCCCCTCTCTGTTTAATTGGGAACCCAAAGCCGTGCTGCTATGGCAAGAACCAGAAATAAAATTAACAGTTGAGCCGTTTCTGTTTTTTGCAATTATATCAAGCAAATCTACAATACGGGTTCTATCAATTTTACTTATGCCTATATAGCCGTCTATTCCGCCATGAATTTCTGTGTTTATTGTATATTCATCAAAAATAGAGGAAAGTAATTTTATCTTTTCTTCAAATGTGGCTTTAAAATCATCTTCTCTTGATAAATCAAAAGTAAAAAAGTTTTCTGCGGAAATATGCTTAGGCCTCACAGGTCTAATATCATAACCATAAAAAATGAAAATAGGGTTATCAGCCGTAAAGATATTAACTTTCTCCGCAAGATCATCTAAAACAGATATTTTTGTTGTTGTCGCATTTTTAGATATTTCATAAAATTCATTACTTAAGGATTTAAAAAATGCTTTTCTTTTAGGGGTTAAGGTATGTGTCTGGGTATATTCGTTAACTTGCTCTATAAGCATATTTAACGAGTCTATTTTCATTTCTTCTATATCATCAGATAAATTTTGCGTAGGAATAGTTTTCAAAGTCCAAGGATTTTGCTCATCTTCTAGAGAACCTAAAAGTGTTTGAGCAGAATTAGATCTTTCCGGCCTAAAAACATTCTTTTTTGTGTCTTTTATTTTTTCAGTAGGGCTAGTAAAAATGACTTTATCTTTTTCAAACTCATTGTAAACTGCCTTTAAAATATTATTCTTCATTAACACGGTGTTACCAAATAATGTCAATATTTTTCCGTCCTTAAGTCTTATAGAATAAGGATATCCCGTATTAAATATTTCATTGGTAAGAAAATCAAAATTATCAAATTTCAATTTTCCATATTTTAGTAAAGGCTTAATATTTTTATGTAAATGCGTAATGCTGTAAATGAAATTATTACGTCTGATTGCTTTTTCTATTTCTTTAGACGTTACATCACTATTGGCATTTGCGAGCGTCTTTACATCTTCTTCAGATTCAACTAATCTCAAAGAATATCCTTCTTGCTCCCCTAATTTTATCATAGCCTTTACGGGGTTTTTACCAAAGAACAAATCTTGTAAAAGACCTATTTGGGTAAGCATTGCAGGATTATCCTTATAGTATTCCTTAGCCAAATCAATTGGACGGTACACTTTGCCTTCATAAACTAGAACAGATCCTAAATACCCTTTAGAAATCATATTCAAAAATGCCTGTTGAATATCATAATTAGTATATGCCACATTAATATTATCAACGGCATTATTCACACTGGCAACTCCCAAATAATTAAAATCATATTTCAAAACCTGTTCAGTAAGATCTTTAACAGCCTGGCTTTGACAAGATAATGTAATAATATTTACTTTGGAATTGCCCGCATTTTCTTTTATCTTTTTAAGAAGTGTCGGAATATCTGTTGTAGTTTTATTGGCAATAAGAATTTTACCGTATTTATTACCATGCATTCCCAAAACAATGGTTAACTCTTTATGATTTTGTGCCAACTTTTTTACATAAAGTGCTAACTTATCATAAAAATCTTTTTCACTGTAAGATCCGTCTTCAATACCGATTCCGCTTTCACTAACCCATCCCAAAAAGCCTCTATTTACATTTACACCATTTATGTACAGTACTGGATTTTCACTAGCAATCCATTCTATATTTGCATAAAACTTTTTCATTCTATTAAACAGATCTATTGCTAAAGGGAAAGGCCTATTATTTATAAATGATTCTGTTTCTTCCAAAAGATTGTTAATGGCTGTTTCTTGTTCTTCAGTTAAATTAACTTTAGAACGGACTTCTAAGATTTTATTTAAGAGAGTATTCAAAAGATGCTTCCTTACTGTTTCAGTCATCCTAACTATATTAAAATTCTTATGACTCGGCGTAGGCTTTTTTAAAATATTATCAATATCGTTAATGAATTCATCTTCGGAATAAGGCTTTCCCATAAAAGAAAAATTGTACAAAGCCATACCATTTTTTATATGACTCTTCCATCTTAAATCTTTTATTACCGACATATCAAAAGGAATATTATTCGTTTTTAAAAGTTCTTGGGCTGCTTTTAAAACTTTATATTTAGTTATCGTTGTAGGACCGGAAAGGGCCAATATTTTGCCATCCTCAAATTTTATTATATAAGGATAGCCGTTTACTCCTATTTCATTTTCAAGAGATTCAAAATCATAAAAGATATTTACCCCGTTTGAAAGTGTTGTATATGGATATTTTTTACCTTTGAGCAATTTCTGTATATCTTCCGTGCTTAAAGGATTTTGGGCATTGGCAAGTGTTTTTAAATCATCTTTAGAATTAAGAAGTCTCAAAGAATAACCTTCCTGCTTGCTTAATTCTATCATCGCATCAACAGGATAGTTACCAAAGAACATTTCTTGCAAAAGTTCCAACTGCAATGCCATCTTCGGGTCATCTTTATAGTATTCTTTAGCAAAATCAATTGCACGGTACACTTGACCGTTATATACCAAAACCGATCCTAAATAACCAAGAGCAATTGCATTTAAGAAAGATTGAGGCATATCATAATTAATAAATGCACGATCCGTACTGGAAGCCCCCCTCACAAAAGCAGCATTATTAACACTTGAGATACCAAGATAATTAAATCCATACATCTTAATTTCTTCGGTAAAATCTCTTAATGCTTGTCCATGACAGGATACTGTAACAATATTTACTTTTGCACTGCCGGAATTTTCTTTTATTCTTCTAAGTAAAGTTGGTATATCTGTGCTCAATTGGTCATTTATTTGAATTGAACCATCAAGTCCGCCGTGCATATTTATAACTATGGTAAACTCTTTTTGATTACTTGCCAAAGTCCATACATGTTCACCAAGTTTCTTATAAAAATCATTTTCGGTAAAAGAATCCTCTCTGATGCTAATTCCTTTCGGAGAAATCCATCCAAAGTATCTAAGTCCGTCTTTTTCCGAGTGTATATCCAAAATAGGAGTGCTACCGGCGATCCATTCCAAATTAGCGTAGAATTTCTTAATTGCATTAATCAAATCTATTGCTTGGCAAGACTGTGTTTCATTTACAAATTTTTCTGTTTCTTTAGCAATATTATTGATAGCATTTTTTTGATGTTCCGTTAAATCAAGCCAACTAAATTCAAACAATTTATCGGAAATAATTTTTAACACATATTGACGAATTTTATCGGTTATTTGTATATTTTCATGACCGTCAAAAACATGCGGTGTTTTGATAACTCTTAAGATATCTCTGATTTCATATATGAGAATATCTTCTGTGTATTTTGCAGGTGTTTTGACGGAAGAAGATTGTTGTATCTGATTATTTACGTCCATTGCTTGTGATGTTAATAAATCGGAAGATGTTTCTTCGGCACCAGCAATTTTGACGTCCTTCATATCTTCAATTAATTTTTTTAAATTGGCTATTACATGCTCTTTTGCACTTGAATCTTCTATCTTTAATGTAGATATTTTCTCATTCAATATTCGCTGTAAAATAGTGGTAAACCTTTCATCTTGTACTACAGAAAAGTCATTTATGTTGGCTTGAGAGCCTTCAAATTTAGACACATATTCACTGCTAGCCTCTTGAAATGCCTCTATTATTGCACCTTTTACCGCTCTTATCTCTTTTTCCGATAACCCGCTAGTATATCCTATATCCATCAAATGAATTAACGGAATAGGCAACACTGACACTGCGGCAGCATGAAAAGGTTTGATTGTTTTTACTCTTTTAGAGTTCTGTAAAATCGTTTCAATATCTTTGCCATATATCCACCACAGCATGTTCGTGTTCATCTTTTCTTGTACTTCTTTATATACTTGTTGTTGGATAGGATATGCTTCCGACGGTAAAACCTTATTCTCCCATATCAAGCCCATCGCTTCTTTTGTGTATCTGTCCAAGACT
>JAZUQO010000015.1:0-145386 GCA_045605725.1 Elusimicrobiaceae bacterium
AAACCTGCCGCAAGCAAAAGCGCAAAAATAAAGAGATATTTTTTCATATAAAATTTCTCCTAATTTTAGTATTAACTTCTTTACAAATTATATTAAAAATTATATTTTTTGGGCTTCTTCTTTGGCTTGTTTCATTATTGCGGGTATATCCGCGCCCCAAATATCAAGACCTTCTGCTTTAATCAGACAAGTATCTTTTATGCCGTAAAAATTATTACAAAGATATTTTATATAACCATAGCCGAAAGCATCATTTAAAATAGGACCGCCGGAAGTGGCAACATAAATAACTTTTTTGGCTTTGCAAAGCCCCTCAATTTCGCCTTTTTCTGTGTAGCGAAAAACTATGCCTGAAACATTAATATTTTCAATATAAACTTTTAAATTTGCCGGGAAAGAATAATCATAAAAAGGTGCTGCTATAACAACAATATCTGCGGCGGCAAATTGTTTTGCCTTATCAAAAATAGAATTAGAAAAATCTTTTTTGGAAGCCAAAGAAAAACGTAAATTTATGGTTTCTTCATTTAAAGGTTTTAAATTTTCTTTTTCCAAATTGACTTCGGTAACGGTGCCTTGTAGTTTTGATAAAACAACATCCGTGAGTTCTTTTGTGCGTGATTCTTTGCGCACGCAAGCATTGATAAAAAGTATATTATTCATAAATAATCTCCTGTTTTTAATAGAGATAAAAAAGGGGGACGAAATTATTCTACAAAATTACGAATAAAAAACCCCCTAAAAATAGGGGGTTTTTATCTTATAAACTTTTAAGTTTATTTTACGCCGTGCATCCAATGTTGGATTTTGCGTGTCATGATCCACATAATTATGCCGAATACGATAGATCCGATTGCCGGCACGGAGAATAAAGTTGTAAGTGACCAACTTTCATATCTGCTGGCAAGTAAACCTGCCAAGATATTACCAAAGAAACTTGCCATAAGCCAAACGCCCATGAATAAAGATAAGAATTTAAGCGGGGCAAGTTTTGTTACCATTGATAAACCGACAGGTGATAAGCAAAGTTCACCCATTGTGCAGAATAAATAAGTAAGAATTAACCAGATTGCGCTGACAGGCTTTCCGCCGGTTAAGAATAAACTTGCGCCTATTGCTATAGCAACGAAACCTAAACCTTGCAAGAACAAACCGAAACCGAATTTTGTCGGTATGGAAGGTTCTTTTTCACCCATTTTTATCCACATTTTGGCAAATATAGGGGCAAGAAGCATAACAAATATCGGGTTAACTGCCTGGAAGAAAGCCGCTTTCAAGTGGATTTCATGACCGAAGAAAGTATAATCAAGTTTTGTTGCTTCCAAAGCAAAGAAGTTAAGTGAAGTTCCTGCCTGCTCAAAGAAAGCAAAGAAGAATACGGCAAAGAATACGAATGTGAATATTGCTTTAATTTTATCCCATTCTTCTTGGGTTAAAGGAGCGTCGGAAACTTGTTCAACAGATTTTTTGCTGGTAACGGGGTAAAGGCCGATTTCGCCAAGATATTTCTTTTGGGAAACGAGATACCAAATCAAACCAATTACCATACCGATACCTGCTGCCATAAAGCCGTATTTCCATTTATAGGCTTCAAGCATGCTATAAGGATCAGAAGGTTCGCCGAAGAAACCGCAAACAAACGGAGCAAAGAAAGCACCTAAGTTAATACCCATGTAGAAGATTGTAAAACCGCTATCTCTTCTGGGGTCATTAGGTTTGTAAAGTTCACCGACGATTGTTGAAATATTAGGTTTAAAGAATCCGTTACCGATAATGATTAAAGTTAAACCGATTACTAAAGCAACTCTGGGGTTAATAATCTCATAAGAGGCTAGTGAAAATTGACCAAGGGCCATCAAAATAGCACCGATTGTAATAGAATGGCGTTTACCGATAAATCTATCAGCCAAATAACCACCTAAAACAGGGGTCAAATAAACAAGTGCGGTAAACATACCGTACACTTTGCTCGCGGCATCTTTAGAAAAGTTAATAACAGAACTTATCATAAAGAGGGAAAGCAAGGCTCTCATACCATAATAGTTGAACCTTTCCCACATTTCTACCATAAAAAGCATATAAAGCCCTTTAGGGTGGCCGTTTTTTGTTACATTGCTTGCAGCATTATCTAACATTTGGATTCCTCCAATCCTAATTATTTGTTCTTTTTATTCTTTGTTTTATTTTAAACAAATAATTGTTTACTTTTTATTTTTCTTTTTTGTTTAAATTTAAAACCCCAAAACTTTTAAATTTTGGGGTTTTAACAAAAATTTTTTTAAAAAACATTAAACCCCGGCACTATCTTTAAGTAAAATAGAGCCAATAGTAAAGGGAAAATGAATAATGTTTTTTATCATATTAATATTATACCAAAATTTTAGGCATTAGTTTTATATAATTTAGTTATGAGAACAATTTATAAAAACGCAAACATTTTTTTAAACGGTAAATTAAGACTTGGTTCTGCCGTCATAAATAATGGTGTTTTGGAAGATTTTATTTTTGGCAAAATAGCAAAAAATGACAGCGCAAAAATTATTAATTTAAAGGGTAAATTTTTTGCGCCAAAATTTGTTGATACGCATATTCATGGTGCTTTTGGCTTTGGTGCAGACGGCTCTGCTCAAGATTTACTAAACCTTTCAAAAGAACTTGCTAAAGTCGGCGTGGGTGCTTTCTGCCCGACACTTTACCCAAGCGCGCCCAGTGAGATGCTAAAAAAATTGAAAGATTTTTCAAGTGTGATGGGTAAGGAAAAAGGCGCAAGAATAATTGGACTACACTTGGAAGGGCCGTTTTTATCACCCCAAAAACCGGGTGTAATGAAAGCGCAAGATATAAAAGAAATAGATATTTCCTTAATAGAAAAATTATCTAAAGCGGCAAACGGTAAAATTGTTTCCATAACCGCGGCGCCCGAGTTAAAAAACTTTAATAAACTTGCTGCTTGGTGTAAAAAAAATAAAGTTTTGCTTCAACTAGGACATACAAATGCAACTTACGCGGATATGCAGAAAGCATTCAAACTTGGAGTAAAACATATAACGCATTTTTTCTTGGCGATGAGTCCTTTGCATCACAGAGCACCGGGTGCTGTTGGCGCGGGCTTAATAAACAAAGATTTTTCTTTAGAACTTTTGGCGGACGGACACCATATTTTGCCAGAAGTTGCTAAACTTGTTTTCGCCTTAAAAGATATAAATAAGATAGTTCTTATTACTGATAGTTTAACGCCTTGCGGTAAAAAGAAGGGGCTAGCCAACGGCGAAGAAGTTATTTTTAAAAACGGTGTTTTTGTGCGCAAAAAAGATGGCGTTATTGCAGGTTCTGCTTTAACAATGGCACAAGGTTTAAAGAACTTAGTTGCTTGGGGAGTTGCACCTGAAAAAGCGTTTTTATGTGCATGCGAAAACCCGGCAAAACTTGTATCTGCGCCGGAAGGCATTTTTAAAAAAGGCAAAAAAATATCTTTTAATGTTTTTGATAAGAACTTTAATTTAGTTAAAATCTAAATCAAAAGGACCTGCGTGCTTTGCTTTCGGCACAATTATTAAATCTTTTTCTTTAGTCCATTTTTTGCTTAACTCAAGCGGAACAGTTTTATCTTTCGCTCCGGCATAATGAACTTGCGGAACATTGGGCAAAGTTTTTAGATCAAGCGAGTTTGTTAAAGGCGTACCTACAGGGCTATTTTGCCAATTCGGATCTGCCTTAAAATCAAGCAGAAGTTTGGCTACTTGGTTATCTCTTTTGGAAATAGCAACTAAAAGCGGTGTCCACCCCAGAACATTTTGGATATTAACATCTGCTTTGTTATTAAGCAAGTCTAGTATCGTCGGAATATCCGAATTGGAAACGGCCTTAATTAAATCTTTTTTGAAATTAAAGAAACCCATACTTTATTTCTTTTTAAGATAAAAAATTATACCTAAAAAGTATTTCGATTGTAAAGGAAGTATTTGCAAAATTTATATTTAAATCAGACGTGTTTTTACAAAGATTTTTGAGATTACTTTATTTAAGATAAGACGAAGTAAAACAAAAATACCCCCAATAAGAATCGAACTTATATCCCCTGCTTAGAAGGCAGGTGCTCTATCCATTGAGCTATGGGGGCAAATGGTTTAAAACTATGCTTATATTATATCAATAAGCCAAGATTAGTGTCAAATGTTTTAGAGGTAAAATTATTTTATTTTTTTATATAAGTCGCAAACGGCGGTGTAAACTTTTTCCATTACTTTGTTAAAACTTGAACCTGAAAAAGAGATAGGATCTTTGACACTTTCTTCTTTTTCGTAGATATATTCTTGCAGTAAAAGAACTTTATCTGTAAATTGGGCATATCTGTCTAAAATATCTTCTTTTTGGTCTTGTGTCATTGTTAAAATCAAATCGCAATTTTCCAGATCTTCTTTTGTTAAAAGAGTTGATTTGTGTTCTGTTTTTTCAATACCTTTAGATTTTAAAAAATCCCAAAGTTTTTGTGGAACGGCGTAAAAATCTTGCGCATAAATACCGCGTGAAATTGCAAAAATATCCCTATTGTTATCTTTGGCGGCAAGATTGTTTAAAATACACTCCGCACCGAAACTTCTGCAAATATTAGCATGACAAACAAAACAAATTTTCTTCATATAAAAATTATATTAAATTTATCCGTTTACTAAAAAGCGATATTTCAAAAAATATTGGTATAACATAATTAATGAGAAAAATCTTTTTTATAGTTAATAAACAGATCATATACTGATAAAAAGGCAGGCATAATTTTGTCTGCCTTTTTTTATAGGAGGAACCCCTTATCTTGTTTATGCCGAAAGAAGTAAAATTTTTTGATTTATTTGATGTCCAAGCACACCTTGTTATGGAAAGTGCTTCTTTATTTAAGAAAATTGTATGCACTCCGGAAATTACAAGGGATAATGTTAGCAAAATGCACTCTCTTGAACATGATGGTGATGAGGCCTGCCATAGTATCATTAACACCTTAAACGAAAGTTTTATAACCCCCTTTGACAGAGAAGACATTTTGGATCTTACAAATCAAATGGATAATATTATTGACGGTATTTACCTTATCACAAACAGATTTTATCTTTTTAAAATATTTGAACCTTCACAAGAATCAAAACACCTTGCCGAAATTATTGAAAAATCTGCCTTAGAAGTTCACCATGCGGTAATGTCTTTAAGAAGCAAAAAGAATTTTAAGCAAACTTCAAAACACTGTGTCGAAATTAACCGTCTTGAAAACTTGGCCGATGATATACGTGACGAGGCTATTTCCCGCATTTTAAATGATGAAAAAGTTAACCCTTTAATGGCAATCAAACAAAAAGAACTTTTTGAAGAAAGTGAAGGCGTCACCGATATGTGCGAACACGTGGCAAATACCATTTCTTCTATTTCGGTAAAAAATAATTAAGGTAAAATTATGTTCTGGGTTTTATTTTTAATATTTTTGGCTTTAGCCTTTGATTACTTAAACGGTTTTCACGATGCGGCAAATTCCGTATCAACGATTATTTCAACTAGGGTTTTATCCCCTAGAGTTGCAATTTGGTGGGCAACGGCTTTTAACTTTTTGGCCTGTTTTATTTTCCACATGGGTGTTGCTAAAACCGATCGGCGGTTTTTGTGCGGAAACAGGCGCCTCGCTCTCTTTATTTCTTTCTTCTTGGTTTGGCCTTCCGGTAAGCACAACCCATATTATCACCGGCGGTATTGTGGGCGCGGGTATGTTTAAAAGATTTTCCGCCGTTCATTGGGGCGTTGCCAGAAGAATAGTTTGGGCTTGGGTTATTACCATGCCTGCAGCCGGTGCAATAGCGGCTTTAAGTTATTTCTTAAAGACTTTGTAATTTGCACACAAGATTTTAATTTATTATCATATAGTTATGCAGAACACAACCCCTTATATTAATTTGGCGTCAAAATACCGTCCGCAAACTTTCGAAGAAGTCGTAGGACAGGAAAGCGTTTCCACCACCTTAAAAAACGCTCTAAAAAGTGGCAGGATTTCGCACGCTTATTTATTTTATGGTCCCAGGGGTTGCGGTAAAACAACTACGGCGCGCCTTTTGGCAAAGGCTTTAAACTGCACCGGCAACGGTAATACCACACCGACGGCAACACCTTGCGGCACTTGCCCGCAATGTAAAGAAATTGCTGCTTCAAGCGATATGGACGTTTTGGAACTTGATGCCGCAAGCAATACACAGGTGGAAAAAGTCCGCCAGGCGATTATTGATACTGTTTCTCTTGCCAATGCACGCGATAGATATAAGGTTTTTATTCTTGACGAAGTCCACATGCTTTCCGATTCTTCTTTCAATGCACTTTTAAAAACTATTGAAGAACCGCCCGCACATGTTGTTTTTATTTTGGCAACAACGGAATTAAATAAAGTTCCTTTGACTATTACTTCCCGTTGTCAAACCTATCGTTTTAAACCTATAAGTGAAGAAGATATCACAAATCACTTGCTTGACCTTGCTCAAGCAGAAGGCCTTGATTTAGAAAAAGAGGGTGCAAAAGTTATTGCCCACGCAGCAGGCGGAGCATTGAGAGATGCCTTAACAATTATGGATAGGGCAATTGCTTTTAGTCAGGGCAAGATTACAAAAGAAACAATTTCTTCAATGCTGGGGCTTCTTCCGCAAGATTTGGTAGTTAAAGCCGCCAAAGCCTTGGTAGCAAAAGATACAACTTCTATGCACGAAGTTTTTACTTCCCTTAAGGAAGAAGGCTTTGAGGCTTTGAGTTTGCTTAAAGACTTAAAAAATACGCTTGGCGGTCTTTTTTATTACTCCTTAAAAACGGCTTCTTTACCTTTTGAAGGGGCAGATGAACTACTTAAAGAAGCGCGCCCAGTTTATATTGCGGGTCTCACACGTAAAATAGGCAAATTGATAGATGAAGTTAAATTTTCAGATACTCCGGCTCTTATTGCCGAAGTCGGTCTTTTCACCATAATGGAAAGTACTTTTGATGTGGATAGTTTTATTACCCGATTAGAAAATATTGAAAAGGGTATTTTGCCAACCGATACGGAAAAAAAAACTCTAAATGATCCTGCTGAAGCGGCAATTTCTCCACAAAATTTACAGAAAGAAGAAATAAAAACAGAAAAACCGGAACTTTCCGCTCAAGAAAGATGGGTTTTATTTATTAAACAAATTTCCGCCAGGCATCCTTATTTATATGAACTCTTGCAAGGGGTAAAAGTAGATCTTGTCGATAAGAAAAATTGGGTATTAAGTTTTAGACACAACGATAGTTTTGTAAAAGATACTTTAGCCAAACGTTTGCAAGATTTTAAAACTCTTTCTCAAGAATTATTTAATGAGCAAGTTAATTTTGACCTTAAACTTTTGCCGGAAGTAAAAGCGAACTCTATTCTTAAAAAACCTGTAAAATCTTTATATGCTATTTCTAAACCTAAAGCGGAATCCAAGAAAGAAACGGTTTTAAATACGGAAAACAAAATTAATATTTCCGCCGAAAATAAAACTCCCGCAAAAGAAAAACCTTTAATTTCAAAAGCAACACCTTTTGCGAAACAAGATTTTTCTGCCGATATAGAAACTAAAACAAAAAGTAAAGTTTTGGAAAACATTTTAAATATTTTTGACGGTCAGGTAGTGGAGTCTTAATGAAAACTTTAGAAAGAGTAATTAATGCTTTTAGAAAATTTCCCGGTGTCGGTCCGCGCCAGGCCGAAAGATTTGCCTTATATCTCTTGCGGGCGAGCGAATCTCAAGCGGCGGAATTTACCCAAGCAATTTTAGATATGCGTTTAAAGATCGGTTGTTGTCCCAAATGCTTTGCTTATAGTGAAAACGGTTCTTTATGTGAAATTTGCAGCGACGATACCCGCGATAATTCTTTACTTTGTATCGTTGAAGAACCAAAAGATATAGAAGCCATTGAAAAAACTAAAAGTTATAATGGTTATTATCACGTTTTACACGGTAGTATTTCCCCGATAGAAGGCCGTAGCGCAGATACCTTAAAATTGAAAGAACTTTTACATAGAGTTGAACAGGAAAAATCTGTTCTTAAAGAAATTATTATTGCCACCAACCCAGATACCGAAGGCCAAACAACAGCCTTATATCTTGCCGATATGTTAAGAGATATCGGCCCCAAAATTACACGTCTTGGTTATGGTATGCCACTTGGCGGTAATATTGATTATATTGATGAAATGACATTATCTCATGCCTTAAAAGGCCGTACTAAACTATAATGCATATTTCTTTTTATAAACGTCCTTTGGTTATTTTTCTTGTTGTTTATTGTTTGATTCTTGCTTTGTTTTTAAAAGCACCCAAAACAGATAATTCTTTTGAAAATTTTGCCAATACCCCACTTTCTTTACAGGGGGAAGTTGTTTCTTATCCCACATATAAAAACGTTAAAACAAATTTTATTTTAAAATTGGATAAAACCTATAATAATAAAAAAGTTTACGCATATTGTTTTAAAGAAGAATGTAAAAATATTTTAAGAGGTTCTTTTATTACTTACACCGGTAAAATTGAGCCTTTACCAAAGGAAATAAATTTCGGCTCTTTTGATTGGTCCTTATTTTTAAGAAGAAAAAATATTTCCGCCCAAGTTAGAATAGAAGATATTACAAAAGTTGAAAAGGCCAACACTTTTTGGCTGAATATTTCTAAAATCCGCAAAAGCATTTTAAATATATTTGAAGAAAATTTTGAAAAAGAACTTTTGCCGATAATAGGTGGTATTACTCTTGGTGAAAAGGGTGATATTTCCCGTGATCTTTACGCAGATTTCCAGGATAGCGGTGCCATGCATCTCTTGGTTGCATCCGGCGGGAATGTCGGTTTTGTTACATTGATAATTTATTTCCTTTGTTCTTTATTTGGTTTTAGACGTATTTCAAGTGCGAGTTTGGCTTTGATTATCGCTTTGTTTTATACTTTGATTTCCGGGGCAGATGCCCCGTTGATTAGGGCTTATCTTATGGCTTTTTGTTCTACTCTTGGTTTTGTTCTTGGCAGGAAAAGCGGGCTTTTGCAAGGTTTTGTTCTTGCCGGTTTAATTATTTTGATTTTTAATCCGCAGAGTTTATTTGAAGCGGGTTTTCAGATGTCTTTTCTTGCCACGCTCTCCATAATATTATTTGTGGGTAATTTTAAAATCAGTAATACTTTGCCCAAATATATAAAAATCATAATGGAACTCTTTTTAATTTCTTTAGTTGCGCAATTATCTTTGGTTCCGATATTTTGTAATTATTTTCATAAAATTTCTTTAAGTGCCCCATTATCAAATATTATTTTAATACCCATAAGCGGGGTTTTGATGGGTGGCGGTTTCTTGCTTTGGATAGTATCTTTTCTACCTTTTGGTTTCCTTACAAAAATTATCGCTTTTGCATTAAATATTTTACTTATAGATTTTAAAATCTTTGTAGAGTTTTTTGCTTCTTTACCTATTTCTAAAATTGTTTGTCCGTCTTTAAATTTATTTTTAATAATTGCTTTTTATTTGGCTTTTTTCACTTTACTTAATTTGCCTTTAATTAAAAATAAAAAGAGATATGTTTTTATTATTTGTTCTTTAAGTCTTGTTTTATTAATAGCATCTTTCTTTTTTAATACATTTAAAACGGAAGTTTTGAAAGGACGGTATAATTTTGTTGTCCTTGATAAAGAAAGAAGTTTGACAAGAGTTTTCGGTGCAGGTGTTAAAGGTGATATCTTGCGCAATGCTGTTTTAGCGCTTGGTACAAAAGAAATTGATTGTCTTTTTGTGAAGGGCTCGGCAAGTTCGCTTTATGCACTTAAAAATTTGGAAGATATAAAAATAAAAAATATTTATCTTGAGCAAGATTTTATTAATGAAAAATCTGAAGATTTACTTAAAAATGTAAACACAAAGATAAATTTTATTTGGCCAAATAAAGAATATTGTGGCGTTAAAATTGTAAAAGAGGAAAACTTAAATTTATCTTACCAAACAGAAAAATTAAAAATTTTTAATAATATGAAAAAGATTTTTATAGAAGATAAAGAAGAAGATTTTAAAAAAGAATAAAATTTATCTGAAAGGGATTCTTTCGCTGTCGTTTTCTCTTTTATTTGATATGTAATTATCCAAACTTATCTGCCCGCCACCGAGAATAAAAAAACCAAAAAGTAAAGCAAGAGCAAGCAAAACACCTACGATATTTACTCTGTTAAAATCGCCGGCAAAAAAGAAAAAACCCGTAAACAAAGTGGCAATGATATTGGCAATAGCGGCAAGCCTTGTTTTAAATCCCGCAAATAACATTAAACTTGCAAGAAAAGTTAAAATTGTTACTGCTATACAAATAGGATAAGCATAGGGCAAACCTATATCAATAGCGTTTTGGACTAATGCCTTTATGTGTAATATTTCGCCAATTGCCAAAAAAGCAAAAGCCAAACTTAATAATGTCCTTTGCACAAACAAAACTAAAGAAAGGCTTTTGCTTTTTTGCATATAATTAGAATCCTACTGAAGCATTAAGGGTATAAAATCTTTGTCTGTCTTGTCCTTCTTTTTTGCTGAAATTATACCACTCTACCGCGCCGTGAATATTAACTACGGCAAGGTTGACGGTTACACCGAGTCTTAAATCATCAGTTTCTTTAAAACCTTTTAATTTGATCAAACCATAAGAAGCAAAAGGTCTGACGATTTTGTAGGTGTACCCGGCATCTACGGCCAAAGAATAATCTAAAAAGCCGTCGTAAACAGCGCTAAGCCCCGGGATATCAAGCCAAGCGGGGGCAAGGCCTGCAACATCTTCTGAATAATCAATAGCTTTAGTGTAAGTTGCCCCAAGGTCAAGTCCGCCTTTAGCACCTCTGATAAAAGCATAGATATCTGTCTCGTTAATATCAATGTCCGGTGAGCCGTAGAAAGTATGATAAGTTTTTCTTGCTCCACCACCGATTTTAAAAGAATCCATAGGTATTACGCCCATCATTAAGTGGGAAATATCTAAAGAAGCATAAGCCCCGATAGCATAATTGGAATAACCATTTTTCTTAGGGGTATAATAGCCGTCAGCACCGATTTCAAGAATATCTAAAAACGGTGTTTGCCAGTTAAGACCAAGGCCGTATTTATACATAGTATCCATGCCGTCTCTTGAATACATTGCTGCTTGCGGTACAATGCCTAAGCCCGGCACAAAAGGCACGCCCATATTATAAGATGCTCTTGCTACGCTATAGCCGTCGCTACCGACTACGGCGGAAGCATCTAACTGAGCATTTGCCATAGCAAAAGGGCAGCATAAAAGTAAAAATACTAATAACTTTTTCATTATTTTTTCCTCTTTAATTTAGCAGCAAGAACATTTTTTTGTTTTTGCTGTTTTTGCTTTTCTATCTTCTTCTTGTAAGAATTTTTGATAGTTGTGGGCTTTTCTGTTCTTCCAAGATTTTTTGTGATAGCCATAGCCAATAATTAAGGGGATTGCTAAAGTGGCTTCGCTATAGACCATTTGTTCTTGGGAGGTGGAAACTTTACCCCAACTGGAGGCTTCTTTTAAAGTGGATCCGGACAAGGCGCCATCTCTTACATCGGCAACGGTGATTTGAACAGCATATTTATGCATAGGAATATCTGCGCCCAAAATTTCAGCGGCAACGACGGTATCTTGCACAAAGTTCTTCGGTACACCACCGCAGAACATCATAAGGCCGCTTTCCTTTGCTGCCATTTTAATTTTGGTAAGTTCCAAGAAATCTTTGGCACTGTCAATTGAAACATGGTGAACAGGATTTTCTGTTTGATGGGCTACAAAACCAAAACCGGCGGAGCAATCGGAGAAAGCCGGCACAAATATAGGCACACCTTTTTTGTAAGCATTATAGATAATGGAATCTTTACCTTTCTTTTGTTTTTCAAGCCATTTACCCATTTCATAAATAAATTCTCTTGAAGAATAAGGGCGCGGCTCAAGCATATTGCAAATTTTGTGGACGCTTTCGTCGCAAACTTTAAGTTCGTCTTCGTTGATATAGGTATCGTAAATTCTGTCAATATGTAAATCGCGGAGTAAATTATCGTCGGCAAAGTGTTGGTCGCCTTTATAATGTTTATAACCTAAAGCCTCAAAGAAATCTTGGTCAATAATATTTGCACCGTTAGAAATTATCGCATCAACCATATTATTTTGAATCATATCAACAATAACTTTTTTAAGTCCGGCGGAAACTAGTGAACCGGCAATTGTCAAAAAGACACAACAATCTTTTTCCTTAAGCATTGAATTATAAATATTTGCGGCTCTGTTTAAATCACGGGAAGAATAAGCCATATCAGCCATATCATCAACAAGTTTAACGACATTATGTTTTTTAATATCAATGTGTTTGATTGTTTCCTTAAGGAAATCTTTTTGTTTCAATTTTGCCATTTTTGGGGGCCTCCTAATTGCTATAATGTTTTATATAATTATTATATAATTATTGTAAATTTTTTTAAATACTTTTTTGGAGATTTTATGTATAACTTTATCAAAGAACAAGACGCACCCTTATATGAAGCAATTATGCAGGAATATGAAAGGCAAAAAAACAGAATAGAGTTAATCGCTTCGGAAAATTTTGCATCTCCTGCAGTTATGCAGGCGCAGGGCTCAATTTTAACTAATAAATATGCCGAGGGTTACCCCGGCAAAAGATATTACGGCGGTTGTGAGTTTGTTGATAAAGTTGAAACTATTGCTATTGAACGCGCAAAGGAACTTTTTAAAGCAGAAGGGGCAAATGTGCAACCGCACAGCGGCACGCAGGCCAATTTAGCGGCCTATTTATCTTTAATAAATCCGGGCGATAAAATTTTGGGTTTAAATTTATCGCACGGCGGTCATTTATCGCACGGTCATCCTTTAAACTTCAGTGGTAAATATTTTAAAGTTGCTTCAATAAATGTGCGCCCCGATACAAATGAAATTGATTATGACGAGGCCCTAAAAATAGCAAAAGAATTTCAGCCCAAACTTATTATGGCGGGCGCCTCAAATTATTCGCGCATTTTTGATTGGGCCTTTTTAAGAAAAATTGCCGATGAAGTCGGCGCTTATCTTGTTTGCGATATTGCCCATTATGCCGGTTTAGTAGCGGCGGGAGAATATCCAAGCCCAGTTTCTTATGCTGATATTACAACAACCACAACGCATAAAACTTTGCGCGGTCCGCGCGGCGGTTTAATTTTGTGTAAAGAAAAATATTTAAAGCAAGTTAATTCTTCTGTTTTTCCGGGCAATCAAGGCGGTCCTTTAATGCACATAATTGCGGCAAAAGCCGTCTGCTTTGGCGAGGCGTTAAAACCGGAATTTAAAATTTATCAAAAACAAGTTAAAGCCAATGCTAAAATTCTTGCCAAAACTTTACAGGAAAAGGGCTATCAAATTGTTGCCGGTGGCACAGACTGCCATTTGCTTTGTGTTGATTTGCGCTCCAAAAACATAACAGGCAAAGAAGCCGAAATCGCCCTTGATAAAGCAGGTATAACCTGTAATAAAAACACTATTCCTTATGACCCGCAAAAACCGATGATTACAAGCGGCATCCGCCTTGGCACCCCGGCAATAACCACGCGCGGTATGAAAGAAAACGCTATGCTTCAAATAGCCCAGTTTATAGACGAAGTCATAAACAATTATACAAACGAAGAAAAACTTAAAGAAATATCTTTGAAAGTGGAAAAATTTTTATCCGCTTATCCTTTATATAAGGAGTTAATATAATATGATACAAATAGGTATAATCGGTGGCAGCGGCCTTTATAATATTGAAGGCTTAAAAAATATTAAAGAAATTGCGGTAAAAACTCCTTTCGGTAATCCTTCAGACAAGGTTATCACAGGTGAAATTAAAGGTATTAAAATCGGTTTTATTGCCCGCCATAACAGAAAACATCTTTTTACTCCGACGGAAGTCCCTTACAAGGCAAATATTTACGCACTTAAAAAACTTGGCGCAAACACGATAATTGCTTTTAGCGCAGTCGGTTCTTTAAGGGAAAAATTCCCACCTAAAACTTTAGTTATGCCCGATCAAATTATAGATAAAACAATTTTGCGCCAAAACACTTTTTTCGGCGGAGGTTTAGTTATACATACGCCTTTTGCCCATCCTTTCTGTAATTGCTTACAGGAAATTTTGTATGAAGAAGCAAAAAAACTTAAAATAAAAGCGGCCAAAGGCGCAACTTTAATTACTATGGAAGGGCCGGCTTATTCTACTAAAGCGGAAAGTTTATTCCACAAAAAAATGGGTTTTGATTTAATAGGTATGACTGCCTGCCCCGAAGCAAAACTTGCGCGTGAGGCCAGTTTGCGTTTTGCCCAAGTTTGTATGGTAACAGATTTTGATTCTTGGAAAGAAGGCGAAGAAGTAAGCGTAGCCATAGTAAATGAGACGATGAAATATAATGAAGTCGCCGCAAAAAAACTTATTTTGGCAGCACTTCCCTTAATTGCCAAAAAGGCTTTTTGTCCGGATTGTAAAAAAGAAATGCCCGATCTAAAGGCAAGCCATAATAAAACGGTAGATAAAAAAGTTTTAAAAAAATTAGAAGTAATTTTAAAACAAAATTTCTAAATAGGAATTTAAAACACGCCCTCTGTGCTTGACAGCCATAAGAGATATTTGATAAAATATACTTACCGGTAGGTAAATATATAAAAACTTATGGCAAAAAAAGAAAATAAAACTTCTAAAGAAGAAATAAAGCTAAAAGCTTTTGAACTTATGGCACGCCAAGGGATAAAAAATATCTCTATGCGCCAAATTGCCGAGGCTTGCGGCGTAAGTAAGCCTGTGCTTTATTACTACTTTAAAGATAAAGATGATTTGCTTTTTCAAATGATAAAGGAAAGGCTTGATGAGATAAATAAAGTCTTAAATCAAGGCTTAGAAAAAGATTTATTTTTGCAGGATCTTTTAAAAACTTTGCTTTATTCCCATATTATAGTAAAAAGCGATTTTAAGGAAACCTCTTCGTTTTTGCTGCATTTAAGCGTTTATGTCCGTGGCAATAAAACCTTGGAAAATAAACTTCTTAATATACGCAAAGAAGCAAACGAAGCTATCTATAAAATGCTTAATTTACAATATAAAAAGGGCCGTTTAACTAAAAAAAATAGGGAAACTGGTTTTTATTTAGTTTTAGCGGTTTTCTCTTTTTTATCTATGTATTCCGTTGATAAGAGTATAAAGATAGATAAAGACTTAATAAACGATATGGCAAATGCTATATTAAAAGGAATTTCTTTTAAAGGGGGGAAATAAATGAGTGTAAAATATAAAGTATTATTATGTTCTTTTGCGTTTTGTTTGGCAAATTGTCTTGCTTTTGCGCAAAATACAAAAGACGGTGTTGACCTGTTTGCTTTGGAAAATGCAGATCCAAATGCTATTACCATTGAACAGGCAACTCAAATTGCTATGGAAAGCAACTCAAGTATCCAAATTGCCCAAAAATCAGCGCAGATTTACGAACAGCAAGTTAAACAATATTGGTCTTATGTCTACCCGCAAATCAATTTAAGCGGATCATACACACGCACCATTCACCCGCAGGAAGTTTTAACTTCTATGGGTAAATTTAGAATGGGCCTTGATAATGCTACCAGCGGCACGGCAGAAGCCACGCTTTTGCTTTGGAAAGGTGGCGCTGTCAGCGCAGGTATAAGGATGGGCAAATACCATTCCCAAAGCGGTTATTTACAACTGAATGAAACACAAAATCTAATAAAAGATAATGTTAATACTTTATGTTTCGGTATCATTTTATCGCATGCTTTAATACAGGTTCAAAAAGAAAATTTAGATATTGCTAAAGACCATCTTCAAGAAATTCAGCAAAAGTATAAACAAGGTCTTGCCAGCGATTTGGATGTTCTTAACCAAAAAGTTAAAGTTTCCAACAGTGAACCTGCTTTAATACAAGCAAAAAATGCTTATGAAATAGGCCTTTTAACTTTAAGAAGAATTTTAAATAAAGATCCCCAAGATGAACTTTCTTTAAAATGGAATCTTAAGGATATTATGACCTATCAAATTCCCGATTTGGATACCCTTTTTGAAATAGCCCAAAATAATAGGCCGGAGTTAATAATTTCCCAACTTAATATTAAAATGGCAAAAGAACAGGTTAATGTTGCTAAAGCAGATCATTATGGCTCGCTTACGGCTTTTGCCAATGCAACTTATACCGGTTCTTCAAATGAAGTTATTATACCGATGAGCAGTTATAATTCTTCTTATGGTACGGCGGTCGGCTTAAGATTAAATATTCCTTTATTTGAAGGCTTTAGGGTTTCTTCCCAAGTGCGCCAAAAGCAACTTGCCTATGAACAAGCCCTTATCCAAGCGCAAGATACCCAAAGAAATATCAAAATAGAAGTCAAACGCGCCTGGCTTAACTTAAACGAAGCAAAAGAAAGAATTGCATCCACAAAAGGGACAATCAGCCAAGCACGCAAAAATTTACATAGCACAAATTTAAGATATAGAAACGGTCTTGCAAGCCGCCTTGACCTTGACGACGCTGCTTTGCTTTTACACGATGCGGAACTTCAATTTGTCCAGGCTGTACACGATGGCTTTGTGGCCCTTTCAAATTTGAATTATGCAGCAGGTAAAGAAGTAGCAATAAAATAATTTAGGAGAATATGAAAATGAAACTTATAAGAAAACCAAAAAATGAACAAGAACGCAAAATCGCCAACTATATAATTTTGGCTGTTATAATAGTAGTAATAATAGCATTAGTATATAACTTTGCATTTAAGAAAGATCCCGCTCAAATTTTAAATCAAGTTAATACGGATGTTTTTGCCGTATCTATTGAAAGACCGCAAAACCGCGATTTAAAACATCAACTTTTAACTTCCGGCAGTTTAAAAGCACTTGAAGAAGCCGTAATCTATCCGCGTGTTAATGGTAAATTATTAAAGAATATTTTAAGGGAAGGCGATAAAGTCAAAAAAGGCCAAACAATTTCTTTAATTGAACGCGACGAAGTCGGCGCGAAATATGAACCCGTCGTCGTACCTTCTACAATTAACGGTGTCGTCGGCAGAATTTATTTAGACCCCGGTGCAAATGTAATAACTTCTACACCGATTGCTTTGGTTGTTAATCAAGATACTATCAGAATTGCTGTTGATATACCGGAAAGATATATCGGAGAAATTTCTAAAGGTCAAACTGCCTGGCTTACGGTTGAGGCTTTGCCTGATCAAAAATTTGAAGCAGTTTTAGATCTTATCAGCCCGGTGGTGGATTCTTTAAGCCGTTCTGTTGCAGTGGAATTTAAAGCAAATAATAAAGACGGCAAATTAATGTCCGGTATGTTTGCAAAATTGGATATTTCCCTTGCCGAGCAAAAAAATGCTTTATCTTTATCAAAGAAAAATATTTTAGAAAATGCCGACGGTTCTTATTATGTTTTAGTTCCTTCACAAGACGGTAAAACCGCTGAAAAGAAAAATATCCAAGTCGGTTTTAAAAATAATGACCATTGGCAAGTTTCCGGAATAGCAGAAAATCAACCGGTATTAAACTTTGTTTTCGGTCTTAAAGAAGGCAGCCCCATTGAGGTTAAATAACTATGCAAGATATAAACGAAATAGAGGATATAAACGCTCAAGATAAAAAAATGGTTGCTCCAAAGGCCCCAAAGAAAATTAAAAACGCAACGGGTTTTACGGCTTTCTTTATTCACAGGCCTGTTTTTACCATAATGTTAAGCCTTGCTTTAATTGTTGTTGGTTTAATGTCTTACAGCAATATGGGGGTAAGTCTTTATCCGAGTATGGATATACCTGTTGCTATGGTGCAAACAATTTTACCCGGTGCCAGCCCTGAAGAAATTGAAACTTCCGTTACCAAATATGTAGAAGAAGCCGTCAACCAAATTGAAGGGGTTGACGAAGTTTCTTCTTATAGTATGGAGGGGGTTTCCTTAGTCGTTGTTAAATTTATTATGGAAAAGGATGCTTCTATCGGCGCGCAAGAAGTGCGCGATAAAGTGGACCAGGTTAAAAAAGATTTCCCGGATGGGACACAGCCTCCTATAGTTTTAAAAATTGATATGGATTCTATTGCTGTATTAAATGTTGTTGTTTCTGGCGATAGGGATATTATTGAACTGACCGAAATTGCCAAGAAAAAAGTGAAAGAAGGTATAGAAAACGTTTCCGGCGTGGGTGCTGTTAATATCGTTGGTGGTAGAGAAAGAGAAGTCCACGTTGTGGTTAATCCTTTTAAACTTTACTCTCTTGGGCTTCCTATTACAAAACTTACAGGCGCTTTAAAAGAGCAAAACTTTGAAACACCTGGTGGTAAAGTGGAACAGCCGCACCAATCTTACAGTTTGCGTATTTTGGGTCGTATACCTGATGTAAAAAGTTTTGAAGATATTTTTATTGCTACTAAAAACGGCGTGCCTGTAAAAGTTTCCGATGTAGCGCGCGTTGAAGATAGCGGCGAGTTTGAAGAAGAAAGCACAGTTTTAGACGGCAATCCTTCTGTTACCTTAGAAGTTAAAAAACAAAGCGGTTCAAATACTTTAGCCGTTATTCAAGGGGTAAAAGATAGGCTTGAAGAAATTCAAAAAACTTTGCCCAGTGATATTAGAATTACCTTAATGTCGGACCAAAGCGGTACTATTAAAGCAAGTGTCCACACTGTTCTTGAACACTTGTTTTTAGGTGGTTTTTTGGCCGGTGTTATGGTTCTTGTATTTATGGGTTCGCTGCGTTCTACTTTAATTGCCTTTTTGGCTATACCTATATCTGTTATTGGTGCTTTTATGTTTATGAATATGAAAGGTTTTACCATTAACAATATTACTTTGCTTGGTTTAACTGTGGCTGTGGGTATTGTTATTGACGACGCTATCGTTATGCTTGAAAATATTTATAGGCACATGGAAAAATACGATAAAACACCAATGCAGGCAGCGCTTGACGGCTCAAAAGAAATTACCGCAACGGTTGTGGCAACAACCCTTTCAATCTTGGTTATTTTCTTACCGCTTGCTTATATGAGCGGTATGGTAGGCCGTGTCTTAAGCAGTTATGGCTGGACGGTTGTTTTTGCTATTGCTCTTTCTGGTATAGTTGCTTTGACTTTAACTCCAATGCTTTGTTCAAGAATGCTTAAAAAAGCACCGGAAAAATCCCGCTTTGACAAAATTATTGACAGCATTAACTTGCGTTTGGTTAATTGGTATATGCCGTTTTTAAAATGGTCTATAAACCATAAACTTATAATGAGTATTTTTGCTGTTTTATGTATAGTTTCAATACCTTTTATTGCCGGCAGACTTGGCGGTGAATTTTTTCCGCAGGAAGACAGCGGAAAAGTAAAAGTAACTGTTAAAGCACCTGTCGGTACAAGTTACACGGAAACAAAAGATATTTTAAGTGCTATTGAAGAAGATGTCCGCCGTTTGCCTTATGTAAAAAGTGTTTTAAAAATTACCGGTCGCGGTGGCAGCAATATGGCAACTTTCTCTGATTCCAAACCGACAAACGAAGGCTATTTGCAAGTAGAACTTGAAGATAGGGAAAATCGCCAGACAATTAACACTAAAAAATATGTTGAAAAAATGCGTGATGTTTTAAGTAAATATGAAGGGCTTAAAACAAGTGTTTTAATTCAAAGCGACGGTCCCGGCGGAAGCAAAGATGTTCAGTTAAGAATTTCCGGTCCGGATATTAATAAACTTTCCGAATATGCAAATGCTTTAATTGCCAAAATGGAAAAAGACGGCCACTTTAGAGATATTGATTTAACTTTGGAACTTGCTAAACCGGAATATAGAGTTGTAATTAACAGGGCTAAAGCAAATAATCTTGGTGTTAAAGTTTCCGATATTGCAAGTGCTTTAAGAACTATGGTTGGCGGAAATGATGATATTACAAAATATAAAGAAGGCGACGAACTTTACGAAGTGCGCGTGCGTGTTGATGAACAATATAGAAACACTAAAGAAACAATTTCCGCTTTGCAAATACCTGCTTCTTTCGGCGGTAAAGATAGTGTCGTTCGTCTTGACAGCATTGCTGTTATTGAAGAAGGCGTCGGTCCAAGCCAAATAAACCGTTTTAAAAGAGAAAGAGAAGTTTCCGTTGAAGCAAACTTAAACGGTCTTGATACTCGTTCTGCAACTACTTTAATGAAAAAAATGTTTAGCGAAATTAATGCTCTACCCGGATATCACGTGACGGAAAGCGGCATGGCGCAGGAAATGGGCAGAATGTTTACCAGTTTCATTGTTGCCTTTATCTTGGCTTTCGTTTTCAAATATATGGTGCTTGCCGCCCAGTTTGAGAGTTATACCCACCCGGTTGCAATTATTATCAGTTTGCCTTTAACTTTGCCCTTTGCTTTAATTGCACTTTGGCTAACTAAACAAAACCTTAATATCTTTAGTATGCTTGGTGTGTTTATGCTTGTGGGTGTTGTTAGTAAAAACGCTATCTTGCAGACTGATTATACTAATCAACTTCGTGCGCGCGGTTATGGCAGAACAAATGCTATTTTACAAGCCAACAAAGTCCGCTTACGCCCGATTTTGATGACGACTTTAACCTTGATTATGGGTGTTTTGCCAATGTTAATTTCCCACGGTGAAGGTGCTGACTCAAGGCGTTCACTTGCTATCGTTATCGTAGGTGGGCAGGCTTTATCCTTGCTTATTACACTTTTAATGACACCGGTAACTTATATTATTATGGACTCTATCGGCGCGTGGTGGAATAACAAGATTTCCGGCACACCTATACCGGAAGATAAGGACGCAGAAGTTATATATAGCGAAGTCCCGCAGGAATATTAATAAATAATTTGTTTACTCAAAACCCCTGAACTTTTTGTTTAGGGGTTTTGCTTAAAATGCTATAATATCTATATAAATAAAAAGAAAGCAAAAAAGGTGTTCATAAAACCCTTTTAATATGCTATAATATATTTAACCCCATAATGTAGGGGTTTTTTAATCGGTGTAAACCGGCGAGTTAAAATATTAGCGCAAAACTTAAATTTTGCGACGGTATTTTTTCTTGTTAGTATAGTAATAATTTCCGCTTTAAAAGCGGTTTAAATAAGGTAAATAAAATGGCAAATGAAAGATTAACTTTTGTTCTTTCTTGCACAGAATGCAAAAATAAAAACTACTATTTTGCTAAAGGCAAAAAGAAAGATTATAAAGTAGAATTAAATAAATTCTGCAAGAAATGCGGCAAACAAACAATTCACAAAGAAAGCAAGGCCTCTAAATAAGAAGGCTGAAATTTTGAAGTAATATGGGAGCGTCGGTTAACTGGCAAACCATTGGTCTCCAAAACCAAGACTGAAGGTTCGAGTCCTTCCGCTCCTGCCATTACTTTTAACAGGTAGGATATAATGAATAAAATAGTAAACTTTTTTAAAGAATCTTACGGCGAACTCAAGAAAAGCGTTTGGCTTTCAAGACAACAGATGATTCAATCAACGATATTTGTTTTTATCGTTGTAGGTATCGTTGCCCTTTATATCAGTCTTATCGACTGGGGTTTGGCCAATATTCTTGGCAGAATCCTCGGAGGTAACTAATGCCCGAAGAAACTTTGCAAAATAATAAACAAGAAACACCCGCCGGTGAAAAATTTTGGTATGTAGTGCATACCCAAACCGGTCACGAAGATAAAGTAAAAGGGAAAATTTTAACACAAATTAAAGTTCAAAATTTTGCTGATAAAGTCTTTAATGTTTTAGTTCCTACCGAAGATGTTGTTGAAGTAAAGCAAAACAAAAAAACTTTAAGAAAACGCAAATTTTTCCCCGGTTATATTTTGGTTGAAATGATTTTGACAAGCCAATCTTATTGGTTTATCAGAAATATTATCGGCGTTACAGGTTTTTTGGGTGATCCCACACCTGTTCCCCTTCCGGAAGAAGAAATTGCCGGTATTGTGGAACTTACCACTTCTAATGACGGTAAACCTAAACATGCCGTTGAATTTAGCCACGGTGAACAAGTTCGTATTACCGAAGGGCCTTTCAAACACTTTGTCGGTGTTATTGAAGAAGTCAACGAAACCAAAAACAAACTTAAAGTTATGGTTACCGTTTTTGATAGAGCCACCCCAGTTGAAGTGGACTATTTACAAGTGGAAAAAATTAACTAGATTTTGTTGTACTCCGTATTAAAAATACGGAGATTTAAGGAGTATAATTAAAATGGCAAAAGAGAAAAAAATAAAAGGTTATATTAAACTGCAAATTCCTGCAGGTTCTGCAAATCCTGCGCCTCCAGTAGGTCCCGCTTTGGGCCAACACGGCGTAAACATTATGGAATTCTGCAAACAGTTTAATGCTAAAACCGCAAAATTAGAAAAAGGGATTAAGATTCCTGTAGTCATCACTGTTTATGAAGACAGATCTTTCTCCTTCATCACCAAGATGCCGCCTATGGCAGTCCTTATTGTAAAGAAACTCAACCTCAAAAAAGGTTCTGGTACACCGCATAAAGATAAAGTAGGCAAGTTAACACAAAAACAATGTGAAGAAATCGCCGCAGAAAAATTGCCCGATTTAAACACAAAAGACATTAAACAAGCAGCAGAAATGGTAAAAGGCACCGCAAGAAGTATGGGTGTCGATATTGTAAAATAAATAGGAAGTTAGGGAGGGTTTTAAAAACCCGTAAACCTTAAGGAGTAAAAATAATGATTGGAAAAAGACTTAAAGCAGCCAAAGAAACATTAGAAAAGGGTAAATTATATACCCTTAAAGAGGCTGTGGCATTAAGCAAACAAAACGCTAAAGCCAAGTTTGATGAGACTATCGAACTTCACGTTCGCTTGGGTATTGATACCAAGAAGTCTGATCAACAAGTTCGCACCATGGTCGTTTTACCGCACGGTACCGGCAAAACCAAAAAAGTTGCCGTTTTAGCCAAAGGTGAACACGCTCAAGATGCTCAAAAAGCAGGTGCCGATATCGTCGGCGGAGAAGATTTGGTAGAAGATATAGTAAAAGGAAAGATGGACTTTGATGTTTTAGTCGCTACCCCGGATACTATGAAAGATTTGGCCAAAGTAGCCAAAATCTTGGGACCTCGCGGTCTTATGCCAAACCCGAAAGCAGGCACTGTGACCTTTGATATTGCTACCGCTGTTAAAGAATTAAAAGCCGGTAGAATCGAGTTCAAAGCAGATACTTATGGTATCGTTCACGTTCCGTTAGGCAAAGCCTCTTTTGACGAAGGCAAATTGTTTGAAAATGCAAAAGCAGTTTTGGAAACAATCAACAAAGTTAAACCCACCACCTCAAAAGGTGTTTATGTTAGAAGCGTAAGTGTTGCTTCTACAATGGGTCCTGGCTTACATGTTGATACTAACAAATTAAACGCGTAATCGCACTCTTTTGCCGCCCCGAATTTTTGGCTCGCCAAAAACTCGGGGCTTTTTTTATTACTAGGAATTTATAATCTATAATAATGCTTTTTTGTTGGATCTATTTGGACTCCACCTAATAATTGACATACTTTCTGAGTAAAAGTATCTCCACCTGATGAGGACATGCAAGTTAATGTGCCAGAGTTCTCTCTTATAGTACTTAATTCTCTTGCATTTTCTAAATAATAATTAATATGCAATTTATCTCGCAAATGTGCTTCTACGGAACCGGGTTTTCCGGTTTCTGGATACACATAAAAACCTATTTCCCAACCATCCCCTAAACTATGACAATCGCCGGGAATAATACGTTCTTCCCGCCAATAAACACAAGGTTCATTTCCACTAATTCCTCGCCCTTTTTCAAAGAAAAGGGGAGAGGTTAGGAGTGGGGTATATATTAAAGTTGTCATTCCCGGTGCTCGCCGCACAGGCAAGCGGGCATCTCGTCCTTTTTATATTTTTTGAACTATCAATATTTTTTTTGAAAATCAAGTTTTTTTATAAGACGATAAATTAGTGCTTATCCGTCGGAGGAAATAAAAAATAACTTAAAGACTAAAGCAAATAAAAAAGCCCTGCTCCTTTTAAAAGAGCAGGGCTTTAAAATAAACAGTAAATAAATTAATCTAAATAATATTCAATAGTGCTGACAACTCTAACTTTTTTATTTATCTGCTGAGATTCGCTTACACCGGGGGTTTCTTCCCTAGGTAAGATAGAAAAAACGCCTTGTTGGGCTCTGTGTATTTTGCCAACTTTTGTGCCGGAACTTTTTGCAAATTCATTAGCGGCTGCTTTGGCGTTTTCTGTTGCGGTGCTTAGCATTTGCGGTTTAATATCATTTAATTTTGTAAACACATAAGCAATAGGCGAAGAATATTCCTGATTATCAAAAATGATACCTTTAGAAACAAGCTCGCTTAAAGTGCCGATAGATTTTTCCACCGTGTCAACTTTGGTGCTGCGCACTGTTATTGTTTGGTTTAAAATAAAGCGCGGGCCGTTTTGCTCGCTTCTGTAAGGGTTGGCGGTCAAATCATTAGTATTAAGGCGGCCGATATAAATTTCTTCGTCGTTAAAACCTTGTGTTTTTAAGTGATTTACAATAATATTTTGCTGCTCTTTTAATTTTTGTTGCAAATAAATAAGATCATTTCCGGTTAAGAGATATTTAAGATCCCAAACTGCTAAATCAGCTTTGACATCTTTTTCGGCCAGGCCTTTAACCGTGACAAAATTTGTATCCATTTTCGCGTGATAATAATAACACCCGATAGCAAAACCTGCACCTAAAATACCAAGTGCAAGTATCAAAAAAGCGATATATTTTTTTGTACAAAGACAGTTGCTTTTATTTTCTTTATTTTCTTCCATAAATTCCTCCTAGTTATATATTTATATTTTAGCTATTTTTAGAGGTTAAAACAAGTTAAAAAATTTTATAAATGTCCACCGATTCTAATGCCAAAATGGTGGCTTGAATCATTTAAATTATGCGTGTAATTTAAACTGATCGGCATTGAAATATTCCAAAATTGGTAAGTTAATATTCCGCCTACACCGCTGTGCGGATTATAATTGTTTTCTAAAGTTCTTATATAAGCCTGCTCGTAAAAAGGCATAAGTGATAAAAACCCCACTTGGTTTTTTAAAATAAAATAATCAAAACTTATTCCGCAGGAAAAACCTGCTTTGCCGCGCTGTTCCCTATCATAAATACCAAGCCCGAAAAGCAAATCGGAAGATTCCACCTGATTACTGAAAGGTACTCTAAATGCTTTTATACCTTTGGCAAAAAGGGCAAGGCGGTGGCGGGTTTTAAATTCCAACAAATAAGTTCCGCTTAAGGAAAGTTTTTGTATTTTATAATCGCTACCAGTCCAAGTTCCGCCGTTGGTATAGGATAAATCAAGCATCTTGCCTTGCCTAACATTTGTTAAATTTTTCAAAAAATATTCTTTTTTTCTGCGGTCAATTCTTGTTAAAGCATTCATATTTATACTGGCGTCAACATTATCGGTATATCCTATAGAAAAAGAAATATTATTATGTTTTCCGCTGTCTAAAGTATAGCCTTGGTAAAAATAATATTCATATTGCGGAGTTATAGAAAATTGCCATAAATTTGAAATTTTGTGCGTGTAAGAAAAACTAAAACTATCTTTTTTTGTTTTTACTTCGGCAAGTAAATTTTCATTATATTTATTTGTATCGTCGTCAGAAATATAAACGCCAGGCAAACTTGACCATCCGTCTTTATAAAAACGCTGGTTAAAATCTAATTTATTAAAATCCATATAAAAATTATTTTTGCCGATTTTTAAATTGCTGTGGGTATAAAAGTTTTTTTTGCTTGTACCTAGTGAAATTGAAAGTTCTTCCCCGTGTTTAAAAATATTTCCGCTTTCTAATGAAATGCCAAAAGCGCGCTTTGTACTGCTGAATGCAAAAAGCATAGGCAATACGTAAGATTTATCATCTGCTTTTATATGAATATCAATTCCGTCTTTTTTCTTTTTATATAAAAAATCAAGCGTTTTAAATATTCTTAAATTTTCTAATTTTTCTTTTGCTTTTTGGTAAGATTCTTCGTTAAAAACATCACCCTCTTTTAAATCAAATAGATTCTTTAAACTATCAGGGGACAGTTTTGTTGTTTGTGCGGTGATATTTTTTATTCTCAAATTTTCTTGATTTCCTGTTTGCGCGCAAAAAGCAAAAACAGGTAGTAAAATAAATAATAAAATAAGAACCCTCATTATTTTATTATATATTTTATTTAGTTAAAAATAATATATATAGATTATTTACCTTTGCCGTTGTATTCATACTCCGCTTTAGCAATAATGCGGGCATTATCTTTGGAAATTTCCGGTGCGTGATAAGTTTTTTGTATTTGGTCAATCAGCGGTAAAAGGGAACCTTTATCACCGTCAATATGTCCGCGGGCAACTTTAATTGTTTCAAGACAATTTTTTGCGCTTTCTTCAACTTTGGCAAAACTTGTCAAAAAATAAGTAAATTCATTATTCATCTTTTTAATTAGGTCAATAGTATCTTGCATTTGGGCGTATTGGTTTTCAATATTCCAAAGTTTTTTAACAATTTCAATTGTGTTAATTAAAGTATCGTGGCAGACAAGTAAAATATTATTTTTCCACGCAAAATTAAATAAAGTATTATCCGCTTTTAAAGCGCACTCAAGCGCACTTTGCGGGTTAACAAACATCAGCGTAAAATCCGGACGGAAAGTTTCCCCGTTTGGATCCTTAATATCTTTTGGGTATTCTTTGCCGGCAAGATCTTTAATCGTATCTTTTATATCATCAATGTGGGCTTTTAAAAATTTCTTTTTTTGTTCTTCATCCTGGCAGGAAGAATAATTCATATAATGCTCAAAAGTTGTTTTTGAATCAATAATCAAATAATTATTGTTCGGCAGTTTTAACAGAATATCAAATCTGTGTGAACCGTGAACTGATTGTTCAAAAAAATCTACTCCGCTTTTAAGCCCGGCATTTTCAAGAATATTAAAAAGCGTTGCCTCGCCCCAGGCCCCTTTTGCCGTGGGATCACCCTTGATGGCTTTTGTTAAATCAAGTGCTTGTTGCTGAAGGGTATTATTTAGATTTAAAACATCACCGATTTCCTTTTTTAATTCCACTTGGCCCATTTTATTTGCTTCTTCAAGTTTTTCAAGTTTCTCTCTAAAATTTTTAACATCTTGCTGTAAAGGGGAAAAACTTGTTTTTGCCTGCTCGTTAAAAGTGGCAACTTTTTTATCCAAAATTTCTTGGGCGATAGTTTTAAAAGCGGCTTCTCTTTCTTTATTAAAAGTTTCTATCATTTCTCTTTGTTTTTGTTCACCGGCATATTTGGCGGTTAAATCTTTATTTTCCTGTTCTTTTAAGGCGATAAGGTTATCTTTCTTTTCAAGTTCTTCTTTTAAATGCGTTGTTTCGGCAGTTTTGCCAAAAATAAATTTGCCCAAAAATATACCTAGGGCAAGGGCAATAAAAACAAAAATTATTTCCATAAAAATCTCCAAAACTTATAATAAATAATGGTATAATTTTATTTGTAAAATGTAAAACTACATTTATATTTCAAGGAGAAAATGAAATGAAAAAAATATTTGTATTAACCGCAACTTTAGTTGCCTTTGGCGGTCTTTCTTTTGCCGCTGATACTTGCTCTTGCGAAGCGGAAGATCTTGTCTGTAAAAACGAATGTGCAAAAGCAGCCGTTCAATCTGTAAAGAATCAATACCAAGCAGATAAAAACGCTGCCAAACAAAATGTAAAAGAAGCAAAAGAAAACTGGAACGCTAAAGTGGCAAATGCCCAAAAAGAAAATGCCGCAAAAAATGAGCAGGCTAAAAAAGAATGGAAAAATAAAAAAGACCAAGCCAAAAAAGAATTGAAAAATAAAAAAGAAGAAGCAAAAAAAGTTTGGAAAGATAAAAAAGATCAGGCCAAGAAAAATCTGAAAGATAGCCAAAAGAAGGCCAAAAATGCCGAAAAGCAAGCCAAGAAAGATGCTAAAGATGCTAAAAAACAATTAAACAAAATTGTTGACAGCACCAAAAAGGCCGTTAAAAGTGAAGCCGATTCTTGGCAAAACATTGCTACCAAATAAACTTGGTTAAGTAGCAAATCTAAAATACCCGTTTCTATTTAAAAAGAAACGGGTATTTTTTACTTAGCCGTTTTAGCATAAAAATGGTATAATATAAATAGGGCATAATTTGCCTTAACAAAATTGAAGATTTTAAAGTTGTAAAAAATACCAAAATATTTGGTATAATATAAGAGTAGGTGTAATATATCGCCTCTAAAAGAAATCTCAATACTATGGTTGTTGCAAGTTAACACAACGGCCATAGAGGTGTCTTTTAGACGCTTTGTTTTCTCCAAAAAATCTAAGGCAAAAAATGGAGTTTTGCCGTCAGAGAAAGGCAAGCAAGCGATAAATAAAAATTTTTAAAAAAGAATATTTTTTAAAAGAAATTAGGAACAAAAAACAATGGCAGAAAAAACAGAAAAGAAAACAGCAAAGTTAAGCGGACAAGAAAGAATCCGCATTAAACTTCGCTCTTATGATTACAGAATGTTGGATAACTCTGTTTCAAGAATTGTTGAAACCGCCAGAAAAACCGGTGCCTTAGTTTGCGGTCCGGTTCTTTTACCGGTCAAAATTCGCAAATACACAGTTCTTCGCTCTCCCCATACGGATAAAAAATCCAGAGAGCAATTTGAAATGCGTATCCACAAAAGGTTAATTGATCTTAAGAGTCCCACTTCCAAAACTGTAGATGAATTGATGAAACTCGATTTACCTGCAGGTGTAGATGTGGCAATCAAGAGCAACTAAATACCTTTTTGCCTAAAGCAAAAAGGTTTAGTTGACAATGATTTATAGCGGTATTACTTATATATATAAGGAATATCGGGTGCAGAAAACACAAGAACTCTGCATCAGTAAAAATTAGGTGACGCAGTAGTTAGTGCCATAAGGCAACTAAAGGCAAAGGTAGCACAAAAGCCTTTCCTTCTAATTATGATGCGACCGTTAAAGGAAAATAAATGACACAAGAAACAAATAACCAAACTGCTCCGGTAGAAAATACCAAAGCAGAAGTTAAAACAGCGCCGTCTACCTTAAGATTTGTTATTGGTGAAAAGTTAGGTATGACACAGTTGTTTGACGAAAAAGGCAACCTTAACGCAGTTTCTGTTGTTCACGCAGGGCCTTGCAAGGTTGTTCGTGTCAGAACCCAAGAAAAAGACGGTTATAATGCTGTTGCTGTGGGTTTTGGCGAAGTTAAGGAAAACAAACTTAATAAACCCGATTTGGGCAATTTCAAAAAATTAGGCATTGCCCCTGTCAGACATATTAAAGAATATCGCATTGCCGATGTTAATGGTTTTGAAGTCGGCCAAGTTATCAATCTCGGTGAAATTTTTAAACCTGGCGATTATGTCGATGTTCAGGGCAAGATTAAAGGTCGCGGATTTGCCGGCGCAATGAAACGCCACGGCTTTGCAGGTCAACCTGCATCCCACGGTGCCAGCGATAGAGAAAGAGCACCCGGTGGTTTAGCCTCCAGAAGATCTTTAGGTAAAGTTTTAAGCGGTCAAAGAATGGCCGGCCACTATGGCTTTACCACAACAACAATTTCCAAAATTGAAGTTGCTAAAGTTGACACAGAAAATAATTTAATTTTCTTAAAAGGTTCCGTGCCCGGTGCTAAAGGAACAATCGTGTCCGTATTGGAAACTTCCAAACCTAAAAAACACGTAGTAGCCGCTAAAGTTCAGAAGATTTCTGCATCTAAAGCCGCTAATACCAAGAAGAAATAGGAAGGCGCAAAATGGAAACTAAACTTTTAAATATCCAAGGAAAAGAACAAGGTACAGTTACATTACCGGAAGCCTTGTTCGGCGTAAAGCCCAATCCGACTTTCTTACACGAAGTCATCACAGCCTTTTTGGCTAACCAAAGATCCGGCACAGCGGATGTTAAAACCCGCTCCGAAGTCAGCGGTACAGGTAAAAAACCCTGGAAGCAAAAAGGCACAGGCCGCGCAAGACATGGTAGCATGCGCTCACCCATCTGGCGCCACGGCGGTGTGGCTTTTGGGCCTACCCCGCACTCTTTCAGAATTGATTTGCCCGTCGCAAAAAGAAGACTTGCTTTAGCACATGCTTTAAGCAGCAAATATAACAGCGATAGCATTATAATTCTTGATAATTTTGACATCAAAGAAGCCAAAACAAAAATGGTTGCTGATGTTTTAAAAACATTAGAAGCCGGCAAAAAACCTTTGATCGTCAGTTCAAAAGATGCAAAACTTGACCAAGCAAGCCGCAATATTGCCGGTTTGAACAAAATGGTTCCAAGTGATTTAAACGCTTATGCTGTTTTGAACTCCACAAAAGTTATTATCACAAAAGAAGCACTCGATAAGATGAGCAAATAAGGGAGATAAAAATGACAAAAGTATATGAAACAATCAGAAAACCCCTCTTAACAGAAAAAAGTTTAATCTTAAGAGACAGTGATAATTGTTATTGCTTTGTTGTGGAAAAAACAGCAAACAAGCACGAAATCCGCGAGGCTGTGGAAACAATTTTCAAAGTTAAAGTTGAAAAAATTGCCACAAGCACTTTACGCGGCAAAGTCAAAAGAATGGGACGTTTCGCCGGAAAAAGACCTGATCTTAAAAAGGCGTTTGTCACATTGAAAAAAGGCGATAAAATAGATACGGTGGAAGCCGCATCTAAGTAGGAGAAAGTAAAACTATGCCTATAAAGACATTCAGACCGTATACTCCTTCCAGGAGAACTATTACGGTAGCAGACTTTTCCGAAATCACCAAAACAACTCCTGAAAAGAAGTTGACTAAAGGTTTAAGGAAAAGCGGCGGTAGAAATAATACCGGTATGGTTATGGTTCGTCACATCGGTGGTGGCCATAAACAACTATACAGAAAAATTGATTTTAAGAGAGCAAAATTCGGCGTTCCTGCAAAGGTCGTTTCTATTGAATACGATCCGAACAGATCTGCCAGAATCTGCCTTTTAAAATATGCAGACGGGGATAAGCAATATATGCTTCATCCTTTAGGTCTTAAAGTCGGCGATGAAGTAATGTCCGGTCCTAAAGCAGAGATTAAAACGGGTAATTGCCTTCCACTCAAAAATATACCTGAAGGTACTTTTATCCACGCTATTGAACTTAAAGTCGGTAAAGGGGCACAACTTGCCCGTTCAGCCGGCAGCCAGGCTCAAATTATGGCCCACGACGGCGGCTATGCACATATCAAAATGCCGTCCGGCGAAATAAGACTTATACCGGAAAATTGCTGCGCCACTATCGGCCAAGTCGGTAATACAGAACATAATGCTGTTGTTATCGGTAATGCCGGCAGAAACAGACATCGCGGTATCAGACCTACCGTTCGCGGTAATGCAATGAACGCAGTCGATCACCCTATGGGCGGTGGTAGAGGTCACTCTAAAGGTGGTAACATACCTCGCTCACCTTGGAACCAAATGTCCAGAGGTTTAAAGACCAGACCGGCCAAAACCTGGGATTGGATGATCATTAAAGATAGACGCAAATCTAAATCGGGAGCTAATTAGAAATGTCAAGATCAACGAAAAAAGGTCCTTATGTAGACCATAACTTGCTTGAAGCCGTTGAAGCAATGAACCCCAACGACAAAAAGCAGATTAAAACTTGGGCTAGAGCATGCACAATAGTTCCCGCATTTGTGGGACATACATTTTTAGTCCATAACGGCAGGAAGTTTTTACCTGTCTATGTGTCCGAAAGAATGATCGGTCATAAACTTGGTGAATTTGCATTTACCAGAACATTTAAAGGCCACGGCGGAATGACCAAAGAGTCTAAGGCCCTTAAATAAGAGATAAGAGGATAATTTGATATGGAAGCTTGTTCAAAAGCGAAATTTCAAAGGTATGGCAGCAGAAAAGTTGGTTTGCTCTTAGACTTAGTCCGCGGCAAAAATGTCCAATATGCTGAAAATGTTGTTAATTTCAGCGGACTTCGCTGCAGCGATTTAGTCCAAAAAACCATTCATTCCGCAGCCTCAAACCTTCAGGTCAAATCAGGTAAAAAACTTGATTTTTCCAAAGTTTATATTAAAGAGGCCTATGCAAATATAGGTCCTATGAAACACTTGAAAAGAGTGCAGCCCGGCCCGCAAGGCAGAGCAATGCCTTATAAGAAAAGTGTTTGCCACTTAACGGTTATCGTTAGTGACGAAAAGAAGGGAGGGCTTAAATAATGGGACATAAGATACACCCTAAAGGTTTAAGACTTGGATACACACAAGATTGGCAGTCAAGATGGTTCGCCCCCAAAAATATGCCTGCCCTTATTATGGAAGATTTCCAAATCAGACAACTTGTTGAATCCAGATTTGTACTCGCAGCCGTAAGCGCTGTCGGTATTGAAAGAGCAGGTTCTTTCTTAAGAGTTAATATCCACACCGCAAGACCGGGTGTAGTTATCGGTAAAAAAGGTGCTGATATTGAAACTTTAAGAAAAGATCTTGAAAAATTAACAGGCAGCAAAACCTTCGTTAATGTTATCGAAATCAAAAACCCGGAAACCGATGCAAGACTCGTTGCCCAATCAATTGCTTTCCAAATTGAAAAACGTGCCCACTACGGCGCAGCAATGAAAAAAGCCATTGAAAAAGCATTAGCAGGCAAGGCTTTGGGTATTAAGATTATGCTCAGCGGCAGACTCGGCGGTGCAGAAATTGCCCGCACCGAATGGAAGAGAGAAGGTCGCGTTCCTTTACATACTCTTTGTGCAGATATTGATTATGGCACTTATGAAGCCAATACCGTCAGCGGTAAAATCGGTATCAAAGTTTGGATCTTCAAGAAAACTCACTTCGCAAAATCTCCTAAAGAAATCTTGAACGAACTCAGAAAACACAGAGAAATGCAAGAAGGCAGCAGCATCGAAGGCGTTAAAGAAGAAGTTATTACGGCAGCCAAAACTTTAATCAAACCGGAAGCAGAAACAAAAAAGGCTCCGGCAAAGAAAGCAGCCGCTAAAAAAACAACCGCTAAGAAAGCAACTGCTAAGAAAGAAGATTCCAAAAAGGAAGAAACTAAATAAAGGAGGAGAAAAACTATGTTGATGCCAAAAAGAGTTAAATATAGAAAGCCGTTTTCTGCTCCTCGTATTAAGGGCAAAGCAAAAAGAGGTGCGGAAGTTTCCTTCGGCGAATATGGCATGAAAGCCTTAGAGCCCAAATGGATTACAGCCCGCCAAATTGAAGCGGCTCGTGTTTCCCTTTCCAGATTTATCAGAAAGAAAGGTAAAATGTGGACAAGAATTTTCCCGGATAAAGCCATTACCAAACACCCGGCTGAAACCAGAATGGGTAAAGGTAAAGGTGCCCCGGATCATTGGGTTTGCGTTGTAAAACCCGGTCGCATTTTGTTTGAAATTGAAGGCACAGAACTTGAGGAAACAAAAAGAGCGTTTCGCTTGGCTTCTGATAAATTGCCTATCAAGACCAAACTGGTCACAAGAAGGTAATATATGAAGACCAAAGAAAAAGAAATCTTGAAAAATAAAAGCCTTGAAGAATTGCAAGATCAATTAGCCAAGGCCAAAGAAAAGAAGTTCAATCTTCTTTTCAAACACTCAACAACTCCGCTATCCAATCCTTTGGAAATTAGAGTTGTCAGACGCGAAATCGCCTTGCTTAACACAATTATTAGGCAAAAAAGGCAGTCCAAATAAGAGGATTTATAAATGGAAAACAAAACAAATCGCGCACAAAGAAAAGTGCTTAACGGCGTGGTAGTTTCAGATAAAATGAACAAAACCCGCACGGTTGAAGTTCTTACCACCAAAAAGCATTCTTTTTATGGCAAGGTTGTAACAACCTCCAAATGCTATCATGCTCATGATGAGAACAATGAAAGCAAAATTGGCGACAAGGTAGAGATTACATCAACAAGACCTTTGTCTAAACTCAAAAGATGGCGTATTTCCAAGATCACGGAAAAGGCTTTGGGTTAATCTTAAGGAGAGAACAGTATGATTCAATTAAGAACAATTCTTAATGTCGCAGACAACTCCGGTGCAAGAAAAGTCCAATGCTTCAAAATCAGAGGCGGTCATCACAGAGATATCGCTTCCTTGGGAGATGTCATTATGTGTTCCGTTAAGGACGCAATCCCTACATCAAACGTTAAAAAAGGTGATGTAGTAAGAGCAGTGGTCGTCAGAATTGCACGCGAAAAACGCAGAAAAGACGGTTCTTATATCCGTTTTGATGATAATGCCGTTTGCCTTATCAATGATACAGGCGAACCTAAAGGCACCCGCGTGTTCGGACCGGTCGCCAGAGAGTTAAGAGAAAAGAATTTCTTAAAAATTATTTCCTTGGCTCCGGAGGTTCTATAATTATGAATTTAAAAAAGAACGATAAAGTCATTATTCTAGCCGGTAAAGATAAAGGCAAAACCGGTGAAGTAAGAGAAATCCTTCCCTCTAAAAATCAAGTTATTGTTACAGGGATAAATATGATTTCCAAACACACCAAACCCAGCCAAAACAGCAAAGGCGGAATAATCAAGAAAGAAGCCCCTTTAGATGCTTCTAACGTTGCCATCGTTTGCCCCAAATGCGGTAAACATATGACACCGAAGAACACTCAAGAAGGCAGAGTTTGCCGCAAGTGTAATGCGGCTTTAGTAAACGCGGCAGGTAAATAAAAATGACAGAAAAGAAAGAAACAGTGAAAAAAGAAGTCAAAACCGAAGCCTATGAGCCTAGGTTGAGATCCTATTACAAAACCAAAGTGTTGCCGGCTTTACTAAAAGAAATGAAAATTAAAAGCCCTATGGCAGCGCCCAAACTTGAAAAGATAGTTGTTAATATCGGCGTGGCAGATGCAAAAGAAGATATTAAATTCTTAGATATCGCCAGAGAAGATTTAACCGCTATTACCGGGCAACTTGCTCAAGTAAGAAGAGCAAAAAAATCTATCTCTAACTTTAAGTTAAGAGAAGGTATGCCCATCGGCGTTAGAGTAACCTTAAGAGGTGCAATTATGTATGAATTTATGGATAGATTCATCAATATCGTTTGCCCTCGTATCAGAGACTTCCAAGGTTTCAATAAAGGTTTTGACGGGAGAGGTAATCTCAATATCGGTTTAAAAGAACATTATGTGTTCCCGGAAATTGATGTAGAAAAATCTCCTAAAGCACATGGTATGAATATCACATTTGTAACAACCGCCAAAAATGACAAAGACGGTCAAATGTTGATGGACTTCATGGGTTTTCCATTCAGAAAGAGGAGCAACTAAACTATGGCTACAAAAGCATGGGTTGCCAAAATGGCAAAACCGCAGAAGTTTGCCGTCCGCTATCATAACAGATGTCAAATCTGCGGTAGATCAAGAGGATATTACAGAGATTTCGGTCTCTGCCGTATCTGCTTTAGAAAAATGGCCCATCAGGGATTATTGCCTGGTGTAAAAAAATCAAGTTGGTAAAGGAGGATGCTTTAAACGGTTTTAACTCCGCACCGCAAGAAATTGCGTTCAATTTAATAAGCGGAAAGTAAAATTGTTTTAGCGATTAAATTATGGATCCAATAGCAGATTTCTTAACAAGAATAAGAAATGCCAATATGAAGAGAAAAGAAAGAGTAGATATTCCTTTCTCTAAAATCAAAACCGAAATCGCCAGAGTTTTGAAGGAAGAAGGCTATATAGCAAACTATAAAGCCATCCACAATGAAACCAAAGGCGGTTTTGTAAGAGTATTTTTGAAATATAACGACAATCAAAGCGTTATTCAAGGTCTTAAAAGAGTTTCCCGCCCGGGTAAAAGAGTTTACAGTTCTTATGAAAATATTCCCAGCGTTCGCGGTGCTTTTGGGACTTCAATACTTTCAACCTCAAAAGGCATTATGACAGACGCTAAAGCCAAAGAAGAAAAAGTTGGCGGCGAAGTCTTATGCCAAGTTTGGTAGGAGGATAATATGAGCAGAATCGGTAAAAAGCCTATTCAAATCCCCGCCAAAGTTAAAGTTGAAGTTAAAGGCAATGATATTAAAGTTCAAGGTCCTTTGGCAACTTTAAATTATGTCGTTCCGCAAGGTATTACGGCTAAACTCGACGGTTCTACCTTAACTTTTGAAGTTGAAAAAGGCAGAGAAGCAGAACTTAATGCTCTTTATGGTACAACCAGAGCAAGAGTTCAAAATTTAGTCAGCGGTGTTGAAACCCCGTTCAAAAAAGTTTTGGAAGTTAACGGTCTTGGTTACAAAGTCGTCGTTAGCGGTAATAAACTTAATATGGAACTTGGTTTTTCTCACCCGGTCGTTATGGAAATTCCTGCTGGTTTAAAAGTTGTTGCTGACCCCAAAAATCCTTTAGTGGAAATTCAAGGTAGCGATAAAGTTTTAGTAGGCGATTTTGCTGCTAAAATCAGAAAAATCAGACCGCCGGAACCCTATAAAGGCAGCGGTATTAAATACCAAGACGAACACATCGTCAGAAAAGCCGGTAAGGCTGCTGCGGGAGGCAAATAATTATGGCAACTAAACAACAAAGATATCAGTTCAGAAAAGAAAGAACTCAAAGAAAATTGCAAAATGCCGGTATTGAAAGACCCAGACTTTCCGTTTACAGAAGTTTAAAATATATTTATGCTTCCGTAATAGATGATATGGAAGGTAAAGTTCTTGTAAGCGCAACCAGCGCAGCAAAAGAACTCGAAGGTAAATACAAAGCCTCCGGCAAAAGCATAGAAGCCGCCACCGCACTTGGCGAACTTATCGCAAAGAAAGCCCTTGAAAAAGGTGTTAAAGAAGTTCGCTTTGACAGAGGTGCCCGCATATATCACGGCAGAGTTAAAGCATTAGCAGATTCTGCCCGCAAAGCAGGTTTAAAATTTTAACTTAAGGTGAATAAATGTTAAATAACGAAACGCCAAAGAGCGAAAATAAAAGAGAAGCGAAAGGTCATAAGACCGAGTTTCAGTTACGCGCAAAACCCGAAGGCACAACCACCGTTATCCACGTTGCAAGAACTGCAAAAGTGGTAAAAGGCGGTAAACGCTTTGGTTTTAGGGCTTTAGTCGTTGTCGGCGACGGCAATGGTAAAGTCGGCGTGGCTATCGGCAAGGCAAATCAAGTTCAATTTGCCGTGTCTAAAGCAGAATTCCAAGCAAGAAAAAGCAGCATTAAATTCCCTATCGTCAATGATACTATTCCACATGAAGTTTTGGGCAAGTTCGGTTCATCCAGCGTTTGGATGAAACCCGCAGCCCCCGGAACAGGTGTTATTGCCGGTGCTGCTGTTCGCTTAATTTTGGAAGCAGCCGGTATTAAAAATATTCTTTCTAAGAGTATTGGCAGCACCAACTCTTGCAATTTAGCCTATGCTACTATGGAAGCATTGAAATTGTTAAAGAGTAAAGATGCTGTTCTTACCAGCCGTGGCAAACAAACTGCCGCTACCGAAACACCTGCTGAAGAAACATCAGCAGTTGCAAAATAGGAGGATAGTTTATGACAACATTAAGTTCACTTTTTCCTAAACACGGCTCAAGAAAAGCAAAAAGAAGAATTGGTTTAGGTATTGGTTCAGGGATGGGTCGTTCCTCAACAAAAGGTATGAAAGGTCAAACTTCCCGTTCCGGTAATACCCGCAAAGAAAGTAAAGAAGGCGGTCAAATGCCTTTAGTCAGAAGAATCCCAAAAAGCGGATTCTCCAATGCTTCCTTTGCCGTTAAGGGCGAATGGGTAAACTTAGGCTCTCTTGCTAAAGTTTTTAAAGCAGGTGAAGAAGTTACCCCCGAAATTTTGAAAAAGAAAAATCTTGTAAAAGATACCAAAAAAATCAAAGTTTTGGCTAACGGCGAACTTAAACATGCCCTTAACATTACCGCACATGCTTTTTCTGCAACTGCAAAAGCAGCAATCGAAAAAGCCGGCGGTAAAGCAACAGTTATTGAAACTAAAAAGGCAAAATAATGCACGAAAATAACCCAACAGCAAATATATTGAATATATTTCAATCTCCGGAACTCAAAAAAAGGCTTTTGTTTGTAGCAATTGCTTTAGCAGTTTTCCGTGTCGCAGCAGTAATACCTATACCGGGTATTAATGCAGAAGCACTGGCTTCCTTTTTCAAACAACATGAAAACGGTATGCTAGGTTTCTTGGATATATTTTCAGGTGGTGCTTTGGGTAAGTTTTCTGTTCTGGCATTAGGCATAATGCCCTACATCAACGCTTCAATCATCATGAGTTTGATAAGGGGCGCGCATGTTATCCCCTACCTTGATAAGTTAAGCAAGGAAGGGGAATACGGCCGCAGAAAAGAAAATCAAATCACAAGAGTTTTTGCTCTTATCTTGGCTTTAGCACAAGGTTTTGGTTTGACTTTCGCCTTAACAAGAATGTCTGCTCCGGGCAATTTACAAATGGTTGTAGATCCGTCTTGGACTTTCATTTTTACAACGACTTTAACCCTTGCCACAGGTACAATGTTCCTTATGTGGCTTGGTGAGCAAATAACTGAAAAAGGTATCGGCAACGGTATCTCTTTAATCATCTTTGCCGGTATCGTTGATAGGCTTCCTTCTGCAATTAATAGTTTAGTTGCTTTGGTAAGAGCAGATGAAATGCAATTACTAACCTTCTTAATTATTATTGGTCTTGCGGTTGTTATTATGGGCCTTGTTGTTTGGGTAGAAACTGCCCAAAGACAAATCCCCGTTCAATATGCAAAAAGAATGGTTAATGGTAAGATGTATGCAGGTAAAACAAATTATTTACCCTTAAAGATAGACCAAAGCGGTGTTATCGCAGTCATCTTTGCTATGTCTGTTCTTTCCTTGCCGTTGACAATAGCGCAATTTATGCCGGAATCCCCTTGGGCACAAAAACTTATGGAATATATCGGTCGCGGAAACTTGGTATATACCTCAATTTATGTTGCCTTAATTATCTTCTTCTGCTACTTCTATAACTCAATGTCTTTCAACCCTAAAGATATAGCAGAAAATATGAAGAAATGGGGTGGTTTTATCCCCGGTATCAGACCTGGAGAACCGACTCAACATTACATTGAGTGGGTTATGAACAGAATAACTCTAAGCGGTGCAATATTTGTTTCCGCAATTGCCGTTCTGCCTGACTTTTTAAGGATCAAATTTAATGTTCCTTTTTACTTCGGCGGAACCTCCTTACTCATCGTAGTAGGTGTTGCATTAGATACAGTCGGTCAGTTGCAAGCACATTTGCTTGCCCACAATTATCAACCCTTGATGAAGGGGCGCGGTATTAAAGGCCGCTGGTTCAATGTAGGCGAATAAATTTTGTTTCGGCCGACTTCTGAAAATGAGGTCGGCCGGACATGAACCAAGGAGAAAATATGAATATTATTTTACTGGGTTATCCTGGTGCGGGCAAAGGCACGCAAGCAGATATTTTGGTAAAAGAATATAATTTTGAACATATTTCTACGGGGGATATGATAAGAAAAGAAATTGCCCTTGCTACCCCTCTTGGCAAAGAAGTTGAAAGTTGTATTAAGCAAGGCAATTTAGTTAGCGATGAACTAATAATAAAACTTGTTGAACAAGTTTTAAAAAAGGGGAACAGCCATCGTATTTTAGACGGCTTTCCCAGAACAATACCTCAAGCGCAAAGTTTGGAAGTAAGTTTGAAGGCTCTTAATCAAAAGATAGATTATGTTCTTTCTTTGGAGTTAAGTAAAGAAGAAGTAATAAAAAGATTAACTTCAAGAAGATTATGTTCAAAATGCGGAGCAATTCACAATATTTACGCTTCAGACTATACAGGCAAGTGTTCTTGCGGCGGGCAGTTAATTACCCGCAGCGACGATACTCTTGAAAGCGCAAAGCATCGCATAGAGGTATTTGAAAAGCAGACACGTCCTTTGGTAGATTTCTATGAATCTGCAACAGGCGTTAAGCACATAGATGCCGCCAAATCTGCGCGCGAAGTCAGTTTGGAAATTTTGCGTGCAATAGGTCTCAAAAAATGATAGAATTAAAGAGTAGTGAAGAAATAAAAAAAATGCAAGCATCGGGTAAAGTTGTATCCAAAGTTTTAAAGAGGATGCAAATAGAAGTAAGACCCGGTGTTAGCACTTGGCATCTAGATAAGATAGCAGAAGAAGTCATAAGGAGTTGCGGCGCTGTTCCGTCTTTTTTGGGTTACGGCGGTTTTCCTGCCAGCATTTGCGCTTCGGTTAACGAAGAAGTAGTGCACGGCATACCAAGTAAAACAAAAATATTGAGAGAAGGCGACATAGTTGGTATAGATGTCGGCGCTTATCTTGACGGATTTCATGCGGACGCAGCCCTCACCATACCTGTGGGCAAAGTTGCAAGTGAGGCTCAAAGGCTTTTAGAACAAACTCAAAAAGCCTTAAACAAAGCAATAGAACTTGTAAAACCGGGGATACATCTTGGTGATATATCCAATATGGTTGAAACTTACGCCACAGTAGGTAAACTTGGAATAGTCAGAGACTATTGCGGCCACGGCGTTGGTCGCAAACTACACGAAGAACCTTGTGTTTTAAATTACGGTCCGAAAGGTAAAGGTCCGATTTTAAAAGAAGGTATGGTTCTTGCGATAGAGCCAATGTTGAACCTGGGTGGGGATGATGTTGAAGTTTTAGATAACGACTGGACAGTCGTAACAAAAGACGGCAGTTATTCTGCCCATTTTGAACATAGTGTCGCAGTGACCCAAAACGGGCATATTATACTGACGGCATAAAGTTAAATAATACGGAGGAAACGCCTTTTAGGCGATTATGAGTGATAAGATAGAAGTTGAAGGCAAAATACTTGAGGCTTTACCCAATGCAATGTTCAAGGTTGAAATTGCGGGTGGCAAAGTTATTTTGGGACACATTTCAGGTAAAATGAGAATGTTCCATATCAGGATCTTACCTGGTGATAAAGTTAAATTGGAACTCTCTCCGTATGACTTAACTAAAGGCAGAATAATCTATCGGGAGAAATAAATGAAAGTCAGAGCAAGTGTAAAAAAGATATGTCAGAAATGTAAAGTAGTAAAAAGAAACGGCGTCGTCCGTGTTGTTTGCAAAGTTGCAAAACACAAACAACGCCAAGGTTAATTAGAGGAGATTTGTTAGAATATGGCAAGAATCGCAGGTATAGATTTACCCAAGAACAAAAGAATTGATATAGCATTGCAATATGTCTATGGTATTGGCCCTAAAGTAGCAGCAGAAATTTTAAGCAAATTAAATGGCCAAATTGAAGCCTCTACAAGAGTTAAAGATTTAACCGAACAACAAGCCGGTTTACTCAATACTCTCTTGCAGAAGGAATATAAAGTCGAAGGTGAACTTAGAAGAGAAGTTTCCCAAAACATTCATAGACTTATTGAAATTGGTTCCTACAGAGGTAACCGCCACCGCCGCAATTTACCCGCGCGCGGACAAAGAACAAAAACAAACAGCAGAACAAGACGCGGCCGCAGAAAAACCGTCGGCGCAAAAGTTAAGGCTGACTAAAATTTAAAACAGGTAAATTAAAATGGCAGAAGAAAAGAAACAAGAAACAACAACTGCAGCACCGGCTGCAGCAAAAACAAAAAAGAAAACTGGTAAAGCACCCGCTCACGGTGTAGTTCACATCAGTTGTTCATTTAACAATACCATAGTAACCGTTACAGATGATAAAGGTTCAACTTTGGTTTGGTCCACTTCAGGATCACACGGATTTAAAGGCACCAAAAAGGGCACTCCGTTTGCAGCCCAAATTACTTGCAATAAAGTAGGCGAAAAAGCCGTAGCAATGGGCATGAAAGAAGTTGCTGTTAAAGTTTGCGGACCCGGACAGGGCAGAGAAACCGCTGTCAGAGCCTTGCAGCAAGCAGGTTTGGTTGTAACCTCTATTAAAGACGTAACCCCCATACCTCATAACGGTTGCAGACCGCCGAAAGCAAGGAGAATATAATAATGTCAAGATATACTGGACCTAGTTGCAAGAAATGCAGAAAATTAGCCTGCAAATTATTTTTAAAAGGAACAAAATGCTACACCAATTGTGTAATGGATAAGTTGGCTTCCGCTAAGAAAGGTAAAGGCGGCGTAAAAAGAGCAAAACTTTCCGAATACGGTGTTCGTTTATATGAAAAACAAAAAGCCAGATTTATGTCCGGCATGACAGAAGTTCCCTTCGCAAATTTGTTTGACAAAGCCAGCAAGGCAACCGGTCAAACAGGCGAACAATTTTTAAGACATTTGGAAACAAGACTTGATAATATCGTCAGAAGAGCAGGTTTTGCAACTTCTTTAAGAACTGCAAGACAACTCGTTTTGCACGGTCATATCAGAGTTAATGAAAAACTCGTCAATATTCCTTCTTATCAATTAAAGATTGGAGACAAAGTCTCTATCGTAGGTAAGATTGCTGAAGGCGTAGTAGTTAAACAAGGTTTGGAAGAAATTTCCAAGAGATCACTTCGCCCCAGTTTCCTTGAATATGACGATACCAAAAAGACAGCCACCCTGCTCAGATGGCCGGATAGAAGCGAAAGCAGTTATCCTGTCAATGATCAGTTGATAGTAGAACACTATTCTAAGTAATAGGAGTAAAATAATGGCTTTTGAAAATTTAGTTTTACCAAAATCTATTAAGGTAGAAGAAGAAAACGCAACCTACGGAAGATTCGTTGCAGAGCCTTATGATTCAGGCTTAGGTCATACCGTCGGTAATTCTTTAAGAAGAATTTTATTATCCGGACTTGAGGGTGCAGCAGTTTCAGCAGTGCGCGTAGAAGGCACAACTCACGAATACAGCACAATCCCCAACGTCAAAGAAGATGTAATAGAAATTCTTTTAAACTTAAAGAAACTTCGCGTTAAATTAGAAGGTAAAAATAGAGAATATTTAGTTTTGCATAGCGAAAAGCCCGGTGTTGTAACCGCAGCAAATATTGAAGAAGTTGACGGCGTAGAAATCATTAATAAAGATTTACCTATTGCCACAATTGAAGCAGGCGGTTCCATCAGAATGGAAATTGAAATTACTAAAGGTAAAGGCTATGCGGAGGAAACTCCTAAAGGCGCAAGACCTGCCGGTTTTATGCCAATAGATTCTATCTTTTCTCCTATTTTAAAAGTGCATTATGATGTGGAGCCTGCCCGCGTAGGTCAAAAAACAGACTATGACAGATTAATTCTTGAAATTACCACAGACGGCACCTTGGAACCTCGCAAGGCTTTACACAAAGCAGCGATTTTACTTTCCCAATCTTTACACATATTCACCATCGAAGGTGAAGAACCTTCTTTAGAAGAAGAAGCCCAAGCGGCTGCTCCTGCTATTGAAAACCAAGTTAACGAGGAACTTGAAGAAGTTTTAGCCCAAGCAATAGAAGATATGGACTTAACTTCCAGATCCGTTAATTGTTTAAAAGCAGAAGGTATTAAAACTGTTCGCGATTTGGTGGTAAAAACACCGGAACAATTAAGATTGGTAAAGAATTTCGGCCAAAAATCTTTTGACGAAGTATTAGAAAAACTCGCAAAGATGAAACTTGAGTTAGGAATGAAATTATAGGAGTTTTGAAATGATTAAAAATACGGGATACCGCAAATTAGGCAAAACCACTTCACACAGAAAAGCAATGTTAAGCAATATGGCAATCAGTTTGGTTTTGCATGAAGAAATTAAAACAACTTTGCAAAAAGCAAAAGAACTTCGCAGAGAAGTTGAAGGTCTTATTACTCTTGCAAAAGAAAAAGATAATTTGGCTCTTAAAAATGCCGTAACCGATAAAGTTGCTTATAAAAAACTTGTTGAAGTCTTATCCGAAAAATATGCAGCCAGAAACGGTGGTTATACAAAAATTTATAGAGCCGGTATTAGAAAAGGCGATAATGCCGAAGTCGCAATAATTAAATTGGTGGACTAAATGATATTAGATTATCTAGGCGGACTTTTATCTAATGACATGGGAATGGACCTGGGCACAGCCAATTGCCTTATTTATGTTAAGGATCAGGGCATTGTGCTTAGGGAACCTTCCGTAGTGGCTTTAGATAGAGATACAAGGGAAGTAAAAGCAGTAGGAAGTAAAGCCAAGCAGATGCTCGGCAGAACACCCGCAAATATTATAGCCGTTCGCCCAATGAAAAATGGTGTAATTGCTGATTTTGAAGTTACCCAAAAGATGATAAAGTACTTCATTAGAAGCGTCCATACAAGAAAGAGTTTACTTAGACCCAGAATCGTTATAGGTATACCTTCCGGAATTACCGGTGTTGAGCGCCACGCAGTAGAAGAGGCCGCCCATCAAGCCGGCGCAAGGGAAGTTTATTTGATAGAAGAACCTATGGCTTCTGCTATGGGTGCTGATTTGCCTATTACAGAGCCGCACGCAAGTATGATTGTTGATATTGGCGGCGGTACAACGGAAGTTGCCGTAATCTCTTTAGGCGGTATGGTAGTTACAAAATCCATTGATATTGCCGGCGATGAAATTACCGATTGCATAGTTCAATATTTTAGAAAGAAATATAATCTTATCGTGGGTGAAACCACGGCAGAAGATGTAAAAATAAATATAGGGTCAGTTTATCCTTTGGAAGAAGAAAAAACCATGGAAGTTAAAGGACGTGATCAGACACAAGGCTTGCCACGCACAATGACAATTTCTTCCGAAGAAATACGCCAAGCCCTTTTAGAACCGGTTCACGCTATTGTTGAACTCGTTAAAAGGACACTAGAAGAAACACCACCGGAACTGGCAGCAGACCTCGTAGATAGAGGTTTGGTTGTTGCCGGCGGCGGTTCTTTACTAAGAGGCATAACTGAACTTATAAGAAAAGAAACGGATATTCCCGTTCGTTGTGCAAAAGATCCTTTAAGTTGCGTTGCACTTGGAACAGGTAAATATTTGGAATTTCTTTCTGAAGGTAAGTTTCGCAAAAACAGTCTATAATTGAATGTTTTTTGTAAGAAAAAGCGGGTGCTCTTAACAGAGAGTACCCGCTTTTGTGTTTTTACATTAATAAGTTAAAATGAAACAAAAAATAAGTGCTTTAGAAAGAGGATATTCAAAAAAATTGCCGGCATTTTTTACTGTGCTTGCTTTGATAATTATGTTTTTGCCTTTACAGGGAATAGTTATTTCCGCAAGGGCAGTTTTAACTTATATTTTTATTCCACAAATCAGAACATCTCACAGTATAATGCAATATACCAAAGATGCACTGGAAAATACAAAAGATTTACTTGATACCGCAGATAAAAATCTAAAGTTGAAAGAAGATATTTCCCGCTTGCTTATAGAAAATGCCCAAACGGAGGCTCTTTTAGAAGAAAATAAAAGATTGAACGAAGCACTTCAATTACCCGCTAAAGAAAAATGGCGTGGGCTTTGGGCAAAAGTTGCTTACAGAGAACCGTCTAAAAGGGGAACAATTATCATAGATAAAGGTTCTCAAAGTGGGGTTTCTTTGCGTTCGCCAGTAATTGCCATACAGGAAGGGCGCGTAGGCCTTGTGGGCAAAGTTATTGAAGTATCTTTAACTACAAGTAAAGTTCTTTTGAGCAGTGATGAAGAATTTTCCGTTGCGGCCTTTTTATCTCAAAGCAAGAAAGAAGGTCTTGCTATTGGCGATGGTAAAGGTGCCATGCAGGTCAAATATATCACTTTAGGGCAAGAACTGACCGAAGGGGAAAAAGTGTATACTTCTATCTCAAGTGCTATTTTCCCTGATGGCGTTTTAATCGGATTTATTGGCGCGGCTAACACACAAAAGAAGGAAGATTCTTTCATAACGGCAAACTTAATTCCTGCGGTGGATAGTAATTCCGTGAATGAAGTTCTTATTATGCCTGCCCTTAATTTACCTTTGGGAGAAAAGAAAAAATGATAAAGTTCCTAAATGTTTGTTTTATCTTTATTATTGCAACAATCGCCCATTGGCTTGCTATAGAAATATTTGGCCAATATGGCATAATTTTAGGCATAATGTTTGCATTTACTTTGGTGATGGCATCAAAACTCAGCGAGTTTGGCGGTTATCTGTTTGGTTTTTTCAGCGGACTTTTTCTGGATTTCTTCGGTAATAGTTTGTTTGGTGCAACTTCTCTGGCATTTACCTGGGTTTTATTTGTTTTTTATATTATCGATGATAAAATAGATTTTAGAGATAGTGGTCCTCAAATAATAATCACAACACTTTTAAATATGCTTTTGCTTATTTTATATGGTTTGATAGGTAAATTTTTTGCCGGCGAATTTATTTGGCAAGGCTTTATAAATTTCTTGCTGGGTTCGGCTTTAACAGGTTTATGTTTGCCAGTTATTTATCTGTTAATAAACAGATATTTAAGTTGGGGACCTTTAAAAAATAATAATGAAGCAAAAAGATTTTTTTAATATTAACAGATTGCGTTTCTTACAATACGCAACATATTTTGCCGTTGCCTTAATAGCATTTAGATTAATGGATATACAATTAATCTCTCACGAAAAATATGCCCTGGCAGCGGAGCAAAACCGCACGCAAATTTTATATCAGACAGCGCCGCGCGGTCGTATTTTGGCTGCAGATGGCAGAACTTTGGCTGGCAATGTTCCGTCTTTCAGTTTATATTATTTACCGGGTTCTCAAAAAGTAGATAAAGAATATTTGTCTTCCTTGAGTAGCGATATTGCTTCCTTTTTAAATACAGATTCAAAAGATATTCTTAAATTGTTAAATAAAGGTGTTAAAAGCGGGAAAGCCGTTTTAATAGCACAAAATATTTCACCTAAGCGCGCTTTTTCTTTTAGCGAATTACAAGTTTATTATTCCGGTTTATATTTGCTCGAGGAAACAAAAAGAGATTATCCTTATGGCGCTTTTGCTGCTCATTTGCTTGGTTATATAGGAACTATGGATAATAAATTTTGGAACCGAAAGGAAGATAATACAGATTATCGTTTAAATTCCAAAATCGGCAAAAGCGGTATAGAAAAACGCTATGAAAATGAACTGAAAGGCAGAGACGGCGGACTTTATCTGGAAGTCGACTATATGGGCCGTGTTAAGAAAAAAATAAAAGATAATAAATGGGCTAAAGGTGCAGATGTTTGGACAACGCTTAATTTTGATGTTCAAAAAGAGGCAGAAGAAGGAATAAAAAAATCTATTACAGGGCGTGGCGCGGTAGTCGTTTTAGATGCAAAAACAGGGGCTGTTCTTGCAATGGTCAGTGCGCCTGATTTTGATCCTAATATTTTTATTGCTTATAGTGATGAAGAAATATCTGCTTCAGCAAAAAAAATACCTGAATATAATTTAGCCTTACAAGGTATGTATCCGCCGGCTTCAACTTTTAAAACGATAACCGGTATTGCGGCTTTGGAAAACGGCAGATTAGATTTACACGACCATACCACCTGTAAAGGCAAAATTATGATGAATAATAGGGATTTTAAGTGTTGGAAAACACATGGCCCTAATATAGATTTTATGGAAGGTATTGCTCAGTCTTGCGATGTTTATTTTTATGAACTTGCTTTAAAAACGGGCGCAGCCTCCATTGAGAAAATACAAAGGCTTTTCCGTATTGGCCAAAAAACAGGTATAGATTTGCCCGGTGAAAAAAGCGGTAATCTTTACGGCCCTTCAAAACGTGCCAGAAACAGAACTTATTGGTTTGCAGGAGATACTTTAAATCTTTCCATAGGGCAAGGTGAACTTTTACTTACGCCTTTGCAAATGGCTGTTTATGGCGCGGCGCTTGCTTCAAAAGGTAATATTTATAAACCTTACTATATACAAAAAATTGTTAATCCGCAAGGGGAAACTTTAGAAGAAAATAAACCCGAAATTATTGCCCACGCCGATTTAAAAGAAGGACATTATGAAATTATACATCAAGCCTTAAAAGGTGTTGTAGATAGGGCAACCGGTCGTGCTGCAAGAGTTGAAGGTATTGATGTTTACGGTAAAACCGGAACAGCGCAAAATCCGCACGGCGATGACCACGGTTGGTTTTTGGCTTTTGCCGGCTTACCCGGGCAAGAACCGGATATTGCTTTATCCGTTTTTGTGGAATTCGGTAAAGGCGGTTCATCTGCCGCAGCACCGATAGCACGCCAGATAATAAAAGCCTATTATGGAGTGAAATAAATGTTTGGTAAAGATAATAATCAAAGTATGAAAAGAATTTCCATAGATTTCGTTTTAATGATAAGTATGGCTTTGCTTGCTCTTATTGGTTTTGCAATAGTTTATTCTGCTTTAAGCACTTCACCATTAGGTCAAAGTGTTTTTAGAACTCAACTTATTGCATTGCCGGTTGCTGTGGGTGCTTTTATTTTCGGATGTTTATTTAATTATCAAATTTATTCCGAGCAATACAAGAATTTATATATTTTTATTATGGCTTTACTTATAGGCGTTTTGGTTTTTGGGGTAACGCAAAGGGGTTCACACTCGTGGTTTAGGCTTGGGATAATATCTTTTCAGCCTTCTGAAATTTGCCGTATTGCGACAATTCTTATCACTGCTGCTTTTTTGCAAAGGCAAAAGCAGAATATAAAAGAATTTAAAGTTCTCGTTTGGCTTGGGTTAATTTTGATGCCGATTTTCGGTTTAATAATGATGCAGCCGGATTTTTCTTCAGTTGTGGTAACTGCGCCGGCTTTGCTAGTTTTACTGTTTGCGGCAGGGGTTAATATTTATTATTTCTGTTTGATTTTGGCCTTCGGTTTAACAGCGGGTATTTTTCCGATATTGTGGACTTACTTGGGTTTAAATGCTGCCATCAGCAATAATTTTTATGCACAAGTAATTTTATCTTTAAGAGATAACATCTGGTATATTTTAGGTTTTAGTGCTTTGATATTTTTTGTCTGTTGGTTATTTAAGCAACTTTTAAAACAGTTCCGCGTAGAAATTTCCAGTGTGCTTGTTTTTATCTTGGCAGGAGCGATTTTATCAGGTTTTTTAAGTGGTTTATTTGTGGAAAAGAAGATGAAACCATATCAGCGTAAAAGAGTTGAGGCCTTTTTAGCACCAAAATCTGATCCTAAAGGGGCAAGTTATAATGTTTTACAGGCACAAATTGCTATGGGGTCGGGTGGGGTTTTTGGTAAAGGTCTTTTTTCCGGAACACAATCGCGTCTTGGTTTCGTGCCGGAAAGGCATACCGATTTCATTTTGGCAGTTCTAGGGGAAGAAACCGGCCTTTTGGGCACTTTAGCAGTTTTATTTTTATACTTAATTTTGCTTTGGCGTACTACGCTTATTGCTACTTTATCAAGTGATTTATACGGTTATTTAGTGTGTTGCGGAATATTCGGTATATTTTTTACTTATTTGATAATAAATTTCGGTATGCTTATCGGATTAGTGCCGGTTGCAGGCATACCTTTGCCCTTTATTTCTTACGGAGGTTCAAATCTTGTTGCGAGCATGTGGGCATTTGGGATTGTTGAGAATATTTATCGCAGGCGTTTAACTGTGATTTAAAAATGTTATGATAAATAGAGAGCAGATTTTTAAGTATAGGATAAAACTTATAAAAAAAGAGGGTGCTTTGCCCACTCATGAGTTACGTATTAAATTGCAGGAGTTTTTATTAAATTCAAAACTTCCTTTTGAGTGGACAAAAAGCGGTCCTCGTTTGGTGGTAGGTCCTGCTGAAAAGCAAATAAATATTTGTAATGAAGCACAATATTTGGATATTTATTTTACGCGGGATATAAACACACAGTTGATAGAAAAAGAGTTAAGTATTTTGCTGGAGGCCATCGGTTATAAGATGGTGCACGCAGAACAAATTCCGTATAATTTATGTTCGGTGGAGTCTTTGGCAAAATATGTTTGTTATGAGGCAAGCCCTGTTAAGTTAAAAGGTGTTTTACCTCAAGAATTGTTGTTACAAGTTGAAGATAAAGTTGTAAACATTAGACCTTTTATTAAACAAATAAAAGAATCTTTTGAAAATAGAATTGAAATAATAATTGAACTTGCTGCTTTAAGAAGTGTTGGTATAGAGCAGATGTTATTGAAGTTGCCTTGCCTTGAAGTTAAAAGCACAAGTTTATTGCTTAAGCGTAAAGACCTTTTATGGGAAGATTCGCAAGGAACGCTCAAGCAAATTTAAGGGAGATAAAAATGAAGAAAATTTCAGATAATCCTCAAGTTGAAGTTTTGGTTAATACTTCTTTTGAAGAAACAAGAATCGCCATTTTGGAAGATGGTATCTTTTCCGAACTTATGTGGGAAAGACGTGGCGCTTTAAATATTGTCGGCAATATTTACAAAGCCGTAGTGGAAAATGTTTTGCCCGGTATTTCCAGCGCATTTTTAAATATCGGTTATGAAAAGAATGCATATCTTTATATTTCCGATGTTATTGAAGGCGATAAAAAACCGATAGATAAACTTTTATATAAAGGCCAGGAAATTATGGTTCAAGTTGTAAAAGATTCTATCGGCACAAAAGGTATGAAGGTAACCATGGATGTTACTTTGCCAGGCAGATATTTGGTTTTAACGCCGAATCAACATTTTGTCGGAGTATCAAAAAATCTTGATTCACAAAAACGCCAAGAATTAAATGACCTCGTTAGCCAACTTGCTCAAAAACATCTTGATGGTATGGGTTGTATAGTCCGCACCGAAGCAGAAGAAGCAACCCCCGACGAACTTGAAAAGGAAATTAAATATCTTTACCGCCAATGGAAAAGTATTATTACCAAATTTGAAAAAGTTCCTTCTCCTTCCATCTTGCACGAAGATATGGACGGCGTTTTGCAAGTTTCAAGGGATATTTTATCCGAAGAAGTTAAACTCTATTTACTTGATAATGAAAAAGATTATGAAAAAGTTTTGGAGTTTGTTAATAAAATATCACCCGAACTTAAAGATAGAATTAAACTTTATAAGGGAAAAACTCCTATTTTTGAAGCCTTTAATATCGAGCCGGAAATTGAAAAATTACGCCGTATTAAACTACCTTTGGAAAACGGCGGAAGTATCATTATCCAAGAAGCCGAGTCTTTATGCGCAATAGACGTTAATACCGGCAAATTTACCGGTTCAAAATCGCAGGAAGAAACGGTAACTCAAACCAATATCGAAGCCGCTTATGCTATTGCCCACCAACTCAGGCTTCGCAATATCGGCGGTATTATTGTTATTGATTTTATTGATATGAAAAAGGCTTCTAACCGCCATAAAGTTGTTGATGCTTTAAACGATGCCGTAAAACGCGATAGAGCAAAGATTCGTATTTTGCCTATTACGCGCCTCGGTCTTGTTGAAATGACAAGAGAACGCAAAAAAGAAAGCACCGGCAGCCTTATTACAGAAGAATGTCCGCAATGCCATGGCAGCGGTAGGGTTTTATCTGCCGAAAGTATGCGCATTAAAATACAAAGAGAAATTTACGATCTTACTCAAGGTCGTCCCGGTGGCAATTTAAAGGTTTGTTTACATCCTTTACTTGCCGAACATTTGCGTTCTAAAATTGCTACTATGGAACAGAACGTGCACCGCAGTGTTAAAATCCAGGCAGATGCTCAACTTTCTTGGGAAGATTACAAAATTGTTTTGGAATAAACTAAAACAAGTAAATAAAAAAGCCCCGTTTTTAAGCGGGGCTTTTTGTTTGATTTATTTTATATATTTACGCCAATCTTTGCCGTTTATGAGTAATTCCTTTGCGAAAGGTTCCTTACCTTCCTGATAAGAATATACAACTTCAAAAATATCTTTTTCACCTTTATCATCAGAAAGGGAAAAAGTGGTAGCATTTCTAAAAGTCTTATCAAGTTGCTCGGCATATTTTTCCGGTACATAATAGCGACAAGGCGCACCCCAGGAAAAGATTCTTTTGAACTTATTTATTTTACAAAAATCATTTTTGGGGCATACTCTGTCTTTAAATTGATTGCAATCGGTTTTTTCCCAATCAATTGTATAAGCGATATAATGGCCGGATAAAATATCTCTAGGATCATAGCCCGTAATTCTAACTTTAACTTCTCCGCCGTTTTTTTGCTGATAAGTTAAATAGCCCGTCCACACCATTAGACAAATAAGAGGTAGCATAAAAATAATGATAAGGAAATTCTTTTTCATTTAAACACCTCCATAGTTTTTATATATTTTGTGGTTTTGCGTAAGACATAAATTAAAATTAAAACAAGTAACCCTGCAGATATAAAACCTATTCCGGAAGTCCATAAGTTATTTATACGGTTGATAAATATGAGGAAAATATAAATTTCCGCAAGGATTGCATTTCTTTTAAAAGAAGAAATATTTTGTTTTGTCATTGCTATAAACATACGTATACCTAGGAAGGCAAAAACAAATAAATAGGCAAGCAATTGTTTTGTTAAACCGGTGTTAGAGTGGAACCATTTAAGTCCCCAAGCAAGCCCGACATAAAAAGTAATATAATAAGCAATCCACATAGAAATTTTTTCTACTGCTTTTGCTAAAAGGGTGTATTTATTAACTATACTATCAATTCTCATGAATAAGAAACTAATGAGATAAAATCCTATTAAAACGATAGGGGTATTCCAGGTAAAATGTTTTAAACAAAAGCGATGTATATTTTCAAGAAGGTCAAAATCTACTGATGTAATTAACAGTAAACCCCACACAATATTAAAAAACAAAATGCGGCTTACAAAGATAAAAGGCAAGGAAAGTAAACACCATGCAAGAGCGAATCTTTCCCATCCGCCCTGCAATTGATAGATTTGTGAAATCAGACCGATGGAACCGCCTACCATCAAAAAAGATAATATAACAAAAAGTTCTGTCAGTCCGCGTTTTTTGTTTGCCCAGAAGTGATAGGTATAATAAGAGAAAGTGCCTAAAATAATAAAATCTCCGATAAGTTTCACCGTATCAGAAAGGTCATCCCAGTTTGCCGCAATAATTAAACAAATGCCAAGCCCGATAAGTAAACCTGCTATAAAAAAAGCGGTTTTCCAAAAAGTATTATTACTTTTTGAACGTTCAAAAGATAAAATTTTATCGCGCTGTTCTTGGGTTATTATCTGATTTTCAACCCACGCAGCGGTTTTATTTGATAAAGACATAATAGAATGTCCTCCTTTAAATTGTTACCATTTTTTATATTTCCAGATGGAAATCATAAGCCATACAGATAACAGGCCTAAAGCCATAACTATCCAGAAAGCATAATAATGTTGGGCAAGCGGAATACGTACGTTCATGGAGAATGCGCTTACAACGAAAGTCGGCACCATGATGCCGATAGTGATGTTGTTTAATCGTTTTATAAGCAAGTTTAAATTGTTATTTACGATGGAGGCTCTTGCATCCATTAAACCTGCTAAAATGTCGGAGTAAATTTCCGCTTGTTTTTGTGATTGGGTATTTTCAACTATGATATCGTCAAGAGTTTCACGGCTTGCTTCATCAAAACCGAGTTTTGCGGAAAAGTTTCTCAATTTTTCAAAAGCAAAACCATTTGCAGTAATTGCGCTTATATAATAAACCAAACTTTTTTCAAGACTGAATAAGTTAAGCAAGTATTTATTGTCTACCGACTCGGTCATTTTCTTTTCAATTTCTTCGGAAATCAAATTGATAACGCGCAAGTGTTCAAGATAATGGGCAATGGCATTATAAATAATTTTTAAAAAAACATCTTGTGTGGAAGTTATCTTATTAAATCTTTTTCCGACAAACAGGGGTATATCTTCCGTCATAACAATAACGAGTTTATCTTTAAACATAAACAGACCCATGGAAGCAACTTTAAAAACGAGTTGGTCCTTGCCGGAATAATTGCGCGGTCTGTTTAAAATCAAAACAGTGTGGTCCGGTTCTTGTTCAACACGGGGTAATTCTTCCGGGTCCATAGCGGAAGCAAGGGTATGTTCGTCGATTTTAAGTTCCCCGGTTAAATATTGTTGTTCGGCGGGAGTCGGATCAACAAAAAGCAAAACATCACAAGCATTTGCGCTTGCGTTTTCGTCTTCCACGATTTTATTATCTTTTAATAAATAAGTTTTCTGCACAACAAAAATCTCCCATAATCTCTTAAATAAAGAATAGCATTTTTGGCACAAAAAAAGAACAATTTTTTATTTAATTTTTGATAATCTTTCCCAAAACTCTTCCATTGTTTGAACTCTCTTTTCAGGGTCGGCATCCAAACATTGTTCAATTAACTCATCAACAGCAGGCGGAATATTCGGTAAAAGTTTTGAAAGGGGAATAATCTTTTTTGTTTCTACATCAAAGCCTTCAATAGTCCAAGGCACTTGGCCGCAAAGGGTTTCATATAAACAAACGGCAAGGGAATAAATATCCGATTGTTTTGACATAATACCTTTTTGTTGCTCAGGTGACATATAGGCCGGCGTTCCTGCCAAATTTTTAATTTCTTTTTTATCGCTGCCGGCAAGTTTTTTAGCAACGCCGAAGTCCATAACTTTGGTAATGCCGTTGTCTGCAATCATAATGTTGCCGGGTTTTAAATCTCCGTGAACAACATCTTGGCTATGGGCATAGGCAAGGCCTTTACATACGGAAGAAAAAACCTTTTTTGCATCTTCTAAAGAAAGATTATTATCAATATCAAGGCGGGTTTCGAGAGTTTGCCCGTCAACATATTCAAAAACAAGGTAAAGACTGTTTGCCGTTTCGATAACGGTATAAATTTCCACAATACAAGGGTGACGCAACATTGCAACCATGCGTGCTTCCGATAAAAATTGTTCTCTTATAACGTCGCTTGTCAAAAGTTCCGGGCGGATTCTTTTTACTGCTACTCTTCTTTTTAAGATATTGTCATAAGCCTCGTAAACTTTACCCATACCGCCTTCTCCTATCTGACGGATAAAATCATATTTTTCCTTAATATTTATACCGGTATAGGCGGTGCCTTTTTTATCTTTTAGGGCATATATTGTTTTAAAATGCCACAGAATTAAAATCCCCAAAGCGGCCAATACGCAAAATAAATAAACAAAAAACCAGGGGGGTAATTGGCTTTTCTTTTTTTGTCTGATTATTCTTTGTTTGGCGCTTTTGCTTTCCCCGTCTTCAATTGAATTCTTTAATTCTTGAGCAAAAACATAATTAGGATTTAAGTTTAAAGCAGTTTCTACATCTTCCGTGGCTCTTAAATTATCTCCGTTTTTATAGTAACAGTTTGCACGTATGGCATAGGCTTGCGCATCGGAAGGCTGTCTTGCAATTGCTTGCGAAGCGTAATAAATTGCATTTTTACAATTGTCTTGTCTTTCATAACTTAAAGCAAGCAAACGTTCCACTCTGGAATCTTGTACGCCGTTGGCAAGCAATTTTGAGGCTTCTTTTTGGATATAATCATAATCTTCTCTAGCGGCTGATTTTATAAGTTCTTCAATTTTTGTGTTTAAATTTACAAATTGTTGGGCTTCTGCTTGGGAAGATGTTTGCTGGTCTTGAGATCCGTAAGGACCTTCAATAATAATTGCTTTTTGCTGGGCAAAAGCCGGCAAAGAAAGTAAAAGTAAAAACGATAAAAAATATGGACGAAGATTTCTCATAGATATATCTTATTATAAAATAATTATATTTACAATAGCAAATAAAAAACCCCGCAAATAATTTGCGGGGTTTGATAAGTTTTTATTCTTGTTAGAAAACTAGAAAGTATATCTAACTGAAAGGCCGAACAAGTGGCTGATGGAACTTTTGTAATCAACCGATGTTGTTTGATCTGCGGCAACGCCGTCTAAACCTTGAACAAATAAGATATTATAACTGAGGTCTAAAAGAACATTTTTGCCTAAATCAAAACCGGCACCAAGACCGACGATATATCTATCATCAGCGGGCAACATAACATCTAAGAATCTATCATTTAAAGGTGATTTATCAAAGATGAAACTGCCACGCAGTTTGGTTTTATCATTTAAAGTATATTCAGCACCAATACCGATTCTGTAAGCATCTTGATATTCTTTCATATTATCTTGAGTAGATCCTAACATACCTTCACCACCGCCGGCTTGACCGGGGAGATTATCAAAATAAATATCAATGGATCTAAAGCAACTCCAGAAAACATTTGTCCAGTTAAATTCAAATAACCATTTATCTGTTGGTTTATAGGAAGCACCTAAAGCAAGTTGGGCGGGGAAGGTAATATCTCCCCAGAAATCTCCACCTTGCACAAACATTGGTGCAGCAGCAGGATTTACATAGTCATATTTTTGCGGACCTCTAACACTATGGTCATTTCTCATGCGGAAACTACCGCCAAAGTTAACTTTTTCATTTGCATTATAGAAGAAAGCAATCATACCGGAAAAAGCGACACTATCGCCGTCTAAATTCAAATCTGCATAAGTTGCGCTAGTATTACCAAATCTAACTTTTTCGGTAAAGTTTAAATATTGAACTTCCAAACCTGCGGCTACGGAAAGTTTATCTGTTGCTTGATAGGCGACTGTCGGTTGAACGGTGTAAGTTACAACGCCCACATGGTTTAAACTATGTTTTCCTGTTTCGGGCAACATCCAGCCTTTATCAGAATAAGTGTTACTTAAACCAAAACGGGTAAAAGCACCTAAGCCAAGCCACCATTTTTCCCCAAGTTGTTGGGTATAATATAAAGCGGGCAAAGGCCACCATTCTCTATCTGTATCAGTTTTGGCAGAGCCATATTCTACATCTTCAATTTTTGCTGTAACAAGGGTTGCGGATAATTGGACTTGTTTGCCGGGTAATTGGGTAATTAAGGCCGGGTTAAGTGCCAAAGATGCAGGTTCTGCTTCCCCTGCTAAAACGGCACCGCCCATAGCATTGCCTCTTGCGCTGAATTCATATAAAGCAAAACCAGCTGCAAAAGCAACTTGACCGGCAAAGCAAACGGATAACACTAAAGTTGCGATTTTTGTTAGTTTTTTCATTTTTTCCTCCATTACTTCTATACTTATATTTTATCAGTTAAAAAGTTTAGGGGGAATAAAAAGTTTTAAAAACTATTGCTTTTAAATAGGTTTTTTGTTAGGGCACACTTACGAACGCGGGTGTGCTGATTTGTGTTTTCTCTTCAGATCTTGGGTATCTACATGGGTATAAATTTGGGTGGTATTTAGACTTTCATGGCCCAGCATTTCCTGGAGTGAGCGCAAATCTGCCCCGCCACTAAGCAGGTGTGTTGCAAAAGTGTGGCGCAAAAGGTGGGGGTGTAATTTTACCGAAATTCCGCTTAAGCGGCCGATTTCGGCAAGGTCTTTCCACACACAAACGCGGCTCATTTTTTTACCGTCGCGGTTTAAGAAAAACTCATCACCCGTATTTTTTTTAGCAAAGTGAAAGCGCCTTAACTCAAGATAATCTTTTAGCACACGGCATGCTGTTTGGTTAATTGGTACAAATCTCTGTTTTCTGCCTTTACCGAAAGCCAGCAGCCACCTTTCTTCAAGATTGACATTTTCTATACGCAAGTTTATAAGTTCGCTCACTCTTATTCCGCTTGCATAAAGCAAATGCAAAATGGCGAGGGTTCTTTTTTCGCTAAAAGTTTTGGCAGGGAAACTTAAAAGCCTGTCCATTTGTTCTTTTGTTAATTGCTTTGGCAAATGGCGGATAGTTCTTGCCGAAATTAAAAAACGGGAAGGATCTTTTTTTAAAATACCTTCAATCATCAAAAATTTATAATAAGATTTTAGGGCTTCAAGTTTCCTTTGAGTGCTGGCTGGCGCAAGTGTGAGTTCTGCTTTTAAATGGTAAATATAATTATCCAAAAATTCCGGCGTTGCCTGCACCGGCTCGGTTTTGTTTTCCGCGCAGTAGGCAAAAAACTGTTTTATATCCCGCCCGTAAGCAAGGATAGTATTTTTTGATAATTGCCTTTCAAAAGAAAGATGATTTAAAAAATCTTCAATTTCCATTTCTTATTTTTTCTTTTTTAAAAAAACAGGGCTTACAGCGCGCAGCCATAAGCCCTATATTTTGTAAGAATATTCTTAGGCTGCTTTTTTAGATTTCTTTTCAGCCTTTGTGGGAAGAGATCCTGTATTTAAGAACATTTCTTTTAATTTGTTCTCAATTTCATTTGCCACTTCCGGGTTATCTTTTAAGTATTGGCGAGCATTTTCAGCACCTTGGCCGAGTTTTTCTCCGTTATAAATAAACCAACTGCCGCTTTTTTCAATAACGCCGTTATCTGCGCCCATGGAAAGGAGGCACGCTTCTTTAGAAATACCTTCACCGTGGAGCATAGTAAATTCGGCCTGTCTGTAAGGGGGTGCAACTTTGTTTTTAACAACTTTTACTCTGACGCGTGTGCCGATAACATGTTCGCCGTTTTTAAGGTTTTCAATTTTTCTAACTTCCAAACGAACGGAAGAATAAAACTTTAAAGCAAGACCGCCGGGTGTAGTTTCAGGATTACCGAACATAACACCGATTTTCTGGCGGAGTTGGTTAATAAAGATAATACTTGTTTTTGTTTTGGCAAGAAGGCTGGTTAATTTTCTTAAAGCCTGGCTCATCAAGCGTGCTTGCAAGCCGACATGGGAATCTCCCATTTCGCCTTCAATTTCCGCCTGGGGAACAAGGGCCGCAACAGAGTCAATGATAATTAAATCAGTTGCGCCGGAGCGAACAAGTTTTTCTGCAATTTCAAGTGCCTGTTCGCCGCTATCCGGTTGGGAAATAAATAATTCATCAATATTTACACCGATAAGTTTTGCGTAGGAAGGATCTAAAGCGTGCTCTGCATCAATAAAAGCAACTGTTCCGCCTGCTTTTTGTGCTTGTGCTGCGATATGCAAACTTAAAGTTGTTTTACCGCCTGCTTCAGGGCCGTAAATTTCAATAACTCTGCCACGCGGAATACCGCCGATACCAAGTGCTAAATCAAGGGAAAGTGCGCCTGTCGGGATGCACTCAATTTTTTGTGTTGCTGCTTGGCCCAGACGGCAAATTGCACCTTTACCGAAAGATTTTTCAATCTGCCCGATAGCAAGTTCAAGGGCTTTTTTCTTATCTAAATTTGTTTCTGCCATTTTTTATTTCCTCCTATTTTTTAGCACTTTTAGATTTTGAAATACTAAAAACTATTTTATCTTTTGCTTTGTCATAATCGGCAACAACTTCGCTCTTATCGCCAAGTTGGTTTTCCAAAATATATTCGGCTAAAGGATCTTCAAGTTCGCGTCTGATAGTACGGAGTAAAGGTCTTGCGCCGTATTTTGGGTCGAATCCGGTTTTGACTAAGAAATCTTTTACATTTGCCGTAAATTTAATTTTTAAATTATGGGCGGCAAGTTTTGTTTCAATATCCTTTAAGTTTATATCAAGAATTTTGTGCATATTTTCTTCGGTCAATTGGTGGAAGACAATAATTTCATCAATTCTATTTATAAACTCTGGGTTAAAGGTTTTCTTTACTTGTTCAAGAACATCACCTTTCATATCGGAATATTGCTGTTCAACAGTATTTTGCGCGGTAAAACCAAGGCGGTTACCTTTATTAACAATTTCACGCGCGCCGACATTTGAAGTCATAATAATTATTGTGTTTTTAAAATTAACTTTATGACCTAAATTATCGGTTAAACTACCTTCATCAAGCACTTGTAAAAGGATATTATAAATATCGGGGTGTGCTTTTTCAAATTCGTCTAAAACAACCACGCTGTAAGGGCGTCTTCTAACTGCTTCGGTCAGTTGTCCGCCTTCTTCATAACCCACATATCCCGGGGGCGCACCGATTAAGCGCGAAACTGCAAATTTTTCCATATACTCTGACATATCAATTCTTATCATAGCGTCTTCATCGCCAAATAAGAAAGAGGCCAAAGTTTTTGCAAGTTCTGTTTTACCGACACCTGTCGGTCCTAAAAATAAGAAACCGCCCAAAGGTCTATTTGGGTTAGAAAGACCTGTTCTGCTTCTTTTGATTGCTTGGGAAATTGCGTGCACGCCTTCATCCTGGCCGATAATTCTTTCATGTAAAAATGCTTCCATATTTAAGATTTTATCAGTTTGGCTTTGCGTTAAGCGTGTCACGGGAATACCCGTCCATTTAGAAGCAACTATTGCAATATCTTCAGCGGAAACTTGCGGATGTTTTTTCTTTTTATTTTTAAAGAAAGTTTCTTTTGCTTTAGAAATTTCTTCGGCAAGTTTTTCTGCTTTTTGTTTTATTTTTTCTGCCTGCTCATATTTTTGTTTGTTAAGAGCATCTTCTTTTTCTTCAGTTAAAGTGTTTAAAGTTCTTTGTTTTTCTCTTAAGTTCGGCGGTAAAGTGGAATTTTTAAGGCGCACTCTTGAGCCGGCTTCATCAAGCAAGTCAATTGCTTTATCCGGTAAGGCGCGTTCTGTGATATATCTATCAGCGATATTTGCAGCGGCTTTTAAAGCCTCTTCGGTAAAAACAACTTCGTGATGTTGTTCATATTTATTTTTAAGACCTTTTAAAATTTCAATAGTTTCATTTAAAGAAGCAGGTTCTGTTGTAATAGGCTGGAATCTTCTTTCTAAAGCAGGGTCTGCTTCCACATATTTTCTATATTCATCAAAAGTGGTTGCACCGATACATTGAAAAGAACCTCTGGCCAAAGCAGGTTTTAACATGTTTGATGCGTCCATAGAACCTTCTGCTGCGCCTGCACCGACGATAGTGTGAAATTCGTCAATAAACAAAATAACATTTTTTGCTTCTTCAACTTCGCTGATAATATTTTTTAATCTTTGTTCAAATTCACCGCGGTATTTTGTGCCGGCAACAAGTGAACCGAGATCAATATTAACAAGGCGTTTATTGTGTAAAACTTCGGCAATTTCTCCGCTTGCCATACGCTGGGCAAGGCCTTCAACAATAGCAGTTTTACCCACACCGGGATCACCGATTAAAATCGGATTATTTTTTGTTCTTCTTGCAAGTATTTGAGTTAAGCGTTCGATTTCTTCTTCTCTGCCTATAACAGGGTCAAGTTTGCCTTCACGGGCAAGTTGGGTTAAATCGCGTGAGTGTTCATCAAGCGTCGGTGTGGAAGAGGCTTCTTGTTTCTTTTCCATAGCAGATAAAGTTTTATTTTGTTTTTCTTTTTCTTTTTTAAACTCTCTTTCCTGCTCGGAAATGGTTTTTAAAACTAAAGCGCGGATAAGGTCTTCTGTTATATTAAAATTTTGTAAAATGCGTGCACCAACACCTTCTTGTTCACCAGCAAGACCGAGCAAAAGATGTTCTGTATTAATAAACACACTGTTTAAAATTTGTGCTTCTTCAAAGGAGCGTTCAAGAACTCTTTTTGCTCTTGCGGTAAAAGGTATTTCACTGGGGATAGAAACATTATCGCCTCTACCTACAAGTTGTTCAATAGCGTTTATAATTTTTGGTGCTTCAAGACCGAGATTATATAAGATAGCATAAGAAATTTCGCCTTCTGCTTTGGCAAGGCCAAGCAAAATATGCTCTGTTCCCACATAATCGTGATTTAATTTTTTTGCTTCTTGTTGTGCAATTAAAACTGCTTTTTGTGCTCCGGGGCTAAATCTTAACATAACAAAATCCTTTTAACTTTAAGGTATATTTACTTATATTATATATAAATTTAAGAAAAACCTTATGCCTAAAACAAAAAGTCTTCCTTAAAGTCTGCTATATATGATATTATATTAAATATATGGAAAAAGAATTTGAATCTATTATCGGACTTGAAATACATGTCCAATTAAATACCGAAAGCAAAATGTTTTGCTCTTGCCCAAGCGGAGCAAGAAAAAATCTCGCCCCTAATACTGCACTTTGCCCAGTGTGCAGCGGACAACCTGGGGCTTTACCCGTTTTGAATAAAAAAGCAGTAGAACTTGCTTTAAAAGCAGGGTTTGGTTTTAATGCACAAATAAATAAAGAATCTGTTTTCGCGCGCAAGAATTATTTTTATCCCGATTTGCCAAAAGGTTATCAAATTTCACAAGATGATAAACCGATTATCGGCAAAGGTTATATAGAAATTAATGATGTTGCCGGTAATATAAAAAGAATCGGCATTACCCGCGCCCATCTGGAAGAAGACGCCGGCAAAAGTATGCACGAAGCAAGTGATTCTTTAGTAGATTTAAACAGAAGCGGCGTGCCTTTGCTTGAAATTGTCGGTGAGCCTGATTTAAGAAGTCCGCAAGAAGCCTATGATTATCTAACAAATTTACGTTCTTTACTTTCTTGGCTTGATGTCTCAAACTGTGATATGGAAAAAGGTGAGTTAAGAGTTGATGTAAATGTTTCCGTGTGTCCCAAAGGTCAAGAAAAATTCGGCACAAGAATGGAAATAAAAAATCTCAATTCTTTCAAAGCCGTGAAGGATGCTTTGACTTATGAAATTAACCGTCAAATTGAAGCAGTTAAAAACGGCCAGCCTTTACATCAGCAAACTATGCTTTGGGATGAAGTCGCATGTGAAACAAAAGTTATGCGCAGCAAGGAGACTGCACAAGAATATAGATATTTCCCCGAGCCGGATTTAAAACCCTTAATTTTGACAGATGAACAAATAGAACAAGTCCGCGCATCTATGCCGATGTTGCCTTCACAAAAAAGAGAATATTTTGAAAAGGAACTCGCTCTTGGTAATTATGATGCAGTACTTCTAACAAAGAATCGCCAAATCACAGAGTATTTTGAAAAAGTTTTATCTTTCGGTGTTCCGGCAAAACAGGCATCTAACTGGATAGGAACAGATTTACTCGGTGCTTTAAATGCTGCAGGTAAAGAAATTGAAGATAGCCCTTTAGCACCAAAAGAAATTGCTGACTTAATTAAATTTATACAAGAAGGCAAAATTTCTATTAAAATGGCTAGAGAAATTTTTACTAAGGCATTTAATGAAAATAAGAAGATAGTCGATCTTGTTAAAAGTTTAGGGCAAACTCAAATTAATGATGAAGGACAAATTGAGGCTTGGGCAAAACAAGCCGTGGAAGCAAACCCTAAGGCCGTTGCCGATTATAAAGCCGGCAACACAAAAGCCATAGGGGCTATGGTCGGTATGGTTATGAAACTTTCCAAAGGTAAAGCCAACCCGGCCATAATAAATAAAATATTAGTACGCCTAATGTCCTAATATATAGTAAAATAATTCTATGCGAAAGATATTTTTAACTTTTATTTTTATCTTTGTGGGTACAGGTGCTTTTGCTCTTGATGTTGCCGAAAGTTTTACTTACAGTAATTCTTTTTGGCAAAACAGCATAAGCGCAAGCCAATCGCTTAATTATTTTATGAGCATCGGTTTGAATTTCGATTTAACAGAACATGATGATGTTGCTAATCATATTTACACATTCAGTTTGCCGATGCTTATTCGTTCTGATAATTTCGGTTTGATTTTTACGCCTTTTATTATGCCTGACAATGCAAACGATGCCAGTGCAAAAGGTGCAAAATTATCTTGCAGTTTTGGTATGAAGTATGACGAAGTGGAGCAAACGTCTTCGCATGCGTTTTTGTCGGTAGGGTTTGCCGATCAAAATGCTTATGTCCAAAAGAAGGGAGAACTTCCTCAAAAAGATAATTTTTATCAACTTGCTTATGAAGGCGGATTAGTTTTTAATTACTTTGACGTATATTTATTTGAAATAAGCGGAAATATTTTTCAGTATCCTTCCGGCATAAGTTCGGTTGAAACTTTTGGCGGTATTTTAGATCAACAAAATATTTCTTCTTTACAAACTTTAGATTATATTTATGCCTTACCAAGAGGTTCTGCAGGTTTAAAAATAGGGTGGAACTCTCAAGAAAGCAGAAGTGAAAATACATTATCATACAGATTTATAGAATTTTATGAAAAGGATATTCCCGCTTATCATTCTCTCCAGTTTCAAAGTTCAATAATTATAACTAATCGTTTGAGTGTGATTTTGGGTTATAACCATATTTTTATAAGTTCTAAAAAAGATAGAGATATTTTTAAAGGTGTTATATCCTTTAAATTTTAAAAGGGGTACATATGTCAGAAGAAATAAAACCTGAAATAGTTAAAGATCCGGCAGCAAAATTGCTTGCTTTAGTATCGCATAAATTAAAGACACCCTTGTCTATAATCAATGGTTACAGCGAAACAATTTTATCCCAGTTACAACCGGGAGAAATGTCCGCTTTTAATATACAGGCTTTGAAGAATATCAGCAAACAAGGGGAAAAAATGTCTATTTTAGTAGATAGACTTGTTCACTTTTCTTCTATAAGTGATTTGAAAGAAGATGGTATAAAAAAAGAGGAATTGAACTTAAACGAGATTTTAGCAAAAGTTGTTTCCAAATGTGCTTTTAGAGATGATGGTGTTGATTCTAATTCTTCTGAAGAGACAATGCGTCAAAAAGGACCTTTTTTAGAAATTAAATGCCCCCAGGATACTTATGTGTATGCTGATAAAAATTTACTTCTTTTGGCAGTAGAGGAATTGGTAGATAACAGCATAAAGTTTAATAATAATATGAACAAACGTATTAAACTTTTTTATTACCCGGAGGGGGATTGCGATGTTATTGCCGTTGCCGATAATGGAGTCGGTGTAAAAGAAGAAGATTCCAATAGGATTTTTGAAACCTTCTATCAGGTTGATGATTATTTCACCGGGCAAATTGAAGGTTGGGGATTAGGTCTTGCAATGGTTAAAAAAATAATTGCTTTACATAAAGGTCATATTTCTTTGCGTTCCCAATATGGAGTAGGGTCAATTATTTCTTTAAAATTCCCTAAGAAGATAAATGAGTGAAATAGAAAATAAATTACAACAAATGTTCAATACCGTGCAAGATTCTCAAATGGAATTGCGCAAATTTAATGAACGTTTAAGAAATCTTTTTAATCGTCTAGCACCGATAAGTGTTCAATATAAAAGAAAAATGCCTGTTACGGATACTTCTTTTGAACAAGATTTTTGTAAAACTATTGAAGAGTTAAGGGTTTTAAGTGATGCAAATTATGCTTTTTGGGGTGAAGTCCGCAATCAGTATTATGAAAAGTATGAAAAGGAATTAAAAGAAGAGCATCGCTTTTTAATAAAAAAAATTAGTTTGGCTGCATTTGATTTTACCCATCAGACTGATGAACTTTTTACTCTTTATAAAAATTTGCAAATATTGGGTAAAGATTTGCCCATGAGGTTAAATTTGTGGCTTTTTGAAAGTTGTAATCAGGATTTTTTTAAAACCGCAAATCGCATTTTATTTTTAATGCGTAGTATGGAGAAGCAATATGCTTAAAGAGCAAAAAACTATAAAAGAACAAAAAAACAATTCTGAAGTCTACCGCAAAATAAATACCGCTTGTTTAATTGTTCTGGCATCTGTTAGTTTGACGATTGCCTTATCTTACACCAAGACAATTTTGATACCTTTGGTTATTTCTGTTTTTATTTTTACCATGATGACGCCTATTATCCGCTATATTCGCGTAAAATTCAGATTGCCTAAATGGTTTGCTCTTTTGATAGGCGGAGCAATTGTTTTAGTGCCACTAGTTTTGATTTCAATATTTATGGTTCAATCCATAAGCAATTTTCTTAAAGTTTTTTCAAGTTATCAACAAAATATTACAAATTTACTTACTCAAATGGGCGATTTTTTCGCTCGTCATAAAATACCTATTTCTCAAGATTTCTTTGAAGTGGAAACTTTATCTAATATTATCAGCGTTGATTACGGGGCAACATTATTTAAAAGTTTCAGCGGGATGACTATTAAACTCGTTTCCGGTACAATGCTTGTTATTTTGTTTTTGTTCTTTTTATTTATCGGCAGTACCAGCACAAAAATAACTAATACTTTAATAAAGGAAATACAAAATAAAATTTCCGCTTATTTATTTATTCATATAATTATGTCTATTATTACAGGTGTTTGTGTCGGTATTGTTTATTATACTTTTGGGGTAAAACTCGCTTTTACTTTTGCAGTACTAACGGTAATTTTAAATTTCATACCTAATATAGGTTCGGTTATTGCTGTCTTATTGCCCTTGCCTATTGTATACATGCAATATGGATTTGGTGCAAAGTTTTTTATGGTTTTGTTGATACCTTCCGTTATTCAAGTTGTAATCGGCAGTATTATAGAGCCGAAATTGCTTGGTAATGGTATGGATTTGCACCCCGTTACAATAATCAGTTCACTCGTTTTTTGGGCTTTAGTTTGGGGGGTGCCAGGTGCTTTCTTGGCAGTGCCAATTACAGCGGCCGTGCGCATAATTTTAAGCAAAATAGAACCTACGAGAGTTTTTGCGGAGATAATGTCGGGCAGATTACCTAAATAGATATTGACTGAAAGCCCAAAAGTCTTGTATCATTTATTATTATAAAAGAAGTAAGGAGAAAACAATGAGTAAAGTAATGAAGTTAATGCTTGTTTTTGCTTTGGTATTCGGTGTATGTGCCTGTAGCAAAAACGTCAAAAAAGATGCCGGAGCAGATGCAAACGCTTTTGCAGATGGAAATGAAGTCCAAGTAGTAGAAGAACTTAATGTGGAAGAAGACAACAGCGTTATGGTTGTTGAATCTGTCAAACTTGAGCCTGTTTATTTCGCTTTTAACGAATACAGCCTCAGTGCAGAAAGTCGCAAGATATTAGAAAGCAATGCAAATATCATCAAAGAAAGAGGGGTAAACAAAATTGTCATTGAAGGCAATTGCGATGATAGAGGCACAATTTCTTATAATATCGTTTTAGGCGATAAAAGAGCACAAGAAGTTAAGAATTACTATGTAAGACTTGGTATCTCCGCAGGAAACATCAGCGTAGTTTCCTATGGTGAAGAAAAACCTGTCTGCACAGAAAATACCGATGCCTGCTGGTCTCAAAACCGCAGAGCCGATACGGTAATTCTCTAATTTAGTAAAGGGAGTTTGTTTTTATGAATTTTAGAAAAATCTTTTTAATTTTCGTGGGGATAGGCTCCCTTTCTTTTTGCGGTTGTGTTGCTACGCGTGATGATATAAGCATTTTAAAAACACAAATTGCCTCTTTAAATAAAACTTTGCAAAGCGTGCAGGCAAACCAAGCCTCTAATGATCAGCAGATACAAGATTTATCCGTTCAATTGACACAGGCTAATGATAATTTAAGAGATTTTAATTATAAACTTGACCAAGTTTCTTCCAAACTTGATAATATTACAACTTCTTTAAGTTCTCAAGAAACGGAACAATACAAAATGTCTCCGACAGAACTTTATGAGCAAGCAAAGAAACAATTTGATAATAAAAACTATGCCGCTGCAGAAGAAGGCTTTAATTTATATATAAAGTCCGCCCCGCAAGGTGCAAATATTGAGGAAGCCTATCTTTATTTAGCACAAAGCAATTTGGAATTAAAAGATTATCAAAATGCAGCCCTAAATGCGGCAACTTTGATTGATAAATATCCCGACAGTAAATTAACCGCACAAACCCGCATTGTTTATGCACAAAGCATTTTACATCTTGATAAAAAAGATGAAGCGGTTATGTATTTAAAATCTGTTGTTCAAGATTTTAAAAATACCGATTTTGCAAAAGAAGCCAAAGACTTACTTAAAAATATAAAATGAAAACTTTAAAAATTTTACTTGCGGCAGTTTTGCTCTGCCCTTTATTTTGTTTTGCTGCCAAGCAAAGCGATGTCTATATCGGCATATCTTCTAAATATGATCCTAATGCCTTGCCTAAAATTGCTTTAGGTTCTTTTAAATATTCTTACGACGCTTTACAAGCGCAGGAAAATGCTTCCTTAATATCAAATGTTTTGCGTTCCGATTTAATGCGCACAAGATATTTTGAAATTGAAGATAGTATCGGCAATATTGATACGAATAATGTCGGTTATTCTTTAAAATTAGCAAAAGCAAAAAAAGCAGATTATTTAATTTTTGGTGAAGTTTCACCTGTAAAAGAAGATTCTTGGGAAGTTAAAGCCTATGTTTATGATACCCAAAGTCAAAAGGCAGTACTTGCAAAAAAGTTTGTAAGTTCAACAAAGGGTTTAAGAAGATCCGCCCATTTGTTAAGCGACCAGATTGTTAAACTTCTTTACGGTAAACGCGGTATAGCCGATACCAAAATTGCCTTTGCTAACGACTCCACCGGCCGCAAAGAAATTTATATGGTAGATTATGACGGTTATAATCTTGTTAAACTTACAAAAGATAAAAGTATCGCCCTTTTACCTAGATGGAATAGCGACGGTACAAAAATTTTCTATACCACTTATCGCAATAGAAACCCTGATATTTTTTATATAGATTTAAAATCCGGCACAATAAATCCCTTGCTTAAAGGTGGCGGATTAAACTTAATCGGCGGTGTTTCGCCTGATGATTCTAAAATCGTTTTTACAATGTCTCGCGGGGAAAATGCCAGCATCTTTATTAAAGAACTTGATACCGGCAATTTAAGGCAGTTAACCGATAAATACGGTGTTGACGGTTCTCCTTCTTTTTCGCCTGATGGCAAATTCGTTACTTATGTTTCAAACCGTTCCGGCAATCCCCAAATTTATATTTTAGATTTATTAACAAAGCAAACCCGCCGTTTAACTAAATTTAACTGGACTGATACACCGCAGTGGTCTCCTACCGGCGAGTGGATAGTTTTTGCCGGCAGGCAATCGCCAAAACACCCTATAGATATTTTTATAACCGATATTACCGGCGCGCAAATCAGGCAACTTACCGCAGACAGCGGTGATAATGAAGACCCTTCTTGGTCCCCCGACGGCCGTTTTATAACCTTTACCACAACACGCGGCGGAAGACGCCAAATTTATGTTATGGACGCAGACGGCAGTGCACAACATTTAGTTGCTAATGTGAAAGGAAATTCTTATACCCCTTCTTGGAGCAAATAACATTAATTTGCTTATATTCGTGCTTATTTGCTATAATATATTTACGGGCCTGTAGCTCAGCTGGGAGAGCGCCTGCATGGCATGCAGGAGGTCATCGGTTCGATCCCGTTCAGGTCCATAGTTTTGAATAAATATCCCCTCGCAAAAGCGGGGGGATATTTATTTTCGTCGGCTTTTTTCCTCTTTTTTATTTTTTTAAAACTTCGGATAGTTCCGCCCTGCGGGCGTGGTTCCCTACTATACCTCGTCTTAAAGAAAATAAAAAATAGGGCGGTGTGTTTTTACACACCTAAAAAATCCTCGCAAAACTTTTGCGTCGGCTTTTGCGTTTATAGTGCGTTGTTCGTCGCTCGCATATGCGGGGTTGCCACCCGCTCAAGATATGCTTCGCTTCTCACGCCTTCTCTAAACACAAAATCCTTGCAAAATGGTTTCTTTAGACTAAAAAATCCTCGCAAAACTTTTGCGTCGGCTTTTGCGTTTATAGTGCGTTGTTCGTCGCTCGCATATGCGGGGTTGCCACCCGTTTATTAAATTCCCTTGCCCCTTTTTACATTAAAGGGTTTTTTTGTTCTGCTTTGTCTTATATTCTTTTATTATCTTATTTGTTCTTTTTAAATTAATGGTTTGTCATTTTTTTGTTTTATTGTTTGGTGTTCAAAATCGCACAAAATTGAATTTTTATTCCCAAGCCACCAACTCATAAAAAAGCAAGTTTAAAAGGAAAGGACTTTGCTTTTTTATTTGGACATGGCTGGCTTGTTGGGATATAAAAATATTCCAATTTTGTAAACGCTACATATCACACCAAACAATAAAAAGGGAGAGGAAAAAAGCAAAAAATACATTGTCATTCCCGATTACAACCTTCGGGAATGACGAAAAAAGCGGGATAGATGCCCCTTGCCCGTATAGCGAACACTCGGGAATTTTTACAGATTATTTCTAAACGCAAAATCCTCGCAAAACGGCTTTTCGGCTTCTTATTAAAAAAATTAAGTACAATAATTTTGAAAAGGGAGAATATTTATGAAAATAGGGTCTAACGGCGAAATGCTTTTTTATAGAGCAAAAAAATATTATTTATTTGTTATTTGCGGTATGATTGCAATGCTTTGCTTCCTTACAGCATTTATTTTTATTTACCCAGAGATAAGGAATATATTATTTATAACTATTGGAACTGCTACAATTATGTATGCCTTTACTATTATATTTTTGTCAAAACTTTTTAATAAACCTGTTTTTGCGCTAACTAATAACGGAATGGAGTTTAACAAAAAAATACATTACTTTGGGAACAAATAGATTCCATAATTTATAAAAAAGCCAATTTAAAGGAAGGCTTAAGTACTAAAGTCAGTGATTTATATGGCGTTCATACCGATTATCGCTATAATACTCTCTTTTTTAAAACAAAGGATAATAAACTTGGTGGTGTCGGCGGTATTGGTTTTACATTAAATAGTGAAGAAATAGCAATTTTAAAAGATATTTGTAAAAAACATAATATTAACTGGTTGGAATAGTTTTTTACTATACAAAATTGTCTCTTTTCTCTTTATAAAAACACTTAAATTTAGTATTATATATAGAGGGCTTTTTACGCCCAAAATTTTTATAGGAAATTTTAATGTATCTTAAAGCAATTGAAATAATCGGTTTTAAATCTTTCGCAGATAAAGTGCGCCTTAATTTTGAGCCGGGCGTATCTTGTATTGTAGGGCCTAACGGCTGTGGTAAATCAAATGTTATAGATTCTGTGCGTTGGTGTATTGGTGAAATGTCCTGGAAGGCACTGCGCTCTGGGTCTATGGTTGATATTATTTTTAACGGTACAAAAAAGCGCGCGCCTTTAAATATGGCGCAAGTCAATATGATTTTTGATAACACTTCGCGCAAATTGCCGGTTGAATTTAATGAAGTTACCGTTTCGCGTAAAATCTTTCGCTCGGGTGAAAGTGAGTATTTTTTAAACCGTGTTCCCTGCCGTCTTAAAGATATTAGGGAAATGTTTTTAGATACCGGTATCGGCGGGGCCGGTTATGCTATTATTGACCAGGGTTCCGTTAATCAAATGTTAGAAGCCTCCCCCGAACAAAGACGCGAAATGTTTGAAGAAGTCGCCGGCGTTTCCAAATATAAAGCAAAAAGGGATGAAGCAGTCCGCCGTTTGGAAAGAGTGGACATGGATATTGCCCGCTTGAGCGATACTCTTGCCTTACTTGAAGAACAAATCAAAAAACTAGATGGCGAGGCCCGCAAAGCCCGTTTATATCAAAAATACCGCGAAGAATTAAAAGAAAGCGAAATTATTTTGTGCCTTGAAAATATCAAAACACACGAGGAACAAATAAATAAAATCTCAGCCGAATTAGAACCGATTGTTCGCGAAAAAACAGATTTACAAAATTCTATCAGTGCAGTTGAAGGCGAAACCGCTGCTTTAGATTTAAACTTAACCCATAAACAAAAAGAATTAAGCCAATTTAGCGAGAAAATCGCCGCAGATAAATACCAGATTGGTCTTTTAGAGGGCGCTATACAAAATTGCGAAAATATGGTTCAGGAACTTCAGGCCAGGCTTAAAAATTATGCTTCCGAAGAAACTTTAAGTTTAAGCAGACTTGGTGAAATTGAACCGGCATTAGAAAATTTAAAAAAGAAACTTGAAGAAATTACTTTGCAACTTGAACCTGCCCAACAGGAATACAATAATAAATATCAGCAGGTTACTGCAAACGAACAGGCAATTTTGCAAACCCGCCAGGAATTTGAAAAAGCCACCAATAATTTAATGGGTTTTACCCATAAAGAAATGGAGTTAAGCGGCAAAATTGCACTGGAAGAATCTGCCGCCCAGCACGAAAATAACAATTTAATCAATCTTGAGCGTTCTTTAACGGCGCAAAAAGTGCAACTTGACGAAGTTAAAAAAGAATTAGGAACCCTTAAAAACTCCCTTGAAACAAAAAAACAGGAAGTAGAAAAACTCCGTGCTGAGCAACAAAATTTAGATGAACAAAGGCAAAAACTGTTTACCCAAAAACAGGAAATTAACGATAAATTAACAACTCTAAAAACAAAACAAGCCGCCCTTAATACCAAAATGCAAATGATACAAACACAGGGTAAAAATAACCCCTATTGGGTCGGCACAAAACTTATTGAAGATGCCCAAATCTCTGGTGTTTTAGGCACACTCAGAAAAAATCTTAAATTTGATAAATCTTTGGAACTTGCCTGTGAAGAAGCCTTCGGCAAATATCTTGATTCCGTAGTATGCGAAGATGAAAATGCCTTTAACCAAGCCGAGCAAATTTTAAAACAAAACGGCAAAACAAGATGCCGCTTTATTCTTTTAAATGCTGTTCCGCAAAGTGAAAATGCAGGGCAAGATTTATCCGCTAAAGTAAAATGTGCGGATAATTTGCGCCCGCTAGTCAATTATATTTTAGGCAATGCCAGTAGCGCGGAAGGCAAAGTAAATTGCGGTTTTTGGCTTTCAGCCGGTGCCGTCGGTGTAGAAACACCGGAAGCGTATTGGGGTAAAGAAGAATCTGCCAAAGCAGAACTTAAAGAATTAAATAAAGAGCAGGAAGATTTAACCAAACAAACCCTAAAAAATATAGATGACCTTGCCCGAACAGAAGACTTGTTAAAGACGGCAAGAAATAAATTCCAGGAAGAATCTTTATCTCTAAACTCTTTGCAAAATAATTTAAACAATAAACAAAGACTCTTAAACGATTTGGAACAGACAAGTGCGCAAATCGTCAAAAATAAACAAGAAATTTTAGACCGTATTGAAAAACGCAAAGCAAATGTTAATGTTTTTAAAGAGCAACTTACCACACTTAATAATCAACACGAAGAAGCCAAAAAACAACATGAGGCTTTGCGCGCAAAAAGGGCCTCTCTTGAGCAGGAAGAACAAACTTTGAAAGTGGAAATAGATAAAGCAAACAGTAAACTTTACGAAATAAAAATCAAAAAGAATAATATCGAACTTGACTATAAAACCACTGCCGGCGAGCAGACAACCTTGCTTGAAGCAAAGACAAAACGTACGGAAGAAAGCGCCAAAGCAACCGAGCGTATTAAAACTTTACAGGAAGAAAAACTTACTTCCCAAGCAAAACTTTCTGCCTGTCGCGATAATCTTGCCGCTCTTGAAACTGCCGAAAATAAAATGCGCGGCGACTTAAATGTTTTAAAAGCCGAGTATGACACTAAAATTTCCGCTTTAAATAAAAATAAAACCCGCGCCGGTGAACTTGCCTTAAAAGCGCAAGATTTGGAAAATAATTTAACTAATCACCGCAGACAAAAAACGGCAATTGTTAACACCTTACTTGAATCTTGGAACACCACACCCCAGGAAGCACAAATGAAGTGCGAAGGTAAAACCGTAGATCTTGAAAGGGTTAAAATGATGCGCAAGCGTATAGAAAATATGGGCGCAGTTAATATGACCGCGCCGGAAGAATACGACGCCTTAACCCAGAGAGATGATTTCCTAAAGAAACAAATTGAAGATTTACAAAATGCTAAAAAAGATTTGAAGTCTGCTATTGCTAAAATCAACGCTACAACAAAGGAAAACTTTAAATATACCTTTGACCAAGTTAGAACACACTTTAAGAGAATTTATCAAATTCTCTTCCGCGGTGGCGAGGCGGAATTAAAATTAACCGATCCTGAAAATTTACTTGAAACAGGTATTGAAATTATTGCTCAACCGCCCGGCAAGAAATTGTTAAATATTTCTGCCATGTCCGGCGGTGAAAAGGCTTTAACGGCGGTATCTTTATTGTTTGCTTTCTTTACGCACAGTCCCTCTCCGTTCTGTATTTTGGACGAAGCGGATGCGCCTCTTGATGAAGCAAACGTTGAACGTTTTGTTAATTTGATAAAAGAATTTTCCGCTAAGACACAGTTTATTGTCGTTACCCATAATAAACGTTCTATGGAAGCCGCGCAAATGCTTTACGGCGTTACTATGGAAGAAAGCGGTGTGTCAAAAATTTTATCACTTAATTTAAAAGAGCAAGATGCCAAAACAAAACAACTTGTTGAGGCATCTTCCGCCAAATAAAGGTTTTGTATGAAATATGCCGTTTTTTCAGATATTCATTCAAATTATGAAGCCCTGCTTGTATGTCTTAAAAAGATGCAGGAACTGAAGGTGGACGGCTATGCCTTTTGCGGCGATTTAATAGGGTATGGTCCTAATCCTGAAGAATGCACCCGCACTTTAATGCGTCTGAGAAATCTTGTTGCGGTAATGGGCAATCACGATGTTTGCCTTTTTGAAAAAGAATATTCCCGTTGGTTTAGCGAATATGCTAATCTGGCAATGGTGTTTACTTTAAAAAATTTATCTTCAAAAAGCAAAAAATTTATTTCCCAGTTTTTAACTGTATATAACGGCGAACATTTTTCTATGGTGCACGGTTCTTTTACCGATCCTTACCGCGATTATCTTTTGACTCCCGAGCAATTTATTATGAATCTTCCTAAATGGCAGGGTAATGTTTGTTTTGTGGGGCATAGCCATGTTCCCTTTATTATGAGTTATAGGGAAGGGCATATTCCTCAAATAGATGTTTTTTACGGTAAAGATGTTACTATAAAACTTATGCCCGGTGTTAGATATATGATAAATCCCGGTTCCGTCGGGCAGCCACGTGATGCAAATAATATGGCTTCTTTTGGTATTTTTGATACAACTAAAAATACTTTCCGTTTGATACGTTTACCCTATGATATAAAATCTGTCCAACAAAAAATTGAGGCTGAAAGATTGCCGCAGATTTTATCTGACCGCTTGCCAAAAGGCGTGTAGATTTTTTATTTTGTTAAATAAAAAACGCCTTCTATTTTTTAGAAGGCGTTTTTATTAAAAACACTGCAAAAATTACTTAAGAGATTTTGCGAACATATCATACATAATAATTGCGCCGGCGGCAGCAGCATTTAAACTGCTTACTCCGCCTTTTTGCGGAATGCTGATAACATCGTCACAATGTTCCAAAGTTTTTTGGCGGATACCTGTTCCTTCCGAACCGACAATTAAAACAGCCGGGTAAGCATAATCAAAATTAACAATGCTTTTGCCGTCCATATCTGCACCGTAAACCCAAAAGCCTTCTTCTTTTAAATCAATTAAAGCGGTATTTAAATTGGAAACTTCGACAATTTTCAATTTTTCAACTGCGCCGCAAGCAACCTTGTGAACAGTCGCATTTATACCTACAGTTCTGTGTTTTGGCAAAAGAACAGTGGTAAAACCGAGGCAGGCTGCACTTCTTAAAAGTGAACCTAAATTTTGCGGATCGGTTACCTCATCAACGGCAAGCCAAAGTTCTTTTTTGTTACTTTGTGCCTCGTAAATTGCATTGGAAAGGCGCATAGTTTTAAGCGGTTCTGCTTTTGCAATAACGCCTTGGTGATTTCCGCCGGAAGCAAGATTATCCATCAGTCTTAATTCCAAAGATTTAATTTTTACATTATTTGTTTTTGCAAGGCGGATAACTTCTTCCACTTGTTTGGAAGCGGTTTTATTGGCAACGATATATAAAACAGACACTTGGCGTTTTTTTGTTTTTAATGCTTCTCTTACCGGGTGTAAACCGAAAATGAGTTCTTCTTTACTGATTCTTTCCATAAATCTTCTTCCTTTTTTAAATTTAACCTAAAGTGGGTGAGCCAAAACTCGTGCCGACTTCTAAAGCGGTGGCAACTTCTTGCCCGTTTGGATCGATTTTTTTAAGTTTGGCGACGGCATCTTTTACAGGTACACTGATAATATCAGTTCCTCTCAGAGCGACCATATTGCCAAAATCTTCTTTTAAAATTAAGTCAACGGCTTTTGCACCAAAACGTGTTGCAAGCCATCTATCAAATGCGGTTGGGGTTCCGCCTCTTTGTAAATGTCCCAAAACTACAACGCGGCACTCTAGGTTTAAAATTTTCTCTAATTGGGAGGCAATTATTCCGCTGATACCGCCGAGTCTTATAGGATCAGTAGAACCTTTAACTTTCTTCTGAACGGCCATTTTGCCTGATTCATCAACTGCGCCTTCGGCGGCAACTATAATACTGAAAGTTTTGCCTTTTCTTTGTCTTGCTTCTATTGCTTTTGCTATGACGTCGATATTATAAGGGATTTCCGGTATTAAGCAAATATCGCCACCACCCGCTATGCAGGAACGCAAAGCAATCCACCCGGCATAACGCCCCATAGTTTCAACGATCATAACTCTGTGATGTGATTCTGCGGTGGTGTGTATTCTATCAACTGCTTCGCTTGCAACCGCTAAAGCAGAATCAAAACCGAAAGTAAAATCAGTTGCGCTTAAATCATTATCGATAGTTTTAGGTACACCGATAATTTTAACGCCCATATCAATAAACTTGCTAGCCATTGATAAAGTTCCGTCCCCGCCGATAGCAATTAAAGCATCAATTTTATTTGTTTTTAAAGTATGCAAAACCATGGAAGAAAGATCTTTTGGATTCTCCGGACTGGCAAAGGGGGCAAGGGTGTAATTAAAAGGATTTGCAAGGTTGCTTGTTCCCAAAATTGTGCCACCTCTTGTTAATATACCGGAAACGGCTTTATCGTCCAAAATAATATATTGGTTTTTTACAAGGCCGTCAAACCCGTTTTGAAAACCAAAAACTTCAATATTGTTTTTTAAAGCATATTTCGTAGCCGCGCGCACAACTGCATTTAAGCCCGGGCAATCGCCGCCGGCGGTTAAAATGCCGATTCTATTGATGCTCATTTATTTATTCTCCCTTAACTGTTTTATATAATCTGCTATTTCTTCCACAAGGCAAATCGGTGTAGAAGCGCCTGCCGTAATGAAAATTTTTTTACTGTCTGCTATTATTTTAGGATCAATTTCCGCAGAAGTTTCAACGTGAATAACATTTTTGCATAAATCCGAGCAAAGTTTTGCAAGCCGCGCAGTATTTGCACTGTGATGCCCCCCCACAACAACAACCAAATCGGCATCTTTTGCACATTTAGTTGTTTCGGTTTGCCTTTGTTTCGTAGGATGACAAATTGTGTTTGAAACATTACAAATCTGTGCTTTTTGCTTTATTATTTCTGCAATTTGTAAAAAAGTTTCTTCTTTTTGAGTCGTTTGAGATACTACATTGACTTTTTTAAATTGCGGTAATTTTTGGGCTTCTTCTATATTACCGACAACAATACCCTTATTTTGCGTATATCCCATAAGGCCTATAACTTCTGCGTGTTTGCTATCACCTACAATTATAGTATCATAACCTTGTTTTGCATATTCTTCAATAACATTATGCACTTTTTTTACAAGCGGGCAAGTTGCATCAACAACCTGCATACCTAAAGCCATAATTTCCTTTTGGAAATCCGGAGTAATACCGTGTGCCCGTATAACCAAAACCCCGTTTTTATTAGTTGCTTCACTTAATTTTTCTATGGATTTAATACCTTTTGCCTCAAGACTGTCGGTAACTTGTTTATTGTGAATTAAAGGCCCGACAGTATAAATGGGCTTGTGACCTTGTTTTTCAAGTTCTAAAACACACTCAATGGCCCGTTTTACACCGGGGCAAAAACCTGCTGATTTAGCAATAAGGATATTATTTTCTTCACTCATAAATATATTTTAGCAATTAAAAAGGCATTTTACCTTTGGCTTGCAGTTTCTTTAACAGAAGCAAGGCGGTTGCTTTTTCAAATTCTTCTCCTGCTGAGCCTGCCATTACAAAGGAAGTTAGTTTCTTCAAATCTTTATCTACGAAGGGGCTTCCGTAGGTAATAAGAACTGTTTGTTTGTTTTCTTCTATAATTTTTTGTAATAAAACTATTTGTTCTTTTGTAAAATTTATTTGCCCACTGAAAGCAGCATAGTTTGAATAGGTGGATATAACAATTTTTTCGTCTTTTACTCTTGGAGTATAGGGCTTTACGGTAATACCCTGATTTTTAAGTTCTTCAATAAAAGTTTTTGCGCGCCATTCTTTGCTTGGGTAAGTTTCCGCTTCAAGATAGTAAATAGTTTCTCCCTGTCCAATATTGAAAGAACCTTTTTGGACAAGGCAATTTTCCGCAATATCTTTATTTAATTTTTTACAAGGTTCTTCTACCCGGCAAGGAATCGGTTGCATAAAGGCAAGTTTTGAAATAAGTTTTTCTTGTTGGCTTATGGCTTCTTGCGCTCGGATAATATTTTCTTTAGCGATTTCTTTTAACCTTTCTATTAAAAGTAAGGGCTCGCTTGGGCATAACAAAATATCTGCACCGGCGCGATAAGCATCAAGCGGATCAAGAGGGCCTATTGCTTTCATTACTAAAGCATCAGTTATAATAAGACCTTTATAATGCATAGTTTTTCTCAAGTAATCTTGTATTATTTTTTTAGAGAAAGAAGCAGGCAATTTGTCATCCAAATAAGGAATATTCAAATGCCCTATCATGATAGAATCGGCTTTTGTTATAAGTTGCCTGTAAGGCAAAAGGTCTTGTTCTTCAAGTAAATTAAATTTTTTATCCAAAACGGGCATAGCCAAATGGGAATCAATAGTAGTTGAGCCATGTCCAGGGAAGTGTTTTAAAGTATTTAAGCAACCACCGTCTTCAAGTCCTATCATAAAAGATCTTGCTAAACTTGCAACTTTGCGCGGATCTGCGCCGAAAGAGCGGGTATTTACTATTGGATTATCCGGTTCCTGTGCCAAATCAATTACGGGTGCAAAAACCCAATCAACACCTAAAGATCGTGCTTGAATAGCAGTTAAATATCCTTTCTTATAAGACAAATCTTCCCTACCGGAAGCCCCTACCGAAATATTAGAAGCAAGCAGTGGCGCATCTTTATGCCAGCGGCCAAGGCCATACTCATAATCACAACAAATTAATAATTTATGCGGAGAATTTGCGCGGAGTTCTTCAATCAAATCTTTAACTTCTTGCATTGATCCGTTATATAGACAAAAACCGCCCACACCCAAACGGGCAAGTTTAAGGGCTTCTTCCCTATCACTTTTGCCGAACCAAAATCCTGGATATATAAGACGGGTTATATTCATGGTAAAATAATTTCTCCTAAAATAGTTTTCTCACCATTTGTGAGTTTAAGCGGCTGACTGTTTAGTGTTTGCCAGGCAAAATAAGCCATTGCCAAAGCCTCTTTTGCCATTGGATCAATACCCAGTTGTATTGTGTTTATGATATCAAGTTGTGTTAACTTTTGCAAATTTTCAATTAAAGTTTTATTAAAGATTCCACCGCCGGATACGGCAATAGTATCAACTTTATATTTTGAAAGTACCAATTTTTTAAGAGTATTGCTAATTACTAAAGCCGTAAGGTAATTTAAAGTGGAAATATCTTTTCTTTCTAAAGACGGGAAATATTTTTTTAAAAAATTTATACTAAAAGTATTTCTGTCTAAAGATAAGCCTATTTTTTTAGCAGTAAAAATTTGGGCAAGTTTAGAGGCGTATTTTGTATCCGGCTGATATTCGGCGGCAATTTTACCGTCTTTATCAAAAGATTTTTTGCCTTTGGTTATAATTGATACGGCACTATCACTTAAGGCATTGGCAGGCCCGATATCAAAACCAAAAGTTTTTATGTTTTTACCTACCAAACTGAAATTGGCAATACCGCCGAGGTTAAGCAAAATGACAGGTTTTGATTTTTTAAAAAATTCGCTATCAAAAATAGGCATAAGCGGAGCGCCAAGTCCGCCAAATACAATATCTGCCGCCCTAAAATTGTTTACTACCGGTATTTTTAAACCCTTTGCTAAAAAAGAACCTTGCCCTATTTGCATAGTGGCTTTTTCTTTTGGGTTGTGGCAAATTGTCTGCCCGTGGCAACCGATAACTTTGATATTTTTTAAGTTAGATTCTTTTATAAATTTTTTAGTTAAGTTTAAATAAAGTCTGCCTAAATCATAATCAAGTTTGGCAAGTTTAGGCGCAGTGTAATTTACGGCATTTAAAATTTCCGTTTGTAATTTTTTGCTATAAGAGTATGTTTTATGGCAAAGGCAGGTATTATTTTTAAGATCTAAAGCGGCAATAGTTAAGCCGTCGGCTGAAGTTCCGCTCATTAAACCAAGAGCAATAGATTCTTTATTTTGCATTTAAAGAAGCCTCCAAATTGCCTTTATGTTTTGCAAGTAAGATTTTATAATTTTTTTTACCTTTACCAAGCAAAACCGCTTCTTTAACTTTATAATTAGTTTTTTTTGCCAAAATTTCCGCTTTTTCTTTCGGTATATTTAAAATTAAAGAAATTAGACGGATTGCACGGGCTTTTAGTTTGGTATTTGTTGCCTTAACATCCACCATATAGTTTTTATAAACTTTATTACATTTTATCATGGCAAGAGTGGTAATCATATTTAAAGCAAATTTAGCCGCACTTGCCGCTTTTAGACGGGTAGAACCGCTTATAAATTCCGGTCCGCTATCAAGGAAAATAAAAATATTCGCATTATCTTTAAGAGCATTTTTATTTGAAGTTATTAAAATCGTGGGCACTTTTTTTTGTTTTGCCGTTTTTAAAGCCCCTTGGATATAAGGGGTATTTCCGCTGGCTGCAATACAAATAAGCGTGCCGACATTTTTTATATTTTTTAAGAAATCTTTAGAACCCTGATCAGCGGAATCTTCGGCCCCTTCAACGGCTTTAAAAACGGCCTTATTTCCGCCGGCAATGAGGGCTTTAAATTCTTTTGGCAAAGTGCTGAAAGTGGGGGGTAATTCCGCGGCCTCCAAAATACCAAGGCGCCCGCTTGTTCCTGCCCCCATAAAGAGTGTTGTTTTATTTTTGAGGTAAGTTTTTGCTACTAAAAGAACGGCCTGTTTCAAAGATTTTTTTGCTTTTTTAAGGCACAAAACGGAGCGCAAATTTTCTTCATTCATTAAGTCAATTTGCTTATCCAAATTAAGACTGGCCAAAGTTGCAGTATTTTTATTTATTTTTTCCGTTTCGCTTAATTTTTGCATTTTATAAAACGCTTGGTGCGTTAAGAACAATAGTCTCTTGGTTTTCTTCTTCCAAAATTACGGTATCGGGCAATATTTCAGGCAAAGCGGGGGCTTTTAACCATTCAATAACATTGTTTGTTAAATAACGGTCCAGCATTTTTACGCCTGCTTGGTCATAAGCGGTTAAGAATAAAACTTTACCCTGGCCCGAAGATAAGAAAGCGGCATTTCTTAGTAAATTTGCTTCCATCATAGGTTTTCTGTCAATAGAGCCGACAGCAATCATAACAGGGTTTTTATACATTTTTATTCCGCCCATAGATAAGACATCTCTTGTTTTAAGCCCCGGTGTTAAAAGGCCAAGGCCTGCTATCTGTGGTTCTAATCCGGCGGTTTTTGCGGCAACATTTGCCCCAAGGCCTGCTCCGATTATAAAAATATCCTGTGTTTCATAACCTTTTTTGTTAAGAAAGGTTATTGCCCCTTCAACATCACGCACCATCTGGTTAAATTCATTATCTGTGCCGGTTTTTTTAAATTCGGTATAACTACCTTTATTTGTGCTTTGCCCGTGGCCTCTTAAATCAAAGGCAAGATAGCCGAATTCTTCATTTTTAAGTCTTTTTTCAAAGTTGTTATAGTCTTCTCTTGTTCCTGCAAGTTCGTGTATAAGTACGACAATTTTGCCGTTTTTAGAGGGCAAAAAAGAGCCTTTAATAGTCCAGTTATCTTCAGTCTGCCAGGAAACTTCACTCTGCGCTAAAGCAAAAGGTGTAACAAAGATTAAAAGTAAGAGAAGCCAAAACTTTTTCATTATAAGACTTCCTCCGGTTTAAACCAGATATTGATTTCTCTTTGTGCTTCTTCTGGCGAACCGGAAGCATGCACGCAGTTTTGCATAACACCGTCTTTAAAACAGCCAAAAGCACCGCGAATTGTCCAAGGTTCTGCCTTTGCCGGATCTGTTGCGCCAAGTGCTGCGCGGACTTTGGCAACAGCATTTTCGCCCTCGTAGACAAAAGCATAAATTCTATGGTCTTTAATGCCGTTATAATCCCCGCGCATAAAGGCAATTACACTTGGCAAAAACGGTTTGCCTGCCAAATTGGCATAATGTTCTTTGGCGAGTTCTTCGGTTACAACTGTTACCTTAGCGGCTTTCATATCAAGCCCAAGGTGTTCAATTCTGTCTATAATGATGCCGGTAAGTTTTTTACTGATGGCATCGGGTTTAATTAAGATTAAAGTTTTTTCCATATAACCATTATATAATAAAAGGACTATAAAATGTTACCCGTGTATGTCGTATTTTGCTATAATAGTTTTGTAGAGAGGTGTTTATGTCTGATAAAAAAATTAAATTTGGTGTTATAGGTGCCGGTAAAATAGGCACTTTTCACACGCGCACATTATCTAAGATGGATGGAGTTGAACTTGTAGGTGTATGTGATACAAATTTAGAAAGAGCAAAAGCCCTTGCCCAGGAATATAGTTGTAAGCCTTTTACAGAATATAGCGAACTTTTAAAAAATGTTGAAGCGGTTATCGTTGCTGCACCGACTCCTCTACACCACGAAATCGGTATGTATTGTCTCAATCATAAAATTCATACCCTTTTGGAAAAACCTATTGCTTCAACTATGGAGCAGGCACGCGAACTTGTTAAAGCAGCGCAAGAAAATAAAGTTCTTTTGCAAATAGGACATATTGAGAGATTTAACCCCGCTGTTGTGGAAGCATTTAAATACATAAAAGATCCCAAATTTATTGTTATCAAGCGCATGGGCCCTTATGATCCGCGCGTATCAAGCGTAAGCGTGGTTCTAGATTTGATGATTCACGATATTGACCTTCTTTTAACCATGCTTAAAAGCGATGTCGTAAGTATTGATGCAGTTGGTTTAAGTGCTTTTTCCGAGCATGAAGATATGGTAAATGTTCGTTTAAAATTTGCAAACGGATGCACCGCTGATGTTACTGCCAGCCGTGCAAGTTTTGAAAAATCGCGCTTTATGAATCTTTACCAGGAAGATGCTTATATTTCCGTAGATTTTATGAACGCAAGGGTTAAAATTTACCGCAAAAAAGCACCTTTGGTAAAAACTCTTGATGATGTTGATGTAATATTTCCGCAGGTAGAAAAGCAATTACCGATGACTTCGGAAATTTTGCACTTTATTGATTGTATTAAAAATCAAAAAACTCCTGCCCCCAGCGGTGAAAAAGGCGCAAAAGCCTTGCAGGTTGCTTTGGATATTATTGATAAAATACATTGTTATAATGTTAAATAGATAGAGGGAAAACTTAAACTTTAAAAAGGAGGCGATATATGGAGCAAATAGCAGAAGTAAAGAGAATTTTCTTCTCCGCCGGGGATGTTTCCGGAGATGTTCATGCTGCCAATTTGATGAAAGAATTTAAAAAACTTGCCCCGCAAATTCGCCTGGATGCTATCGGCGGACAAAGAATGAAAGCCTTGAGCAACAATTTTTTGTGCGATATAGTAGCCAAAGGAGCAAGCGGTTTTGTTGAACCTTTTAAAAAAATATTTACCTGGATAGATTTACTTAGTATGATTGGCGAATATTTTGACAGAGAAAAACCTTCTTGCGTTGTCTTAACAGATTTCTTTGGCTTTAACAGCCGTATTATGGCAGCGGCTTACAAACGCAAAATACCGGTTTACTATTATGTGTGCCCGCAAGTTTGGGCAAGCAGAAGGTACCGTGCTAAAAAGATTGTTAAAATGACAAAAAAGATGTTTGTAATTTTCCCGTTTGAAAAGAAAATTTACACTTCTCTTGGCGGGGATGCTATGTTTTTGGGCAATCCTTTACTTGATACTGTGCCGGAACCTAAAGAAAAGCAATTTAAGGAAGATAAATCAGCCGAATTTAAAATCGGTATGATGCCTGGTAGCCGCCCGCAGGAAATTGAAAAACATACAAAACTTTTCTGGCAGGCTTTTTTGGAAATAAAAAAGATTTTACCTAATGCAAAAGCCTATTTATTTGCTGTTCCCGAAGTCAGCGATGAGACATTGTTTAGCCATATCGGCGGTAAAAATGAGGATTTTAATATAGTTCGTGAACAGGATTATAAGATAAGAAGCACTATGGATTTTGTTATCACCTGTTCAGGTACTGCCACTTTGGAAAACGCCTTACTCGGACTACCTATGGTAGTGGTTTATAAACTTTCTTGGATAACTTATTATATTGCAAGGATGATAATACAAGTGCCGTATATTTCTTTGGTTAATATTTTACGACATCAAAGTGTTGTTAAAGAACTTATTCAAAAAGATGCCAATGCCGGTGAAATTGCCAAAGAAACCTGTTCTGTTTTAGGTAGTTCCAAAAGATTTAATACTATGCGTAAAAATATGCTTGCTATTAGGGAAATGCTCGGTATGCCGGGCGTTGCCCAAAGAGTAGCAGAAGTTATTTTAGGAGATATTTTACATTCGTAAATATTATGGAAGACTATTTAAAAAGAATAATTGAAGGTTTCAAAAGTTATAATCCCACTCAAGATACCGCAATGATTGAAAAAGCCTATAATTTTGCGCAAACAGCGCATAAAGGGCAAAAAAGACTTACGGGCGAAGATTTCTTTATGCATTGTTGCGAGGTTGCTTTAATCTTGCTTGAACATAAACTTGATATGGATACCATTTGTGCGGCCTTACTTCACGATACGGTGGAAGATACTTCTACAACGGTCGAAGATATTGAGAAAAACTTTAATAAAGAAATTGCCTTAATGGTGGAAGGTCTTACCAAAATTGATAAACTTGAAAACACTTCTAACGACGAGCAAACTATGGAAAATTGGCGCAAAATGTTAATAGCCGTTTCCCATGATATGCGCATTATCTTAATTAAACTTGCAGACAGAACCCATAATATGAAAACTCTTGACGCTCTTGCCCCGAAAAGACGTATAGAAAAAGCGCAAGAAACTATCAATTTATATGCTCCTTTGGCCCAGCGTCTAGGCATGTTCAGTCTTAAAAACGAACTTGAAGATTTATCCTTTAAATATCTTCATCTGGAAGAGTTTAATAATTTAGTTCAAGGTGTTGCCAAAAGATCAGAAAGTTTAGATAAAATTTTACTTTCCTTTAAAGAAAATTTAGATAAAGTTTTGGTAAAAGAGCAAATTCCGCACCGCTTACTTTCAAGAGTAAAAAACTATTATTCCATATATAGAAAAATGATAAAGCAAAGTATCTCTTTTGAACAAATACAAGATTTGCTCGGTGTGCGTATTATAACGGAAAGTAAACTTGATTGTTATAGAGCGCTTGGCGCTTTGCACGCTAATTTTAAACCGGTCAGCGGTACTTTTACCGATTATATCGCAATGCCAAAAATGAATATGTATCAAAGCATACATACAACGGTTTTTTATGAAGGGCAGTTAATAGAAGTCCAAATCCGCACAGAAGAAATGCACCGCACTTGCGAATACGGTATCGCCGCACATTGGCGCTATAAACTCGGTACAAAAGAAGATCCTCATTTTGATGAGAAATTAAATTGGATACGCCAATGGATAGAATGGCAGCGCGATTTAACCGCACCTAGAGAGTTTATTGAAAGTTTCCAAACCGATATTAATTTAAGCCAAATTTTTGTATTTACCCCTAAAGGGGAAGTTAAAGTTTTGCCCGAACACGCAACACCTTTAGATTTTGCTTATAGTATTCACACCGAAATAGGCGATCATTATGCGGGAGCACTTGTTAACGGCAAAATGGTAAAAATGAACAGCGAGTTAAAAAGCGGAGATATTTGCACTGTTCAAACCCGCAAAAATATTTTACCTTCCAAACAATGGCTTGAAGCCGCAAGAACCGCCAGAGCCCGTTCTAAAATAAAGGTATCTTTAAGAGCGCGCGGTATAGATTTATGATCTGCTATAACTGCAAAAAAGAGATAGAAGAAACAGATAATTATTGCCGCTTTTGCGGAGCCGGGCAGGGCTCTCATATAGCATGGTATTATAAAATGTGGGGCGTTTGGGTTTTGCTTTTTATAATAGGCCCTTTTTGTTTGTGGTTTTTGTATAAATCGCCCTATAAGAATAAACCGGTAAAAATTATAAATGCTATTGTGATTACTGCTCTTTCAGTTTGGTTTTGTTATAAATTATATATTGCTATTAAGGCATTCAATGACCTTCTTACTTCTCTAGTTTCCGGTACTATTTTTTAAAGATAATTTTTTAAGGCCTTATCAATTTTTTGGGCAATTTTTTTATAGCCTTCTTCGTTTGGATGTATATTATCTGATTTTAAATTTCTGCTACTAAAAATGCCATCCATAATACCTTCAATATATAGGGTATTTTTTTCTTTAGCGATTTGCTTAATAATTTTTCTATAAGGTTTCATTAAAGAATTGCCACCGGTATCAATCAATACGGCAACAGCCCCCAAATCTTGCACATAATCAACAATATCCTCAAGTGCGGATTTTGTTTGTTCACGCGGTATTTTTCTAAAAAAATCATTTGCGCTAAATTCAATTAAGACAAAAGATGGTCTAAATTTTTTAATTTCTTCTTTTCTTGCCAGCCCCTGTAAAGAAGTATTACCGGAAACCCCTAAATTTATAACTTCTCTATTCCACATTTTCTCAAGTAAAGCGGGGTAGGCATCTTGCGCACTTACGCCGTTTCCGTAAGTCAAACTATCGCCAAAAGCGACTATGGGGCCTTCCCCCGGAGGATAATTTGTTATTTCCTGTTTTGAACAGGCGCATAAACAAAACAAAAATAAAAATATAAAAAATTTCTTCATAAATTTATATACTATTACTATGCTGATAAATGAAAATTACCTTAATTTAGAACAAAGTTATCTCTTTCCTATGATAGCAAAAAGAGTTTCCGAGTTCAAAAAAAATAATCCGGAAAAAGAAGTTATTTCCCTTGGCATCGGCGATGTTACTTTGCCCCTGCCCAAAGTTTGTATTAAAGCCCTTATCAAAGCAAGTGAAGAAATGGGAAAAAAGGGAACCTTTCGCGGATATGGGCCTGAACAAGGTTATGATTTTTTACTTAACGCTATAATTGAGGGCGATTATAAACCGCTGGGTATAAATTTATCTAAAGAAGAAATTTTTGTTTCCGACGGTGCAAAATGCGATGTTGGTAATATACAGGAAATTTTATCTTCTGATAATAGCGTTCTTATTTGCGATCCGGTTTATCCCGTTTATCTTGATACCAATATTATGGCCGGGCGCAAAATCAGCAAACTTATCTGCAAAGCAGATAATAATTTCGTTCCGCAAGTGCCTGATTATAAGGCCGATATAATTTATCTTTGTTCGCCTAATAATCCAACGGGCAGCGTTCTAACCCATAAACAATTAAAAGAATGGGTTGAGTACGCAAAGAAGAATAATTCCTTGATAATTTTTGACAGCGCTTATAAGGAATATATCCAAGATCCTACTTTGCCCCGTTCTATTTATGAAATTGAGGGCTCAAAGGAAGTTGCAATAGAAATTCGCTCTTTTTCCAAGACGGCAGGTTTTACCGGGCTTAGATGTGCTTATATGGTTGTTCCTTTAGAATTAAAAGGCCAAAGCCCAAAAGGACCCGTTCAATTAAATTCTTTATGGTGCAGACGCCACACAACAAAATTTAACGGCGTTTCTTATATCGTTCAAAGAGCGGCAGAGGCAATTTACACGCCGCAAGGCCAAAAAGAAATTAAGGAAATGATTTCCTATTATATGGAAAATGCCATAATTATTAAAGAAACTTTAAGCAAAAAATTTAAAGTTTACGGCGGCGAAAATGCACCTTATATTTGGCTTGAAGTGGGCAAAGATTCCTGGCAATTTTTTGATGAGTTATTAAATAAATGCGCCATTGTCGGCACGCCCGGCAGTGGTTTTGGCGAGGGCGGTAAAGGCTATTTCAGACTAACCGCTTTTGGCTCGCGCGAAAATACTTTAAAAGCCTTGGAGCGTATTAAAAATTTATGAGAATGATTCCTTTTATCAAAATGGATGGCCTTGGCAATGATTTTGTGGTTATTGATGCAAGAGAAAAAGAGATTACTTTGACACCTCAGGAAATCAATAAAATCGCAAACCGCAGAACCGGTATCGGTTTTGACCAACTTTTCATTTTAACAAAATCGGATATTGCCGATATTAAAATGACAATTTATAACGGTGATGGCTCTTTGGCAGCGGCTTGCGGTAATGGTTCTCGTTGTATTGCCAGTTTAATTTTTGAAGAAAAACCTTCCAAACAAGAAGTTCTTATTGAAGCCCCGAAAGGGAAACTTTTAAAAGCCTATCAGGAAAGACAAATAAAAGTTAATATGGGCGCGCCTGATTTTAGTTGGCAGGGTATTGGACTTGCCGAAGAAAAAGATACATCAAATTTAACTGGTCTTTTACCAAATATGAGTGCCTGCGCAGTTTCTATGGGTAATCCACATTGTGTGTTTTTTGTTGAAGATGTTAGTAAAGTTGACCTTGCCAAAGTAGGCCCTTTGGTAGAACATAACCCTTTATTTGTTAATAGAACAAATGTAGAATTTGCGCAAATTGTAAGTCCGGACAAAATACTTATGCGTGTTTGGGAGCGTGGCGCAGGTATTACCCAAGCCTGCGGCAGCGGTGCATGTGCAACACTTGCGGCTGCTTATAAAAAAGGTCTTTCTTCAAATAAAGCCCAAATTGTTATGCCCGGTGGCACACTTGAAATAGAAAATAAAAATGGCGAAATTTTGATGGCAGGCCCTGTTAATAAAGCCTTTATCGGCCAGTTTTATATATAAAACTCATAAGACTGTCTTTTTGTTTTGTCCGTCTGAAGGAAAAGAAATCCTGCTCGTTACAGCAAGTGCATGTGCAGTGGCATCCGCGTTTAATTTTAAGCGGGTCAACGCCCTCTTTCATCAGTTGCAAAACGATTTCTTTTGTTAAATCTACAAAAATTTTACCGTCTTTTTTAATAAGACTTTCTTCTGAAAACTCTCTTGCCACATCTTCTTTAACTTCAAAACAACACTTTTCAATATGTGGGCCGATATAGGCAAGAAGATTTGCGTTTTTATCTTTTTCTTTAATTAAACGGGCCAGTTTTTGCGGTAATTTTTTTACAATTCCGCGCCAGCCGCAGTGGGCAAGTCCGACATATTTCCCCTGTTCATCCCACAAAAATAAAGGCACGCAATCAGCAGTTAAAATCATAGCACCCGTATTATCAAGTCCGATCAGCCAAGCATCGGCGATATGGCTTTCCTGTTTTTTATATTCGGCAAGTTCGGCTTCAGTAGTAATAGAAATAATCGTATCTGTATGTTCCTGTTTTAAACCGAGCATCTTTTCAACGGGCAAATGTAATTCTTCAAAAATTTTTTTGGCGGTTTCTTTTTCGCGAGCATTTCCGAAATCTTTTGATAAAGTGCCGCCTATAAAGCCGGCTTCAAGCATTCTTTCGTCGTCGTAAATTCTTTTCATATATAAAATCTTATTTCCTTTGCTTTTAAATTAAAACCTAAAATCTTTTTGGCTAGTTCAGTAAAATTTTTGGGGCTATCACTGACAAAAAGTTCAATTCTACCTTTGCCTGTTTTATTTAAAAGATTTTCTTTTTCAAGCAGAAGTTTTGCTTCTTTTGTTATTTCCTTTGCGGAATCTACCAAAACGGCTTTAGGTAAAAATTGGGCAATATTTTTTTTGATAACGGGGTAATGGGTACAACCTAAAATTAAGGAGCAAGATCCTATTTTTTTAACTTCCGCCAGATATTTTTCTATGGCAAGTTTTGTTATTTTATCGTCCGCGAGTCCCTCTTCTATCAAAGGTACAAAAAGCGGGCAGGCAATTTGTTTTACACTTGCTTGCTTGTTTAATTTTTTTATTTCTTTTGCGTAAGCCTCGCTTTTAACTGTTGCGCGCGTGCCTATAACAAAAATGTTTTCGTTTTTTGTTTGTATTGCTGCTTTTGCACCGGGGGTAATAACATCCAAAATAGGTACGGAAATGTGTTTTTGTAAAGTCGGCAAAGCAAGGGCGGAAGCCGTATTACAGGCAACTAAAATCAATTTAACTTTTTTAGACTCTAAAAACTTTGCAATATCAAGTGAAAATTGAGTAACGGTTTCTTTTGATTTAGAGCCGTAAGGGACATGCGCGCTATCGCCGAAATAAATAATATTTTCGCGCGGCATAACTTTGTGGACTTCTTTTAGAATCGTCAGTCCGCCAAGCCCGGAATCAAAAATACCGATAGAATTTTGTGCCTTTTTCATATAAACAATTATATAAAAATAAAATCTATCAAAAAAGGGCGGGAAGATTGCTATAATAATTTTGTAGTTTATTTGGGAGAAAATAATAAATAAAAAAAATTGTTTTAGCAGTGCTCACAGTGATGTGCATTTCCTCTCTTTCCTTCGCCGGAAATGGGGGCTTGGGTCTTAAACTCGGTGCAGGTCAAAATGATCCTAAAACCTTATAAGATACCTTTGATGCTTTCGGAGGAGAATTAGATAAAAATTACGGCATTTTCGGTATTGAAGGCCAATATGAATGGGCTATGCAAGAAGCAAACAAACTCGGTCTTAGATTCGGTGTCGAAGGCTATGGCGATAATGAATATAAAGCCGCGGGAACTGAAGTAACAGAGTCAACATATGCTGTTCCTCTTACTGTTTATTACAGATGGGATAAAGGCGTAAAGGCTTTCAGTTATTATGCAGGTAGCGGCTTAACTTATATTAACACCGAAGTTGAATATAAAAATATGGGAAAAGGCCACAAAAGCAAATTCTTCCCGCATATTGTTGTCGGTGGAGAATATAGATTTAGCCAACTTTTTGCTTTAGGTATTGAAGCCAGATATAATATCGCTGCCGAAGTTGAGAAAAACGGTTATAAAACCGATAGATCCGGTATCGATGGCTTTTTGGTCGGCAGATTCTATTTCTAAATCTTTTAGAAAATACGAAAATAAAAAACCCCGCTTTTTAGCGGGGGTTTTTTAATGGTATTTTAAAATTAAAAATGATACAAATAAAAAACTCCGGGACTAGGACTCGAACCTAGGCTAAACGCTCCAGAGGCGCTTGTGCTACCATTACACCATCCCGGAATTAAAATATTTCCTCACTTATATTCTATCATTTTTAGATTTTGCTGACTAGAGCAAGAATTATTTAGAAGTATTTTCTAAAATCTTATCTGATAAGGTGTCAATAAAGCCTTTGCCTTTTAAAGCAGAAATTTCTTTTAAGGCTTTTTGGGCATTTTTAGTATCATTAAGTCTTGTATAGGCAATAAACTTTATAAACAAAGCAAGGCGGTTTTTAGGGTTTTTATCTAGGTATTCTTGCGCCATTTCAAGACCTTGATGGGAAGTCTCTTTATCATAAGAAAGCCACAAAGCATAAGTCAAAAAAGTGTCTTCCCTATTTATATCCATAAGCCAAGCATCTCTTATGGTTTGAAGGGCCTTTTCAATTTTTCCCTGACTTTTATAAATTTTAGCGATTAAAAGTTTTGTATCCGGGGTTTGTTTTTGTTCAAAAGAAATTAAAGCCAGTTCCAAAGCCGGCACAAAATTATTTGCAAGATAATGACTTTGCGCATAAGAATAATAGATGTCGGCATCTTGCGTATTTGTAAGTTTTACATATTTCTTAAAATAATCGCAAGCCTTACTGTAAAAACCTTCTTTAAGCATTGCATTAGCAAGCCCCAAAATTGCTTGTTGATTGTTTTTATCCTGGTCTAAAACTATCTGATATTCTTCTATGGCTCTTGTATTTAAATCGCACAAAAAATAAACTTTTGCAAGGTTCAAGTGCAAATCTATATCTTTTGGATAAAACTCCAAAGCCTCGCTTAAAGTAAGCATGGCTTTATCATATTCCTGCATGGCAATATAGGAGTTTGCAATTAGATCATAAGCCCTTTTGATTCTTCTTTTAGGAGCATCTTTTAAAGTAAAATCTTTCATTAATTTTATAGTTTCTCGATAGTTTCCGGCAGCATATTCCGCACGGGCTTTAGCAATTTGTTCTTTTTGTTCGATTCTGCCTTTTAAGCCGAAAATAGCATTGGCATTTAATGCCATAAACAAGAACGAAATAAGAATTAAAAATTTACTTAAATACATAATCCACACTAAACAAAAGCAAGTTTTCCTTTAAATTATCAAGGGCTTTTATGGTTGCTTTTGCTCCTATATCAACGGCTTCTACTGTTTCTTTTATATCGGTTGCTTTTATATCACCGACTCTTGAAGCGATAACAAAATTTGCGTCTTTTTCGGCATTAGTTGTAAGGTAGGCACCTCTTAAATCTGCTGTTCTTAAGACATATCCCATAATTGTAGAAGGGACATTTTTGGAATAATCTGGCAAGGCAAAAACCGCAAGAACCCAATCTGCACCCATTTCACGTACAATATCAACTGGCATATAATCTACCACGCCGCCATCTACAAGATAGCGTTGCCTATATTCAACAGGCGCAAAGATGCCTGGCAAGTTCATGCTGGCCCTAACTCCGCGTGCAACCGGTCCGCTGTCAAAGATAACTTTTTCGCCTGTTTTAATGTCGGCCGATACGCAAGCAAAGGGAATATTTAAGTCCTCATAATAAACCCCGCCGACTTCCGAATCAATAAATTTTTGGAATTTTTCAGAAGAAAATAGTTTATCATTAAGTAAAAATTTTAAAGCGCCTATTAAGGTTAAATCGCTTGATAAAGCAGAAAGAGGCAAATCACTCGCCAAACCTCGCATACGCTCTTGGCTGACGCCTGCGCTAAACAAAGCACCAACTATACAACCCATAGAAGTTCCTGTCATATAATCAACGGGCAGGCCACTTTCCATAAGTACGTCCATTGTTCCCACATGGGAAAAACCGCGCAGCCCACCTGCGGAAAGTGTTACTCCGATTTTTGGCCTTTTATCTTTTGGCATTAAAATAAATTCATGCCATAAAAAATCACGCAAAATAGAATCTTCCTCGCTGTTTTTTAAAGCAAAACAGTTTAAGGCCAAAGTTAAAGAAAGCAGACAAAAAAATATTTTTTTCATTATTTGATATCTTGTCCGACGGCAAGTTCAAGTCCTGCAATGGCAAGTTTGTGTTGGCGTATGCCGTCTAAATAATTAAGGCCGGTCTGATAATAATAGTCATACACTTTTATAATTTCTTCTTTAGACATATTATTTATGCTTAATTGTTCTATATCTTTTGAAATCTCTTCCCAAGTGTTTTGGCGGTTTTGGGCTTCTTCCTGCCAGAAGGCAAGTTTATTATAGGCTTGGGCAACTTCTATACGGATTTGATCTTCAATTTCTGCTTGTTTTAAAATAGTTTGTCTTTGTTCGGCACGTTTTTGTTTAATTTGGCTAGCATAGTCATATCCCAAAGGCAATTTTAAAGCAAGGGTAAGTTGCATATTTTCATCTTTGATATTATTTAAGCCTAATCTTTCATAAGAAGCGCCTAGCATAATATCGGGGTATCTTCTGGCTAGTGAAAGGTTTACGGATATATTATCCATTTCCAGTTTATAAAGGGCACTCTTAAGTTCGGGTCTATATTCCATAGCCCAAACACTTAATTTTTTTAAATCTATTTCAACCGGTGTCAGTTCAAAATCACCTTGTATAACAAGAGTGTTATTAAGTTCTTTATTCATAGTTTTTAAGAGACTTAAATTTGCATTTTTTATTTCTTCTTCAAGAAAGTTTTTATTGCTTTGAATTTTTGCAAGTTCCGATTTTACTAAAATATTTTCCCAAGCCTTAGCATTTTTTTTGTTTAAGGCTTTTTGAATTTTGTCGGAGGTATTTTGCATAAGTTCTTTTTTCTTTTGCAAAAATAAGGAATTAAAAAAGGCTTCTTTTACTTCATAAATAGTCTTGCTTTTTACGGCTTCATAACGGCTTAAGGCTTCTTTTAAAGTGGCTTTAGCAAGGCTCACAGTGCTGCTGATTCTGCCGCCGGTGTAAAGATATTGTGTCGCACTTACGCCCGCCCCGTAAAATAAATCGCTGTTTTTATGTCCGTCTTCTTGGTTGATAAAGCGCAGGCCAAGGCTTTCCGGTATAATGGTAGGGTAATCTAAATTATAAGCATTGGCACTTGCATTCAAACTGATGCGCGGTAAATATAAAAACTTTGCTTCTTTTACTTTTTGCTCGGCGATAATAACATCTTGTTCGGTTAAAAGTAATTGGTAATTATTTTCAATTGCAAGGCGGATAGCATTTTCCAAAGAAAGGGGGTCTTTGTCATCGGTGGTGTATTTAATTCTATACTGCTGGGCAAAGGTGCTTAAACTTATAAATAAAACTAAACAAAAACATAAAAATTTTTTCATTGTTTTTTATCCTCCGTGTTTTTTGCTGTATCGTCTAAAATATCCATCATATTATTGAATTCTTTTTCTATATCTCTTAAGGTATCGTCTTTTCTTAAAGAAATACGAACTTTTTTATTGCCTTTGGCTACTTGCTTTAAGGCTTCTTCAAAACGGTAAATAGGCCCTGCGATTTTATTTGATAAAAGGGAAGCAAAAAGTAAAATTATTATAAAGCAAATAACAATTTTTATTATGAAAGATATGAACAAAGATGAACCTTCCGCAAAGACGCTTTGCAAAAGTGCAGGATGTTTTGTAAAAATTTCCTGTAAGAGAGATAAAAATTCATAAGTTATCAATGCTGTTGCAAATAATGTACATAACATAACAAATGCAACTAATTTTAACTGAAATCTTTTTTTAATAAAGATGATTTTCCTTTGAATTTTTTCTGCCATACAAACCCCTTAAAAAGTATAATTGTACTTTATTTGTAATATCCTTTCCGCTTTATTATTACAGTTGCGGACTGCTAAATCAAGAGCAAAGAATTCTCCTATATAAATTCTAAGACCTGTGTTTACGCGGGATTTTTTCATGGAACGTATATTATCCCACTCGGCCATTAAGTCTAAATATTCGGTAATAGCATAGTTTAAAGAAACAAACCCATGCAATTTATCAAATTCAAAACCGTCTGTTGTAATGTTCAAACCGTAACTTGCCATTAAATCTTTAAAAAACACTTCTTGGCTGCCTGCCAGATAGAGGCCCTTTGCAAGTTGTAAATATTTATCTTTGTCATGGTCATAATAAAAACCTTGATTGTCAAACCCAAGAGCGACTATCGGCAGGATTTCGGTTCCGTCAAAAAGTTGAAATTTAAGTTGCAAAGATGGCGGTAAAACTTTTATATCTTCATCATTTGTGCCGACAATATGTTCCAAAGTTACGGCCGTTCCTATGGAAAATCTGTCTAAAGGGGTAAAGGTAAAAAAGTTTACAAGTCCGCCTTCGCTAAAAATACGGCTTGTTGAAGTAAAAGTTCTTACCGGTGTAACTTTTGCCGTCGGGGTATCTATTAAATATTCTACCACATGAGTGGCATTTAAAATGCTGGCAAACAATACCAGAGGAAAAATAAATAATAGTTTTTTCAACATTTTAGTCTATAAAATTCCTTGGATCTTTTAAAATCGGTTTTACGATAAGACGGATATTTTGCAAAAGATAAGTTTCTTTTGTTGCCATAAAATCGTTTTGGTCGTGAGGGAATTCCAACATGACTTTTCCGTCGTCAATTTCATCTAAATTATAAACGATACCCTTGCGCCAAATGTCGATGCGGGCGTTTTCATCCTGAACTTTTGGATTCCAGTGATTGACTAAAACAACTTGTCCTTTTTGCAAATCTTCTGCTTTGGCGGCTTTTGTTTTATAAATAATGTTTTTTGTGCGGACGGTTTCACCTGCTTTGGGACCGTTTTTTAATACTGCTTCACTATAACCTTGTTTGTCTGGGTTAGAAGGTGTGTAAGCCAAGGAATAATAAGCATAAAATTTATCTTCATACATAAACGGAGCAAAAGCGGAATATCTGAGTTTGTTTTCATAAGAGGCTTTTTTGGAGCGATTGTAGGTAGAGGCTTCTTCTGCTTGGGAAGATTTTTCACTTCTTGGGGCATTAGAGCCTATACAAGCACAAAAACAAATTGTGGCGATTAAAAATAAAGATAAAGACATCACTTTTTTCATAAAATATTTTCTCCTTTAATATCTTGTGCCACAATAAGTGGCATATTTTCAACTTCTAATTTATAAACGGCTTCGCACCCAAGTTCTTTAAAAAGCACAACTTCACTTTTTTTAACGCATTTTGCGTAAAGGGCGCCAAGTCCGCCAAAAGCAATTAGGTATAGGGTGTGACCTTTCATTGCTTGCTTAACCTGCTCACAACGCTCACCTTTGCCTATAATACAAATTATACCCGTTTTTTTAACAAAAGTCGGCGTCCATTTATCCATACGCGCGCTGGTAGTAGGTCCGCAACTGCCGCTTTTATGTCCAGGCCTCGTCGGAGAAGGCCCCATATAAAAGATGGTTTGGTTTTTTAAATTTAAAGGGAAAAAATTTTCTTCCACCATTTTTTTGTGGGCTTTATCGCGCATGGAAAAAATTGTTCCGCTTAAAAAAATTTGCGTACCGGCTTTAATATTTTTTATTTTTTCCAAAGTCAAAGGTGTTTTTAAATACATTATAAAACCTCTGTTATATGTCTTGAACTGTGACAACTTATGTTTACGGCAACAGGTAAACTTGCTGTATGGCAAGGGGATTCTTCGATAAAAACACCTAAAGCGGAAACTTTGCCACCAAGGCCTTGCGGGCCGATATTTGTTTTATTTATTTCTTTAAGCAAATCTTTTTCCAGTAAATTATATTCTTTGTTTTTATTAGCGGAACCTATTTTTCTAATCAAGGCTTTTTTTGCAAGTTCTGCTGATTTTTCGAAATTTCCGCCGATACCGATACCTATGATAAAAGGCGGGCAGGCACTTGCTCCGGCATGTTTAACAGCAGATAAAATAAAGTCTTTTATATCTTGCAAACTGGCGCTTGGCGCAAACATTTTTAAGACACTTTTATTTTCCGATCCGGCGCCTTTAAGTAAAATGGAAATTTTTATTTTATTACCGTTTTTAAAAGAATAGTGAATAACGGCAGGGGTATTATCTTCGGTATTTTTGCGTTTAAAAAGAGGATCTTTGACAATAGATTTCCTTAAATAACCTTCCTTATAACCTTTTTTTACGCCCTCGTTTATTGCTTTTGTAATATTGCCTTTAACAAAAACTTCACTGCCTATTTCGACAAATAAAACTGTTGTACCGGTATCTTGGCAAAGGGGGTAAAGTTCTTTTTTTGCGATTTGTGCATTTTTTAGCATCAAACCCGTGATATCCTTAGCAAGGCCGTTTTCTTCTTTATAAGTTTTTTTTATGGCAAGCAAAACATCACCGGGCAATTCGTGCGCTGCTTTTATGCACATTTTACATACGGTATCGGCAATAGTTTTTGCTTGTATAATTCTCATAAAATTTCCTTTAAGGTTTGTTTAAAAATTTGCTCAAGTATTTTTTGCGAAGGTTTTTTTATAAAACCGCTGTTAATTAAAGGTTTATTAATTTTTTTACGCATTATCATCTCTTGCTTAACTTGACTGTAAACCTGCTTTGGCGAAATTTTTATCTTTGCGAGACCTTCTTTTTTTGCCTGCGCGGCAACTGCTGCTGCCTGTAAAGGATAAACTTCTAAATCGGTGCGGTCAGGTAAAATATGATGTTCGTTTAAAAGTGTATCTTGTGCTCTTTTTGCAATTGCTTTTGCCGCAGCAAGAGCCATAGTATCTGTTATTTTTGTCGCGCCGCAAAGTAAAACGCCTTTTAAAATACCCGGGAAACAAAGGGAATTATTTATTTGATTTTCGTAGTCGCCTCTGCCTGTGCCCACAATAAAAGCGCCTGCTTGTAAGGCTTGCTCTGGGTAAATTTCCGGTACGGGATTTGCGCAGGCAAATACAATTGCCTTTTTAGCCATAAGTTTGATTAGTTCCGGTGAAATTATATCCGGTCCCGGTCTGGAAAAGGCGATCAAAACATCTGCATCTTTAAAGGCTTTTTCTCTATCGGTAACATTTGCGCCGTTTGTCTTTTGGCAAAACCCCCATTGCTTATAATAGTTAGGATTATTCTTTAAATCAGTTCTATTTTTATGCAGAGTGCCTTTTGAGTCAAATAAAATCATTTTTTTAGGATTAGCACCTAAAGCAAAAAGAAAACTTGCGATGCTTGTATTTGCGGCTCCCGCACCAAATAAAATTATTTTAACTTTATCGATTTTCTTGCCAACAACTTTTAAAGCATTTATCAAAGCCGCGCAAGTTATGCAAGCGGTACCTTGGGCATCGTCGTGCCATACGGGGATGGGACAATTTTTCTTTAATTCGTCTAAAACTTTATAGCAATTTGGCTGACTGATATCTTCTAAATTAATTGCACTATATGAAGGGCTAATCATACGGGCAAAATCAATGATTTTATTTGCCTGGTTTTTTCCTTCTTCATCGCGGGAATCAATACATAAAGGTTCGGCATCAATCGCACCGAGTTGGTTCATTAAAAGGGCTTTGCCTTCCATAACGGCAAGTGCTGATTGAGCACCGGTATTACCAAGACCGAGAACGCGACTACCGTCACTGATAATAGCAACTTTATTTGCCCTGTTTGTTAATTTATAAGATAAATCTTCTTTTTGTTTTATGGCTAAAGTCGGCGCGCCGACACCGGGTGTATACCAAATATTAAGCCAGGAAGGGCCCCAAAATGCTACTTTAGGAAAACTTGCCGTTTTACCTTTATTATATTCGTGCATAGCCAAAGCCATCTTTGAATAAAACAAAGTTTTAAACTCGTCTTTTTTTTGCGGGCTTATATTTTTAGGTAAACATCTTTCTAAATTACTTAAATCTATTTTCAGTTTCATAATGTTATAGATTTGTTTCTATTTGTTGTTTTAAGTCTTGTGCTTTTTGTGTTTTATCTTCTTGTTCTTTTTTCTTTTCTTCTTGTTTAATTTGCTCTAACTTAGATGGGAAATCGTTTATTTCTTTAATAATATTATTGGCGCCGTGATAGGTCTCGATTTCGCCACTTTGTATTAAGATTGCTTTTTGCGGGAAGCGTTCCACATCCGCCTTATCGACAGTAAGTAAAATAGTTTTTTCGTCATTCATGATTTGTTCAAAAACCTGTGGTTTTAAAGCGGAAACGAACTCAAATCTTGTTGTCTCTGTATTTTCTAACAATCTTTTTCCGCTTAATTCTTTTGGCATATTGAGGGTGGCAATACCCTGATTATCAGCTGCCATAGAAGTTAAAACTCTGTGTGGTAAAGATAATTTCGCCGGTATCATAATTTTACCTTTATATCTGCCTGATACGATTAAGTAAGTATGTTCTTGTTGCATTTTTGTATCTACCGGTTTAAGTTTTTCGTTTAAAAAGGGATCGCATGTATCAATTTTTGTATCCGGTTCTTTTACAGTGGCAGGTTCTTGTTCTTCTTGTGTTTCACTTTGGTTACAAGAAGTTAAAATCTCCGTGTCCCACTTACTTGGATCAAAAGTATCCGGAGGAGGTTGGAAATGATGATTGTGTTGGCGATTATTTGCTTGGTTCGGGCGGTATTTACTCGGGCGGTGTCTTGAGGCATTATTATTGCGGACAGTATTTAGTCTGCTGGCTACTAAATTTAATTGTTCATCAAAAGGGAGACCTTTTATATCAAGATCACCCAATACTTGCCCTGTGCCGAAAGTATCTAAAGAGCCGTAATTATAAGAATTGCCCGCGCCGAAATTGTCATAATTTTGCCCGTTAAGTTGGAAACTTCTTGTATTTCTATTCGCGCTTTCGTTAATATCCGGTGCGTCGTAAGTGTTGTTGTTTGTAAAAAGAGAAGGCGCAAGATTTGGGGAAAGCAAAGAAAGACGCCTTCTTGGGGAAAAAATATCAAAAAGAGTTTTTCTTGCTGCTTGTTTTACTTCGTATGGATCAGTATGAGAAGTTTCGTAAAGCCCTTCTATAAGTATATTATCGAAAGTTTTTTGTTCCACAAAGGGTTCTTGCGGTTCTTGTATAAGATCATAAAAAGGATCAGGGGCCGTTTCCTGCGAATAATAGTCATTATTAGCAGGAGAGTTTTCTTTATTTAAAGAGGATGCTGCCGTTGCTTGTGCCGATAAAGTAGGAGGTAATTCTTCTTGGTAATAAGCATCTGCGTTTTTTGCAAATAATGGTTTTTCTACTTGTGTGAATTGCTTTTGTTCATTTGTTTTTTTGCCCGGAGTATAAAAATTTTTTAAAAGTCTCAAATAACGGCTAAAAGGATTTTCGTTCTTTAAAGGTAAAGTCTTCAACTGTTTATTAAAAATTTCTTGCTGTTCATCCGGATCTTGAAAAATTAAAGGTAAAGTGAGAAAAAGTATAAGGATTAAACATATTGCCATAATAAAAAAACGTTTTGACGTACATCTGTTTTTTTTATTTTTTTTCTTTCCCATACTTTAAAACCTCCTAACATATATTATTGATAATTAATATAACTTTTACAAGTAGCAAAAATAAAAGAACCACTCCCTAATGGTGAGTGGTTCTTAAAACTTCGGGGTCGACGGGATTTGAACCCGCGGTCTCTGCCTTGACAGGGCAGCGTGTTAGACCAGGCTACACCACGACCCCTAAAATCTCTATAGATCTATTTTATCTTTTTATTTTTATTTCGTCAACTGTTTTTAAATTTACCCCAAAGAATTTGTTCCAGTTCCAAAGAAAACCCGGTTTTTTCCTTGACTATTTTTTGAATTTCGCTCATTAAATTTTTTATATCTTGAGCAGTTGCTTTGTTGTAATTAATAATAAAGCCGGCATGTTTTGTTGAAACTTGCGCTCCTCCGATAGTTAATCCTCTTAAATTGCAAGAATCAATTAAACGGCTTGCATAATCACCGACAGGTCTTTTAAAAACACTTCCGGCGGAAGGGTATTCCAAAGGCTGTTTTTGTTTGCGTTTTTGTAAAATTTCTTCTCTTAAATTTTTATCTGCAGGTTCTGTTAAAGACCAAGTTGCACTTAAAATTAGACAGTTTTCAAGGCCGGAAACTTTGCGATAAGAAGGTATAACTTCTTCTTTCTTTACAGTTTTTACTTGGCCGTTCTTTAACACATCAACGGAAATAATATTTGCCCATGTCTCGCTGTTGAAAGCCCCGGCATTCATATAAACCGCACCGCCCACACTTCCCGGTATGCCGGAAAGTTTTTCAAGCCCGCCAAGATTATTTAACACACTGGTGGCAATTACTTTATCAAGAGGTGTCCCGGAAAGAGCCGTGATAATATTGTTTTCTATTTTAATTTCTTGAAAATCTTTTAAGCAACAAACAAGACCTTTCAAGCCTAAATCGCCTACAAGAATATTTGAACCAAGTCCTAAAATATAAAAATCGATTTGCTTTTCTTTTGCAAAATCAATTGCTTGTTTTATTTCTTCGATATTTTTAGGCAGGCAAAAATACTGCGCTTTACCCCCTGTCTTATAGGTGGTATAGTCCGCCATAGAAATATCTTGTTGTATAAAAAGTGCTTGTTCTTTTGCTCTCATTTTAATATATTATATAAAAGAAAAGGGGGCTAGGACTATGATTCATCAAAAAGCAGGTACTTTAAGTGAAGAAAAAATTGATTTAGAATTGTTAAGAAAAAATTTTCTAAATCCCAAAGGTGAGGTGTCGAAAGTTAAATTTGGCACTTCCGGACACAGAGGTTCTTTAGGGACAGGTTTTTGTGCTTTACATGCACGAGCAATTGCTCAAGCCGTTGCGACTTTGCATAAAGAAGACGGTTTAACCGGTAAAATACTTGTCGGCGGGGATACCCGTTTAATGAGCAGAACCACTGCTGAAATTTGTGCAAGTGTTTTAAGCGCAAACGGTTTTAAAGTAGTTTTACCTAATATTGCTGTACCTACACCGGTTTTCTCCTTTGAGATTTTATCCGGCAGAGTTTGTGCCGCTTTAAACGGTACTGCCAGCCATAATCCCCCACAGGATATGGGGCTTAAATATAATCCTTCCAATGGGGGACCTGCTTCAAGTTCCTTAACCAAAAAAATTGAGGAACTTGCCAATTATTATTTGCAAAATCCGCAAAAAATTCAAGAAATATCCTTGGAAGAAGCCCGCAAAAAAGGTCTTGTAGAAGATTGCGATATTATTACTCCTTATGTTCAAGCCCTTGGTAAAAAAATTAATTTTGAAATTATTGCAAAAAGCAATTTAAAAGCGGCAATTACTCCGCTTGGCGGGGCAAGTTTACCTTTTTATAAAGAAATTATAAAACATTATAAATTAAAAAATGTTGAACTTGTTCAGACTGAACAAAATCCGGATTTCCATTTTATACCTTTAGATCATGACGGTAAGATAAGAATGGATCCTTCGTCAATATATCCTATGAAACCGCTTATTGAACTTGTAAAAAATTCTGATTATGATTTTGTAGGTGCAAGCGATCCGGATGCCGATCGTTTTGGTTGTGCTACTAAAAAAGGTGGTTTAATTGTGCCAAACCATGCTTTGTGTGTTATGCTTGATTATATGGCAAGGAAGGCTGGCAAAGATTCCCCTAAAAAAGTTGGTCGCACATTAGGCACAACTATGCTTATGGATAAGATTGCATCTCATTATAATTTAGGTATAGAAGAAGTCAATGTCGGTTTTAAATATTTTGTTGACGGCCTTTTAAATAAAGAACTTTTAATGGCAGGTGAGGAAAGTGCCGGTATGTCCATTACAGATTGGGTGACTGAAAAAGACGGCATTTTGGCTGTTTGCCTTTTACTTGAAATTATGTCTGCAACCGGGCAAGATATAGCAGGACTTTATGAACAGTTAACCGCTCTTTACGGCAAATCTTATTATACCCGTGTTGACAGTCCTGCCAAGCCGGAAATTAAGGAAAGATTTAAACATTTAAAAGCGGAAAGTTTTGCCGAACTTAAAACTTTTGCCGGACAGGAAGTTTTGCGTGTCAGAGATACCGATGGTATAAAAATTTATCTTAAAGATTCTTGGCTTCTTGCCCGTGCTTCCGGAACGGAAAATATTATTAAACTTTACGCTGAAACTTTTAAAAGCCAAGAATATCTTGATACTTTAATATCCTCTGGAAAAGAATTGTTTGCCCTATAATTTGCCCTTGTCAAAATAGCAAAAATGAGATATACTTATAGTAGAAGTTTTTTAAGAGGTAGAGTTAAGATATTTATAATAGAAATTAGCATCTATTTTAATATTAATAAAAGCCCTTATTTACTTTTTAAAAAGTAAATAGGGGTAAGGAGTTAAATTATGGATAAGAGAAAGAAAAAAAAGAAGGGTTTTACCTTGATAGAAGTGCTTGTGGTGGTATTAATAATTGGCATCTTGGCGACAATTGCCTTTCCGAGTTATACAAAAGCGGTAGAAAAAAGCAGAGCACGCGAAGCCGTTCAAGTATTATCAACAATTTCCTTAGGGGAACAGAGAGAAAAACTTGCAAGATATAAATATACAAACGAGGTTGATAAACTAGATTTGGCTTATACAAACTTTTCTGATGGCAGTAAGGCAACCGGTATCACTTTTGACGGCGAGTTTTTTGATTACACGGTATTTGGCGAAGATAGGCAAGCGGCTTTTGCACAAAGAAATAATAATGAATATACTTTATCGGTTGATTATTTAACAAAAGAAATATTTTGCCGCCCAAGCAGTCATTTCGTTTGTCAAGAATTAGGTGTTCTTGAAGGTCCTACAATGTCAAATTATGATACTTCAAATATTCAAAATTGGAGTGCTGTAGATTTTGTGGGATATTTGCAAGAAATGTTGAAAGATAATTGGAGTTCCGGTTGTGGAAATGATTTACATTGCTTACAAGATGCAATAAAAGATCTTTGTGCTGATAATGGTAATGGCACTTGTTTAAATGTAATGAACAATCGTATTACAGGTGCGGATGGTTATGAATACTTTTGGGGAACACACGATGGACAACTCGTTTTAAATATAAATGATTATGCTGCAACACCATTTTTTGCCCAAGTATTTATTCAAAACGATGGATATATATTTCTTAGAGGAAATAAAAACCATTCCGCAGAACAAACAGCAGCAATAGCAGAAGAACTTGGTTTACCTCCTAGCAGATATGTCACAAATGGTGATTGGGTGCATTATGGCTTATATGAAGAAGTGTTATAATAAAATTTTTATATAACAAAAAGCCCTGTCCTATAACTAAATAGAACAGGGCTTTTTATATTCTTTATTTTGCTTAAAACTTATCTCACACTACCGGCGCCGAAAGGAGAATCATAAACGGAAGGTTCAGGTGGAATATAATCGCGACCGCGGCGGTCTCTTTTAATCGAGAAATTATAGTTTGGATTTTGTTTCTTCTTTTCAACTTCCTGTAAAGCAGTCATAAATTTGGTATCTCTTTCTACTAATTTTAAGGTACCAAACGGAACATATTTATAAGCCTCTTTAGGTAAAGCAAAAGATAAGGCACCATTGTTAAAATGGACATTGATTTCTGTTTTGCTTGTTCTGGAAACGCTGATAATATCAAATAAAGCAAGATCATAAGTGATACCGGCTTTAGCATTGCTTAAGTTTGCGGCGATAACTCTTAAAGCAGCGGCTTTAATTAATAATTCTTGGTGATATGCAGCGTTAGGCCATTCTTTATTTGCTTGGATATTAACAGACATAGATTTTTCTTTGTTAATATCATAGAGAGTAACGTTCGGATTGGCCTTATAATATTGTCCGAGTAAATTAATATTTTTATTTACCAAATTATTAATGAAATCCGATAAAGTAAGATTGGGGTTTTGTCTTTTTTCGATTTGAAAAGCATAAGTGTTTCTTAAAGATGTAATAATACTGTTTTCGTATTTTTTAATAACTTCTTTTAATTGTGCTTGTGTCAAATCAAAATCCGTGCTTGCACTTGGATTGGCAACAACATTGGTATAAATTTTATAAAAATCTCCGGGTGCAATAGGAGCAAGATTTATATCAGATAAATCCTTTGCTAAAGCATTATAAATACCTTGATCAGGAGACTTGAGAAGTCTTTTCAAAGTGATAAAACTGGTATCGCTTAAAGAGTTTGTAAAACCTTTTGAACCAGCGGCAAACAAAAATGTTTGCGAATTTAAAGCCAAAATTACGGCTACTACTGTTATTAGATATTTTCTCATACTAATAGTATAGCGTTTATTGTGGATATTCTACAAGGTCCAAAGGGCCTAGGGGGATATAGGTCTTTTGGCCCAGAATAATTTTTAAAAATAAGATTTATTCCCACTCAATTGTGGCAGGCGGTTTTGAAGTTATGTCGTAAATAACCCTGTTTACGCCGCTTACTTCGCGTACTATTCTTTGGGAAATAACATCCAAAACTTCATATGGTATTTTTGCCCAATCGCACGTCATTGCATCGCGGGAGTTTACGGCCCTTAAACCTACAGTGTGAAAATAAGTTCTTGAATCGCCCATAACGCCGACACTTTTTATATTTGGCAGAAAAGCAAAATATTGCCAAATAGCGCGGTCTAAATTATGTTTCTTGATTTCTTCTCTAAAAATAAAATCGCTAAGGCGGATAATTTCTAGTTTTTCTTTTGTAATTTCGCCAAGACATCTAACGGCAAGGCCCGGTCCGGGGAAGGGTTGTCTAAAAACCAAATCTTCATCTAATCCAAGTTCAAGGCCGAGTGTGCGCACTTCATCTTTAAAAAGCATACGCAAAGGTTCAAGCAGTTTAAACTTCATATTTTTGGGAAGTCCGCCGACATTGTGGTGGCTCTTTATTACTTCTGCAGTTTTTGTGCCGGATTCAATTACATCAGGGTAAATTGTGCCTTGCAAAAGATAATCAATTTGGCCGAGTTTTTTTGCTTCTTCTTCGAAAACTTTAATAAACTCTGCACCGATAATTTTACGCTTTTGCTCAGGATCGGTAATGCTTTTTAAAGCATTTAAAAAGCGGTCTTCTGCGTTAACTCTAATCAAATTCATATTAAAACGCTTGCGGAAAATATTTTCTACTTCGTTGCCTTCTTTATAGCGAAGTAGCCCATGGTCAACAAAAACACAAGTTAAATTGTTGCCGATTGCCTTATGTACCAAAAGTGCTGCGACAGAAGAATCAACTCCTCCTGATAATGCGCATAAAACTTTTTTATCTTTTAATTTTTCTTTAAGTTCGGCAATTTGATTTTCTTTATAATTGCCCATAGTCCAAGTAGGTTTTATTTCGCAAATATCATAAAGAAAATTTTGCAAAATCTGCATGCCTGCTTGAGTGTGCACCACTTCAGGGTGGAATTGAATACCGTAAATTTTCTTTTCATCATTTTCAATAATACAAGCGGGGCATTGTTTACTGAAAGCGGTTATTTTAAAACCTTTAGGTAAAGTTTCCACATAATCACGGTGGCTCATCCAGCAGATAGTTTTTTGATCAACACCGGATAAAAGTTTTGTGTTTTCTTTTTTTATTAATTCCACTTTACCATATTCTTTATAATCAGGACTTACAACTTTGCCGCCAAGAGTTTGGGCCAAAAGTTGAAGGCCGTAACAGATACCTAAAATGGGGATATTAAGTTCAAATAATTCTTTTTCTACTTTTGGGGCATTTTGTTCATAAACGCTGGCAGGCCCGCCGGTAAAAATTATTGCTTGCGGTTTTCTTGCAAGGGTTTCCTGATAAATTTTATCCCAAGGAACAACTTCCGAGTAAATATTTAATTCCCTTACTCTTCTTGCAATTAGTTGATTATACTGACCGCCGAAATCGGCAATTAAAACAAAATTATTTTGCATAGTTTGCCTCGTTTTTAGTCATAATTAAATCGTGCGGGTGCGACTCTTTTAATCCGGCAGATGTAATTTGAACAAATTTACTTTTTTTATAAAAAGTTTCCAAATCTTTTGCTCCGCAATATCCCATGGCAGCGCGAAGCCCTCCGATAAGTTGATAGGAAACTTCTTCTATTGTTCCTTTATAAGGGACCATTCCTTCAACACCTTCGGCCACAAGTTTTTTAGTATTTTGTTGGAAATATCTATCGCTTGAGCCTGCTTTCATAGCGGCAGTTGAACCCATACCGCGGTAAAGTTTATAGGGTTTTCCGTTTATTATAACTTTTTTTCCGGGTGCTTCTTTGCACGCGGCAAAAAGCCCACCGAGCATACAAACACTTGCGCCGGCTGCTAATGCTTTAGCAATATCACCTGAATATTTTATTCCGCCGTCAGCAATAACAGGGATATTATATTTTCTTGCGACTTTTGCGCACTCGTAAACTGCGGTTAATTGCGGCACACCGACACCGGCAACAATGCGTGTTGTGCAAATTGCCCCGGGCCCAATACCAACTTTAATGCAGTCTGCTCCTGCTTTAATTAAAGCCAAAGTTGCTTCGGCAGTTGCCACATTACCTGCTATAATTTGGGTTTTTGGAAAATGTTTTTTTATTTTTTTAACTGCTTCAATAACCCCTTTTGAATGGCCGTGCGCAGTATCAATAGTTAAAATATCAACTCCGGCTTTTATTAGAACTTCCGCTCTTTCAAGCATATCAGCCGTAACGCCAAGTGCAGCACCCACAAGCAAATTTTGTTTTTTAACTTTTTTAACTTGCTCCGCCTGCGCTTTTGCGCTCATATTTTTGTGAATGATACCTATACCGCCCGCTTTTGCTAAACTGATTGCGGTTTGGTGTTCCGTTACGGTATCCATGCCGGCACTCATTAAAGGGATAGCAAGTTTTATTTTTTTTGTTAAGTTTGTTTGTAAATTAACTTCTCTTGGCAATACTTCGGAGTATTGGGGAACTAGCAAAACATCATCAAAGGTTAAACCTTGCTTTAAAAATTTATTTTCCATAGGACCTCGCCTTTTTTATTTATTATACTAAAAAAGATAGAAAAACTTTTGATTGACATTTTTAAAAAAAATAATATAAAATATTTATACTTTTTATAAAAAAAGGGGGGTAAGTATGGGGCAGAAATCCATAGAAATATTGAAGCAAACCGGTATTAATATAAAAGAATTAGTAGAAAAATTACAACGTGCTTATGCGGATGAATGTCTTTCCTATATACAATATTGGGAGGGGGCAAGATTTCCGGTTGGTCTTATGCGCGTGAAATTAGCCGGTGAAATGCAAGAACACGCTGAAGAAGAACTTAAACACGCCAATTGGCTTGCCAAGAGAATAATTGATTTTGGTGTCATGCCTGTAGTTGGTCCGCATGAATGGTTTAAAAAGAGTAATTGTGGTTATCAGGAACCTATGGAAAGTGATATTATGACCTTGCTTGAACAAAATATTTCAAGCGAGCGTTGCGCAATAGAAGTATATAAACAACTTGCTGATTTTACACGCGGTAAAGATGATATAACCTATAAACTGGCAATTAAAATCTTGGAAGAAGAAGTTGAACACGAACAAGATCTTGAAGATATCAGAAGCGATATAGAAAGGGGATAAATAAGAATCTTGTAATATAAAAAAGACCTCTGAAAAGAGGTCTTTTTTATCAAGTATTTTAATTTTTTAAAGTGCAATTGGGGCTTTGCCTTTTGCTTCGATATTGCCAAGGATAATATTTGCCGCTGCTTTAGAAGAAAATTTACTTATCCCATACATAGCAATAATATTTTTAACTTGCGGATAATTTTTTATATCATAGGGACTCATCAAAGATAGTAATACGATATTTGGATTTATTTTTAAAAGTTGTTTCAAGGCATTTTTTTGGCTTTCCAAAGGTTTATCGGCCCATTGTAAAGAACCTAGAACTACTAAATCAGCCCCTTTCATACACTCCTTTGCGCGTTCGATATCTTTTGCTTTCGGGCGCATGGAGGCATTGTAATATTTAACTTTCCACCCCTTTTCTATAAACGGAGCGGAAAAATCGGTTAATTGATCTGCAAAACGTGTTGGGGAAAATAAAACCGTACATAATTTGGGATTTTCTTTTTGTGTTTTAAAAGGTATAAAATTGGGCTGGCTTCTTATTACGGAAACACCTTGGTTTGATAATTTTTGAGCAAAATAATTATAAGCCTCAAGGGAAGATTTTATGGGCATGGTTGCTTTTTGTTCTTCAAACAGGCCGAGTTTCTTTTTTAAATTAAAAACTTTTTGTGCGGCTTCTTCAACACGGGCTTGTGGCAGAGTTTTATTGATTTGCTTTAATAGTTCTGTATTTGTTATTGTGGGATCTTTGCGGCTTGTTAAAACAATATCAACCCCGCTTGCCAAAGATTTGCTTGCTGCTGAAACGATATCTCCCGCTTTACTTGCACCCTGCATATCAAGACTGTCGGAAATTATTATCCCTTCAAAACCAAGTTCTTTCTTTAACAAACTGTTTATTATTGCCGGGCTGAAAGTTGCAGGGTTTTCTTTGTCCAAAAAATCATAAATTATATGCGCGCTCATTATGCCCATAACACCGCCGTCAATTGCGTTTTTAAAAGGCGGTAAATGAATTTTTTCAAATGATTCCTTATTTTGGGCAAAACGTGGGGTGGCGTAGTGGCTATCTTGCGTTGTTTCACCGTGACCGGGGAAATGTTTTGCAACGGCCATTATACCTGCTTTTTGCATACCTGTTATCAAGGCTAGCCCCATATCGGAAACAATTTGAGTATTGGAACCAAAACTTCTAACCCCGATAATAGGATTTGAAGGATTAATGTTTACGTCAATTACCGGTGCAAAATTTATGTTTACACCTGCATTTTTAAGTTCGGTGGCAACGATATAAAATAAAGTTGTCGTGTCCATTTGGTTATTGGCTGCTGCAAGAAGCATATTTGTAGGCAGATAAGGAAACCCTAAAGTAACAGGAGTATAAACTGTTCCGCCTTCGTAGTCAATGGCGATAAGTAAGGGCAACCCAAGCGGACTTTTTTTGGCCCAACTTTGCATTTTATCAATAAGATCTTTTGTTTCTTCTAAAGAATAATTACCCCATTGTATTAAAACTCCGCCGACAAGGCCCTTTTCAATGGCATTTTTATATCTTTGAGCGGTATCAATATCTGTAGCAATAAAAATAGTTTGGGCAAGTTTTTCTTTCAAAGATAAATCTTCAAAAACAATTCCATTTAGGGGCTTTTTGCTTTGGTTTGTTTGTGCAAAAAGCGGGATAAAAAATATACAACAAATGAGAGTTAAAACAATTTTATTTTTCATTTAGTTTAATTAAAGTAATTTCATTATTTGTCAGTAAACGCATTGAGGGCCCCCAGTAAAAAGTGCCCGGGTTTACATATAAATTACTTTCTCCGTATGTGTAAAGTCCTTTTATATATTTATATCTTAATGCAACTAAATAATTAAACGGCCATATCTGCCCTGCGTGAGTATGTCCGCTTAACATCAAATCTATTTTGGGGGAAAGTTCTTTAAAATAATTTGGCTGATGGCTTAAAAGAATGGTAAACTTTTCCTGCTTTTGTAAATTGTTCAAAAAATCCTTATTTGCAATATCGCTGACACCGTTTATTATTATGTCACAGGTTTCGGTCGTTTTGTTATCAAGGTCAATTAAATCTGCTTGTTTAAAAAGTTCTTTATTTTGCGCTAGTCCGCTATAATATTCGTGGTTGCCGCTTACCACATATTTGCCACAAGGTGCCTGAAGAGTTTTTATCAGTTCTACGTATGGTTGCATATTTTTTGTTTCTTCAAAAATATCACCTGTTAAAGCAATTATATCAGGCTTACTGTTATTGACTGCATCAATAACTTTTTTAAGACGTTTTGGGTTTATATTTTTTCCTAAATGAGTATCTGAAATTTGTGCAATCAACAATGGCTTTTTTATTTTGGGACTGATAATTTCTATTTCTTTTATTTGCGGTGTTTTAAATGCTGTCCAAGTTGAAATACAAGTTAAAAGAAGAGCAATTATCAATGGCAAATAAACCGGCAAATTAAGGTGGCATATTTTAAGAAAAATGAAAAGGAAACTAAAACAGAACCAAAGGAAAATTAATCCAAGCCAGCCATAAGTAAAAATATGCAAGAATGCCGCACCGAAACCTTCATATTTATGTACTACAAAAAGCAAAAGTATAAGCACGCAAGATAGTAGCAGTGGCAATAATCTTAAGAGAAGAGAAGACAATACAAAACTTTGCAAAAAGCAAATGTAATGCATTAAAATTAAAATGAAAGCAAATATTGAAAAAAACACAATCATTTTTTCTTTTCAAAAACTCCGAGTTTTCTGTTTTTTGTTACATTATCAAAGGGGAAAAGTTTACCGTTCATGGCAACAAAAGTGCCGTAAGGCAAAGCCTGCGCAAAAGATAAAGCACTTGATAAATTAAAAATTCCGTCGGAAGAACCAAATTTATAAGGTATCATAGCACCTGTTAAAACAACAGTTTTATTTTTTATTTTACCTCCTAAAAACATTGCGGTTTTTTCCATGGTATCAGTACCGTGAGTTATGACAATTTCTGTTTCGGAGCAGTTTTGAACGGCTTTTAAAATAACTTTTCTATCCGCATCGGTCATAAAAAGGCTGTCTTTTAACATTAAAGTTGTTATTTTAATGGGTAAACGGCAACGTCCTTGTTTTAAAATTTCCTGCAAATGTGTTTTTTTAAAAAATAATTCACCTGTAAGTTCATTATATTCTTTATCAAAAGTTCCGCCGGTAACAAAAATTCTTAATGCCATGTATTTAGTCTCCTTAAAAAAGTGCTTAATTTTAAGTATAATATATTTATATAAAATATTGAGAGGAAAACAAAATGAGTATCAGAGTTCGTTTCGCCCCCTCGCCGACAGGGCACTTACATATTGGCGGTTTAAGAACAGCACTTTTTAATTATCTTTTTGCCAAAAAGGAGGGCGGCACTTTTATTTTAAGAATAGAAGATACCGACGAAGAAAGATCCACTCAAGAATCTGTAAAAGCAATTTATGACGGTCTTATGTGGGCAGGTTTAACTTGGGATGAAGGCCCCATGCCGGATGGCACAATTAAAGGCCCCCATGCGCCTTATTATCAGGCACAAAGGGCAGATCAAGGTCTTTACAAAAAATATATTGATGATCTTTTGGCAAGAGGCCTTGCTTATAAATGCTATTGCACAGAAGAAGAACTTGAAGAAATGCGCAAAGAAGCCCTTGCTAATCACCGCCCGCCGCGTTATGATGGCAGATGCCGCAATTTAACAAAAGAAGAACAAGAAAAACTAGAAGCGCAAGGCAGAAAATATGTTATTCGTTTTAAAATGCCAAAAGAAGGAACAACCGCTTTTGATGATTTAATTCGCGGTCATGTTTCTTTTGAAAATAAAGATTTATACGATTTAGTCATCCAAAAAACAAGTGGTTATCCCACATACAATTTTGCTTGTGTTATTGATGATCACTTAATGGGTATGACTCATGTTATCAGAGGTGATGACCATATTTCAAATACCCCTGCCCAAATTCAGATCTATAAAGCATTTGGTTGGCAACATCCGATAATGGCACACCTTTCTATGATACACGGACCCGACGGTACAAAACTTTCCAAAAGACACGGCGATACCAGTGTAATTGAATACAAAAATCAAGGTTTCTTACCGGCTGCTTTAATTAACTATCTTGCCTTACTTGGTTGGAGTACATCTGATTCCCAGCAACTTTTTGCTCCCGGTGAACTTGAAAAGAAATTTGATATTAAAGGTTGCCAAAAAAGCCCTGCCGTTTTTGATAATGCAAAATTAACCTGGATGAACGGCGAATATATCCGCCAGATGAGTATTGATGCTTTATATGAAGCGGCAAAACCGTTCTTAAAAGCAGCAAATGTTGCACAAGGTGTAGATGAACAAAAATTAAAAAATATTATTGCTCTTGAACAAGAAAAATATAAAACTCTAAAGGAAATTCCGGGTTTAATAAACTTTTTCTTTACAGATAAGGTAGAATATGAAGAGGATGTGATTGAAAAAGTTTTAAAATCCGATGCGGCTAAAGAGGCTCTCAAATTAATTGAAAAGGCTTACAGCACTTTGGATAATTGGACGGAAGGCCCGCTTGAAGAAATTGCCCGCAAAACCGCTAAAGAAAACGGTTTAAAGGCTGGGCAGATTTTTCACCCGTTAAGAGCGGCCGTTTCCGGCAGAAGTCATGGCCCGACTTTATTTAAAATGCTTGAATATATGGGCAAAGATATGGTATTAAATAGAGTAGGCAGTGTAATTAATTGTAGCGTGAAATAAATGAAATATTGGTATCTTAAAAACGGCGATGTGGTTGGACCTTGGTCTGCAGAAGAGATAAAGAAAGATGAATCTTTTGCGGATGATTGCTTGGTCTGCCCGGAAGATAAAGCGGAACAAGCAGAGTTTTGGAAAGCACCTCAAAATTATGCTGAGGATTTTTTCCCTGTAGTTGAAGAAAAAAAAGAGGAAGCAAAACCAAATCTTCAAGAACCGCAAGATAACCAAAGCGAAGAGGAAAAGGAAATACCTGCGGAAATTTCTTTAGATGATATTGATATTAATGAAGACGATACACCTAAAGATTCTGCAGTTTTGCCACCTTCTCCGGTAGAGGAACCTGCCGCAAAAGAAAATAAAGAAGAGGAAAAAAATCCCTTTGAAAGTGACAGACCGCAAATTGCGCCAAATATAGAAGATACAATCTCAAGCCATGTTATAGCCCCGCGCCTTGATGCAGACGGTGATACTTTGCTTGAAGATATTCCCGCTAAAGCGATTTTAAGTTCAGATGAAGAAGATAAAAATTCTGCCGATACTGCCCAACCTGATTTTGCTGCGCCGTCTTCTTTATCTGCGGAAGATACATTAGATGATACCCCTATTTTAAATATTTTTGAACGTACGGATAAAGAAGTTAACAAGACAAGAGAAATTGGTGATATTTCTGAAAATATTTATGATACCTATGGCTCTGATGCTAAAATAGCACCTCAAAGACAAGAAGAATCTTCACGAAGAGAAATTTCTTCAGATAATATTTCTGACAGGGAAGAAATACATAAGAAGAATAATAAGATTTATCTTTTGGTCTTATTAATGGTAATTGTTGTTATCGTTGCTTTGCTTTTGGCTTTACTGGGCTCTAATGAAGAACAGCAAATGCAACAACAACCAAAACAACAAGCGGCTTTGCCAACTCAAACAAAGGCAAGCCCTTTGCAAGAAGTTGAAGAAGATGAAATGATCGATACACCAACGACAGATGCCTCTGCTTTCTTTGCTTCAAAAAATGACAATGCCGAACAAGATAGAGCAGTGGCAAAAGTTAAAAAATTTGTTCTTCCTAATTCAAAATCTTTGGAAGAATATTTAAATACAAAGTATGCCGGTTATCAGACAAGTTGGGTTGCAGATGTTTTAAGCGGCAGAAATTACTATGTCCACTTTTATGCCAGTAAGATTAGACAGGAACCCATTGTTTATTCTTTTAGTATAGATTTGGATAAAAATGAAATTAACGGATTAAATAATTTAGGGATGGATTTACTTGTAAAAGGAGAATAAAAAATGTTGATTGATGAGTTGTTTAATTTGATGAAAAATAAAGGTGCTTCAGATTTACACTTAACGGTCGGTGTTCCGCCGATTTTACGTATTAACGGGGAACTTTTTGCGACCCCTTTTGATCCTCTTACCCCGGAGCAAACACAGGCTTTAATTTATTCTATTATGTCTGATGAACAAAAAAGCAGATTTGAAACTAATAATGAACTTGACTTCGCTTTTTCTATTAAAGATGTCGGTCGTATAAGGGTTAACGTTTTTAGACAGAGAGGCAATGTCGGCGTTGCAATAAGAGCAATACCTATAGGTTTTAAAACTTTTAGGGAACTCGGTTTGCCGGCTGCAGTTGATAGAATTGTCAATTTAAACAAAGGTTTAATTTTAGTCACCGGTCCTACAGGTTCGGGTAAATCAACTACTCTTGCCAGTATGATTAACTATATCAATGAAAATTATGGTTATCATATTATGACTGTTGAAGATCCTATTGAGTTCGTGCATAAACATAAACGCAGTATTATTAACCAAAGAGAAGTCGGGCACGATACAGAAAGTTTTGCTACTGCTCTTAAATATGTCTTAAGGCAAGATCCGGATGTTATTTTGGTCGGTGAGTTAAGAGATTTGGAAACAACTCAGCAAGCCTTAAACGCAGCCGAAACAGGCCACTTGGTTTTTGCTACCTTGCACACTAATGATGCAATGCAGACAATTAACCGTATTATCGATATGTATCCGCCAAGCCAGCAAACACAGGCAAGAACACAATTGTCCTTCGTGCTTGAGGCGGTTTTCTCCCAACAATTAATGCTTACAGCGGATGGTAAAAGCCGCGTTCTTGCGACAGAAGTTTTACTTGCAACTTCCGCTGCCAGAGCCATTATCCGTGATGAAAAAACCGAACAACTTATCCACGTTATGCAAACAGGTGTTCAGTACGGTATGGCTACAATGAACCATAGTTTAGCCGAACTTTATTTGAATAAGAAAATTACTTACGAAGATGCCTTAATGCACTCAACTGATGTTAATGACTTTAAGGCGTATATGGTACAAATCAGCGGCAAAGAAAAATAGTTTTGCGTCGGCTTTTGCGTTTATAGTTCGTTATGCCTCGCTCACATATACGGGGCTGTTGCCCGCTCAGGATATGCTTCGCTCGGCAAGCCTTCTCTAAACGCAAAATCCTTGCAAAACTTAGATGCTCTGTTTTTAATTTTTTTCAAACTTCAGATACTTGGGGTTGCCACCCCGCGTGGTATACCTCGTTTGAAAGAAATGCTTTTTCTTATAGAAAAAGCTAATTAAAATTTCCCTCAAAATCATTGTAAAACTCTTATGTTCTATTTAGTATTTTTATCACACCTAAAGATCCTTGCAAAACTTAGATGCTCTGTTTTTAATTTTTAAAAAACTTCGGATACGCGGGGTTGTTGCCCGCTCTGGGTATACCTCGTTTAAAAAAAGTTAAAATTTTTCTCAAAATACTTTGCCAATTAATATGTACTATTTAGCAAATTCACACCTAAAAAATCCTGGTAAAATTCTTATAAAGGTATAGACAATTTATTACTATGGCTATACAGTTCCTTTTTTTATACAATATGTATATATGAAGTTTGAAAGTTTTGTTGCAAAACGCTATTTGCTTTCCCAGAGTAAGGGCGTATTTTCTTTAATTACAACAATTATCGGCATTTTAGGTGTATGTGTTGGGGTTGCTGCTTTAATAACAACCCTTGCGGTTATGAGCGGCTTTCAAAATGATATTAAAAATAAGGTTATCGGCGCGCAGGCTCACATTATGGTTATGGGTATGATGCCGGACGGCCGCTATCAGGAAGTTCAAAGTACTATAGAAAATATCAAAGGTGTTAAGGCAACCGCACCGAATATTTACGGCCAGGCTATTTTAAATTATCAAGGCCAAAATCAAGGTCTTGTTTTGCGTGGGCTTGATCCGGAGCAAGAAGCAAAGACAAGTAATTTGATAGATTCTTTGACTGAAGGTTCTTTTATCACAGAAAAAGAAAATGTTTCTCCGCTCGTTTTGGGGCAAGAACTTGCTTATAATATGGGTATAGATATTGGTGATGAGGTTGTTTTGGTTTCCCCTGCTACGATTGCCGGCGCACTGCCTAAAATGAAAAAGTTTATAGTCAGCGGACTTTTAAAAACCGGCTATTATGAATTTGATAATACCATTGCTTACAGCGATTTAAAAAGTGCTTCTGATTTTCTTGGTTTAAAAGGTGCAATAACAACTTTAAGCGTTAAACTGGATGATTTAGACAGAGCGCAAACCCTTGCTTTTGAAATTGACGAGGCTACCCAACAAAAATATTCCGTTAAAACTTTTATGCAGTTAAACGGCAATTTATACGCCGCTTTAAAACTTGAAAAAGTTATGATGTTTATCATTTTGTCTTTAATAATCCTGGTTGCTTCTTTAAATATAACTTCTAATTTAATTTTATTTGGTACGGAAAAATTAAGAGATATCGGCATAATGCGCGCTATGGGGGCAAGCCCAAACCAAATAAGAAAAATTTTTATGCTTGAAGGTTTATTTATTGCAAGCGCGGGTATTTTATCAGGGCTTGTTTTGGCTTGTATTTTGTGTTGGGTTATCGCCACTTTTGATATTGTAAAATTACCGGCCGATATTTATTATTTAACAAAAGTGCCCGTAAAAATAGAATTTTTTGATGTTTTAAGCGTGATACTCGGCAGTTATATTCTGTGTTTTATTTCGGCTTTATATCCTGCTTATAAAGCATCAAGAGTAAACCCTGTGGATGCAATACGCTATGGATAAAAATATATTACTTGAACTAAAGAACCTTACCAAAATATACAGGGAAGGTTTGGAACAAAATAAAGTGCTTAACGGAGTTAATTTAAAAATATCCGCGGGTTCTTTTAATGTCTTCATAGGTCCAAGCGGAAGCGGTAAAAGCACGCTTTTAAATTTAATTGCTATGCTTGATAAGCCGACAGAAGGCCAAATTTTGTTTGAAGGTAAAAATATTTTAGATTTATCAGAACGCAAAAAAGCGAAACTCCGCTTAAATAAGATGGGTTTTATTTTTCAGTTTGACGGATTATTGCCGGAGTTTAGCGTAATTGAAAATGTAAATATGCCCGCTTTAATAAAGGGCAAGAATTCAAAAGATAGAGCATTAGATTTACTTAGAAATTTGAATATGGATAATTTGGCAGCAAAAATGCCACCTTCTTTAAGCGGGGGGGAGAAACAAAGAGTTGCTATTGCTCGTGCTTTAATAAATGATCCTGTTTTGCTCCTTGCCGACGAGCCCACAGGCAATCTTGATAGTGCCCGTAAAGAACAGATTTTTAAAGATTTTGCCATGCTGGCCAAAACAGGTATTACCGTTTTGATGGTAACGCATGATATTCATGCTGCTGCTTATGCAGATAATTGCTATACTATAGAAGATGGGACTTTAAAATTGAAAAAATAAAGAGGGGCTAAAATGCAAATAAAATTTAATCAAAAAGCAGAAGAACTTTTTAATAAAGGCATTAGTAAACTTTCAGAAAAAGATTTTACAAGCGGGCTTTATCAGCATAGAGCAAACCTTTGGAAAGATGAAGAAGAACATACAAAAATTATAAGTAATTCTCTTGGTTGGACAGAGGTTTATAATTGGACGCTTGAACACTTAAAAGAGATAAAAGATTTTGCTTCTTCCGTAAAAAGTGAATACAAAAATGTAGTCTTAATGGGTATGGGAGGTAGCAGTTTGGCTCCGGAAGTTTTGCGAGTTTTATTTGGCAAAAAAGAAAATTATCCCTCTTTAATTGTTTTAGACAGTACAAATCCCGATTGGGTAAGTAAAGTCAGAAATCAAATTGATCCGGCAAAAACTTTATTTATTTTTGCAAGTAAATCAGGCGGAACCGTTGAACCATCTTCACAATTTGCTTATTTTTATGAAGAAGTTTCAAAAGCAAAAGTTGCCAATCCCGGTGATAATTTTATCGCTATTACCGACCCCGGAACAGGGCTTGAAAAATTAGCAAAAGAAAGAAAATTTAGAAAAGTGTTTTTAAATAAAGCAGATATCGGTGGCAGATTTTCTGCGTTATCTTTCTTTGGTATGGTGCCGGCTGCGTTAAGCGGTATTGACATTGAACCTATTTTAAAAAGTGCTAAAACTTTTGGCGACAGTGTTAAAAATAATACTGAAAAAGCACCCCTTATACTCGGTGCTTTAATGGGGGAAGGTTTTTTAAATAAAAAAGATAAACTTACGCTTTTAATGCCGCGCGAAATTAATACATTCGGTTTGTGGATTGAACAACTTGTTGCGGAATCTACCGGTAAAGAAAACTGTGGTGTTGTGCCTGTGGCCGGAGAACCTGTTATAAAGAATTTTGCTTACCAGCAAGATAGGGTTTTTGTTCATATCAATTTTAGATCACAGGATAATTTAAAAATTGAAGAAAATATTTTTGCTTTGGAAAAAAATTATCCCGTTGTTAAAATAGATATGCCTAACTTGGATGCTATTGGTGAACAATTTTTACTTTGGGAAATTGCAACTGCGGCTTGCGGCGCAATTATGAAGATAAATCCTTTTGATCAACCTAATGTTCAAGAAGCAAAAACTATTGCAAAAGGTATTTTGGAACAATTATCAAAAGGTATCAAAGACCCGCAAGCAGTAGCCGAAATTTTGACAAGTGATAATTTGCAAAATAAAATTGATTTAAAAAATATCGGCAGAGATATTTTAAGTTTGATTAAGCCAAATGATTACATTGCTTTGCTTGCCTATTTAAACGAAACTCCGCAAGTAGATGAAACTTTAAAGGATATTAGAGAAAAACTTTTAAAGAACAGCAAAACTGCGGTTTTATTTGGTTATGGACCAAGATATTTACATTCCACGGGGCAACTTCATAAAGGAGATTGCGGTAATGGTGTTTTTATAATTTTAAGTGCCCAACCCGAACAGGAAGTTTCTATCCCGAAGCAAACTTATACCTTTGGCGATTTAATAAGTGCGCAAGCACTTGCAGATTTTAAAGTCCTTTCACAAAAGGGCAGAAGGGTAGTAAAAATACATTTGAAAAAACCTGTTTTAGAGTCACTTATACAATTAAATAATTTATTCTGATCAGGTTTTACAAGAGGTGGGAAAATGACAACTAAAACAAAAACAAAAAGAACATTAAGAGATACTCTTAGAAAAGTAGTATCTTCTACGAGAAGAACAGCAGTAAGCAAAACAAAAACAAATAAAACAAATAATACTGCTTCCTCTCAAAAAGCAATACCTTTGGCAAAGGATCTCTATATAGATTATCCTGAAAGTAATGAAAAAGTTTACTGCGGGCATTATTGCTTTAGACTTGGCAGCCCGAGCAATATTTCTTGGTTAAAAATTTCTATCAATGGTGGCCCCTGGCAAGATTGCAGAAATGCAAACGGTTATTGGTGGTATGACTGGTGGAATTTTACTACCGGTAATTTTTATGCGGAAGCCTATGGCTGCGTAAACGGTAAAGAAGTTAAAACCGCAAAACGCAAATTCAAAGTAATTATCTAATGAAAAAAGTTTACTTGCAAACCTTTGGTTGTCAGATGAACTTGGCTGATTCAGATGAAATGATGCTTATTCTGGCAGCCAAAGGTTGCACGCAAACTGATACTTTAAAAGATGCTGATATTGTGCTTGTAAACACTTGCACGATTAGAGAACATGCCGAGCACAAAGCCCTATCTTATCTGGGCCGTCTTGCAAAATGGAAAAATGAAAAATCAGGCAGAAAAATTATTTTTACCGGTTGTGCTGCACAAAGACTCGGCCAAAAAATAAAAAAGAAATTTCCTCATACAGATATTATAAACGGCGCTAAAAATATAGATAATTTTGATTCTGTTATAGAAAAAGAAAATTTATTTGAAACAACAGATACACCTTTAATTCCTTCTAAAAAAAGCCCCATTGCCCTGGTGAATATTATGCGCGGGTGCAGTTGTAAATGCTCTTATTGTATTGTACCTTATGTTAGGGGGGAGGCCTATTCATTAGATCCCAAAAATATTTTACAGCAAGTTAATTTTGCTTTGGATAACGGCGCAAAAGAAATTGTTTTGCTAGGCCAAACGGTTAATGCTTACAGTTATAAAGGGTTCAGTTTTTCAAAACTACTTAGGGAAATTTGTGATTTAGATAAACTTGAGCGTCTTCGTTATTTAAGTCCGCATCCGATGTTTATTAATGATGAGTTTTTGCAGACGCTTAAAGATTGCCCAAAAATTGCACGCCATATTCACTTACCTGTTCAAAGCGGTTCGACAAAAATACTTGCCGATATGAAACGCAATTATACGCGTGAAGATCTTTTGGCAAAATTAAAAGCCTTAAAAGAAATAGGCATAGAAATAAGCACAGATATTATTGTCGGTTATCCTAAAGAAACAGAAGAAGATTTTAAGGAAACTCTAACACTTTGCCAAGAAGTACAATTTAGCGCGGCATATTGTTTTAAATTTTCGCCCAGAAAAGGCACTCCCGCTGCGCTTTTTAAAGAACTTGGGCAAGAAATACTGGAAAAAAGGCTTGATATTTTGTTAAATGAAATAAAGAAGTCCTCAAAGGCGGCTTACATGCGCCAGGAAGGAACGATACAACAGGTGCTTTTTGAATCGCCTACAAATGGGCGCACTTCAAATAATTTTTGGGTTAGAACAAAAACAAAATACCCTGTAGGTGCTGTAGTAGATTTGCAAATTAAAGAAAGTAAAGATACAATTTTACTAGCGTAAAGAGGTATAGTTATGAGTGAAAATTTTAGAGAAAGAAGAAGACATCCCAGAGTCCCAGTTATAAGTAATATCGTAGAACCTATTGATTTGATTTACAGCGATGAAAAAACAGGTATGCAACATGAGGCTGCCGCTGTTTTGGCAGATTTATCCGCATCAGGTATGCGTATAGTTTCTTTTTTAAAGGCTCCTGTTGCCGGCAATATGAAAATTAAGATGGAACTGCCTTTCGTCGGCAAATTTGAGGTGGAAGCAAAAACTGCCTGGGTGCGCCAAAAAGGGCCTATATACACTATTGGTATAGAATTTATAAAAATAAGCCCTGCTGTCGTGCAAAAAATTACTGCTCTTGCAGATGACTTTGTCGATTGTAATACAAGAATTTTGCTTAAATTGCCGGAAGTTTGCGTGCCTAATTGCAAATGCAATGCTATTTGCAATAAAATACAAAAAGATACGACTTTATTTAAGTAAAAATGATTCCCCGTCCGTTTATTATAGCCGGTCCTACGGCAAGCGGTAAAACCGATCTCGCTTTGGCTTTGGCTAAACAAATGGACGGGGAAATTGTTTCTGTTGATTCCCGCCAAATTTATAAAGGATTAAATATCGGAACGGCCTGTCCTAAAGGCCTGTGGAAAGATAATAGTTTTTATGTGGAAAATATAAAATATTATCTTGCCGATTTCTTGCCGATTGATAGAAAATTTGATGTTTCACTTTTTATTAAAGAAGCACAAAAAATTACTGCTGAAACAAAAAAACAATTAATCTTTGCCGGCGGAACGGGACTTTATTTGCAAGGCTTTTTCTGCGGTATGGATAAATTGCCGCCTGCTGATGAAAGATTAAGAAAGGAACTTTCCGCCAAAACTAAAGAGGAACTTTACACCGAGTTGAAAAGACTTGACCCCCAAAGTACCCAAACTATACCTCAAGGTAATTTGCACAGAGTATTAAGGGCTTTGGAAATTTCTATTTTAACCGGCAAACCGGCAAGTTCTTTAAGAACTCAAACAGGTGTAAAGGAAATCCCTTTTGAAAAAGCCCTTTTTTTCTATATTAATTGGGATAAAGAATTATTAAATAAAAGAATAGTCTTGCGCACAAATAAAATTTTTGAACAGATGATAGAAGAAGCAAGAGAAGCAGTAAAAATTTTTGGCAAAAATGCATGCGGTTTAAACACTCTTGGATACATGCAAGCAATACAAGTTTTAGAGGGTAAGTTAAATAAACAAGAAGCCCTGGAAAAAATTATTATTTTAACCCGTCAATATGCAAAACGTCAGAGAACTTGGTTTAAAAGATATAAAAATATCATTTCTTTTGATATAAAAGAGGAAAAAGATTTTGATATACCTCTTTTATGCCAAAAGATAAAAGATTTATCTAAGGCTATTTAAGAATAGTATATTCAATATCGCCAACGTGTTCTTGAATAAATTTTAAGGTTTGTTTATCAAAAGCGGCAAATTGCGCAAGTTGATTTCCATTATTTGTATCTGATATTGCTGAAGTTATACCCGCGAGTTCACCCTTTGAAGTCATAAGACCACTGCCAGAGATTCCTTGTTTTATACCAAAATTTTCCAAAATAAAAGTCTTGCTCTGCGGATAATAAATTGCTTTATTGTTACTTCTTAAAACTTTTCTTTCATCTTGAAAAGAAGATAAGACGGAAAATTTCCTCGCTAGGACGGGACCTTGTTGTCTATATTTGCCCATAATAAGCAGAGTGGGTGTGTTATAACTGCTTAAAGCCCTTTTATAAGTTCTGTAGTTTTTTAGTCTGTTTATAAATTCATTTTGGGTTATTCCGTGTAAACTTTGCGGGTCTTTATAAACGTACTTTGAGTTGGAAGGTTTAAAATAAATCAAGGCAATATCATTTGTGGAAACATGTTTTGTTTGTATTTCTCTGTTAGGATGAATAAAAACTTGAGGTCTTTTGGGTGAACTTTGGCTTATTATATCCATTTCATAATTTCGGCCTACTACTAAACGAGTTTGAAAATCGCAACCTTCTTCACAAACATTTTCGACGCAGTGCGCTGCCGTTATAAACCAACTTTTGCTTAAACGCACCGCCTGACATTTTACGGAGTCAAAATAACTTTTATTTTTATCTTTCTTTTTATTATTTTTACTTTTTTCTGAAACGAAATTTATTTCAAAAGTATTTGAAAAATCATCAGTAGTAGCGTAAGTGTTTATTTCTTTTACCGAGGTAATATATCCTACGCTCTGGCCAAAAGCGGGGCAAACAAATAAAGTGAAGACTAAAATTATGAAAAGGTTTTTCATAACAATATAATACAAAAAATAAGTCTTATATTAAACTTTTTTATATAATATTATTATGATATTACCTAGAATTTTAACTGCACTTGTGGGTATACCCCTTGTGATTGCCGCGATTTATTTCGGCGGTATTTTCTTTATGGTACTTGTTTTTGCCATAATAATGGCCTGCTTATTTGAGTATGGTCTTGTCTTATTAAAAGCCGAAAAACCAGTCAGCAGAATCGGTCTTATAATTTTTGGCATTTTAATGACTCTTGCTGCTATGGCCGGGCGTTTGCCGGAAGTGGTAGATTTGCCAAGCAATGTAAACGGGTTTTTTATAGCACTTACTTTGGCAGGTCTTTTCTTGTTTGAGATGTTCTCAAGAAAACCGTCCTTTGAGCGCGTTGCAAATACTTTTTTGGGTGTAATGCTTATACCTTGGTGTTTGGCTCATTTGGTCAATATTCGCATGATTGAACCTTACGGGGAATATTTTACCTATATTTTATTCTTCTCTATTTGGGCAAACGATATTGCGGCTTATGCTATCGGTTGCTGGCTTGGTAAACATCGCTTGAAAGAAAGTGTAAGCCCCAAAAAGAGTTGGGAAGGCGCAATTGCCGGTTTTGTTTTTGCAATTGCGGTTGCCTATTTATCTTGGGATTTTTATTATCCTGGTTTAACTTGGCAACAAATAGTGGTTTTAGGCGCCTGTATTGCAGTTTTAGCGCAAGTTTCCGATTTGGCCGAATCTTTGTTTAAGAGAAATTGCGATACTAAAGATTCTTCCGGCTTTTTACCCGGGCACGGTGGTTTTTTGGATAGATTTGATGCTTTCCTTTTAAGTGCGCCGGTTGTTTACTATTTAATTTTGTTCATGATCTAATGAAGAATATCGTAATTCTTGGCTCAACGGGTTCAATTGGCGTAAGCGCTTTAGATGTTATTAAAACGCTTGGACCAGATTATAAAGTTTTGGCAATTTCGGCCAGAAGCAATGCCGATTTATTTTTGAAACAAGTTTTAGATTTCAAGCCAAAATACGCAACCGTTGCCAGCCAAGAATCTTACGATAAAGTAAAAAATTTAATTCCTGCCGAAGTTAAATTATTGCCTCCGGGCCAAGATAGTCTTTGTGAAATTTCTTCTTTAAAAGAAGCGGATTTAGTTATAAACGGTCTTGTCGGTGCGGCAGGTTTTAAGCCTTTAATGGCAGCAATTAAAGAAGGAAAAGTTATCGCTCTAGCCAATAAAGAACCTATTGTTATGGCAGGTTCCGTTATTATGCAAGAGTGCCAAAAATACGGGGCAACAATTGTTCCGGTTGATTCGGAGCCTTCGGCAGTTTTCCAATCACTTGAAAATTGCGACATTCATACTTACCGCGTGGCGGCAAAAAACATTAAAAAAGTTTTGCTTACCGCTTCCGGCGGACCTTTTTTAAAATATCAGGGTAGTTTAGAAGATGTTAAGCCCGAGCAGGCTCTTGCCCACCCAAGATGGAAAATGGGCAAAAAAATTACAATTGACAGTGCAACTTTGATGAATAAAGGCTTTGAGACTATTGAAATTATGCACCTTTTCAATTTGCCTTTGGAAAAAGTTAAAATTGTGGTTCATCCGCAATCAATAGTTCACTCCGCTGTGGAATATGAAGACGGTGCAATCGTGGCGGAACTTTCAAATCCCGATATGCGCCTTCCTATACAATATGCTATAACTTATCCCAAAAGATACCCTTGCCCTGTTAAACCATTAAGCCTTTTAGATATGGCAAGACTTGATTTTATGGAACCGGATTTTTCCGCATTTCCCTGCCTTGCATTGGCCCAATATGCAGCAAAAGAGGGTGGTAGTTTTGGCGCAGTCTTAAACGGGGCTGATGAAGTTTGCGTTGCCGCTTTTTTAAAGGGGCAAATTAAATTTACCGATATTGCCAAAATTATTGAACAAGTATTTTCTTCTCACCAAAAAGATTTTAAGGTACAAATTACTCTTGAAGAGGCCCTTTCTTTTGATGCTTGGGCACGCCAAAAAGCCCAAGAGTTCATAAAATAATATTTTTGTTCACTTTTGCTCTCTCCCAATATGATAAAATATAAATATATATCATTTTGAGGAGATTTTATGGTTTCGTCTTTGGCAAATTTTTTAATGGCTAAAATTATTTGGCTTTTCAGTTGGCATACTTTACTTTCCATAGTAGGCATTGTTTTTGCTTTGGGTCTTGTGGTTATTATCCATGAGTGGGGGCATTTTATTGCCTGTCGTCTGCTTGATATAAGGGTGGAAGAATTTTCTATAGGTTTTGGTAAACTCCTAAAAAAATGGGGCAAAGGCGAAACACAATATAGTTTAAGGGCTATTCCTTTAGGCGGTTATGTTAAACCAGCCGGTGAATATTACGCAAGAGAAGCCGAAATTAAAGATCCCAGAGATTTTGCCGCAAAACCTTGGTATGCAAGGGCTTTTATGGTTTTTGCCGGTGCCGGAATGAACTATGTTTTAGCGTTTGTAATTTTCTTTTTTGTAATAATTTCTATGGGTATACCAAAGAGTAATCCAAATGAAATCCCACCTGTAATCGGTGAAGTTCTTGAAAATATGCCCGCCCAGGAATATGGCCTGGAAAAAGGCGATCAAATTTTAGAAATCAACAATAAATCTGTTACAAATTGGAAGGAACTTGTAACCGCAATTGCCGCAACACCGGATGGTGAACCTGTGTTAGTGAAGTATGAACAGGATGGGCAAGTGCTTACCAAAGAAATACCGGTAGGTAAAGATAAAAAACTCGGTTTTGCCGTTGAACCTGTTTATGAAAAGACGGGGCCTTTTAAAGCCGTTGTCGTGGCAGGCTACCAGTGTTATTATTGGACAAAACTTTCTATCACCACAATTGCCGAAAAACTTTTGAAACGTCAAGCCCCCGAAGTTGCAGGGCCTATCGGCATTTTTGAAATTGTTGGCAAGGGCGTGCACAGCGGTTGGGAAGATTACTTTTACTTAATTGGTTTAATTTCCGTTGCTATTGGCATGTTTAACCTTTTTCCTATACCGATACTTGATGGCGGGCATATCGTATTTTTCATTATTGAAGGTATCCGCGGCAAAAGAGTTAAAGAAAAAACGCTTGAAAAGGCAAGTGCCGTTGGGGCAATTTTCCTTTTATCTTTAGTTTTATATGCAACTTACAGCGATATTATGCGTATTAAAAACAGAGGTATAAAACCTAAAGCACAGATAGAAGAAGTTCAGCAGACTTCACAAGAACAGGAGATTACTTTAAATGAAGCAAACAAGGCAAATTAAAGTCGGTCCTTACATACTTGGCAGTGGCAATTTGGTGCGCGTGCAATCAATGTGCAATACTAAAACTGCCGATACACAGTCTACAATAAAACAAATTTTAGCACTTGAAAATTGTGGGTGTGAAATTAACCGCGTTGCAGTGCCTGATATGGAAGCAGCCAAATCTCTTGGCACAATTATTAAAGCAATTCACACACCCTTGGTTGCAGATATTCATTTTGATTATAAACTTGCGCTTGAAGCAGTTAAACAAGGTATTTCAAAAGTACGTATTAACCCCGGCAATATAGGCGATAAAGCAAAAGTGCAGGAAGTTGTGCGCGCTTGCGCCGATAAAAATATTCCTATCAGAATCGGCGTTAATGCAGGCAGTATTAAAGAGTTAAAAAAATTCCAAGGCAAGCCAAACTGGTCCAATGAAAAATGGGCCGAAGTTATGGTTGGCGAGGCTCTTGAACAAGCAGAAGTTTTAGAACAATTAAATTTTAAAAATTATTTAGTTTCGCTTAAATCAGATAATGTTCAAAGAACAATTTTAGCCGCAAAATTACTTGCCGAAAAAACTGATATTCCCCAACATATCGGCCTAACCGAAGCGGGCAGTTTTATGGCAGGTTTAGTTAAATCTTCTATTGCTATGAGCGAACTTTTAAGGGCAGGTATCGGTGCCACAATCAGAATTTCTTTGACTGAAGACCCAAGAATGCAAGTGCGCGCTGCTTATGAAATTTTAAAAGCCCTTAAATTAAGAGAGTTTGGGCCTGAAATAATTTCCTGCCCGACATGCGGCCGAACTCAAGTTGATATCACTGGAGCGGTAAAAGAACTTGAAGAAAAAATTTACTCCGATAAAGAATTAATAAAACTTTCCACCGGTAAAAAAATTGCCGTTATGGGCTGTATTGTTAACGGCCCCGGCGAAGCGCGTGATGCTGATTTTGGTATCGCCGGCGGTATAAACGAAGGCCTTTGGTTTGAAAAAGGTGAAGTAAAAAACAAAATACCGCGTGTGGATTGGATTAAAAAATTTACAGATAAAATAAAGGAAAAATAATGGAAGAATACTTTAAAGATAAAGATTTTTCTCTGTTATATGGTGATTGCCTTACTCTTTTGAAGCAATTTCCAGATAATTATTTTGATATGATTTTTGCTGATCCTCCATATATGCTTTCAAATGGGGGCTTTACTGTTCATGCAGGAAAAAGAACAAGTGTCAATAAAGGCAAATGGGATAAGAGTAAAGGTTTTACTAATGATTTTGATTTTCAAAATAATTGGATAAAGGAGTGTCATCGTGTCCTAAAAAAAGATGGAACTATATGGATAAGTGGTACTTATCATTCAATATATCAGTGTGGGTATTCTTTACAACTGAATAATTTCCATATTTTAAATGATATTTCTTGGTTTAAACCAAATGCAGCACCTAATTTAAGTTGTCGTTTTTTTACTGCTAGCCATGAAACTTTAATATGGGCTAGAAAAGATAAAAACGCAAAACATACATTTAATTACGATTCTATGAAAAATGGAAAATGGCCTGAAGATTTTATTAAAAAGCCAAATACACAAATGCGTTCTGTATGGGCTATTTCTACTCCTAAAAATTCTGAAAAGACTTTTGGTAAACATCCTACGCAAAAACCTTTTGATTTGCTTAGACGGGTTGTATTAGCAAGCACAAAAAAAGGAGATTTAATTTTAGATCCTTTTACAGGAAGTTCTACAACGGGTTTAGCAGCTGTATATTATGGACGGAAATTTATTGGAATTGATGTTGAGAAACAATTTCTAGACTTATCCATAAAGAGATATGAACAATTAAGGAGTAAAATGAAATGAAAGCAGGTGGAATTGGTGGCGGAAATACAAAAACAGGTCTTATTTTTGAAGGGAAAACAGATATTTTAACTTTTTTGTCAAAGCAAGAAGGCTATACCATTAAAGAAAATGTTGTTTTCTTTGAAGGAAAAGAGGTAGCAAGAACTTATAAAAAATATTCGTTTTATAAATTTTTAGAAGAGAATGGTATCATTTGGCAAGATTTAATATCAAAGAGATTATTGCCCGATGATTCTATTTATGTAATAATAAACAATACTCTCTATATAATAGAGGTGAAATTTCAAAAAGTTGCTGGTTCTGTTGATGAAAAATTACAAACTTGTGATTTTAAGAAGAAACAATATCAAAAACTTTTAGCGAAATTAAATGTAGAAGTTGAGTATATTTACATATTAAGTAATTGGTTTAGAAAACCTGAGTATAAAGATGTTTTAGATTATATACAATCAGTAAAATGTCAATATTATTTTGAATATCTACCATTACAAAAAATAGGATTACCTATAAAAATAAAGGAAAAATAAAATGAAATTAACAGAATATTATTTACCGACTTTAAAAGAAGCACCTAAAGATGCAGATATAGTTTCTGCAAAATTTATGATACGTGCCGGCCTTATCCGCAAGACGGCAAGCGGTATTTATGAATGGTTACCGCTTGGTATGAAAATTTTAAAGAAAATTGAAAACATTATCCGCGAAGAATTTAATAAAGAAGGCGCGCTTGAAGTGTGGCTTCCAATAGTCCAACCGGCAGAACTTTGGCAAAAAAGCGGTCGCTGGGATTTTTACGGCAGAGAATTACTCCGCATTAAAGACCGCAAAAAAGCAGATTTTTGTATTGCCCCAACAGCAGAGGAAGTTATTACAGATTTAGTTAAAAAAGATGTTTCTTCTTATAAACAACTGCCTGTTTGTTTATATCAATTCGGCACAAAGTTTAGAGATGAAATCCGCCCGCGCTTTGGCGTTATGCGCGCAAGAGAGTTTTATATGGCAGATGCTTATTCTTTTGCTTCCAGTGAAGAGCAGGCAAACAACTGGTATCAAAAAATGAAAGATGCTTATATAAGAATTTTTGAAAGATGCGGTCTAAAATTTAGACCTGTTGAAGCAGATACCGGCACAATAGGCGGTAATTTTTCACACGAGTTTATGGTCCTTGCAGATACCGGCGAAGATGAAATTTCCGTCTGCTCTTGCGGTTATAGCGCAAATACGGAAAAGACCGAAATTGCAGTCCCCGCTCAAAAAACAGGCGAAATGTTAGAACTAAAAGAAGTTTCTACACCTAACAAAAAAACAATTAAAGAAGTGTCTGATTTCTTAAAAATACCTGCTGAAAACTTTATTAAATTACTTGTTTATAAAGCAGACGGCAAACCGGTTATTGTTTTAATGCGCGGCGAAGATGAGTTAAACGAAATTAAGTTAAGAAAGTTCTTAAACGCGCAGGAAGTTTGCCAAGCAACTGAGGAAGAATATACCCAAATTACCTCTAGCCCCGTTGGTTTTGCGGGGCCTGTTTCTCTTACGGGCAAAGGGTTAAAAATCATCGCAGATAACTATGTTAAAACAATTTTAAACGGCGTTGCAGGTGCAAGTAAAGCAGATACCCACTTGATAAATGTTAATATTGAACGCGATTATAAGGTAGATAGTTTTGCTGATTTAAAACTTGCTTCCCTTGGCGATAAATGCCCAAAATGCGGACAAAACTTTACTTTTAAACGCGGTATTGAAGTTGGCCATATTTTTAAACTTGGCACAAAATATTCTAGCGCAATGAAGGCCGAATTTTTAGACGAAAACCAAAAAGCAAAACCTATGATTATGGGTTGCTACGGTATTGGTGTAAGCAGAGTTTTGGCAGCCGCCATTGAGCAAAGCCACGACGATTTTGGCCCTATCTGGCCGGGCCCGCTTTCGCCTTTTGATATTGAGTTAATCTCACTTGACAGTGAAGGCGAAGTAAAACAAAAAGCAGACGCACTTTACGCTGATTTAAAAGCCAAAGGTTTTGATGTTTTGTATGATGATAGAAACGAACGCCCGGGCATTAAATTTAAAGATGCTGATTTAATAGGTGTTCCGCACCGTTTAATAGTTGGTAAAAAACTTCTGCCCGAAGGTAAAATAGAATATAAAAACCGCGCAACAGGGCAAAGCGAAGTTTGGCAACTTGCCGAACTTGACGAAAAACTTAAAAAATTATTCTAATTTGCTTTGCCTGATATTTTATGCTATAATAAAAGTATCTTAATTAATACTTAAGCGACTTGGAAACAAGTCGCTTTTGTTTTGAAGGCGGTGTTTTTATGAACAAAAATCAAATGGAAGAAGTCGTCGGTTTGGCCCTTGAAAAGCAGGGCTATGAACTTGTGGATTTAATTATTCAGGCGCACGGTTCAAAAAAATTACTACAATTCTTTGTAGATAAGGAAGGCGGCGTAAATCTTGGTGATTGTGAAATCTTAACAGATAAAATTGATTCCATAATTACTATGGAAAATCTACTTGACGGGGCTTATATTTTGGAAGTTTCTTCTCCGGGTATTAAGCGCGTTCTTAAAAAACCTGCCCACTTTAAAAGATTTATCGGCGAAAGAGCAAGAATTTTTACCAAACAGGCAATTGAAAATAGAGCCACTTTCACCGGTATTATCGAAGCAGCAGATGATAGAAAAGTCGTCCTTTTTGACGGGACAACCAGATTTAACTTCAATTATGAAGATATTAAAAAAGCAAATCTTGACCCTGTGGTTGAGTTTTAAGGAGAACTAATAATATGCAAAATAAAGACTTAATTTTTGCCCTTGAAAGTCTAGAGAGGGAAAAAAATATCAGCAGGGAAGATACCCTAAAAACTATTGAAGATGCCTTAATTTCCGCTTTGAGAAAGAATTTAGGCAGAAATGCCCTTTTAAGTGCACATATTGATTTGGAAAAAGGTTCAATTGAGGCTTATCAAACTTTAGCAGTTGTAGAAGAAGTCAGCAATCCGGAAATTGAAATTTCTTTAGAAAACGCAAAAGAAATTGATTCAAAAGCAAAAATCGGCAAAGATGTTATAAAGATTGTTGAAGTCGGTGATTTTTCAAGAATCGCAGCCCAAATTGCAAAACAAGTGCTTATCCAAAAAATTCGCGGCATAGAAAGAGATAATCTTTATAAAGAATTTAAACCCAGAGAAGGGGAAATTGTTACCGGGCTTGTACGCAGATTTTCCGATAGAGATATTGTTGTTGATTTAGGCAAGGCAGAAGCCCTTTTGCCTTACTGTGAACAAATAAGAAAAGAACGTTTTACCCATGGTAGCAGAGTTAAAGCCATTATTGAAAAAGTTTTATCTCCTTCAGATTTGCCTTCTATTAAACCCGATTCTGTTTTAAACCGCTATAAATCAGCCGCTTTAAAACTTGATAAAGGACAAAGAGGGCCTTACATTATTCTTTCCAGAACTTCACCTAACTTCTTAAAGGAACTTATGAAGGTGGAAATACCCGAGTTAAGTGATAATATTATCGAAGTAAAAGGTATCTTTAGAGACCCCGGTTTCAGAGCAAAAGTTGTCGTTAAAAGTAATGATTCTAATGTTGATCCTATCGGCACTTGCGTTGGTATGAGAGGTATTAGAATCCGCGCAGTTACTAGTGAACTTGCCGGCGAAAAAATTGATCTTATTAATTACAGCGAGGATGCTGTAACAAATATTATAAATGCCTTGTCTCCGGCAAAAGTTTTATCTGTGAGCATTGTTGATGCCACCGCCAAAAAGGCTTTAGTTATTGTTCCTGATGACCAACTTTCAATTGCTATTGGCAGGGAATGGCAAAATGTAAATCTTGCTTCTAAACTCAGCGGATGGGAACTTGAAATAAAGAGCGAAAGCCAAAAGAAACAAGAAGGCGCCGAAGCAGCACAACTTGTTCAAAGTGCTTTAGCAGATGTTCCGGGTATCGGGCCGAAACTTGCCGAAGTTTTAACAAAGGCCGGTTTTGATTCTGTTGAGAAAATTGCCAAATTAAATCCAGAACATTTGGCAACTTTGCAGGGCGTAGGCGAAAAAACCGCCCAAAAAATTATTGACGGTGCTAGACAGTATTTAGAGTCTAATGCGGAGGCAGAAAATGACAACAACCAAGAAAACAAATAAGGAAGAAGAACCTAAAAAGAAAACTGCCACCCGCAAAACTTCTACTACTAAAAAGACAACAACGGCTAAAAAAACAACTGTTAAAAAAACGGCAACTAAAAAAACAACCGTAAAAAAGACAGTTAAGAAAACTACTGCCAAATCAAGCAAGGCAGAAAAGCCGGAAACTAAAACAGAAGAAGTAAAAACTAAAGTTGTTAAGGATGTTAAACCGACAGAAGAACCAAAGCCGCAAGCAAAACCGGCAGAACCTGTTAAAGTTGAACAAAAACAACCTGAAGTTAAAGCGCAGCCAAAGGCAGAGGTAAAGCCGGCTCCCGTTCAAAATAATTTTGTAAATAATCAGCCGAAACAAAATGTTCCCGTTAAAAAAGAGGAGCCTAAAAAAACCGAAGTTAAACAGGAACAAAAACCGGCAGAACCGGCAAAACCCCAACAAAAAGTTATCAAAATTCTCGGTCAGCCGACAATAAAAGAACTTGCCGAGAAAATGGATATCAAGATAAATGATTTCATTAAAAAACTTATGGGTATGGGTATTTTTGCGACGATCAATCAGCGTCTTGAAACAGATATGATTGAACTTGTTGCTTCCGAGTGCGGTTTTAAAACCGAAATGATTAGCGAATTTGCCCATGAGGAACTTGTTAGCCAAGTACAAGAAGAAGACGATCCGAAAGATTTACAACCGCGTGCCCCTGTTGTTACGATTATGGGCCACGTAGACCACGGTAAGACAAGTTTGCTTGATGCTATACGCCACTCAAATGTTGTTGCAGGCGAGTTTGGTGCAATAACCCAGCATATTGGTGCTTACAGAGTTAAAACCCCAAAAGGTTATATTTCCTTCTTGGATACTCCGGGGCACGAGGCTTTCACCGCTATGCGTGCGCGCGGTGCTCAAGCAACCGATATTGTAGTTTTGGTCGTTTCCGCAACTGACGGTATTATGCCACAGACTATTGAGGCTATGAACCATGCAAAAAGTGCTGGTGCTCCTATTATTGTTGCGGTAAATAAAATTGATTTGCCCGGTGCAAATCCCGATAAAATTAAACAGGATCTTGCTTCCCGCGGACTCGTGCCGGAAGAATGGCAGGGCGATACAATTTTTGTTGAAATTTCCGCAAAGAAGAGAATCAATATTGATAAACTTCTTGAGATGATTGCCCTTCAAGCAGAAATGATGGAACTTAAAGCCAACCCTAATAGAAGCGGCGTCGGTGTTATCTTGGAAAGTAAGAGAGATAATAAACGTGGTGTCGTTGCTACTGTTCTTGTTCAAAAAGGCACAATTCATGTAGGTGATCCTTTTATTGTTGGTACGACTTACGGCAAAATCAGAGCCTTAATTGATGAACACGGCAAACGCTTGCCTTCAATTGGGCCTTCCGTTCCGGCGGAAATTTTGGGTATTAACGGCGAACCACCTTCAGTTGGTGATACTTTGGTTATTGCCCAAAGCGAAAAAGAGGCAAAACATATTGCCGAAAAGAGAAAACTTGCCCATAAAGAAGAAAAAATTGCCCATCAAAAACATATTTCCCTTACCAATATTAAGAGTGATAAAGTTAAGGAACTGGCAATTATTCTTAAAGCAGATGTGCAAGGTTCTATTGAAGCAATTAAGGACGCAATTTTAAGAACACCGACAGATGAAGTAGAAGTAAAAATTATTCACTCTGCTGCGGGTAATGTCAATGAGTCTGACTTGCTTCTTGCAAAAGCCAGCAATGCCGTTATAATTGCTTTTAACGTAGATACCGATGAAAACACCCAAGAAGAAGCACAAAGAGAAGGTATTGAAATACGCACTTATAATATTATCTTTGAATTGTTGGAAGATTTGCGCGCCGCCATGGAAGGTTTGCTTGAACCGGATATTGTAGAAGAAACTGTTGGTAAAGCAACTGTTCGCCAAGTCTTTGATTTAAGTAGCGGTTTTGTTGCCGGTTGTTATGTTGATGAAGGTAAACTTGTGCGTAATTATGAAGTTCGCATTTTGCGCGCAGGCCAAATACTTTATAAAGGCAAAATCTCCGGCTTAAAACGCTTTAAAGATGATGTTAAAGAAGTGGAAAAAGGTTATGAGTGCGGTGTCTTGGTTGAAGGTTTCAAAAAGACACAGCCCGGAGATACTGTGGAGTGTTTCCAAAAAAAGGCTATTACAAGACGTATTGCTAAATTATAATTTTTAATTTACAATGCAACGCCCCTCCCCTCTTTATATAAAAGAAGGGAGGGGATATTTTTTGTATCATCTTTTAATAGTGCCGTTAAGACAAGAAAATATTTGAAATAAAAAAACAGCCCTTTTTACGAAGGGCTGTTTTTTATCTCTGTTAGCAAATAAGATTATACTGCACCATCAGAGAGACCTAAAGAGGAGCAGAGATTATCTCCACCGGTACCATCAGAGCAGATAGGCTGTGTTGCAGTTTGAGTGAATGCATAAGTAATGGTTACGCCATGGACCGCATCTTTAGGAGAGGCTTGAACACCACCAGAAGAGATAGTATATTCGTAAACTTTGGTATCGGAAACGACATCGATATCAAGTTCTGCGAATGTGCTAGGATAGTTGTTGTTGTTTGCCAAGGCATATCTTTCTGCAGCATCTTTAACGTTCTTGGTGATCATTAAGGCTTCAGTTGCTCTAGATTTTGCAACTGCCTTGAAGTATTGAGGCAATGCGATTGCAGCCAAAATACCGATAATTAAGACTACGACTAATAACTCAATTAAGGTAAACCCTTTATTGTTTTTCATTTTTATTTCTCCATGTTTTATTTTGCTTTTTTGTAATAAAAAAGGTTGTTATTTTCTCTTAACTTTAAAAAGCAAAAATCTTGTTTTAACAAGACAAAAAAGTTAAAAGAAGTTTAAATACTTAAACCAAGTTTCACAACCTGCTCTTTAAAAGAACTGAAGTAAAGTTTCCTTATACAGAAAACGCTACCGCATTTTTATTACACTTTATAGTATATTGCAAATTTGTTTATTTGTCAAGCCCTTTTTTATTTATGGGCCTTTTTAAAAAACCTCTCTTCGTAAAAAAGAGAGGTTTAAGTATTTGTTAAGATTTATTTTTTATTTATTTGCGCCGCAGCATTTTTTATATTTTTTGCCGCTACCGCAAGGGCAGGGATCGTTTCTGCCGGGTTCTTTGCCTTTTACCACGGTTTCAACTTTGCCTTGTTGTTCCTGCTTAAGTTCTTTCTCGTGTTCTTTGGCCCACTTCTTCATTGCTCTGGGGGAATTTAAGTCAACACCGTCGGCTTTCATTCTTTTTGCAATGGAGATAAGTTTATCTTTTATAGTAGGATCTTTTTCAAGTTGCTTTTTTACAAAAGAAGGAAGGGCCTTCATCTCTTTTTCTATTTTTTCTTCAATAGAATCTTTAGATTCCTTTTTTGCTTCTTTCTTTTCAGTATTTTCCGGTTGATTATTTGTTTGTTTTTTCTTTTTGCCGAATAAAAATTCAAGTACCATAATTAAATTTCTCCGTTAATAATTTTTCTGATAGTTTTGCGCACGATAAGTGCTTTTTTGACATAGTCATTACTCTCCGGTATGACGATATGGCGCGGATGGCCTTGCCAAAGTTTCAAAATATCTTCATCCACTTGGAGGGCTCTTTCCAAACTTTCCGTGCGGACACTTGTATTTTGATAAAATTTCGCTTCCTTGGGAGGGGACATATGGATAACGGCATAGTATCTTTCAAATTCCGCACCGATAGTTGTGTTAAAAGTTTTAAAAAAATCTTCCTGCCCGTAAGGCCAGTAAACAGCACCGTCCAGTGAACCCCTGTCGCAAAGAACAATTTTTGCAGTAGGATTAATTTCTTCAGCCAGGGCCTCAAGTTCTTTAGTGGTGTAATAAATTATTCTTTGGGCATGATAAGTGTGCCTTTTACTTCTGTCATCACGCGGGAAACCGCCACTGTAAACTAGAGTTGCGGCTTCTTTGGCAAGTTCAATATCCGTGCCGTATTCTTCTTTTAAGATTGATAAGGCAGTCGTTTTGCCACTGGCAGGACCGCCGGTTAGAACAATTTTTTTCATATATTATTCCTTATTTAATATTTTAAAATATTCCTCTTTTATTTTATTAAATTCTTCGCGTTTTGTGGGTTCTATTTCACGAAGGGCAGAACTTCTATTCTTATTGTTAAGGAAATCTAAATATTTATTGCCCTGTCTTAAACGGAAATCAAGGTGTGGCCCCGTTGATAAACCCGTTGATCCGACATAAGCAATAGTTTGCCCCTGTCTGATACGCGTACCTTTATAGGTGTTTTTTGCATAATTTTTTAAGTGTCCGTAACAACTGACATAATTATTAGGGTGGGCAATTTCCATATATTTACCAAAGCCGCCTTTATAACCTTGAAAGATAACCGTTCCATCGGCAACGCTTTCAACTGGCGTGCCGACCGGGGCTGCATAATCTATACCGAGGTGGGGGCGTCTTATTCTTAAAATCGGGTGCATACGGCCGTAACTAAAGCGGGAAGTTATTCTTGCACCTCTAAAACTGATAGGCGATTTTAAAAACATTTTTTTACTAAACTTGCCGTTTTCGTCGTAGAAATCATCTTCAAAATTAAAAGCATATGTTTTGCCGACTGATAAACCGTCATAATACGCGGCAAGAATAGTTTCATTTAAAGTTTGCCCGTCGATCGTGTAATCTTCCTGCCAGTAGCAGGCAAATTTATCGCCTTTGCGGGTATCACTGTTAAAGTCAACCGTCCAGGAAAAGACATCCGTAAAATCTACGATAAATGAAGGCTTTAAACCTTCTTTTTGCATGGAAGCAAATAAAGAACTGTCTATTTTACCTTTAGCAAAACGTGTGCGTGTTTTAACGCTGATGTCACTTATGCCGGCAACAAGGTCGCTACCTTGTTTTGCGACGTAGTAGCGTGAAAAATCTTTTGTCACGACAAGCATCTTAAAATTATCTTGTTCATCAAGGGTTATCAAGTATTTATCGCGCGGGGCAACGCGGCGCATATTTAAAACTGTATCTAATTTTTTGACTATTGCATTAGATTCTTCTTTTGAAATACCTGCTTCTTGCAGAGGTATTAAAATATGCTGTTTTAAATTGCCGGTATATTTTTTGAAGAAAACTTCCTGTTCCTGGTCATGTGCGTGGATTTGTTCCTTCTTTTTTTGAATATAAAAAGACATAGAAAAAACAAGCACTAAACATATTGGCAAATAAATTGCCAAACGTATAAGGATTTGTTTTACTATGTTTTTCATAAGATTAAGCCCTAAAAATAAGGGGCGGTTGTCCGCCCCTTTATCAGATTATTTTTTTAAGTATGATGCTAATGCTATAGCGTTAAACTTAAAGTCAGGAGCATCGGCTCTTGACGGGAGTAAAACAGGAATGCTAGGACCTGCCAAAATAGCAGCACCTTTAACACCTGCACCGAAGAAAGCAATACTCTTATAAACAGGGTTACCTGCATCAAGATCCGGAAGAACGATTAAATCGACATCACCGGGAACTTGTTTATTTGTAATACCTTTTTCCAAAGCCTTTTCTTTAGAGAAGGTGATATAAATATCATAAGGACCTTCTACGATACAATTGGGGATTTCGCCTTTTTGGTTCATTTCAACGAGGGCTTGTGCATCTAAAGTGGAGGGGATTTTTTTATTAACTTTTTCCACCGGGCAAACGATAGCAACTTTCGGTTTTTCAATGCCGAGTCTTCTTAAAATAGAAACGGCATTGTTGATAATTTTCGCTTTTTGCTCAAGCGTAGGATTGATAACGACTGCTGAATCGGTTACAGCAAACATTTTGTGATAATTATCTGTTTTGAAAAGAACAAAGTGAGTTAAAAGTGCACCTTGTGGAACAAAGCCGAGTTCTTTATTTAAAATGGCTTTCATATAATATTTGGTATCTACTAAACCTTTAACAAGAAAGTCCCCTTCACCGTCGTAAATCTTCTTTGCGGCAATATTGCACATCGTGGGCACATCAGTGCATTCGACAAATTCAAATTTGTCTTCTTTTAAGCCGACTTCTTTCATTAATTTTTTAACTTCGGCGGTAGGCCCGATTAAAATACCTTTTGTAATAAGGCCTTTATCATCTGCCATTTTAATAGCGGTAAGGGCTTCTTTATTGTTTGCGCCGGGCACAACAACTCTGTTTGTTTTGCCTTTAACTAAATCAATAAGTTCATTAAAGTTTTTGAATTTCATTTTTTATCTCCTTTTAGTAAATATAAAAATTTGCCGGTAAAAAATTTTGCGACTTATAAATATGTATATCTATATTTTAACATATTTAGGAGAACACAGGTTCCAAAGCAATTTCTTTTAATTCTTCTTGTATTTGTGCGGAAGTTGTAAGTTCAAGTTGTTTAACTGTATGCAAAGGATAAGATAAATAGCGGTTTAGAAATCTTTGGCAGACATATCGCATTTTGTTTAAATCCAAAATTTCGACATTATTTAAAAAAGCCAGATTGTTAAAAGGTGCACTATGGATATTATCCCAAAGATCCGCACTTATAGATAAAACAGGTTTATCTTTTAAACCAAATCCGCTTTCTTGCATTAAACGTAGTAAAAAGGCGGGCGCAATTACTTGATTTACCGGGTAATTTTCCAAAGTATTCATTGCATTTTGTAAAAGTTCAAATTTTGCCGGGTTTGGGTTTGCAAGCGGAGTTAAGCGGTAAAATAGTTCGCAAAAATAAGAAACCATCTCCATCTTTTTTATATCCTGGCGTATATTAGGATAAATATTTTTTAATTTACCACCTGTAATGCAACCAACGGTAGCATTTCTTCTTATATATATACGCGAACAAGAACTTGCAAAAGGTTCGCTTATGGCTTTTAGTTTGGAATCACTTCTGTTTACGCCCGGCAAACGCAAAGCCATACGACCATGATTGAGAGAGTAAACACAAATCATTCTGTCGCGTTCTCTGAAGTTTTGCCGTAGCAGAACTATAATATCATCTGTAAATTCCATTAAAAATATAATACAATATTTAAAGAGCCAAAATAAAATACTTTTTTAAATTTTGCTCAAATTCCAAAAATATAATATAATATATATACTATGTTACCTACATATAGACCAAATAAAAAGAAAAGAGCCAAAACCATTGGGTTTAGGGCTAAAATGTCCACCACGGGTGGCAGAAAAGTTCTTAGCGCAAGACGTGCAAAAGGGCGCAAGGAACTTATTCGCAAATAAAGCGCTGATTGCGCCGGAAGAATTGTGAAGAAATCGGGCCTAGCCAAAAACGAGAGGATTTATCTTAACAATGACTTTAAAGATATTTTAGAGCATGGGGTTAAGGTTTACGGAAAAGGACTTGTTTTGTGGTATAGGCTCTATCCGCAAGGGGAGGAAGGTGTTAAAAACCGCCCTTCCCAAAAAGCGCGGATTGCTATAATTGTAACAAAAAAATTAGGAAATGCGGTGCAACGTAACCGTTGCAAACGACTTTTAAGAGAGGTCTTTCGCATTAACAGACATTTATTAGAAAATAGCGCAGACTGTATTTTCTGTCCGAAGGACATTGAAATTTTTAAAAATTATTCCACAGTCAGCGCGGCTTTTTTGGGTTTAGTAAAAAAAGCCAAAATTTTAAAGGAAAGCAAGGACCTGTAGTATTTTTTCCTTACCTTCTTTCCTTAAAAGATTTTATAATGAAGAAATTGTTTCTCTTTTGTTTAAGGACGACTATAAAAATCATCCGTCCTTTCTTGGGGCCTAGGGGAGTATGCCGTTTTCACCCTACATGTTCGGCCTATGCATTAGAAGCAATTGAAAAACACGGCATTTTAAAGGGTTCTTGGCTTGCTTTAAAGCGCATAGCCAAGTGTCATCCGTTTCATGCAGGCGGATACGATCCCGTGCCGTAGTTCTGTTATGCAAAAGACCTCTTTATTTCCCAGATTCAGAGGTTTGTTATGGATAATAAAGGCAATAACGATTTTTTTAAAATCCTACTTTGGACTTTGCTACTTTATGTCGGTTTTACGATGCTTTTCCCTACTAAAAAAGCACCTCAAAAACAAATCCCAAGCCAGGCAACTGCTCAAGAACAACAAATTAATACTCAAGATAAATCTGTTGTACCCCAGGCAATTATAAAGGAAGCCCCTTCCCAAGATAAAATCGTTAAACAAGAAGAAATAAAAGAGTATACACTCGATTTAAAAGATGCACAAGTAGTTTTTACCAGTAAAGGAGCAGCCATAAAGGACTACATTTATAAAGATGTTATTGCTCCGGTAAATTTAACACCTTATGATGGAGAAGGTTATTTTGCTACTCTACCAAATATTAATTTTGAACTTGTTTCCCAGAGTGAAAACGAAATCTCTTTCAAGTCCGAAATAGCACAAGGTGTTGAGTTTTATAAAACTTATACCTTTGCAAAAGACGATAAGACTTTAAATAATCTTTCCGTAAAAATAGTTAATAAAACAGATAAAGATTTAGATATTTCTAATCTTTATATTAACTTAGGCCCCGGATTAAATACCGTTAAAAGTGAAAGGAGTGATAATCCTTCTTTATGGCGTGCTTTTTGTACAGTTAAACCGGAAGGCAAAAAACCTGTTTTAGAAAAACTTACCGCTAAACTTATGACTAATGAACGCAAGTTGGAAGAAACTTGCGGCGGTTGGTTTTGGAGTGGTATAGATAACCGCTATTTCTTGGTTGCCTTGATTCCGCAAAATTGGAAAGGCAGCGCAACAGATTTGCATTATTCAAGTAAGTTTGTATATAAGCAAGATTCCTTTTTTGGCCTATTTGGCAAAAAAGATGTTAACGGACCGGAACTTGATATAAACCTAAAAGGTATTATTGGGTCCAAAGGGGAAATCGTTTATGATTCTGCTTTTTACTTCGGTCCTAAAGACGCTAAAGTGTTAAAGGCTTTACCTTATGATTTAAACCGCTCTGTATCGATTGGTTTCTTTAATAAGTTTGGCCAATATGCACTTGATTTGCTTGAATGGCTTTATAGTTTAACCCATAACTATGGTTGGGCTATTGTTTTGATGACTTTTCTTGTTCAATTATGTTTATTGCCGCTTACTTATAAACAATTAAAGGCATCTGCCGTAATGCAAAAAATTCAGCCGGAGATGAAGCGTATTCAAGAAAAATACGGCAAAACCGATCCTATGGCTGCACAACGTGAAATGGTTGCCCTTTATAAAAAATACGGGGCCAATCCTTTAAGCGGATGTTTGCCATTGTTGATACAGTTGCCAATATTTCTTGCTTTGTTTAATGCGCTTAGAACCTCTTGGTGTTTACACGGGGCACCGTTTATTTGGTGGATAAAAGATTTATCCGCAAAGGACCCCTATTATGTTTTACCCATTGCTATGGGTGCGATGATGTTTATTCAGCAAAAAATGACTATGCCTGATATGGGCAAAGATAACCCCAATGCCGCAATGTTTAAGTGGATGCCGATTTTTATGACGCTTCTATTCTTAAACTTCCCCTCGGGGTTGACCTTATACTGGTTTATCAGCAATTGTATAAGTCTTTGTATAAATATAGTTTTAAAGAGAAAATTGGCTAAAGCCCTCTAGGAGTTTTATTATGGCAAGAAGAGAAATTACTGCAGAAGGAAAAGATGTAGGAGAAGCAATTACTAAAGGATTACACGAACTTGGCAGAAGAAGAGATCAAGTTGAAGTGACCGTAGTTCAAGAAGAAAAGCCCGGTTTTTTGGGTATTGGTTCAAAGCCGGCTATCGTCAAAATAATAGAAAAGAAATGGGATTCAGAAAATTCTACCCCGATGAAACCCCGCCCTATAAAGAAGAATCTCAGAGGTAAGGGTAAAAAGAAAGTTATTCGCAAACCCACTCGCTTAACAAAGGCACCAAAGGAACCCAAAGAAAACGAAGTTCAAAAATTGCCTTCTTTGGAAATTCAAAATGCCGTCATACCTGAAAATCTTAAAGAACCTATGAATGTAGCAAAAGAAACTTTAATTAAGATTTTAGAAGGCATTGGCGCAAAGTCGGAAAATGTTAATGTTTGGTGGGATCAAAAACAAGAGCGCATGCTTATTACTTTTGATTGTGATAGCCCCGCAATTATTATTGGTAAAGAAGGCCATACTTTAGAGGCTATTCAATATATTATAACTCTTATCGTAAGCAGATATTTTGATAATCCTATTTCTGTTATTTGCGATACTCAAAATTATTGGCGCAAACTTGAAGATAAAGTTAATGACGAAATTGAAAGAGCCGTCAAAATGTTAATGAGGACAAAAAAGACTTATCGTTTCCGCCCGATGTCCGCACAAAGAAGAAGATATATCCACCGCTATTTAGTGGATAGAACAGATATTTCAACTGCTTCCGAAGGGGAAGGCAAATGGCGTAAAGTTGTTTTAAGATTACAAACAGCAACCGTCAGTCAAAATGTAAATACAACTCCGCAAGAAAGCCTTAACAGCCAAATTAACCAGGCAGTTTCTTACGGGCAGGATACGCAAGAGGCTTTAAGAAAAATGCAAGAAGAACAGGCTAAAGCCGCTATGGCAGCAGAAGAACAGGCAGAAGTTGCCGCTCAAACTCAAGCGGAGGTTTTGCCTACGCAGAATTCTGCACAAACGCCGGTGGTAAATGAAGCCCAGACAGAAGTTGCCCAGCAACCCTCTGTAACAACAGAACAAAAATAATATTTTGCTGTTTCTGTTTTAATAAAATCCCTGCTTTTTAAGCGGGGATTTTTGTTTGTAGTTAAAAACAAAAATGTTTTTCTTCTAAAAAACCCTTGAAAAAACTCAAAATGTAGTGTATACTATTTGTATACTTGGATAAGTAGGATTTTTAAAAAAACTTTTTTGCGCTTTGAAAGTAAAGTTTAAGTCGTAAAAAAGCGTGTGGTTTATGAAACCAAGTATAGTTGTAAAAAATTTGTGAACTAGTAAAATTCAAAAAATTTTATTAAAGGGAGAAAAAAATTATGTTTATTAAACGTAACAAAAAGGCCTTTACTTTAATGGAATTTCTGACGGTGACATTAATAATAGCAGTGCTTGCGGCTATTGCAATGCCTGTGTACAGAAAGACTGTTTTAAAGGCACGCGCAGCAGAAGCAATCAATTTACTTACGCAGGTGCGCACGAAACAATACCAAAACTATGCAAGGAAGAAAGCCTACTTTGCAAACTTTGGTGATATGTCAGGCAAGTTAACAGCCTCAGAAGAAATACGCGACAACGAAAACACTTCCAAAATGAGGATAGGAGATTATGAAATAGAACTTGTCGGCGATAGTGATTGCGCCATAGCATATTATAAACCTGGGGATACAGTAGAAGCAGAGTTTAGTTTTTCAGTATCATATTTAAAGAACGGGCTTGGCTGTAACGGACCGATATGTAAAACATTCGGTGACGTTATAGGTAATGTGGAAGATGTTTGTGCAAGTGTAGAAGAAGCAGATTATTCCTGTCCGAATAATTTTGATCCTAGCAGTTGTTCATATCCTAAAGTATTGGGAATAGATGGTTGCAGTTGCGCATGTTCCAGTATTCAAAGGGATAACTGCCAAGCGATCCAGGGAGCAACCTGGCACGAAGATACCTGCCAATGCGATACATCTTGCAAACAAACTACTAGCCCAGATGAAAATAACAGTGATTGGTGGTGGGACCAAGAAGGTTGTACATGGCGCTGTGCATTGGTAATAAGTTCTTGCGGAGAAAGAGAAACCTATAATGAAACATCTTGCTCTTGCGTTTGCACCTATGGCACAGATGAAAATGGTCATTGCGCATGCCCTCCCGGTAAAATATGGGATGGGCAAACCTGTGTCGGTTGCGATTATAATTTCTACACAACCTCTAACGATGTAAATGTCTGTTGTACGGAAGAAGCCCCGATTTTTGATGGAACACAGTGCGTACCTTGCCCGCCTAAGTCAGATTGGAATTCCGATACAAAACAGTGCGGATGCGAAAACGTGGTAAACGGTGTTTGCCAATGTCCTGCGGATAAACCTATGTGGAACGGTACAGAGTGTACAGAATGTGCCTATCAATTCTACAATGCAGTAGGTGATATTGATACATGTTGCACAGCAGCAACACCTGTTGCAAGCGGTAATACTTGTGTTGCTTGCCCTAAATATTCTACTTTTGATTCTGAAACAAAACAATGTGTTTGTAATGAAGGTTTTACCGCAGTTATGAGTGGCGGTGTTTTGAGTTCTTGCTCTTGCCCTGCAGGTAGTAGTGATTCTTTTAGAGGCGGTGCTTCAGCGGGCTTAGGCGATTGTAAATGTGCTGCGAATACAAACACAACTAATACAGGTGGAGCAGTAGCAGCGGGTTCACCATGTAAATGCCCTGAAGGAATGAGTTGGGTATCAAATAGCAGTGGTGTAAACGGCGGATATTGTTCTTGTAATAATGGTTCTACACAATTTGGAG